>CAWDST010000027.1:0-52756 GCA_963804965.1 uncultured delta proteobacterium
AAACTCGCAAAGCTGGTGGTAACCCTCAATGAAGAGGAGTCAATCAGTATCGTCGATATGGCGGGTCGGACCCGTGCCGCCTTTGATGTCGAAAAAATCACCAAGAAATTTTACGAACTGTTCAAGAAAGAACACACCGCCTTCCTGAAATTTGTCCAAGGCATTTCCGATATGGGTGACCGGCAATGGTACGCCTCTATCATGCTCAACCGGTTGATGTTCGTCTACTTTATCCAGAAAAAGGGCTTTCTCGATAACGATCTTGACTATCTGCGCAACCGGTTACAGAAGATGCAGAAGGAAAAGGGCGAAGGTCGATTTTATTCTTTTTATCGCCAGTTTTTGCTGCGGCTTTTTCATGAGGGTCTTGGCAAGAAAAAGATAGATCGAGATCCGGACCTCGAACGAAATCTTGGCAAGGTGCCGTACCTTAATGGCGGCCTGTTTGATGTTCATCAACTTGAACATGACTATAACGATATCCAGATAAGTGACGACGCCTTTGATCGTCTCTTTGCCTTCTTCGAGCAGTACCACTGGCATTTGGATGAACGTCCTCTGCGGCATGACAACGAGATCAACCCCGATGTGCTTGGTTATGTATATTTGGAAATAGTGCGCCACGAGGCTGCACGAAAGATGAGGGTAGGTCCCTCGGGGTCGGCTTGCAGGAGCAGGCTTCAAACCACCTTAAGCTGCTGTGGTAAAGAGCCATGGTGGTGAGCGTTAAGGAAAAGGCCCGGCAAGATCGGGTCAGGTATGGATCATGGAGACGAATGACAATGAACCACTGATGAGGTGTCGAAAAAATAAAGATGTCGTCAAAACTGGGAACTATTTCCATCCCAGGATAAGTTCGGGGGGAGCCTGTTTATTGCCCGAGCGGTGACCGGCATAAAGGTGGCGTGAACATGATCTTGGCTTTCGTGGGGAACGTGGGAACCTGTCGTTCCGATGTTAAGGGAGAAATCCAAGTGGAGAACCCATGAGGATGAGAGTACCGATGCGGAGCACAGGGGCGGAGTAGCCTGTAGTAGTGACGAAGTTTCTGTAATGGAGATGGAGCGAAGGGGCTACATTGTTCAGCTTTTACCATTAAGACAACCAGAATTTGGGAGGATCTTTTTGAAGGAAGCAAAGCCATTCCAGATTTCCAAGAATCAGGTTTGGGAGGCATTTAAGAGAGTAAAGGCAAATCGCGGAGCAGCTGGAGTTGATGGGCAGTCGATAGCCGACTTTGAAGAGGATTTGAAAAATAATCTCTACAAAGTTATGGAATCGTATGTCCTCGGGGAGTTATTTTCCCCCTCCGGTGCGTCGAGTCGAGATACCAAAAGGCGATGGTAAGAATGCGGCCGTTGGGAATACCGACAGTGGCAGATCGAATCGCCCAGATGGTAGTCAAACAACTCCTGGAACCCCTTATTGAACCGCATTTTCATGAAGACTCATACGGATATCGTCCGGGTAAGTCTGCCATTGGAGGCGGTTGGGGTGGCACGTCAACGATGTTGGCGGAATCCGTGGGTGTTGGATCTCGATATCAAGGGTTTCTTTGATAATATCGACCATGAGCTCATGATGAAGGCGGTGCGGCAGCATACAGATTGCCGATGGGTCCTGATGTATGTTGAGCGGTGGCTGAAATGTCCAGTCCAGTATCCAGATGGATCAATTGAAACGAGGAGCAAAGGAACTCCACAGGGTGGGGTTGTAAGTCCCTTGCTGGCGAATCTGTTTCTGCATTATGCCTTTGATAAATGGATGGGACGTGCTTTTCCGGCAGTCCTGTTCGAGCGATATGCTGACGATGTGGTTTGTCATTGCAGTAGTGAATCACAAGCTGAAAGGTTACGTGTTGCAATTGAACGGCGACTCATGGAGTGTCGGCTGGAGTTACATCCCGAGAAAACAAAGATTGTCTACTGTAAGGAAGACGATAGGCGAAGGGACTACCCAAATTATACATTTGACTTCCTGGGCTATACTTTCAGGCCACGGGTTGCAATGAGTAAGAAGGGAAGTTTCTTTGTCGGGTTCCTGCCTGCCATGAGTAACAAAGCATCCAAATCAATACGTGACGAGATGCGGAGTTGGCGGATTCATAACCGAACGGACAAATCCCTTGAGGACTTCTCACGAATGTTCAACCCTAAGCTGCGAGGATGGATCAATTATTATGCGAAGTTTTACAAATCAGAAATGTATAAGGTGTTTCACATCCTGAATCGCATGATAACAAAATGGGCCATGAGGAAATATAAGAATATGAGAGGGCGCCAACGGAGAGCAACGCATTGGTTAGGGCGTGTAGCTCTTCGACAACCACAGTTGTTTGCCCATTGGCAGATACTTGGTATGCGGCCTTCGGCTGGACAATAGGAGCCGGATGAGCCGAGAGGTTCACGTCCGGATCTGTGAGGGCCTGGGGGTGAGACTCCCCCGGGCTACTCGACTATTAACCAGAAACAGATGGGGGCCTATTATACCAAGGAGGACATCACCGAATACATCAGCAAGAACACGATTATTCCCTATCTATTTGATGCGGCCCAGAGGAAATGTAAGGTCGCCTTTGAGGGAGAGCAATCGCGTCTGGAATCACTTACAGAAGGATCCGGATCGTTATATCTATGAGGCAGTGCGAAAGGGCTGTGAACTTCCGCTGACCCCCGGAAATAGAGGTCGGTCGGGATTCAGCCGAAGACCCGATCTGCTGAAACGACGTAAAGACTGGAACCACCGGCCCGCGGAAGAGCTACGCCCTGCCCACGGAAATCTGGCGTGAGGTAGTGGCTCGGCGTCGGCGATATGAAGAGGTTCGGGTAAAACTTGCTGGCGGTGCGGTGCAGGTCGATCAATGTTGTATTACCTACAACCTCGATATCCGGCAGTTTGCTCAGGATGTCATTGAAAACTGTGACGGGCCGGAACTGTTGCGTGCTTTGTGGCGTGCCATTGTCGGTCGTATCCCCAAAAACTCAAGAGAAAAGCCGAATCGGCATCACCATTCTTGATCCCACCTGTGGCTCCGGTGCCTTCTTGTTCGCCGCCCTCAATATCCTGGAGCCGCTCTATGAGGCATGCCTGATCGTATGCAGGCCTTTGTGGCGGAGCTGGCCCAGTCAGATGAAAAACAGCATCCGGAAAAATTCAGCGATTTCAGGCCGAGCTTGGCCGAGGTTGAGGCTCATCCCAATCAGAGCTATTTCATCATGAAGTCCATTATCCTGAACAATCTTTACGGGGTGGACATCATGGCCGAGGCCGTGGAAATCTGCAAGCTCCGGCTCTTTCTGAAGATGGTGGCCCAGGTGGAGCGGGGCGATCAGATCGAGCCCCTGCCGGATATCGATTTCAATATCCGCTGCGGCAATACCCTGGTCGGCTTTGCCACCTATGATGAGGTGAAAGCAGCGGTGACGACCTCAAAGGGCGCAACTTTATTGCCGGGGATGGATGCTGGGCGTATGGCTCAAGATCGAGGCAGAAGGCTCAGGACCTGCAGCAGGCCTTTCGATATTTTTCGTCGTCGGCAGGTGGAGGGGATGGTTCCGTGCCCCCCGCCGACAAGATGAGGGTGCGGGAACGGTTGGCTGGCCTGGAGAATGAACTAACAGAGCGTTGGCCGGACAGATAAGGCTATCAATGCAGAAGAAGGACAAGGATACTTATGAGAATGGGTACACAGCCACCATTCCTTTCACTGGTTTATTGAGTATTACGGTATTATGGCCAATGGCGGATTTGATGTGATTATCGGGAATCCACCTTATGTAGAAATTCCTAAGGAATTAAACCGATCTCTATTGGTATCAACTTATAAAAGCGCACTAAGTATATGGAGCCGTGATGAAGATGTATATACACTAGTTGTTGAACGTTCTATGCGGTTGCTCCAAATTAAAAATGGAAAGTTTGGAATGATACTGCCACTTTCAATATCTTTCTCAACAAAACGTCCCTTTGAAATTCTTAGAACAGAGTTACAAAAGGAGGAAGGGGTTTGGTTTTGGGCTCACTTTGACCGTATCCCAAGCGCTTTATTTAGTAATGAGGTGCGAACTCGCTGCACAATAGCTATTCTCAGCAGATCTTTCGATAAACAAAGAAACTATTCAGCAACGACAACCATTCTTCGGTGGAACGCCGAGTATCGAGAGCATCTTTTTAATATCATAAAATTTGCATGTATTAATTTGGACATTTCAAAGGGTATCCCCAAAGTGTCAAGTCAGATCCAAGCCAATGCTCTAAAGGAGATTATTGAATCTAATTCGCCTCTAATCATAGACTTAACACGATCAATCCCTTTTAATAATCTTGCGGAATTAGCGCCTAATTTTCCTACACCATGTCTTTATGTTGGGGGCACTGCATATAATTGGTTTCCTGCATGGCGAGATATTCCTGAAACAACTAATTTGGATGGGCGGCCTTCTCTTCCAGCACGTACAGCCGGTTATATTTTTCGACACCGAAGAAGATGCCAATATCGTTTTCTCATTACTATGTAGCTCAATGGGATATTGGTGGTGGATTGTGGCGTCGGATGCTTTTAATCTTAAAAAGTGGTTGCTAACTAGATTCCCTTTGTCTATCGGGTCTGTTCCCGAAAAGCACAGAAATCACTTGGCGCAACTTGGTCAAAATCTGCGCACATCGTTAAAGAAGAATTACGTTTATAAAGATAATAAAGGAAGGATTGGCAATTTTTTCTTGCCCGCGTGTGAGCGAGAGATTTCTGAAATAGATGAATTTCTTGCTAAAAATGTGACTGGGTTATCTCCTGAGTTCATGGAAGATATCTGTAATTTCAACTCTAGTTTTTCCAGAGCCGAAAAAGAAGATGACGTATTGGATGTGTAGTTTTTATTATAGCATGGACCTGATATCAGTAAAATTTTGACACTATGACTAAATTGCCGTCACAACCCAAAATATACCATATCACCCACTTCGATAATCTTGCCTCTATCATTGCTGCAGGGTGTATCGAATCGGACGGTCAGCGGGGTGCAGCTCAAGGGGCAGAACAGAAAATTATCGGCATGCCTGAAATCAAAAGGCGGCGACTATTTGATCTTGACGTACCCTGCAATCTGGCCACCAAGGTTGGCGATTATGTGCCATTTTATTTTTGCCCCCGCTCCATCATGCTCTATATTATCTATAGGGACAACCACCCCGATATGACGTATCACGGTGGGCAGCGCACCATCTTGCACTTGCAGGCGGATCTTGAATCAATTATAGACTGGGCCACCGGCAGGGTGTGCGCTGGGCACTTTCAGATAGAAACGCCGGAACCAAGTTTGCTGATTTTTATAATAGTCGTGCTGGATTGAATCAGATCGCCTGGAATGCTGTTCAATCGACTGACTTTCGTGATCCACTGATCAAGGAAGGAAAACAGGCCGAATTTCTGATTTACGATACCTTTCCTTGGCAGTTTGTTGAAAAAATCGGGGTTATTGATGCAGCTCTGCAGAATCAGGTGAACACAATCCTTCAACAAGCCCGGCATAAACCTGTCGTGTCAGTTGAAGGATCATGGTATTACTGAGCAGGTGAGGTGACATTATGATTGAACTGAAACAAGGAGATATTCTGCGGGCAAAGGCCGAGGCGCTGGTGAACACGGTCAATTGCGTCGGAGTTATGGGCCGGGGGATAGCGCTGCAGTTCAAGAAGGCTTTTCCGGATAATTCTTTTAAGGAGTACCAGGCGGCCTGCGAGAAGAAAGAGTTGCTGCCAGGAAAGATGTTGGTTCATAATTTGAATCGGCTTCACAATCCGAGGTATATTATCGATTTTCCCACCAAGCGGCACTGGAAGGGTAAAAGCCGAATGGAGGATATTGAGACTGGGTTGCAGGCGCTGGTTGCAGAGGTGCGCAGTAAAAATATTCACTCTATTGCCATCCCTCCCCTTGGCTGCGGCCTTGGAGGCTTACGCTGGGACGATGTCCGGACAAAAATAGAACAAGCCTTTCAGGATGTTGGTGATGTGAAGGTACTGCTATATGAGCCGACAGGGGCTCCGCCTGTCGAAGAAATGGTTCATCTCAAAAAAGTGCCGGGCCTGACTGTTGGTCGAGCAGCCTTGCTTGTGTTGATGCGGCGTTATCTGGCGGCAGTCATGGACCCTTTTGTGACTTTGCTGGAAGTCCACAAATTGATGTATTTTATGCAGGAAGCGGGTGAGGGACTGAAACTGCAGTACCAGAAGGGTCAGTATGGCCCCTATGCTCGAAATCTCCGACATGTGCTGAACCTTATGGAAGGGCACTTCATAACCGGCTATGGTGATGCGGAGGATAATCCTGATCGTCAGATTAATTTGGTCCGCGAAGTCCTTCCTCAAGCAGAAAGTTTTCTGGAAGATCATTCTGATACCCAACGCCATTTTCAACAGGTCGTTGACCTTATCGCTGGTTTTGAAACTCCCTTTGGCATGGAATTGCTGTCCACAGTCCATTGGGTAGTAAGCAAGGAAGGTGCTGTAACGGCAGACCAGGCGGTCAGTAAGACCTATGGCTGGAACAGTCGTAAAAAGATGTTCCAGGAAAAGCATATCAGGTTAACCTGGGATGTCCTTGAACAGAAAGGATGGCTCCGGCAGCATTGCCAACCGGCATGACAACTTTGCCCCTTAATCATGCAGTCCAGGACCATCACTGAAAAAGACAGGGGTTTTCCGGATTGTCTTAATCGACAGTCTGGAAACGCCTTCCCCCAACTTACGGTTGCGGGTAATCTTGCTATCCTTGTTGATACTCCCGCTCCCATCATCGGCCTCTTTTGTTCTAGAAGTTGTCCCGGTAGCCTTATTCTACCGGCCTTTGATCAGATAAGTGCCCTACGCGATGCGGGCCGCGTTGTTGTCAGTGGTTTCCATTCTGAAATGGAACGTGAGTGCCTGAATATTTTGTTGCGAGGTTCCCAGCCGATCATCATTTGTCCGGCCAGGGCCATTGAAAATATGCGGTTTCCAAGCAATTGGCAAACAGCTCTTGCAGGGAACAGACTGCTCATCCTGTCACCATTCGACAAAAACCAGACAAGGGTGACCTCCAAACTGGCAGACCAGCGGAATCATCTTGTCGCCGCCATATCCGATGAACTCTTCATCAACCATGCCAAAAGCGGTACCGGAACTTTCAACCTTGCCGTTGAGTGAATGAGGGCAAGCAAAAGGTTGTTTACCATCAAAAATGAAGAGAACAAAAACTTGATCGATGCAGGTGCGGTGCCGATATGATCAAAAACCGGGAGGACTGGAGGTGGCCCTCTGTCAAAGTATTTCCTTGCCGTTCCGAATTTCAACCGGACGAACCAGACAACCCATCCTGTCACCCTAAGCATCAGAGTGTTAAAAGTATTAAACAGGGTGTGCTTGCCATTTTCCGCGTGGAAATGTCTGTGTAATTCCTGTGTAATCATGCTCAGAAAAAGTGGGAATTTGACAGAAATCGAAAGCACATTCGGACTGTTGATAAGAATGAAATACATCACAATATCAATTGATTCAGAATAAAAAAGAACTTTGAAGAAAGTCAGCCTTGAATCTTCCTAATCCTGGAGTCGCGCGTTCGATTCGCGCCGAGGGTACCAAACATATCAAGCACTTATCGTTAACCCGGTAAGTGTTTTTTTTGTCCGTGCTACCCCATTGCTACCCTGGTTGAAAAACGGGGTATCCTGTTCCTACTTGTTCTGGTCAAGGGTTTCGTAACCACGCACTGGTCGCTTGATTCGTGAAGAGAATTTTCCAAACAGACCGTAACCAATAGATAGCCCGCCTAGGAAAACTGCCAGCACCACCGCCGTTGCTGCAGCATCACCTCCGAGGAGCCTTGACAGATATCGCTGCCAGGTTATCTGAGTGATAAGTAGCCGCTTTCTTCGGACGTCCTAAAGGAAAGAGCTATTGCCAATGATGATCCTTCCCATCCAATCCATCAAAATCTCTTTTTCCCGACAGCTTGCCAAGACCTATGTCCCGCAAAACAGGGTGTTATTCTCCGAAATTTGGCAATAGTGACCCTTTGTAGACGATTATCATGCTTGCCCCAGAGTGAAAGGCCTCTGCTAATTTGGCCAGCTGCCATCATTACCGAATCAAACTGTCCTGGTCTTTTCACCATTTATAAATTTGCCATGGCAAGCCTCGATTCAAAAGCACTCATCAGGGTTGAGCTTCCTGAGTATTTTTTGAATGCTCAGGAACATTAGAAAAAGTGGCATATCAAAAAAAATGGTCTTTTGTTATAATCCCGACCAGGCACAACCCATCAAAATGGAGCAATGAACCTTCTTTTTTGTACATAAGGTCTTGGCAAGCTTGGTATCTAATGCCAGCGCTAGTTTTCATGCATTGGATAGGAAGGTGCTTCGTCAGCATGGGCTGTTTTTAGAATTCCAAAAATAGCAATGGTATATCACCCTGAGTGAGCGCAATTCATATACGGTTGCTTGAATCGAAAGCCAGATGAAAAACCTTAACCGGCCAGTACTGATTTGTGACAGCTGTCAATGGAGTTTGGTCCTGCAGGAAATTGTCGGAGGGGACTCACGCAGCAGCGGCCTGCCTTGCCAATCAATCGGTTTGAGGTGAGATGTGATAAATATGGCCTTGCTCCAGAGCCGGTCACAGATGAACATTAAACAGCCTCTGAAGAGAAGCGTCGATGCGAAATCTCACATTATCATGGCCTCTGCTCTGATGGTATTGGCCCTGACGACGATTGGAGAAAGTGCTTCGCCGCCGACCGACTACCTTATTGCTGCTACAACCAGGGGTGTGGGTTCAAGGGACAACCCCCATTTGCAGCCCATGAGCTAAAATGGAGAAGACACATGTTTGAATCAGCTGAATTGGGACACAAAATCAAAAAGTCTCTCTATGATCAGGAAGTTCCTCCCCTGCGTGAAGCCCTTCTCACCGCCCAGATGGAACTGGCGAAATCGGCCAAATTTCCAGTGATTATCCTGATCGGCGGATTGGACGGCGCAGGACGCGGCGCAACCATCAACCTGCTAAATGAATGGATGGACCCACGCCACGTTCAGACCCATGGCATGGGCGAACCTTCAGACGAAGAACTCGATCGCCCAATGATGTGGCGCTTCTGGCGGGCCTTACCGCCAAAGGGGAAGATAGGCGTATTTCTCGGTTCCTGGTATACTTGGCCTATTCTTAACCGAGTGCGTGGAGTCACCAAAATTGCCGATCTGGAGCAGAGCATGGAGCGGGCCAAGCGACTCGAAAAAATGCTGGTGGACGAAGGTGCCCTGCTGATCAAATTCTGGTTGCATCTGGCAAAAGACAAACAGGAGAAACGTCTCAAGTCGCTGCAAAAGAATCCCCTTACCCGCTGGCAAGTCACAGACCGTGACTGGAAACGCTTCAAGGATTATGACAAGTATCAGGAAGTCCATGAAAGCGTCATTCGTCACACCAGTACTGCCGAAGCCCCCTGGTTGATCGTCGAAGGTGAGGATGCGAATTACCGCAATCTCACCGTTGGTAAGGTTATTCTCAAGGCAATCCAGGGTCGGCTGGAACAGGAAAAAGTACCACCACCCAAGGTCCTTGCACCACCTTTGATGCCACCTATCGACAATCTGCACCTGTTGAAAACCTTGGACATGAAACAAACGCTTGATAAGGATAAGTTCAAGATAAGAAGAGAAAAGTACCAAGGCCGGCTCAATGCCCTGACGCGCCATCCCAAATTCAAATACTTGTCGGTTATTGTGGTGTTCGAGGGCAACGACGCCGCCGGCAAAGGCGGCAGCATCCGTCATATTACAGGGGCTTTGGATGCCCGCTATTACCAAGTCATACCCATTGCCGCACCCACTGAAGAGGAACGCGCTCAGCCCTATCTCTGGCGATTCTGGCGACACCTCCCGCGCAAGGGACGTGTCACGATTTTTGATCGTTCCTGGTATGGTCGGGTTTTGGTGGAACGCGTCGAGGGATTCTGCGCCGAAGTCGATTGGATGCGGGCGTACAGCGAAATCAATGATTTCGAGGCGCAGATGGTCAGGCACAATCTGCTTGTCGTTAAATTCTGGCTTGCCATTACCAAGGACGAACAACTTCGCCGCTTCGAGGACAGGCAGAAGACTGGGTTTAAAAGTTTCAAAATAACGGAGGAAGACTGGCGCAATCGTGAAAAATGGGAATCCTACGAACAAGCCGTGTGCGACATGGTAGACCGAACCAGCACGATGCTTACCCCGTGGACTCTGGTGGAAGCCAACGACAAGAACTTCGCTCGCATCAAGGTGCTGAAAACCCTCTGTGAGATGATTGAAGAAAAGCTGGAGGCATTGCAGGAAGAGGGCGTTGACTATCTCGACAAACCCCAGAAACGCCATTGAGACGGACCGACCTGACTTAAATTGAGGTGGAGCCAGCCAGCTTCAATCAAAAGCATCTTTCAGAGAAAAATAGAAGCGAAGCTTGGTATCCACATTTTTCAACCAACCGCACGTGTCGGATGGGTAGAAAAGAATCACTAAATTTGGGCCAAAAAGACGACACGACTGAGTGTTACCAAAGGTATTGATCACCGGCTCATCATCTGCTCAGCTTCATGGCGACTCACTTCTCGCATAGTCTCTGAGGGATGACGTGGGCTACGTCCCTCGAAATTAGTATAATTATAGTTACTTCCTTCGTAATAATCATTGGTTCCTTTGTCTCTGATGCCGTGGCTGTCGGTCTGGTAGACCTTCCCGTTCTCCAGCTCGGAAACCCAGTAGCTGTTACCACGCCGGTGATCGTCCCACTTTGAATCGATAAAATCCTTTTGTTTTTGCCTGGTTTCCCATTCAGCCTGTTGCCGTTCAAGGCCTTTGGCGTTGTCGCGCATCATGGCTACTGTCTTGTCATGTAGCTCACGGGCTCTCTTCAGTCCATCCTGGATATAGCGGCGTGCATACTGATCGTTGATGGAAAAGGATGATGCCACTTGTTCCAACATGGGGTAATACAGATAAAAATCCTGATGGGGTCCCCAGGTACCGGCCAGCATGCAAAACCACAATCCGGTGGGTGAAGGCGCAGCATTGATGACCTTGAAAAACCCAAGACAAGAGGATCCTTTGGCCGATGTCCACGTTACCATCATATCCTGAGCATCAGAGCGACGCCCTACTTGCTGGAAAAATTCCTGATTGGTTGTTGGGTCTGGTTGGCTTTTTGTAATCTTAATATTTCGATGTCCGAATCCAGAAAGTATAACCTGTATAGCCTGGTTTGGAGTCATATAAGGTTGGGCAATAACCCCCTGGGCCACGGTGGCTCCTCGTAGAATCGGATTTCCGGAAAAGACGAGAAAGGCAAATCCCTGGCTGCCGTTGTCAGCACTGGTGATTACCTTACCTTGTGCAGCTAAAAAACCCCAGTCACTGGGCGTTCTCATGGTCAAGCTGCCGTCCTGGGCAGGACGGTTGATCAAAGGAACATTGACATACTTGGGATTAAATGCCTCAGCTTTAACTGGTTGGGGGCCGGGCTTTTTGGAGAAAGCCAGGCTTGCCATGATGTTGTACAACATTGGCCGTTGCTGAGCCAACAAGCCTTCCCGTGCCATATAACCTTGCACACTAAAGGCCGTGGCCGAGGCTTCGAGGTAGAGCTTCCCTTCGAGCGACATGTCGGCTGCCCGATACCGCATGGTAACCGTGGCTCGGGAGTTGTCGGGGGAGCAATAAATATCACTCCAGACAATCTCTGCTCCCGATGGTACCAGACGGTGCTGGTAGGCAGCCAGGGCGTGCAGCGCATTGATCTGACCACCAGGGTTTCGTATCCACAAGAAATCTACAGCCGCACTTTGATCAGGTGCGATGACAGTAATGCGCATGCTCTCCGGGCGTGGATCTTCATTGACCTTCCAGTTGGCAGGCTTGTACAGGGCATAGCTCTTGTTGGGGGCCTCGACAAGCTTGAGGGCCAGGTCAGCCGCCGGTTGGCGTGCTGGAATTTGCACTCGTCTGGTCAGGGTTGGGCGCAGATTCGGCAAAAATTCCAGGCTGGGGTGGAACTGGCAAACTTGCGCCGGTCTGAACTTTGAGCTTTTGCAGCCTTACCTGCCCCTCCTGGTCATTGGGTTTAAGACGCACATACGTCTCCATGTCAGCTATGGCCTGCTCTTTTCTGTTTTCCTTCTCATAAATACTGCTTCTGATCAGGTAGGCCTTTACCTCCTGTCTGTTTTCAGATATCGCCTGATCGACATCCTCCTTGGCTTTGATGATGTCACCCTTTTGGAAAAAGGCCAGCCCCCTCATAGCCAGCATTTCGGCCTTGGCTGCGCCTTTAAGTCGGTAATCGTAGATGATGTCAGAAGTTAAGTCGATGACTTGATCAAAATCTCTGTTGTTAAGAGCTATGGCAGCCCTGGACGTCTTCTCCTGTCTGGCTTCCTCCTTCTTCATTTCCCTTTCTATCAACTTTTGTTGATGATCCTTCAATTCCTCCGAACTCATTCCAGTCCGGGCAGAGGATGCAAACAAAAGTGCTAGGCAGATCAAAATCGAAATTCGACTAACCATATTCTTCTCCAATCGCTGATGACAGGTTCTAGTAGTTTCCTGACGTGTACAAGTTCTCTTGTTTTCAACCAATAATGACGCAAAAGTGTATCGAATGTATGGAAGATTATAAGATTGGGTATTTTTGACCGAAAATGCGAAGGGTCAAGTTTAAGCCAGTAAAACTTCAATCAGTCAAAAATGCCCAGCTTTTACTTTAAAGAATGGTACCGATTGAGCATTTCGACGGTGCGGCGCCACGCGTCTCGGTCGTCGTCATTACGATAGGCACTGGCAGGTTCTCCTTTGGCACCAGTTTGCAGATTGAATCCATGGTTCGCCTCGGCGTATACCACGAGTTCGAATTGCTTCCCGTTCAGTTTTGCAGCCGATTCCATGGCTTGCACCGTTTCGATCACGCAGCAATCCATATACCTGTCGAGTTGAGCAGCCAAGACCAAGACCGGAACTTGGAAGCGTTTGACAAACCAGTCCATCTTGCTTGCCCAACTCTTGGTGTACGGGTAATAGACCACCACCACAGAAATGAGATCCGACAGTGGCGTTGCGTTGTAAAGTGCGCCGCCTCCGCCAAGAGAAAAGCCGATAACCGCAGTTTTACCGGGTAAAGCATGAGGCGAGCGTTGAGCCCGATCGATTGCCTTCTTCAAATTGGCCTCACCGGAAAGTTCAGGGTTAAGGATATCCTTGCCGGTGAGGAGGACCGAGTAGTAGCCAAGCTTAGCAAGCTCTGCAGCATAACTCTGATATGAATTGGGGCCACTTTGCCCCGAAATTACAATTATCACCGGTCCAGGCCCGGTATCCGGGGCATAGGCAGTCTGCGCCGGACCTTCCGGGCCCGCCTCGGTTGACACACCGTCCGCGGCGGATGCCGGTGCTGCAATGACGATAGCTATCCATCCGAAAAGTAGCACGTTTACAATTCGTCGAGTCCACAGTCTTCGATTCATGAGCTTTGTCATTATCGTCTTCATCCTTCCTTCGGTCATTGTTGCAGTAATCTGACAGCGCTTAGTGGAGCACCCAATAGGTTAATCTCAAATTCTCCAGCAACCTCCAAATCCCCATGTGTCTTGACAAGCCTAAATCGCTTATGGAATGCTGTTCCCGAATTGTTATTTTGTATTTTGAGTGGGTAAGAGAAGTCTGCTATAAATCCCATGATCGATTTGTCCTCCAAGCTTGCTTTCATTACCCCCAATATCTCACGGAAAATTGTAACGATATTATCTTGATTTCTGCACTATATATTCTTTCGAATGGAGCGAAAATAATTCTGGGTCGGCCATTTTTAATAACACCTTGAAAAAATCAGAAAGGTCCCCAATCTTGTCCAAAACAGAGTGAAAAATGAAGAACCATTCAAATGGCCCTGTCTAAATGAATCATCTGTGCTGAGGCTTCGCGTCGATGTGTTGACCGGGGACGTATCGCAGTCATGGGCTTTTCGCGCGGAGGGATTGCAACCTGGCGAACTGGAGTGGAGCGAATCGTCACCGCGCAGAAACTGCCGATCGGTTTGCGCTTTGCGGCGCAGGTTCCTATATACTCGGGGGGCTGTGTGGGAGGTGTTCGTCTAATTGTAAAGCCCGGCGTGTTTTCCAAGGCGCCGATGCTTAGGGTTTATGGCGACGCAGACGACTATACTGGGGTTCTCGGCCGGTGGGTTGTCCAGCCTGTTGTTGGCACCCCCCTCTCCAAGCCTGGCCATATGGGATGGCTTCGATCCTCTCGACCGGGATGACCTTGTTGTAAAGGCGGTGACCATGGTCCAAGCCCATACCGTCGTACTTTCCCCCGAGCCTTCGTCCTGTAACGCTCACGGTAACGCTCAGGGCATTGTCTCCGCCTTGCCTCTGCACGACCATTTCAGGATCGTTTGGGCCGTTCATGTTGGTGCCGAATGGCCAACCAGCTGGCTGGCCGAATTCGTTTGCGGTCGTTTCAACTGTAAATCCAATGCCGGCACCTGTTTCGCAACCCACGCGACAAAAGTGTTGCTATTGGGCCCAGGGAAAGCTTTGCAGGTTGTGCAGTTACCTCAAATACCAAGAAGGCTCGCTCTGTTGCTTTCAACCGGTAATCTGATTGGGATGTATTTCAACCTGTTACGCCAATTCGGCACCCCGGTAGAGGAGCGAAATAGGTGGGATACTCCAAATGAACCGTACCAAAAACATGGTATTTCTGAGTCCTTCCCTTTACAAAAACGAGAAAGTCCTCAGGAAGGGAAAATCTGTCGCGGAGTACGAATTCATCAACCTTTCCTGGCCTGAGAATAAACTGAGACGAATTGATTTGCTTGGTGAGCGCCATCCGGCCGGCCTCTCCAGGTTTTACCGAAGAGGGCAAAATCATCAGCCTAACTGTCCTCGGCATGGCTCTGGCTTCGTATTTCAGTGTATACTCCCCACTTGTGCTGATCTGCGACTGAGTGGCTACCTTGTCTTCAACCATGAGACAGGCATTGAACGTACCGATGTCCAATACGACCCTTCCAGTTCTTGCTACTTTACCTTCAACGATAAGTTTCATAACGTTACCCCCCCCTTTTTTTGAAGTTGTCGGTAAGATCTGAAAATCACTGAAATATGAATGGTTATTTATGACAAGAATCGAAGAGCATTAATATTGAAATTTGCTTATGGTGAGCAAGCGGGGCAGGTGAGTGTCAGCCCGAGGCGCCATTGAACGGATTGGACTTTTTTGCACACGAACAGGCTGGATGGCATTGCTCGCCCGAGGATACGTTTCCACAGTGATTTATTATCACGATTCTATGATGTTAGCCAGGCAATGAGAAGTCAATTTTCAAACTTGCCGAAAAAAACCTGCCTCCTAAATCAGTTCAAAAACTTGTTAGATCCTAGCAGAAAAAATACATTTATGCAACCATTCTACCAACAGACACCCCTTGGTATATGTTGAATGGCTGGTTGATTTCCGTCACCCTTCTCTTTAACTGCTATTATGGATTTTCAATCAGGATTCCCCACAAGATCTGACAATCGGGGCAATCGTTCATTTCAATGCGCAACACGGCCTTCCTCATCGTAGAAGCTGACATCCCGGATAAGACCATGCCAGCCATCAATAGTGCCATCATCGCCGCATGTCGGACAAATCCAGTAAATCCGATCGTCTTCAGTAAATTGGCCATTCAACCTGCCAGTGCATGGCTTGTGGTTTGGGCGTCGCCAGCATTTTGGCGGATCACCCGGTCACAAGGTCACGGTCTCGTGCAGTGGCAGAGGTGATAATCTCGGCCAGGTTTAAACAGGAATGCATTTTGTGTTGACATTTACGTTTGGTCATATTACCATATGTGCAACAAAGGAGATCTGAATGAACAAAAAAGAAAAGGCAATGATCGAAGCCAAGGCAAGTGTGCTGAAAGCCCTGGGCCATCCGACTCGTTTGTGGATGGCCGAACAGTTGGCTAACGGCGAGAAGTGTGTGTGCGAACTGGTAGAAGGATTAGATGCCGATTTTTCAACCATTTCAAAGCATCTCACCGTCCTTAAACAGGCCGGGGTGGTAATCGATGAGAAACGTGGGAAACAAGTGTTTTATCGGCTGAAGGTGCCATGTATCCTCAATTTTATGCCGTGTGTTGAAGCAGTTCTGCAGGCCACGGCGCAAACGCATATCGAATTAATGAAGTGATGGGCGGAATTCTTTTGTTCAATATATGGTCATTGTGTCAAACAATCAAATGGTGAGACGCATGAATTGGAAAGATGAGTGGAAGATTCTTCTGCTGATAATTGCTGGTTTTCTCGCCTGTTTTTATCTGCCGGTCGGCACCGTTCGTTTTGACAACGCCATCCTCGAGGCCTTCCACCTGGTCAAATGGTATGCCCAGGAACATGTCCTGCTCTGTCTGGTCCCGGCCTTTTTTATTGCCGGGGCAATCGGAGTCTTTGTCAGTCAGACCTCGGTAATGAAGTATCTTGGTCCCAAGGCCAACAAAGTCCTGGCATATGGTGTGGCTTCAGTCTCAGGCACCATCCTTGCCGTCTGTTCTTGCACTATCCTGCCACTTTTTTCCGGTATTTACAGAATGGGTGCGGGTCTTGGTCCGGCCTCGGCCTTTCTCTACTCCGGACCGGCCATCAACGTCCTGGCAATCATCCTTACCGCACGAATTCTGGGTCCGGAAATGGGCATTGCCCGTGCCGTTGGCGCAGTTGTTGCTGAGTATTGTTATCGGGGCTTGTCGATGGCCTTTATCTTCCGCAAGGAGGAAAGCGCCAAACTTGCTATCCAGATGGCCCTGCCGGAGGAGGAGGTCAAGCGGCCCCTTTGGCAGACCAGTCTCTATTTTGCAGCAATGATCGGTGTGCTGGTATTTGCCAACTGGGGCAGACCGCAGGAAACAACGGGTGCCTGGGCGGCGATTTTTGCCGCCAAATGGCAGATTACCGGCGGATTTGCCGCGGCTTTAGGCCTGATTCTGGTCTTCTGGTTTCAGATGCGAGCCTGGAAGGTTGGTTTGACCGCCATTCCGGTGATCGCCCTGGCATTTCTTTTCCCGGATCAGCCGATTATCGCCTTTACCGCCGGATTCCTCGGCCTGTCAGCCTTCACCAGTACCGACAAAGGTGAAGCCGGTGACTGGTTTGCCTCCTCCTGGACCTTTGCCAAGCAGATCCTGCCGCTGCTGCTGTTCGGTGTTTTGGTCGCCGGTCTTCTGCTCGGTCGGGTTGGCCATGAGGGCATTATCCCCTCCGAGTGGGTGGCAAGAGCTGTCGGCGGCAATTCGCTCATGGCCAATTTTTTCGCCTCGTTTGCCGGTGCTTTTATGTACTTTGCCACCCTCACCGAGGTACCGATATTGCAAGGTCTTATGGGCAACGGCATGGGGAAGGGTCCGGCCCTTGCCCTGTTGCTGGCCGGTCCGGCCCTGAGCCTGCCGAGTATGCTGGTGATCAACACCGTGCTCGGCTTTAAAAAGACCTTGGTCTTTGTCAGTTTGGTTATCGTTATCTCCACATTCTGTGGGATGCTTTTTGGAATAGTTTTCGGTTAAAGCTGAGTTGAGCAGCTTGTCTGCTCAAACGAAACGTATGCCCTTGTGGTATAATTTTACAATGGAGAAAACAATGAAGATTCAAATTCTTGGACCGGGATGCGCCAAATGCACCAAACTTGCAGAAACTGCAGTTTCAGCGGCAAAGGAACTTGGTATCGAGTATGAGCTGGAAAAGATTTCCGATATCAATCAGATCATGGGCTTTGGGGTAATGATGACTCCCGGGCTGGTAGTTGATGGTGAGGTGAAGAGCGTCGGAAGAGTTCCATCACTCGCTGAGGTAAAAAATATGCATGAACAACAAGAAATAATGACAATGGAACCGATTCAATCATCCGGCTGTGGCTGTTCGCTACCGATAACCGGCCAAGTTGTTGAGGTAAAAAATGTGCATTGGGGAAAGTCCTGCAGTATTGGTCTGTTCAGTCTAGCCATCTGGTTTGCCATCTATTGGCAACTGGAAAAGTTTTCCTTCTTTTTCACCTACTCTTTGCTCGGAATTGCCAAGGGAAGTCAACTCGGCGGGGCTGTGCAGTTCTTTGTCTATGACACTCCCAAGGTCATGATGCTCTTGACCTTGATCGTCTTTGTCGTCGGTATGATCCGTTCGTTTTTCACCCAGGCCCGCACCCGCAAATACCTGGCAGGTAAACGAGAAGCAAGCGGCAACGTGATGGCGGCAACACTCGGTGTTGTCACCCCGTTTTGTTCCTGCTCAGCGGTTCCGCTGTTCCTTGGTTTTGTCCAGGCCGGCGTGCCGCTCGGTGTAACCTTTTCTTTTCTCATAGCCGCACCTATGGTCAATGAGATTGCCCTGGTGCTGCTCTATGGATTGCTCGGCTGGAAGGTGGCTGCCATCTATCTTGTCAGTGGGTTGGTCATTGCCATGGTTTCCGGTTGGGTGATCGGCCGTATGAAACTTGAAGGTTGGATTGAGGATTGGGTTCAGGCATTGCGGATTGGAGAAGCAATTGTCATTGAAGAAAAACTGAGTTGGCATGATCGGCTGGAACATGGCAGACAGGCTGTTCGTGATATCGTCGGTAAAGTGTGGCCCTATGTAGTCGCCGGGATCGCCGTCGGAGCGGCGATTCATGGCTTTGTACCCGAGGATTTTATGGCGGCAATCATGGGCAAGGATGCCTGGTGGTCGGTGCCTGCGGCGGTTGTGGTCGGTATTCCCATGTATTCCAATGCGGCAGGTATTGTACCGGTGGTTGAGGCCCTTCTCGGCAAAGGAGCTGCTCTTGGCACCGTGCTCGCCTTTATGATGAGCGTCATTGCCCTGTCTTTGCCGGAGATGATCATCCTGCGCAAGATCCTCAAGCCACCGCTCATTGCTGTTTTTGTAGCCGTTGTCGGAAGCGGTATCGTTTTTACCGGATATCTCTTTAATTTTATAATCTAATTTATCAGAGGGAATGTATGGAAATCAAGGTATGTGGGCCGGGATGCGCCTCTTGTGAAAAGGTGCGGAAAACGGTCGAGGCTGCAGTTGCAGCCAAAGGAGTAGAGGCCACTGTTACCAAAGTGACTGATTTTCAAGAGATTGCCCAACTGGGCATTTTTTCTACCCCGGCTGTGGTCATAGACGGAAAAGTGAAATCTGTAGGCCGAGTCCCGAAGCAAAGTGAAATTGAAGCATGGATAAAGCCGTAACGTGAAGATCCCAATAGAAAAAACATTTTATTAAATTCAAGGAGTACACCATGATACCATCACAAACCGCATGCAGTTGCAGCTGCAGCAGTGCAAGTAAAGGACCACGCTTGATATTTTCCTGTTCCGGTGCCGCCGATGTCGGAGAACTGGCCGACCGAGCGGCACGAAATCTGACCCGCGACGGCCATGGCAAGATGTTCTGCCTGGCCGGAATTGGTGGCAGGGTCAGCGGCATTATGAAAACAACCGAAGCCGCGGTCTCCATCCTGGCAATCGACGGCTGTCCCCTCGACTGCGCCAAGAAATCTCTGGAAGAAGCCGGTTTCAAGAAAGTCAACCATCTGCGGTTGTCCGATCTCGGTTTTGAAAAAGGTGAGACCTTTCTCACCGAACCGAATATTGCCAAGGTCATGGAAAAGGCCAAGAGATATCTTTAATGAAGGATGGATATAGAATGCAACAAACTCTCAAAGCACAAGTCGGCAATATTCTAAGCATACTTTGCCTTTTTTTGGCAATGACCTTTTTTTCTCCCGCCGCAAGGGCGGAAGAACCATCCGAGGTTCCGGTCCCCGGCAAGGTGACCATGGTCGACATCGGCGCGAAAAAATGCATACCCTGCAAGATGATGGCACCGATTATGGAGGAACTTGAAAAAGAATACAAAGATAGGGCGGCAATTATCTTTATTGATGTCTGGGAGAACCCGCAAGCCGGCCGAAAATACGGTATCCAGCTTATTCCTACGCAGATTTTCTATACCGCCGAAGGCAAAGAAGTGTCGAGACATGAAGGATTCATGGACAAAGCGGCCATCGTTGCCGAACTGGAAAAACTGGGAGTTCAATAACGCATGGATCAATTTTTTCTCACCATTAATTCCTGGATGAGCCAAGGCCTCCTGTTGGGGGCCCTGGGCTGTTTTTTGTGGGGGATGGTCAGCGTGCTCTTCAGCCCCTGCCATCTCGCCTCAATTCCATTGATCATCGGCTATGTCGGAGGTCAGAACCATCTGCATTGAAGGACGCAAGGCGACCCTGTATGCGGTTGTCTTTACTACTGGATTGTTCATTACCATCGCCGTCATCGGGCTTGTTTGCACCTTGCTCGGCCGCATGCTTGGCGATGTTGGGCCGTATTGGACGATCGCCGTCGGACTCCTGCTGCTGTGGGTTGCTCTCGACATGCTGGGAGTGGCGAAATGTTCACTGATGGGTGGCGGGCTCTTCGCGAAATTGACTATTAAAGGTCTCTCCGGCGCCTTAATTCTCGGCCTGGCCTATGGAGTTTTATCCGGTTCCTGCACCTTCGGCTTCATTGCCCCGATCCTGGCCATCATTTCCGTTCAGGACACATTGGTTACCGGCATTATCTTTATTGTGGTATTCGCCATCGGCCATTGCATCCCCATTGTCGTTGCCGGCAGCTCCACAGCCATGGTCAAACGTTTGCTTGCCAACAGCACCTGGCAGCAGGGAGGCCGGGTTTTTCGGCGTATTGCCGGGATGTTGATTGGCCTGCTCGGAGTGTATTTTATTGTTCAGCCGTTTATTTAGGAACCAAAATAAAGGGAGTAAAAATGAACGGTTCAAAACAAACTCAAAATACTTTTTTTGTGTACGGGCAACTCCTGCCGCAGCCAGATGGCCGAGGGGTGGACACGGGCATTGAAAGGTGACTCCGTCGAAGTATATTCAGCCGGGATTGAGACGCATGGTCTCAATCAGACTGCCGTTGAGGTAATGGCCGAGGTCGGGGTGGATATTTCCACGCACGTTTCTAAACATGTCGATACCCTCAGGCATATCGCCTTCGATGCGGTCATCACCGTTTGCGATAACGCCCGGGAAACCTGCCCCTTTTTTCCGGGAGCAAAAAAGATGCTCCACGTCGGTTTTGCCGATCCTCCGGCTCTGGCAAAGACACTGGCAGCACAAGGCGCCGGTGAAGAAGAGCAATGCAACTGCTATCGCCGGGTTCGCGACGAGATCCGGGCCTTTGTCGAGACTCTGCCGGACGGGCTCCATCTGCAGGAAAACCATGAGTAATCTGATGGCCCACGATCATGCCCACAGCCACGCCCCAACCAACTTCAATCGCGCTTTTGCCATCGGCACGATACTCAACCTGCTTTTTGTTATCATCGAGGCCGGTTATGGCACAATATCCAACTCCTTGGCCCTGATTGCCGATGCCGGCCATAATCTGAGCGATGTCATGACCCTGCTCCTCGCCTGGGGGGCGATGGCGCTGGCCAATCGGTCGGCAACAGCCAAACATACCTTTGGTTTCAAGAAGGGAACTATCCTGGCTTCTCTTGCCAGTGCCCTTTTTCTCTGTGTGGCTATCGGGGTCATCATCTGGGAGGCTGTTGGCCGACTGCGCTCCCCGGTGCCGGTTGACGGCATGACCATTACCGTCGTTGCGGCTATCGGCGTGGTGATTAATACGGCGACGGCCCTGTTGTTTATGGCCGGCAGAAAAAATGACCTGAATATCAAAGGGGCCTTTCTCCACATGGCTGCCGATGCAGCGGTTTCAGCAGGCGTAGTGGTGTCGGGACTGCTTATCACCTACACCGGTTGGAACGTACTCGATCCGATAATCTCCATTGTCATTGCCTTCGTCATTCTCTTTGCCGGCTGGGGATTGCTGAAAGACTCGCTGCATCTTACCATGGCCGGAGTGCCTGCCCAGATTGACGCGACGGCAGTACTGGATTATCTGACCGGACTGCCCGGAGTGCAATGCGTCCATGATCTCCATATCTGGGCGGCAAGTACCACGGAAAACGTCCTTACCGCCCATCTGGTTATGGCATGCTGGCGGCAGTGACGAATTTCTCCATCGAACCGCCGAAGATCTTCATCATGATTTCAATATTCATCACACGACCATCCAGATTGAGCGAAGCGATATCAGCGGAGCCTGTCGTATAGACGACCCGAGCAAACAAGGGCGCTGCTGGCCGGGAATTCCTGCAGATCCTCAGGAATCTCCTTCAGAGACTCAGCACATTCACGGTGCTTTGTGTTCTCGACATCATTTATAAATGAACAGCCATGCTTCTGATAGCTTCATGTCTTGGTTTTCTCTTTCTTTCAGAATTTCCTGCTCACGATGGAGACGAAGTGAATATTCTTGATCGAATGCAAACAGAGGATTCAGTCGGCGTTGCCTTGGGATGAGGTGGCATGGGACATGCCTATCAATTAAAAGACTCTGTCACTCAGGCTAAGCTGAATGTATTCTACGCCGAAACCCAGGACCTACGTAAACAGATTGCCATGAAACAAACGGAGCGGCAGGCTCTTGTCCAGGGAACTCATCCTAATCCAGCAGCGGTCTCGAAACTCAGTGGCGAACTCTTCGATTTCATGACCGCCATGCAGGATAAAGCAAAAGCCGCCGGCATGGAAAATTATGTCGGTGCTGGCAAGGGCAGGGGCATAGTGGGCGGCGGCCGAGGTTTGATGTACGGTTGCAGAATGATGTGATTAACGCGAGAGATTGGGGATAGTTCGCAGATTACACCCCCTTCGATTGCATTCTCAGGGGGTGTAACACCGTTTGCATCAAGTGCTGAATAGGCAGGTTGCTTTGCGGCAACCTGCTGTTTGTTCCTTGTTGAGAAGTTTATATCTTTACCGCCTCGATTGTTGCCGACACCACATAATCGGAGATTTCAGCTCCCGACACCCAATCGCTTATGAGAGACTTGCTATCATCTCGCGGCACTATTCGGACATTTCTGAAACCAGCCTTTTCCAGCATTTCTTCGATTTCCGAGACAAGAGCAGCACCGGCTATACAACCTGTGTAGAGGGCCATATCTTTCAGCACGGGTTCCGGAAGTTCTTTTACCGCGACGACATCGGAAAGCGCTAATCGACCGCCGGGCTTTAATACGCGATATGCCTCTGTAAAAACACGAAATTTGTCAGGAGAGAGATTGATGACACAATTGGACAAGATGACATCCACAGTACCGTCGGCTACCGGAAGATTTTCAATTTCTCCCAATCGGAAGCTAACATTGTGGTAGTCACCTTTCACCGCATTGGCTCGGGCTTTGGATACCATTTCCGGGGTCATATCAACCCCAATGACTAACCCTGAATCACCCACCTGTCGAGCCGCAAGAAAGCAGTCGAACCCTCCTCCGCTACCCAGGTCCAGAACCACCTCACCGGGGCTCAGGGCAGCCAAGGCCTGCGGGTTTCCACACCCCAAGCCCATGTTTGCTCCTTTTGGCACATTGAGCACTTCATCGACGGTGTAGCCAAGTTTTTGAGAAAGACTTTCTGGAGTAATCGAAGATGTGCCACAGCATCCAGTTCTACCACAACCGGAACTGCTTTTTTCGGCGACTTGCCCATATTGTTGACGGACAGTATGGCGTATTTGGTCATTTTTAATAATTTCTGGCATCCCGTCTCTGTGGTCATCATCTTTTCTACTAACGTGGTCATGATATCTCCTGTTATACCGCAAGGGCAAGGTTCCCTTTGAGCAGACAAGGTGATCACCTCAGCTTTAAGTTATTTGGCACATAATCGTGCTCTATTCTTAAGACGGAGATCGTATTAAAAAGATACATCATTTTTTAACGGCAATCGCATTTATTGGATTGTTTATGCGGGGTGTAACCGACAATACGGTCTTGATAAATTTCAATATCGCAACAGTCTACCACCCGCTGGCGCAACTTTTCCCTGCCCCTCTGCACTCTAGCCTTTGCAGCGGAGAGAGAAATCCCCAGACGCGCCGCCACTTCCTTTTGTGGTAGTTCTTTAATTTCCGACAGAATCAGGGCGGATCGATAAATTTCCGGTAATTCATTGATAAGCGGCTGAAGGCAGGTAGCCAATTCGGCGACATAGTCGCGTTCCAACTCAGCAGCCGCAACATCTTCCGATATCTCCACCCATCGTTTTTGTGATCTGTAATGATCTGCTATAATGTTCTTTGCAATGCGGAATAACCAAGATTGTATACTGCCTGGCGTCTTTACCGTTTGAAGATTCGTGTGAGCTTTGAGAAAAACTTCTTGCAGAATGTCGTCTGCGGCATGCTTGTCTTGCACCCGGTTGATGATGTAACTGCGCAATCGAGCTTTATATTCATGCCAGAAGGAAGGTGTCGAGGTCATTTTTTTCGGTTTTGGCATCGTTGGGTATCGCTATATTCGGTCAGATTACAGGGAAGGCGACGTGATTTTCACAGTGGCCAGGAAAAAGTGACTTGACTTGAGGTTAGTTTGATGGTGGTCTCAACTAAATACTTGATGATTACCATGGTCACAGGCCGAGTGGACCATTAAAAATCACAATCATTCTTTCATTTTAAGGGAAAAAACCCAATGATCCGATATTTTTTCATCATTCTCTTTTCGATGTTTTTTGTTTCATGTGAAGACACAAATGTTTCCGTAATGACAAATGCAGCAACGGACGCTGTTACAGCTTTTACCCTCTCCGATGAAGATGTGAAAAATCTCGCAAAACAAGCTGCTAATGATTCGGACAGTAAAAATCGTATAGCACTAGCTGAAAATCCTTACGACAGACGTCTTCAGAAGCTTATTGCCGATCATACCCAGAGAGATGGGAAATCATTTGATTTCAAAGTGTACCTTACAAAGGAAGTTAACGCGTTCGCCATGGCTGATGGCACTATTAGAGTCTATAGCGGCTTGATGGATCTTATGAACGATGAAGAACTTCTTTTTGTTATCGGTCATGAGATGGGACATGTTGTGAAAAATCATTCCAGAAAAAAGGTGGTGCTGGCTTATTCCACAAGTGCGTTAAGAAAAGGATTGGCATCTCAGGAGAATCAAATAGGGCAAATTGCTAGTTCCGTTATTGGCAGTTTGGCCGAGCAACTCACCCACGCTCAATTCTCGCAACATGAAGAAAGGCAGGCAGATCTATATGCAGCTGATTTTCTCAAAGCAGAAGGGTATCACGTAAGTTCAGCCGTTTCAGCACTTAACAAACTCGCGGCTTTAGCCAGACAGCACACATTCCTTTCGAGTCATCCTGAACCGGAGGCAAGGGCGAAGAGCCTTCTGCAGAAGGAAAACAGCTCGGGTGAGGATGAGGATTCTATTGTCGAAAAGTTGTTACAGTACGGGCAAAAGATCATGATTGGTCTTTTCGAATTGCTTCTTGCTCTGGCGAAATGGGTGATTTCCATATTGTAATAAATAACGGCAAGATAACATACCTTTTTTGCCACCACACCACCCACACTTTGAGCGATATCAAATCGTAAATTATTTTCAGATTCGGAAAAGCATGACGAGTTCTTTCACAAAGTTTTGAACATTGAAATTTTCTGACTTTTCCTGGTTATACCACTTTCTCACCGTTTCAAGGATCCAGAGCGGTATAGCTTTCCCGGCAATCAAATGATAGTACTCGTGATATCCATCTTTTAAATATTGCCATCTGTTGTCGTTTCCCGATTTCATATACTCGGAAACATCAAGAATTTTGGCTCTGCCTTCGTGCAGAAGAATGTTTTTCAAATGGATATCTCTTGGATTCAATCCTTTTTGGGATGCATAATGTCTTGCATTATCAACATCATGAATAACCTGTTGCGGTATATGAATGCCTTTTAAAAGACAATCGTGCAGGGTTATACCCTCTTCATAACTGATAACCAGGAAATTTGACCCGCTTCCGTAGTATTCAGGATAATACTCTGAACGGCCAAGTTTTAAATAGACCTCAATTTCTTGATCTTTTTTGTCAAGTTTGTCATCACTGAAAACTTTGAAAGCCAGGTGAGGCATTTGAAAAAAACGAAACACTGCGGCATCCGTCCCTACACCTATACACTCGAATGCGGCAGAGTTTCCCTTGAGGGTAACAAGTTCATTTTCTCCGGTAGAGGAAACTTTCACTCTACGTAATTCTTTTTCTGCTTTTTCCCATTCCACTCGAATACATCCTTTGTGTTATTTAAAATCTGAACGATCTTTACCAACTATATATTCTTTCTTACGATTTCTGGCATCCCCAGAAATGTTGTTCAGGAGTTATGTAGGTTTTCAGCAATAACCACCACAAAAAGGCTGCCAGAGGCCACGAGGCCTAGCGTACTATTGCTTCGGTGGATAAATAATTAATTATACCTGTTTCATATTTGCATCATAAATGGTATAATTTCGGGCATGGAAAAGAAAGACGCCCGCACACATAATCAAGAGACCCAATTCGAATTGCGCAAGCAGGTTGTTCGCCTTCGCAAAAAAGGATTGGACAACAGATCGGTCGCCGAAATGGTCGGAATATCCGCCACCCATTGCAGCACGATCTGGCAAAAATACTTTAAAGGCGGAATTGAAGCCATCAAGCCCGGAGTACGGGGCAGGCGACATGGAGAGAAACGGCGATTGACTGAATCTCAGGAATATGATGTTCAAACCATGCTGATCGACGAAGCACCCAATCAACTGAAACTGCCCTTTGCTTTGTGGACCCGCGATGCAGTGCATCTTGCCATTAAAAAGAAGTTTGGAGTAGTTCTGCCCATGCGGACCATCACCGATTACCTTAAGCGATGGGGATTCACCCCACAGAAACCGGTGAAGAGAGCATACGAGCAGGATGCAAAAAAAGTACAGGCCTGGCTCGACAAGGAATATCCGGCAATTGCCACCAAGGCCAAAAAAGAGAAGGCTGAAATCCACTGGGGCGACGAAACAGGTATCCAGAATACCGCCTACAATGCCAAAGGATTTGCGCTCAAGGGTCAACCGCCGATCATTCGACTCAGCGCCAAGAAATGCCGGATTAATATGATGTCGACAGTTACCAATAACGGCAAGGTCAGATTCATGTTGTACCGAGAAAACATGACCTCTGCGGTCCTCATCAAGTTCATGTCCAGATTGATCCAAGATGTTCACCAAAAGGTAATTCTTATTTTGGATAATCTCAAAGTCCACCACAGCAAGCTCGTTAAGGCGTGGCTGGAGAAGCATAAAGAGCAGATTGAGGTTTTCTATCTGCCTCCTTATAGTCCGGAACATAACCCGGATGAATATCTCAACGGCGACTTGAAAAACCACATGCACTCAGGTCTCCAGGCAAGAACTGAAAGTGATCTCACAAAAAAGACAAGGTCATTTATGAGGATGCTTCAACGACGACCGAATAGAGTAAGAAACTATTTTCAGCACCCGCTTATTGCATATGCTGGATAGTTTAGATATTTATACACCGGATATATAGGTACATTTACCTGTAATAAAAAGGGAGTTATCACCCATTGTCAGGGTTCACTCTATTTGATATAAGAATACGAGCAGATTTGTAATCAACAGAGAAAACATCTGGAGATGTTCTGCGCTAAAAACGGTTAGAGAAAAGGAAAAATGATACGCCATATCAACCTCCTGATCTCTATAGAGATGTCATGAGCGGTGACATCTTGTGAAAGGAGGGAGCCCGGCCGGCTCTCTCCTTTCTTTTTGTGTCTATTTCTTCTGCCACAAACACCATCTTCTTGCAGTGGCTGCGCATGCTCCAGCGCAATATCATTCTATTAAACACATTGCTCATGTCCTGGGACAGATAAAATCGAACGTCTGGGTTTCATCATTTGTTCTTCTTTGTTTCATTTATCAGCTCCAGGTCGGCAAGCAGATCCAAGATTGGAACCATGGTCAATGATTCTCTTTTATTGAGTTTTGGTTTGAGGCGTTTCCGGTTGTAATAAGGCGCCGCGGAACCAGGAGAAATACACTCCTGAAAGACAGAGACCAGCGGAAATAAGAAAGACCGTATGGATACTTCGAAGAAACAGGCCATAGTTTTCCGGGACGATAGCCTGGCGGCCGACGATCAGCGCGAGCACAACGGTTGCCATGGCCATACTGAACATTTGACCGAGTAGCCGCATGGTTGCAACTGTGCCTGATGCAAGTCCGTAATGGCGCTTTTCCACAGCCCCCATGATGGCGTTCATGTTGGGCGAACTGAACAGCGCAAATCCGGTGCCAAGAAAGATCAGATTGGCAACAATCAGATACGGTGCAGTATCTGACTGCAGCAGCGAAAAAAATAAAACTCCGATTACCGTAATGGTCATTCCTGCACTTGCCAGCAGGCGAGGCTCAATACGATCGGAGAACCGGCCGGCAAGTGGCGACAGGAGCGCCATGACGATCGGTTGGGCCATGAGCACGCTTCCTGCTGTCTGCGGCGACATCCCTTTAAGATATTGGAGATAGAGGCTGAGCAAGAAGGTTACTGCAAATGTAGCGGAGTAATTGAGTAAGGCTGCAAGACTCGAGTACGCGAAGGTTTTATTGGTAACAAAGAGATGAATATCAAAAACTGGATATTTGGTGGTCAGCTGGTGGCGAATAAAGAGAGCAAATACCAGTAAACCGGATAACAGCAGCACCGTACCAAAGGTTGAAGGCAGTCGGGTAGCACCGTAGACCACGGCAAAAATAGCAAACGCATAGAGCAGACAACCGGCAATATCAAGCCGTTGCCCGGATTCTCCCAGCCATTCCCCTTTCAAGTAATAGATGGTCAGGAAAAGTACCAACAGCCCAATGGGCAGCATGATAAGGAAAATACTTCGCCAACCAAGGTAATGAGTGAGAAATCCTCCGGCGAAGGGTCCGACAGAAAGACCGATATAGACCGCGGCAACGTATACACCTATAACCCTACCCCTTCTGTTTGGCGGAAAGATGGATGTAATGATTGCCATTCCGGTTGTTACAAACATTGCGGCCCCAAGGCCTTGAAAAAATCTTAGACCGATCAGCATTGCGGCTGAGTTGGCAAACACAGCCAGGCCCGACCCGAGCGTGTAAATTCCCAGGCCGGTGGTAAAGACCTTTTTGCGACCATGGATGTCGGCGATTTTCCCAGCGGGTACAAGACCAACGGCCACCGCCAGCAGATAAGCAGTGGCGATCCAGCTGAGTTGGACAGCATCCATCTGAAAATCAGCTTGAATAGCCGGCATGGCCACATTCACCGAAGAGATCATGAATGGCCCCATAAAAGAAGTCAGTGTGGTGACAATCATTGCCGACCGCTCGAGGGTGGAACTGCCCTTATTGTTTTGTGGCATATTTTATACCTGTAATTTTCTCGGCAGGATAAGGAGTTTTTTGTTGGGGAAGACACTATTCCTTTGTGCGACTTTCCGCAAGAGGCGGGTTCATTCACTATTTTTCTGGGTGCCAGAGGTTGCGAAAAAAACCGATACGACGAGGATCAACCTCGATTGATTCCCTGGCTGTTTCCGGAGGCGGGATATTAGAAGATATACCTCTCTGTCTGGCTGGTCGCCTCGGCAATGAGGCGTTTGGCAGCCAGAAGTCCCTTCGGAGTGCAGGCAGTCTCAGCCTTGATCGATTCGAGCAGTGGTTCGCTTTCAAGAAAAAGTGCCGATTTCTCGGCAGCATCGACAAAACGCTGTCTTCCGTTGAAGGTACAGAGTGCAACCACAGCCTTGTACAATTCCTTTTTTTGCCCCATCACCGTGAGGCAAGCCTTTTCGGCGCGGAGCAAGGCGCTTTCCATGGCAAAAATCTGGATGGCCGCATCGGCCAGGGTAAGAAGAATTTCCTGTTCTTTTGCAATCCCGGGCCCGAACTTCTTGATGGCATGATCGGTAAGCGCAAAGTAGATCCGTTTCATCCCATGTAAGAGTTGTTGTTCTGCACTAAAGCCACCTTTGGGGGGAGACCCGAGCGCCTTGCCGTTCAATCCTTTGCGCAGGAAAAGACCGGGGATCAGCAGTCGATTGATTTCATTGGTGCCTTCGTAAATCCTCTGGACCCGCTCGTCGCGGTACAGTTGTTCGATGGGGTATTCGGCGATATAGCCATAGCCGCCGTGGACCTGGAGCATCTCATCAATAGCTTCAGCGGCCGCTTCGGTGCAGAAAACCTTGGCTATGGCACATTCGCCTGCATACTCCTCTATTCCCTTTTGGTGGAGCGCGTAGTAGTTGTCGAGCCCTTTGTCGAGGGGGGCGAGGCGATCGTCAATCAGGCCGGCCAGGCGGTAAACCACCGCTTCCGCAGCAAAGGTTAAGGCCGTGATGTCGGCAAGTTTCTCGCGAATGGCACCGAAACTGCTTATCGGCGCACCAAACTGCTGCCGTTCATTGGCATATCGAGCTCCTTCCGACAGAGCATATTTCTGTTGTCCGACGCACAACGCTCCCAGTTTGAAACGACCGACATTTAAAACATTGAAGGCAATCTTGTGCCCCTTGCCGACCTCGCCCAAAACATTTTCGACCGGTACCTTGACGTTGTCGAGGATTACCTGTCTGGTTGAGGAGCCGTGCATGCCCATCTTTTTCTCTTCCGGGCCAAGCGTCAGTCCCGGGAAGCTGCGTTCCACGAGGAAGGCGGTGAAGTGGATTTTGTCAACCTTGGCAAAAATAGTGAAGAGGTCGGCAAAGCCGGAATTGGTGCTGAACTGTTTGGTGCCGTTGAGGATGTAGTGCGTACCATCTGCCGAGAGAATGGCCGTCGATTTCGCACCCAGGGCGTCCGAACCTGAACCCGGTTCAGTCAGGCAGTAGGCGCCGATCCAAACAGCCTGTACCAGTTTACTGAGATAGCGCTCTTTTTGCTTGGCCGTGCCGTAATATATCAGCGGCAGCATGCCGATGCCGGTATGGCACATATAGGTCAAACCGAAGTTCAGGGCGAAAGCCATCTTTTCGGTGACCAGCATGCTGGAGACTTTGTCGAGCGCAAGCCCCCCGTACTCTTCCGGTGCATCGATCATCATCAGTCCGAGATCGGCGCATTCTCTCAGCTTACCACGGAGTAGATCGAAGTTTTTGGCCTCAATTTCAGCGTTTAGAGGTTGGATTTCCTTGAGGACAAACTGTTCCGTGGTGTCGGCAATTTGCTTATGCTCGTCACTGAAGTCCTCGGGGGTAAACACGTCCTGACAAAAGATGTCCCGCGTAAGAAAATCGCCGCCTGCAAACATTTTTTTTTCCATAGTCATTCCTCTGCTTTTGCCCGTTGCGGGGGCTGCCGTTCCGTGTTTTTCTCTGGCCAAGCTGTTTTTTGACAACGGGTTAGCGAAAAATACCCTTAAAGGATTCCCTCATTTCTCGTTTGAGGATTTTGCCGGTGGGCGTTTTCGGCAGCGCCTCGACAAAAATTATCCTTTTCGGGACTTTGAAGGAGGATAGGTGTTTTTTGCAGTGTTCAATGATCTCCTCTTCCATCACCGTGGCTCCGGCCTTGGTCTTGATCATTGCCGTGACGGCTTCCACCCACCGGGGATGTTCCAGGCCAACCACGGCTACCTCTTCGACGGCTGGATGGAGATAAATCGCTTCCTCAACCTCCCTTGAGGCAACGTTCTCGCCACCGGTCTTGATCATGTCCTTAATCCGGTCAACCACGGTAATATACCGGTCCTGGTCCAGGACGCCCAAATCACCGGAATGAAACCAGCCGCCGCGCATGGCGGCTTCGGTTTTGTCAGGCTCCTTGAAATACATGGTCATGACATGGGGGCCACGGCCGCAAATTTCCCCGGGATCGTCGGCGTTGGTGATTTCATTGCCGGCACCATCCTCGATGCGGGATTCCATATGCAGCCCACCCATCCCGGCTGCACCGATCTTGGTCAGGGCATCTTCGGCTTTTAAAATGGTGTGATAAGGCGCCAACTCGGTCTGGCCGTAATAGTTGTAGACTCGGGCTTTGGGGAATTTTTCCAGGATTTCCTTGAGGATCTCCCGCGGCATGATGGAGGCACCGTAGTAGCATTTTTCCAGGCTGGATAAATCATAGCGAAGGAAATCCGGATGTCTGAGAATACCGATCCACACCGTTGGCGGGGCAAAGAAAACGGTGGCTTTCCAGGCCTCGATTGCGGCGAGGATCTTGCCGATATCCGGGGTCATGAGGATGTTGGTGCCGCCGAGCCAGAATATCGGGTTCATGAATACGTCTCGTTGGGCGCAATGGTATATGGGCAGCGCGTTGATATTGATATCCCTGTGTTCGTATTGCCCGTCGATGATGCAGCCCATATACTGGGCGATGAGGGCCTGATTGCTGATGATGACACCTTTGGGTAAGGATTCCGTGCCGCTGGTGTAGGTCATCTGCACCGGGTCTTCTATTCGCAGGATCACATCGGGTTCGGTCTTCGAGGCCCGGCAATACCAGTCGTCGAAGTTGATAAACCCGTCTACCGGCGGTAGTCCTGCGCCTTGGTTGGACCATATGAGATGCCTGATTCCGGGCATCTTCTGCAAAACGTCTTTGATGTTGTTATAGAGACTGTCTTCGACGATAAAAACGGTACTCTCGGAATGGTTGATGCAATACGCGATATCATCTCCTTTTAGAAGGTAATTGACCGCCAGGTAGATGGCTCCAATCTTGGCACAACCCATCCAGGTCAGTACATGGTGGTGGGTATTGTGGGCGAGGATGGCGACGCGATCATATTTTTTTACACCAAGGTCGGCAAGGGCATTAGCTGCCTGGTTGCATTGGTCTTCCAACTGGGTGTAGGTCAGGTGGATATCGCCGAATATTAGGGCAGTCTTGTCGGGGTGGTGATACCGGCTCCGGCGGAGCATGTCGGCTACGACCCACCGGTTGATCCGGTTGTTCCGATTCATGAGAAAATCGATGTTTTCCTGGTCGATGGTGTTATAGCGAAGCTTGTCTTCTGTCGATAGCGGTTTGTGAGTCATGGTTTCATCCTCCACAAAGAATTTCTCTAACGGACTAAATCATTTCAATGGCACAGGCCATGGAAACTCCGCCGCCACCGCACAAAGTGGCAAGGCCCATCGATTTTCCGCGCTTTTTCATGGCGTGCATGAGGGTGACCATAATCCTCGCTCCGGTCGAGCCCACCGGGTGGCCGAGGCCGATGCCCGAACCATTGACGTTGGTGATCTCGCGGTTCAGTCCCAACTCTCTTTCGCAGCCGAGGTATTGGGCGGCAAAGGCCTCGTTGACCTCGATGAGCTGAAAATCCTGCATCGTCAGTCCGGAGGCTTTGAGCAAATTGCGCACTGCCGGTACCGGCGACAACCCCATGACCGACGGGTGACAGGCCCCCCTGGCCACGGCTTTGATCCTGGCCAAGGGGCGCAGCCCCAGCTCTTTGGCCTTGTCGGCCGACATGATGATCATGCCGGTTGATCCGTCGTTGATGCCGCTGGAGTTGCCGGCGGTGACGGTGCCGATTTCCGGGACAAAGGCCAGCGGCAGATTGCGGAGCATCTCCATGGTCATACCCGGCCGGAAATGTTCGTCTTTGGCAAAAATCAGCGGGGCCTTCCTTTTCTGGGGAACCTCCACCGGCACGATCTCTTCGGCAAAGGATCCGTCCAGGGTTGCCCGTTCCGCCTGGTTATGGCTGCGCAGCGCCACCTCGTCCATCTCTTCTCGGGTAAGCCCTAAGTGCTGGGCGATGAATTCGGCGGTATGGCCCATGATATACGGTTTGCCGACGAACATGCTGAGCGGTGGCTTGCTTGCATCCACCGGGCCGTCTTCCGGGTGGGGGAGGAGGTGTGAGCCGCAATGCAGGGCATGGATCATGTTATCGACAAAGGTCTGGTCCTGCAGACGACAGCCCCACCGGGCGCCGGGCACGGAGTAGGGAACGCTGGACATATGCTCGGTTCCACCGGCGAGAATGATGTCGGCCATGCCCGCCTGGATCATCGCCATCCCCGAGATGGCCGCTTCCATGCCGGAGATGCACACCCGGTTGACGGTAACCGCCGTGACCGTCTCCGGGATACCGGCCATAAGAGAGGCTACCCGGGTGACGTTCAAAGTGTCGGCGGACTCCATGCAGCAGCCATAGCGGATATCGTCGATCAGGGCCGGGTCGATACCGGCTCGCCGTACCGCTTCTTTCATGGTAATGCTCGCAAGAATTGCCCCATTGAGGTCACGGAGGCTGCCGCCGAAGGCACCGATGGCGGTTCTGCATCCGGATACGATTACAACATCTTTCATGGCTTTGATCCTTTTGGTTGGTGTTCGATAGCGACTCCCGTGGTTCTGGAGCCGCTCCATGTTATTTGGCGATCCCCTGGAAGAGGAGATCGGTTATGTGTTTGGCCGCCTCATTGGTTGAAACCGGTTCGTCGAAGAAGATGCGGTTGAGACACGAGTGTTCAATGGTTCCGAAGATGGCATTGCGGATATAGGCGGGAGGCAGGGTGTCTTTTATTTCGCCGTCGGCAATGCCTTCGTTGATAATGCCGATGATGATACGGTTAAATTGCTGGACAAGGCCATAAGCCTCGCTTTGAAAATAGGCTTCGGAATTTCGGACTTCGAGAAGAATAATCCTGGCAAAAACCCGGTGGTTGGCGTAGCGCTCGATACTTGACCAGATTATTTTCCTGAGCTTGTTGAGGGCCCCGTCTATACCTTGGAGATCTCTTTCTATCTGCACCAGGAACTGCTGGTAATGCTCTTTCAGGACATGATGGAGAATATCCCGCCGGTCCTTGAAATATTTATAAATAAGCCCTTCGGTGACTCCGGCGGTGGCAGCGATCTCGGCAATGGTGATCGATTCGAAGGTTCGGTTCTCCAGTAAGCTGCGCATCGCTCCGGCAATCTTCAGTTTGCCCGGGGGGCTGTTGGTTGTTTCATCCATATAGGTAAACATTATTTACTTGTTATAAAATGAATTAACATATTGCTATAATATATGAAAAAAAGAAAAGTAAAATTTACTATAATAGGTGAGTAATATTTACTTATTTTACTAATCCTGTCAATCACCTTTTTTCGCGTACAGGGTAGGGGCGGAAACGGAGAGAGATTGGTACCCATCCCGACAATCAAGGTTAGCCGGAGAGATTGAAAATCTGGTATGATAGGAGGATGAATGGGGTTGACCATCGTAGACCGCAAAAATACTGACAAAAGGAAACACTTTTGAATAATAATGATATCTTACGGAGTATCCGTTACACCTTCGATCTGGACGACTCGAAAATGATGGCGCTCTTCAAGCTCGCCGGTTATCACGTTACCCGCGAACAGGTATGCAATTGGCTGAAAAAGGATGACGATCCAGCCCTCGAGAATTGCACCGATACACAGCTGGCGATTTTCCTCAATGGTTTGATAAACGATAAAAGAGGGAAAAAGGAAGGACCACAGGCGGAAGCCGAGAAGCGACTGAACAACAACCTTGTTTTGTGGAAATTGAAAATCGCCTTGAACCTGACAAGCGAGGAGATTCTGAAAATCATCGATCTGGCGGGCTTGCGTGTGAGTCAGCATGAATTGAGTGCATTTTTCCGCAGGCCGGACCATAGCCACTATCGACCGTGTAAGGACCAGGTCTTGCGAAATTTCCTGAAAGGACTGCAGTTGCGATATCGACCTCAAGGTGCAGAGACCGTAACTCCAAAGGAGAATGCATGAAAAAAGAACCGTCTGTTGCCGAGGCAGGAATGTTGACGACTTCGGGCAAGAAAGAAGGTAGATTGCCGACAGCCAATAGCGAGGTTACCATTTCATGCCTCTGCAAATAATCAAATTCCCCTGAGAAAACGATGAAGAAACCAGAAAAACGCCATTCCCCCGGCAAGAAGAAAATCGATGCCTTCACTGTCGATAAAGAAGATACCCTGCTGGCCTTTGTTCTCGCCAAGCTGCCGCAAAAAAGCCGTAATATCGTCAAGACCGTGCTCAAGGACCGACAGATTTTTGTTGAAGGAAAGCCGGTCAGTCAGTTCGATTATCCGCTCCGTCCCGGCCAGCATGTGGAAGTTCGGTGGGATCGGTCGACAGCACCTAAGCCGGGGAAGGAGCTGAAAATTGTCCATGAAGACGAGGACCTGATCGTTATCGATAAACCATCCGGCCTCCTGACCGTGGCAACCGACAAGGAAAAACGGAAAACCGCCTATGCGATGCTCAGCGATTATGTCAAATCGCAGGACCCGGAGAACAAGATTTTCATCATTCATCGACTTGATCGGGAAACTTCCGGGTTGCTGCTCTTTGCCAAAAATGAAACGATCAAAAAACAGATCCAGGAAACCTGGGAAACAACCATCGCCGAGCGAACCTATGTTGCCGTTGTCGAGGGACAGGTCGAGCCGCCGGAGGGGACCGTTACTTCCTGGCTGAAGGAAAGCTCGGCTCTCATCGTCTATTCCCACCAAAGTTCGCAACTTGGCAAGAAAGCCATCACCCATTATAAAAAACTGCGTGACAACGGCAAGTTTTCGTTATTGAAACTGAATCTGGAAACCGGCCGCAAACACCAGATTCGTGTGCATATGCAGGATATCAAGCACCCGATCATCGGCGACGATAAATATGGCGCAAGCGAGAACCCTCTCCGTCGCATGGGCTTGCACGCCCAGGTCCTCGCCTTCATCCATCCGAAAACCGGCAAGCTCTGTCGCTTCGAGACCGCCATTCCCGGCAAGTTTTTGAAACTGTTCGATGCCGGGAAGACTCGCTGATCGTTGCCTTTACCATCCCCGGTCTGTTCGGCCGGGGTCCACTCCAACCTACCCACTAGAAGAATAATGGATCGAGATTTATCGAACGATATCAAAGGCTATCCGCCGGTATGGCTGGGCTGGTTAATGTGGGGACTGGTGGCGGCTCTCTACCTCCTCGGTTTTTTTCAACGGATGGCCCCGGCGGTTATGGTCGAAGAGCTGATGCGTGATTTTCAGATCAATGGCGCGATCATGGGCAATCTGTCGGCGACCTACTTTTATTCCTACGCGGCGATGCAGATTCCCAGCGGCCTGTTGGCCGATAAGATCGGTCCTCGTCGTCTCAGCGGTTATGCCTGCACGGTATTTGCCGTTGGGGTCTTCATTTTCGCCTGGGCACCGAGCCTGCAGTTCGCCTATCTCGGCAGGTTTTTAGTCGGTGCTTCGGTGGCGGTTGCCTTTGTAACCTGCATGAAACTTGCCGGGCATTGGTTTCCGACCAATAAATTTGCAACGGTTACCGGGGTTTCTTTGCTGGTTGGCAACGTCGGTGGGGTGTTGGCGGGGGTACCGCTGGCCGAGGCGGTCGCCGGAGTGGGCTGGCGGACGGCGATGGCCGCAAGTGGTGTTCTTACCCTCATGACTGCGGTGGTGATTTGGCTGGTAGTGCGTGATGATCCGGGCGAATACGGCTACAAGAGTTATGCCCATGCCACGGTGCAGGAGAAGGGGAACCTGCCGGCGATGGCAGCGCTCAAGTCGGTAGTCGGCAGGCGGGATACCTGGCTGCTCTTCTTTGCCGGCGGTTTCTCGACGGCACCGGTCCTGGTCTTTGCCGGGCTCTGGGGAGTTCCCTATCTGATGCAGGTCTACGGCCTGGAAAAATCACAGGCGGCAACCATCACCTCAACCATGCTCATTGCCTGGGCGATGGGCGGGCCGACGCTCGGGGCCTTATCCGACAGGCTGGGACTGCGCCGGCTACCATATCTTTTCAGCGCAGCCTGCACCTCCGTGCTGTGGGCGGTGTTTCTTTTTGTCGAGATGCCTTCTTTTCTTCTTTATCCACTGCTTGCCGCAATCGGATTTTGTTCCGGAGCGGTTATCATCGGTTTTGCCTTTGCCAGAGAGGTGAATCATCCCGGGGCCTCCGGTGCGACAGGTGGAGTCGTCAACATGTCGGTCTTGGGAATTGCCGCGCTCATGCAGCCGGTTTTGGGGAAAATCCTCGATTATCACTGGGAGGGGGTCCTGAACAACGGGGTAAGGATTTACAACAGCGCCGCCTACTCGTCGGCGTTTATCTGGTTCGTGATCAGCACGGCACTTGCTGTTGTTATGCTGTTTTTGACTCGGGAATCGTATTGCCGAATCCGGGAGAGCTGAAAAGGAGAAATGAAGGCTGCCATTCCGGATAGCCTCTGTGATCTCGAGGACAAGCATAGTTGAGATATGTTGACTTTTTCCGGGTGGTTGAGCTGGCAATGTTGGCCGCGGTCGGCCGCCACCCGTGCCGGCACCGTTCCCATGTCGACTAGCCTGTTATATTCTATGGTGCGCACCTTGATCTGCCCAGCTGATGCTGATCCACCCTTCAGGTTCATTCCCGGATATTCACTCCAGCGAAATTCGCAGGTGACCGTTGGGCGTTCCGCTTGAGCATGAGAAAACAATACGGACTGCATGACAAAGAATACGGTTGCGGCTAGAGCCAATTTTGTGCCGATTTCGGAGTGTTCCCCCTGCACTGATGAAATTGCCTTTCCTTCTGGACGCTACCAGCTAACTTCCAGAGTAACCCCGCCCAATACCCGTTTGTTTTTAGCCGCTTCTTGGATGCGAAGAATAATTTTCTCCCGTTTGCTTGGTGGTGTGGAAAAAACACCCCAAATTCTCAGCGTTTCCGATTGCATCTTGGGGTTGAGCGGAAAGCTTGCCCGTTCGACAGGCATGACTTCCAAGAGGTGGTGATCGTTGAAGATCACCGGCATGCAACCGACAAGACCCAAGCGCTTGAGCATGGTCTTCGTCGGCAGCTTATTTTTAAGCTCGATTTTGATTTTTTGAACAAAACCTTGGAGTCGCCCTTTTTTTCTCGGCAAGGGGATGGAAATGTTGCTGACCAGGACACTGGCAAGTTCGGGCAGAACCGGCACCCGGCCGCCGGTATCGACGAACAGCCTGACATTATTCGACGTCTTGAGCACCTCTATTTCGAGGTTGGTCGGAAGTGAACCCCGTAAACTGTGACCGACGATAAAATCATAATAAAATATTGCTGATTGCAGGTTCGATGGCAGATCAAAATCCTCCGGATCGATAGTGGTGAGATTACGCTGGCAGAGTTTGCGGTTCTCCCATACATGGTGAAGGTTGGTCAGATTCTTTATTTCAGCATTGGAGTCCTTTTCCCCTACAAGGCAAACTCTCACTTTTTATGCTACGCATCGAGATAGCTTAACAGGAGAAGCAGGCCCTGGCGGAAGTCCTTTTCCGGAGTTATCAGGCTGATGACAATCCTGTTGCTCTCGGCAAAATCGTAGAAAAAACCCGGATGAGCGATGAGGGACGACGTTTGCAAAAGCTCCAGGCAGCATTGCTCGTCGCTGAGCGGTTCGGGCAGTTTGATGATGGCATACCAACCGCCTTCCCGCCGACAAAGGTTATGTCCCATGATCGTCTGCAGCAGGGACTCATTCCTCCCGATACGATCGAGAATCTCGCGTTGAATCCGCTCCTGGTGGGTGAAAAGTGAGGCTGCGGCATGCTGGATCATGCCGTTCACCGACAGATAGGTGTCGGCAATAAATTCCAGCCGTTGCTTTGCCATCATTTTTTGCGGTTGCGGACCGTTTATATGGATCCAGCTGAGCTTCACCTGCGGGAGGGCGAGCACCTTGGAAAAACCGCTCAGGGTGAAGGTCAGGTTGCCGTTGTTGGTAATCGCCGAGCATCGGTTTGCCGCGTATTCCGGGTTGGTATAATCAAGGAACACCTCATCGACGATCAGAGCCAGGTCATGGGTTTGGCAAAGGGCCGAAAGCTTATTCAATTCCTCCTGCGTCATATAAGATCCCGTCGGATTATTGGGATTGACGACGACAATGGCTCTGGTAAGCCGGGAAATCTTCTCTTTTAGCGAGGCGAAGTTGATCCGCCAATGGCCGGTATCGTCCTCACGCAGCATATAACGGCTCGGCCTGACGTTTTCAAGCGTTGCCAGAAAATCAAAGAGCGGATAACTGGGGGCCGGGATGAGGATCTCATCTCCGGGATCGGTCAGCAGTTTCAGCAAAAAGCTATAGGCCTCGCTGGTGCTGGCGGTGAGGAAAAGGTCGTCGCTTTCGATGCGACCATGGTTGTTGTTCCGGTAATAGTCCTTGATCGCCTCCCGCGCCACGTGCATGCCTTGGGCCGACGGTTCATAATAAAGGGATTCCTTGCCATGCGGAAATGACAGCGCGGGTGTAAAGGTGAATCCGGTGGACGTTGGATTTGACTGGGTGAGATCGAGGACTTTTCCCCCGGCACTTCGTTTTTCTTCGAGAATCTTGGTGAATTCGTTCGTTTCGAGGCTTTCCGGCAGTCGGGAGGAAAAAAACATAGGCGTCAATAGATTAAGGGGATGGTTGGAGGGTTCAGCTACAATAGAGGGATTTCCCTTCTCGGGCAAGAACAATCGAGGTGATTTCTCCTGATAGGCAGCTTACAAAACAATTTTCTCTTTGTACCCTTTCAATTTGCAGTTTGTCGTGATTCATTTTGCCGGAGATGACGGGAAGACCGTCCAAGATAGATCTTGCAGCCCCTTATCGCACGGTTTGCTGGATGATAAAGGTGGCAATAGTGCAGGAGTCTTTTTCGGAGGACAAGCCAAGTGTTGCACTGTACCGCCTGTCGTTGCCGATTGGTCAACGTTGGGAGCGCCGTTATCGGCAAGTTGCTGGAGGCGAGCGGTGGTGTTTTCAAGCAAGGTGGTCAACTGTTCGGAGATATCCAGAGAAGAGTTCTGAACCTGCTCGGCAAGGGACCGGTTCCTGGCGGCGGTGTTACTCACTTCGGTAATACTCAGCGAGACGTTGCCGGTATTTTCGGCGGTGCGACACGCGAGTCGGGCAATATTGTCGGTTACCGATCGCTGGTTGGCAATGGCCAGGGCCATGTTGCCGGTTTGTTGCTTGAGGGACTGCATGCGGCGATCGATTTCCTCAAGATGGTTCGAAAGCACCGAACGAGCTTCCTCAGTGGCCTCGATCTTTTTCTTCGCATCATTGGCGGCGGTTGCCGTTTTCAATGATAAGGCCTTGACTTCGTAGGCAACTACGGCAAAGCCATCGCCGGCTGTACCGGCTCTGGTCGCTTCTATTGCGGCATTGAGAGACAACAACTTGATCTGCGTCGGTTGTTCGTTATGTCGTAGAGCAAACATGGTCTTCCTCGGAATAGGGTTGCCGGAGAGTTTTCATTTTTCGGAAATCGCATTATCATTAATATGAGCAATGACCATAAGCGAACATTGATAGTCGCTTCTGATCATTGCCGGAAGGATAGCGGAAGGATGTTCGGAAATCGTTAAGAACTGGTTAGTTTTACATCGTTGATTGAGGAGGACTCCTGAAAATGTCTGTAAAACAAAATGATGTTAACAGGTTGCCTGAGTATATCGAACATCTGCTTTTGCCGGCCAGTTATCCCCATCCGGTTGATAAGATAGAGCTGCTGCAGACCCATATCTCCTTTGTGATCCTTGCCGGCGAATACGTCTATAAGTGGAAAAAGCCGGTTGATTTTGGCTTTGTCGACTTCTCCAGCCTGGCGAAAAGAAAGTTCTATTGCGAACGGGAACTGTTTTTAAACAGACGCCTCTGCCCGGAAATTTATCTGGAAACCCTCTGGCTGAGTCGAGAAGGGCAATCGTACCGACTGAAAGGCGAGGGTGAAATTGTCGAGTACGGCGTGAAGATGGTCCGAATGGCTGAGGAAGGCATGCTGAACAGGGTTATTGCCGCCGGCCGGCTGCGGCAGGAGCATCTGGCAGCAATCGTTGACATTCTTGTGCCGTTCTACCGGCAGGCGGAGCAGGGCCCGGCGGTCCGGGAAAACGGCAGGATGACAGCGGTTGCCCGGACGATTGCCAGTAATTTTACCCAGACAAAGCCCTTTATAGGCAGTACCCAGCTGAGTACCGAGCGGTTCGACCGGATCAAGAAGGGCATGGACGCATTTCTCCAAAGGGAAGAACTGTTTATTGAACGTATGGATGGCGGTGCTATCCATGATTGCCATGGCGACCTGTATTCCAATAACATTTGTCTCGCTGATAACGGCACAATTTATATTTTCGATTGTCTTGAGTTCAACGACAGTCTTCGTTTTATTGACATCTGTGCCGACGTGGCGTTTTTAGCCATGGACCTTGATTTTCACGGTCTTTTCGCCATGAGCGATTTTTTCATGAGGCGTTTTATCGATAAATCGGGCGACCAAGGGGTGCTGAAGGTCCTGGATTTTTATAAATGTTATCGGGCCTATGTTCGAGGTAAGGTGGGCATGCTGGCCGCAGCCGACCGGGTGATGGGAAAAGATGCTGCCGGAGGCTGGGCGTACGCCGCCGGTCGTTATTTTCAACTCGCCGAGGAATATGCCGGAAGATTATGAAGAGTGAAGATGCGCTCAGGAAAAAGGTGGTGGTATTCTTCGGCCTGATCGCCTCGGGCAAGAGTTTTGTCGCCAAGGCTTGGGCACAGAGGCACGGATTTCCCTATTTCAATAGCGACGTGGTTCGAAAACAGCTGGCGGGAATAAACGCTTGTGAACGTAGGGCGGAAGAGGAAAACCAGGGTATATATTCTCCGGCATTCACCCGCTTGACCTATGACACCCTGCTGAGTTCTGCCGAAAAGAGCCTGGAGAATCCGAAGGTATCCTGTGTGGTGCTTGATGGCTCGTATCAGGCCCAGGCTGAAAGGGTGAGGTTGATGATACGCTTGCAGGGTCGGGCGCGGATTGTCTTTGTTCTGTGCAGCTGCCGGGAGGATATTATTAGAGCACGCCTGGCACAACGGGCGATTGATCCGGCAGCCGTTTCGGATGGCAATTGGCAGATGTATCTCTGCCAGAAAGAGACCTTTGAATATCCGGAGGAACTGTCGTTTTGGCAATTCAGGCGACTCGATACCGATAGGGCACTTGAACCGCTGCTTGAAAACCTTGATCACATCCTACAGAAAGAGGAAGAGGGGGATGAAGGTCTTATCGACAGGTACTAATAGCTGAAATCGAAAACCATGGCCACGTCTCTTGAGGAAGGCTGATTCAGTGAAGAATCCTCCGTCGTTCCGAATGCCATGCTCCGTTTGTCATGTTTGCTCATGATGGAAAACTGCAGGTTTTCGCTGAGGGCGATTCCCAGTTTTACGGCTAAATCCAACGAACTGATTTTATTATCAAAGGTTGCAAGGTTTTCGCCGTCCGTATAGCGCACGAGCATGGACAGTGACCAGTTGTTATTGAAGGGTGACAGTTGGGTACTCAGACCGAGAGTTCGTTTAGGAACATTGGTCAGATGTTCCGTATCGCCTAAATGATCGAAATAGGTGACCGAAGGAGTGAAGCTCAGCCAGCTGTTGGGCCGGTAGTCGCTGGACAAGGTGAGGCCCTGCCGTATCGATGTGTCGAATGTTTCATCCAGGCCATATCCTTTGGACGAGGTGGCAGGTTCGATTCCCGGCCAGGCACTGTTCACCTCGAATTTTTCGGTGAAGGCGCTGAGACTGATATCAAGGCCGGTAAAAAGCTTTTGGTTATAGCCGATTTCGTGGAAACTCTGGTTGGCGGAGGGAGCATTACTGGTTTCCAGGAGGTCGTAGACCACCACCGAGTCGGGATCGTTTTGGATTGGCGAATTGGCGGTGAATTCATCCCGGCTGTAATAGCTCATTACGCCGTTTTGATGAACAGGTATCTCAAGATAGCTCTCAAAGCGGAAATCCTCGTTATCGCCGGTAGAAGTAAGAGCTGTGTGGCGTTTCGAACCGACAAACCGCTGTTTCCAGTATTTATCATCAAGGCTGGAAACGATGATACCTTCGCTGGTGCTGGCATGAATGAATTGCCCATCGGAGAGATAGACTCCGACATGGTTGATTCTCTTTTTCTTTTTATTGGCAAAAAAGACCAGATCTCCGGTTTGCAATTCACGGATATTTATTTTTTGCAGTTCTGAAGAATGGAATTGGTCCCCGGAGCTGTGGGGTAGGTCGAGACCCAAAAGCCGGTCGTAGACCGTTCTGGCAAAACCTGAACAATCCATACCTTTTCTGGTCGTGCCCCCTTTTCGATAAGGGGTGCCAAGGTACTCTTTCACCTCATCTTCAAACTTTCGTTCGGAAAGACCGACAGCTGCTAATGGGGAATCAAGCTGACTTTCCACGGCCGATGCCCGGGAAGTCGATATGGCGATAATTACACAGCAAACGATACAAATGAGGCCTTTTGAAAACAGACAGGGTCGGATTTGTCTTTGCATGTTCCTCTCGTCAATGTTTTACAACGTATTTTTTTGTAGCTTGCATGGGACAGAACGTTCAACTTTCCGCCACGCAGTTTCTCCTGAGGATGTAAACACCCTTTCCAAGAATCATGTTGAATGTGCAAAATGTGCAACTTTTACAAACCTGGAGGATTTTCCTCCGCCAAACGATTTGTTTCCGATAGGATTTAGACGATTGAAGGGGGGCTTGTCAACCTTGAAATGCCTTTGATGGATTTAAAAGCACAATGAATCCGCCATTCTCAGCGGAAAGAGGCGGGATTGTTTGGGTAGGAACAAGCCGATATCACCGTGTTTTCCGGACAAACCGGAGACATCTTCCAAGAGGTAAATCGCCTGGTGTTTTTTTGCATTGCTGAGTCGAGTCTTGACAGCAGGGTTCTAACCGGTCTAATCTTCAAGACACTTAAGGAGATCATGCTATAACAAAATGACGGAGTTGATGCGAGTACAGAGTGAAACCAGCTAAAGGAGGAGGACTGCCATGGTAGACCGGAGAGCAACCGAGTTGTATACCCAGTACACCCGGAAAGAAATAAGTCGAAGACAGTTCCTGGAAAAACTGGCCGTTGTCGTCGGAGGAGTAGCCGCAGCCTACGCCGTTCTGCCGTCGCTTGAGGTCGGCATGGCGCAGGCGGAAATCATTGCCGAGGGTGATGCCCGCCTGGTCGCACAAAAGGTGCAATTTCCGGTCGGAAGCGCGCAGATGACCGGCTATCAGGCTCAGCTCAAAAACAGTGCCAAGATGCCGGCCATTCTTGTGGTTCATGAAAACAGGGGGCTGAATCCACACATCGAAGATGTCACCAGGCGGTTTGCCCTGGAGGGATTTCTGACCCTTGCCCCGGACGCCCTGTCATCCATGGGTGGCTCGCCTGCCGAGGCGGAGAAGGCGATCGAAATGATAAAAACTCTGAATATGGAAGAGACCATCAAAAATTTTGCGGCGGCCGCTGCCTACTTGAAGACCCATCCGCAATCGACCGGCAAGGTCGGTGTTGTCGGTTTCTGCTGGGGCGGTGCCGTGGCAAATATGCTGGCGGTCCAATCAGCCGACATCATCGCCGCCGTTCCCTATTACGGCAAACAACCGCCAACCGAGGATGTGGTGAAGATTAAGGCGGCGCTGCTCCTCCATTACGCCGGTCTCGACGAGCGAATCAACCAGGGAATCCCCGCCCTGAAGGAAGCGCTGGTGAAAAACGGCGTTGAACATGAACTGTTCATGTACGAAGGAACGGAACACGCCTTCAATAACGACACCAACGCTGCGCGCTACAATAAGCAGGCAGCGGAACTTGCCTGGAAACGGACCATCGATTTCTTGGCGAGGAAACTGAAAAACTGACAATTATCCGCCGCAGCATTTTTTAAACTTACGGCCACTCCCGCACGGGCAGGACTGGTTCCTGCCCGCAGTGGCGTTGGGGGCCATTTTGGCTTCAGGCGGTTTTTGCCATTGCCGGGAAATGGCCTGGATGAAGGGTGTGCAGTGGCTGAAGAAGAGCTTGTAGCCGGCGCACAGGTAGTTGCCTTTTTCCGTCTCTCCCGGCATGTCGATAAAACGGTTTTTCGGGCATTCCCCGTTGCACATCGCCAGTACCGCGCAAGACCGGCAGCTTTTCGGGAGGGAGGTGCGTTTGGCTGTGCCGAAAGCAGCCAACGCTGCCGAGGCAAGGATTTCGGCCAGCGCCGTCTCCTTAATGTTGCCCACTCGCCAGGCGGGCAGAACAAAATGATCGCAGGCAAATACATCGCCATTGTATTCGACGACTGGGATATCACCACAGGTTGGTCGAAAAAGGCACAGGGAATGGTCCTGGCCAAAGGCTACGCGGGCCGCTTCTTCGAAGATCTGCACCTTGATGTTCCCGATATCTTTGGCCAACCACAGATCGAAAACCGTGCACAAAAAAGCGCCAAAGGTCTCCGAGTGGACGGTGCGCTCGCTGACGCCGCCCGGAAGGCGTTCGACAAGCGGCAGAAAGCTTAAGTATTTCGCCCCGATGGAGGTAAAAAAACGATACACCTGCAGAGGAAACATGACGTTGTGGTCATTGACGACGCAGAGAATATCCACGGAAACCCGATGCTTGACCAGGCAGGCATAGCCGCGCATGGCGGCGTCGTGGCTGCCCAGTCCCTGCCTGGTTCGGCGATACAGATCATGGATTTCCCGTGGCCCATCAAGGCTGAGGCCAACCGAGAAGCGATGTTTTGCCAGAAAGCGGCCCCAGTCATCATTCAGCAGGGTGCCGTTAGTCTGGATACCGTTGGCGATACGCTTGTCGGATGGACAAAACTTTTGCTGCAGTTCGACAATGCGCCGGAAATAATCAAGGCCAAGAAGGGTCGGCTCTCCACCGTGCCAGGAGAATTGAACAATCTTCCCGGGGCAGGCGTCAATATGCTGGCGAATATAGGTGCCGAGGAGATCATCCGTCATCAGCGGCAGTGGTTCTTCGGGGAAGAGGTCGGTCTTGCCCAGATAATAACAATAGCTGCACCTGAGGTTACAACGATAGCCGGCAGGCTTGGCAAAGATCTGAAAATCGCTGATGGTTGTGGTCATATCGGCTGGAGTATCAAGAGGGAGATGCTTCATGGATCGATTCCTGAGATTGTCCATAGAGTCGATCACTGAATGTGCAAAAGATCAAGCATAATAACATCAACGAGGTTGACATCATTCCTCGTATCCCCGATACTCTGGTTGAGCAAGAAAATTCCATGTTATTCATACATTGAGAAAAAATTCTCAATACTTTGTTGAGTTAAACGGAGGGAAGCACGATTGAAAACAGCATATTGGCTACAGGGGGGCGGCTGCGGCGGGGACACTTTTTCTTTTCTCAGCAGTGAGTGCCCCGATATCATTGGACTCTTTCGCACTCTCGATATTCAACTTCTCTGGCATCCCTCGCTTTCCAATATTTCCCCGGCAAACCACGAGCGCCTTTTTGAGGACATTGTCGCCGGCAGGCAAGCGCTCGATATACTCCTGGTCGAGGGATCGGTCATCTGTGGTCCGGCGGGTACCGGGATGTTCCATACCGTCGACGGCCATCCCAAAAAGGAGAGGGTATATAACCTCGCCTCGCAGGCTCAGGTGGTTATAGCGGTGGGCACCTGTGCATCTTTTGGTGGATTCGGCTCCGACGACGCGATTGAAGCTACCGGCCTGCAATTTGCCAAAAAACAACGAGGCGGTTTTCTCGGAAAGGATTTTACCAGTAAATCCGGCCAGCCGGTCATTAATCTGGCGGGCTGCCCGTGTCATCATGATGTTATCTCCGGGGCTCTCATGTCGGCAGCCAGAGGAGTGGTTCTCGAACTGGACAAATACCAGCGGCCGCTCGAATGGTACGCCACCACCGTGCACCAAGGTTGCACCCGCAACGAATACCATGAGTACCGGGTGGAGGAATCCGATTTTGGCGAAATGGGCTGCCTGTTCTTTCATATGGGCTGTGCCGGACCACTGGTGCCGGGGCCCTGCAATAAATCGCTGTGGAATCAACACTCCTCGAAAACCCGTGCCGGAGTACCCTGCTTTGGCTGTACCGATCCGGAATTCCCGAGGGCTACGCCCTTTTTTCAAACCCCGAATATCGAGGGCATCCCCCTGTCATTACCCATGGGGGTGAATCGTGCCCACTATATGGTATACAAAGGCATGGCAGCCGCCGCCGCACCCGAACATCTGAAAAACCGGAAATCGAAGGTTTAACCCGTGGGTAACTTGCCTGCCGGGAGAGACAAAAAAAGGATAGAAGCTTAATGGTTAAGATATCGAAGGGAATCAATATCCCGCTCAATAGAGCCGAGGGCGATCTGGAAATTAGTGCCGAAGTCGAAGACGGAATCATTACCGAGGCCTGGAGCGCCGGCACCCTGTATCGTGGTTTTGAGGGGATGATGCGCGGTCGCGGGGCCCTGGATGGCTTGGTAATGACTCCCCGGGTCTGCGGAATTTGCAGTATTACCCATCTCACCGCAGCCGTTGAGGCCTTGGATGCAATAGCCGGTATTACCCCTCCCGACAACGCTCGGAGGCTGCGCAATCTTGCCTTGATGATCGAGACCGTGCAGAGCGACGTTCGTCAGGCGATCCTCATGTTTAATGTCGATTTCGCCAATCGCGAGGCTTACGGCGACCATCCTTTGGGCGACGACGCCTGGCAGCGATACCAGCCCCTTGCCGGCCGGGCTGCCCTGGAGGTGATCCGGGAAAGCAAACGGCTGGTGCAGGCCTTGGCCATCATCGGTGGCCAATGGCCGCATACCTCATTTATGGTTCCCGGTGGAGTTACCTCGATTCCGGAGATTTCCAAGTTGTTGCAGTGTCGAATTATTGTCGAGCGGTTTCGTTCCTGGTATGAGCGCAGTATCCTCGGCTGCTCCATCGACCGATGGCTGGCGGTTCGAAGTGTCAGCGACCTTGCTGCCTGGCTCACCGAAAGCCCGGCACATCGGGACAGCGAAGTGGGTTTTTTCATCCGCTTTTCCCGTAAAACGGGATTGCACACCCTCGGTAAAGGGCCGAACCGCTTTCTTTCCTACGGCAATCTGCCCTTGCCCGCCGACACAGCGGTAGAGGGAGCGGGTGGCCGGTTGACGACAGCCGGCTATGCCGTCGGAACGTCGGTATCCCCCTTTGAGTCGGCCCGAATAACCGAAGATGTTTCACACTCCTGGTACGAGCAGGAGACAGGTCCGACCCACCCTATGGCCGGAAAGACCAAACCTTATGCCTCCGGGCAAAGTGGTCGGCTATATTCGTGGGTTAAGGCGCCCCGTTATGGCGGTGAGGTCGTTGAGACAGGTCCCTTAGCCGAGATGATAATCGACGGAAATCCGCTCTTTTGCGACCTGATTGAAAAAGATGGAGCAAACGTCATGGCCCGGCAACTTGCCCGCCTGGTCCGTCCGGCCGGGCTCTTGCCGCCCATGGCGACATGGCTGGGCGAATTGGTCGATAAACGGGGAGACTCCTTTTATAATTCCGTGCGGTCCGTTCCCGATGGTCAAGGCGCAGGAATGATTCAGGCGGCCCGTGGGGCTTTAGGGCATTGGGTGAAAATCCAGGACGAAAAGATTGTCCATTATCAGATAATCACCCCGACCGCCTGGAACGGTTCGCCGCGCGATGAACATGGTGCGCGGGGGGCATGGGAGGAGGCATTGATCGGCACCCCGGTCAAGGATTTCGAAAATCCGGTGGAGGCAGGCCATGTCGTCCGATCGTTTGACCCGTGCCTGGTGTGCGCGGTACATTGTCTGCATAAGGGAGGGGAGAGAGGTCGGCTGCAGTTGGCCAGCTCTCCATGAGGGCAACCATTATCTGTATCGGCAACCGCTTTTTTGCCGAAGATGCAGCCGGTCCCCGGGTCTTTGATCGCCTCTGGGCAATGCGACCTCTGCCTGCCGGAATAGAGCTTGTTGAAGGTGGAATGGCTGGTCTTAATCTCCTCCCCCTGCTGGAACAGGGAGGACGGGTGGTCTTTGTCGATGCGGTCAAGGGTTTCACCCGGGAGGGTGAAATAATTCTTCTTGGCCACCAGGAAATTTTGCAGGCTCCGGACTCCTTGCGCTTTGACCATGGTGCCGGTTTGCCCTATCTGCTGGCTGTGCTGCCCAAAGTCTGTGACGGCGAACTGCCGGAGGAGATCGTTTTGGTGGGACTTGAGGGAAGGTGTGATGCGGTGGCTATTGAAAAAGCGGCGGAAATGAGCCTCGCCATTGCGGCGCATGGTGTAAAGGACCTTCGGTAATGGAAAAAACCAAAGAGGAAATGCAGCGGGAAATCGACATGTTGCGCCGGGAGATCAAGGTGGCCCGCGAGGCGGCGGAAATCACCTCGGGTTTCGTGGTCAAGCAGTTTGAGCAAACCGAACAAATGCTGCATCGCTTCCAGTCCGCCAATGCCGAACGGCAAGCTGTTCTCGATGGAGCTACCCAGTTGTCAATCATTGCCACCTACCTTGATGGCACTATTCAGCTGTTCAGCGAGGGGGCTTCGACGTTGCTTGGTTACAACCCGGCCGAGATGATCAACAACCGCAACATCCTCTCACTCCACCTGCCCGAGGAACTCGAGTATTACGGCAAAAAGGTCAGCGGTGTTGATGGGTCGAGCTTGTACGGCATGAAGGTCTTTGAACAGTTTATCAAACAAAAACATAGCCGTGGTCAGGAATGGTTTTATCTGTGCAAAGACGGTTCACACCTGCCGGTCAGTCTCTCCGTCACCAGCTTGTTCAGTCCCATCGGCCGAGTCGTCGGATATCTGTTTACGGCCATGGATATGACCATCCAGAAGCAGATGGAGCGGGAATTGATCGCCGCCAAAGAGCAGGCTGAAGCGGCCAATGCCTCGCGTGGCGATTTTCTGGCGAGGATGAGCCATGAGATCCGCACCCCGATGAATGGCATAATCGGCATGGCCTCTTTGCTGAAAAAAACCGCACTCGATGCCAAACAACACAACTATGTAGAGAAGGTTCTCGCTTCTGCCAATACTCTGCTCGGCTTGATCAATGATATCCTTGATTTTTCAAAAATCGACGCCGGAAAACTGCAACTGGAGAGAGTCCTCTTCAATCTGGAGGAGATTCTCGGGAATATTGCCAACGTTGTCGGCATGCAGGCTGAAAAAAAAGGTTTGGAGTTTGTCTTCAGGGTTGACCCGGGAATATCACAACATCTCATCGGTGATCCCCTGCGTCTTGGTCAGGTGCTGATGAATTTGGCGGGCAATGCGGTGAAATTCACCGAACAGGGTGAGATAGTTATTGCCGTGAACGTGGAAGACCGGCGCAAGGACGAAGTCACCTTGCGTTTTTCGGTGCGTGACACCGGCATAGGTTTGCAACCGGAGCAGGTGAGCCGGCTTTTTTCGGCCTTCAGTCAGGCGGATGATTCCATTACCCGCAAATATGGCGGCACCGGACTTGGTCTGGCCATCTGTAAGCAGTTAACGGAGTTGATGGGCGGTGAGATATGGGTCGAGAGTGAGCCGGGGGTGGGCACTGAATTTATTTTTACCGTGAAAATGCAACTTGTGGAAAAAAGTGCCGAGAAGTTTCCGGGAACGCAAGCCTTGCTGGGAATTCGCGCCCTGGTGGTCGATGATAATGGGTCGGCCCGCGAGGTGCTTTCAGCTATGCTCTCTTCACTGAAGATACAGGTCGATACTGCCGTTGATGGCTTGACGGCCATCGCCTGCCTGGAAGAGGCGATGGATCAGGATAATCCCTACGATTTGGTGCTGCTTGACTGGATAATGCCGGGCATAGATGGAATTGAAACGGCCAGACGAATTAAGGCCAACACCCGACTGGCAAAAGTGCCGGCGATGTTGATGGTTACCGCCAATGGGCGCGAAGAGGCATACGTGGAGGCTGAACAGGTGGGCCTAGACGGCTTTTTACTGAAACCGGTCTATGCCTCTGTGATGCACGACGCCTTGCTGGAGATTCTTGGTGTTGAAAGCTTTTCCGGACCTTTGGCAATCAGGGAAGAACTGCAGGCGGATGACCTGCGGCAGATACCCGGGTCGAATATTCTTCTGGTCGATGACAACCTTATCAATCAGGAGGTGGCGAGTGAATTTCTTCGGGATGTCGGAGGGATGGAGGTAACCATTGTCTCGAATGGCCAGGAGTGCCTTGAGGCCTTGGAGCGAAACTCTTATGATCTGGTGTTCATGGATATCCAGATGCCGGTCATGGATGGTCTGGAGGCAACTCGAAGGATTCGCCAAAACAACACCTTCAAGAATTTGCCGATTATTGCCATGACAGCTCATGCCATGGCCGGCGACAAAGAAAAGAGCCTGGCTGCGGGGATGAACGATCATATCACCAAGCCCATCGACGCATCGGCACTCCACAAAACCCTGAAGAAATGGTTGCGGGGGAAAAAAACGACGGCCAAAACTGAAGAACCGCCACCGGCAACAGCGGCACCCGCTGCCGCTGGTTTAATCCTGCCGCATCTGCCCGGGATCGATCAGGCCGAAGCACTGAAGATCCTTAATAACAAAACGGCTCTTTTTGTCAAAATGCTCTATGATTTCCAGAAGAATTTCAGCTCTCTGCCAAACCTTCTGCGGCAATGGTCGGTTGCCGGTAAGTGGTCGGACATTGAGAGAAAGGCCCATACGATCAAGGGTGTTTCCGGGTATATCGGCTCCTTTTCCCTGCTGCGGGCAGCAGAACAGCTGGAAAATGCCCTGAGAAACGAGCAGCGGGAGGCGGCAGTGCAGCATCTTTCAATTTTTATCAACGCCCTTGACGATATTCTCTCCTCCTTGTCGGTGCTACCGGCCCGGGAAGAAGAGCGCACACCCGCGAACGTGGACACCCCCTTAAGAAACGTCAGGTTTGAAGATGTGGAAGAACCCCTTAGCAACCTTATCGCTCAATTGCAGAGAGGCGA
>CAWDST010000028.1:0-102016 GCA_963804965.1 uncultured delta proteobacterium
AACGGATCGCTCCAACTCTCGCGCCTTCTTCTGATCGATGGTCTGTTCGGCCTTCTCGATAAGAGTGAGAACGTCTCCCATGCCCAGGATGCGCGATGCCATGCGGTCAGGGTGGAAGTACTCGAAGTTGTCGAGCTTCTCTCCACTGCTGGCGAACTTGATGGGACGACCGGTGACCGCCTTGACCGACAGAGCCGCGCCGCCGCGGGCGTCGCCGTCCATCTTGGTGAGGACGACCCCGTCGAAATCTACCTGCTCCTGGAATGCGGTCGCCACGTTTACCGCGTCTTGTCCGGTCATGGCATCCAGCACCAGAAGGATGTTATGTGGCTTTACAGCGTGACGGATGCGCACCAGCTCGTCCATCAGGTCTGCGTCCACGTGCAGGCGGCCGGCGGTGTCCACAATGAGAACGTCCCTGCCCTTGCTCCGCGCCCATTCGACCGCGTTCTTGGCTATGTGCACGGGGTCGGCCTTCGACCCTTCGTCGTACACGGGCACACCTAACTGCTCGCCTATGGACTTCAGCTGATCGATGGCCGCGGGACGATAGACGTCCCCGGCTGCTAGTGCCGGGCTCTTGCCTTGCTGAAGCAGAGAGTTGGCCAACTTGCCGCAAGCGGTGGTCTTACCTGAACCTTGCAGGCCCACCATCATGACGACCGTGGGAGGACGCGGTGAGAAGGTGAGCTTCGTGCTCGCGGAGCCCATAAGCACCGTCAGCTCTTCGTTGACGATCTTGATGAACTGCTGCGCTGGCGTGAGGCTCTCCAGCACTTCGGCACCCAGTGCCCGCGTCTTCACGGCTTCGACGAACTGCTTGACCACCTTGAAGTTCACGTCGGCTTCGAGCAGGGCCAGGCGTATCTCACGCGCCGCCCGCTCGACATCTTTGTCGGTGAGCTTGCCCTGCCTCTTCAGGCCGTCGAACGCCGTCTGCAGTTTGTCAGAGAGGGAATCGAACACCATTCACCTTGTCATCCGGCCACGCCTCTTGGCGCAGGCCCCTAGAGCAGCCCTCTCGGGCCACGAACCAGGCAGTTTACTCGTCAGCGCAAATCCCGTCAAACCGGCCCCCACCGGCCGGCCCACCATATGGACGTGCTTCTGCTCAGTGTTTGGCCAAAGAATCATCGAACATGAGCGAAGCGAACGTTTCGGCATCGAAGGGTTGCAGGCTATCCAACTTCTCGCCTGTACCGATCAGTTTGATGGGAAGGTCGAGCTCGTGCGATATCGCCAGGGCGATGCCTCCCTTGGCAGTGCCATCCATCTTGGTGATGACCACCCCGGTGAGCTCAGCCGCCTCCTTGAACATCCGTGCCTGTATCAATCCGTTCTGCCCTGTCGTGGCGTCGATGCAGACAAGGGTCTCGTGGGGTGCTCCGGGCATGCGCTTCTCGATCACCCTGCGTACCTTGGAGAGTTCGTTCATCAAGTTCACTTGAGTGTGCAGGCGGCCGGCTGTGTCCACTATCACCACGTCGGCTTGGCGGGCCTCTGCCGCGGTCAAGCCGTCGAAGACGACGGCCCCTGGGTCCCCACCCCTCTCGTGGTGTACGACTTCACAGCCCACCCTCTTACCCCATTCGGCGAGTTGCTCGATCGCGGCCGCCCTGAAGGTGTCTCCGGCGACCAGAAGTGGCTCCTTGCCCAACTCCTTGAGATGCCAGGCGATCTTCCCTATGGTCGTCGTCTTGCCGGTACCGTTCACGCCCACCATCAAGATCACAGCTGGAGAGTGAGCGATGTCGATGCGGCTATCCGCCTTCGAGAACTGCTGCGCAGCGAGGACTCGCAGATGCTCAACAAGATCGGCCGGGGTCTTGATGGCTCCCTGGTCGGCGGCGGTCTCCAATCGCTCCACTATGGAGACCGTCGTATCCACACCCACATCAGCGTGGATAAGCGCCTCTTCGATACGCTCCCACATGTCGTCGTCGAAGCGATCGAACAGCACCGAGAGGAACTGGGCCTGCAGAGCCTTGCGACTCTTAGACAAGCCCTCTCGCAGCACGGCCAGACGGCTCGGCTGATCGGCCTTGGCCTGCGAGGGCTGCTCTGCGCCCTCTCTGGGCTCCGCGCCTACGAACACCTGGCTCCAGTCGTACATCGCCATCTAAGCCCCCTGAGCCAGCGCCATCTTGCGTGACAACACCCTGGAGGTGCCGTCGGGTTCTAGCGCCACGCCATAGAGCGTGTCCGCCACCTCCATGGTCTGCCGCTGATGGGTGATTATGATGAACTGAGTACGGTCGCGATAGCGTTGCACCAAGGACAGAAAGCGCCGGATGTTGATGTCATCCAGCGAGGCCTCCACCTCGTCCAGTATGTAGAAGGGACACGGCTTCGCCAGAAACAGTGAGAACAGAAAAGCGACCGCCGTCATGGCCTTCTCCCCACCCGAGAGAAGACTCAGAGTACGGGGAGCCTTGTTGGCGAACCTGACTTCGATGTTCACGCCCTTGGCTGCCGGTCCCTGGTCGTCTTCGGCGAGGTCGATAGCCTCTCCCTCATCCGGGGATGCGCTTCTGGCCGATGGCTTCGGCTCAGACAGACGCAATGAACCCTTCGCACCCGGGAAGACCACTGAGATCACCTGTTCGAAGTTCTCTCTGGCGGCCTCGAACACCTCGTTGAAGGAGCGCTCGATGTGAACGTCTAGGCCGGCTATCACCTCTTGGAGTTGGGCAACGGCCGCCTCCAGGTCCTCCCGCTGCTCTGCAAGGAACTGCGCTCGCTCGGACATCTGCCCGTACTCCTGCTCCGCCAGCGGGTTCACAGGCCCTATCCGCTCTCGCCGTCGGTCAGCTCTCTCCACCGCGGCCGCTAAAGTCTCCGAGTCCACGCCGGTGATGTCCTCCGGCTTCAGGTCTCTCGGGGCAAGATGACGGCGCCGCAGTTCCGCGAGCTCCTCCTCCAGCTGCATCCGCCGGTCATCGCACCGTGCCTGCTCCACCCTCGCTTCTGTGAGGCGATCGGTCAAGGTGTCATATTCCCGCTGGAGCTCCATTTCAGCGCTGCTCCAATCGCGCATGGTCTTGGCGTTACCATCCGTCTCGCCGCGACTGCTCTCCATGCTCGTCTGCAGCCGGTCGGAAGCGGAACGGCTCCTCTCGGCCAACTCCTCGGACACCTTGGAGAGGGCCGTGACCACAGGGGCACATCGTTCAAGAAAGGCCATACGTTGCTGCCACTTGGCGACCTCCTTGTCGGCGGTCTCCTTGTGACTCTGCACGCGCGCCCTCTCGGAGGCCACCGTCCGGCAGCGTTCGCGCAGCTTGACCTCCACCAGCGCCGCCTGCCCCTTCTTGTCCTCAAGGCGCGTGACAGTCACGCGCATGCCCTCCATCTCCGACTGTACCCGGCGCAGTGAAGCCCTGGCCTGCTCGAGCTCGGACTCCCGGGCTACCATGGTCTCTTCTACGCTACTCAGTTGCTCGGTCAACTCCTGGCTCAGCCCCTCCTCCCGAGAACCTCGCTCTTGGATCTCTAGCAACTGGACAGCCGCTTCTTCCAGGCGCCGGCGACAAAGGTCCGCCTCGCTGCGCAGCGAGGCCAGGCTATGCTCCGTCTGCCGTACCTGCTCTTCGAGATCTCGTAGCGCTGACTCCGCTCCGGCGGACCCGGCCGCTGCCTGCTCCGCCGTCCGCCGTGCCACCTCGCGCTCCTCGCACGCCGTCGCGTACTCGCTGGCCGCGGCGGCCAGCTCGTTCGTCGCAGCGATCAGGCTCTCTGCTCCTGCCTCATGCCTTCTCGCCGCATAGAGGCCACCCTCCAGCAGTTCGCCTCTTTGATTCACCACGCGTACAGAAGACCTGCCGGCCGACGCGCCCAGAGCCTCAATAGCACCGCGGCCGTCCCCCTGCTCTTCCACGATGTAGGTCCTTGGGATGATCCTCCGGAGTGTCGCCAAGATGCTCTCAGGCCCTTCCACTACATCCCAAAGGTCCTTGGCACCTGGGGGCGCCGTCTCCTTCGTGCCCGAGTCGCCCCCATCGGGGGTCTGCGCCAGGGCCTCTATCGGTCCGGCCGCGCGCTCCAACGCCGCGCCAAGAGAAGTGCCCTCAGGCACCACTACCGCCTGGATGATGGCGCCGAGAGCAGCCGCCACAGCCCGCTCGTAACCCGGCTTCACCACCAGTGATTCGGCCAGAGACTCTGTAGCCGGGGTCCTTACCCATGAGCTCCAGCGCTCCGGCAGGCAGACCTTCCCGACGTTCCAGCACCCCCTTGAGCACGGCCTGCCTTGACTCAAGCCCCGCGAGTACCTCGTTCAGACTCGCCTCGGCGCTGAGGGCCTGCCGCGCCTGACCGCGGGCCATGTCTCGCTCTTCTGAAGCCGCTCTCACCGCACGCTCCGCCGCCTTCACAGCCTGCTCGGCCTCATTCACCGCCCTGTCCAGCCTGGACGCCTCTTGCTCCAAGGCCTGTGTGCGAGCTTGCGTCTGCTCCAACAGAGCGACCAGTTCATTGCCTACCCGGCTTCTCTCCTGCTGCTCCCTACGCAGGAACTCTCTGTCCTGCAAGGCTCGGGACCTCGCTCCCTCCAGTTCGAACACCTGGTCCCTCAGGCCATCCTCTCTCTGGACGGCTTCCTGGTAGGCCGGAAGCGCCTCCTCCAGAGCACGCCTCACGCTGTCGGACCATACGCCCACCCGCTTCAAGCGACCTTCGTCGGCGGTACCCGCCATCACCTCCGCCAAGCGAGCGCCGAAGGACGAAGAGTCGCTTGTGGCCATCTCCAGACGCCTGCGCGCGCGATCCAGATCACCCTCGGACCTGACCAGCCTCTGTCGCAATGCGGCCGTCCTGCCCTCCAGATGCTCGGCCAGAGCCCGGGCTCTGTGAAACAGCCCGCCGAGCCTCTCTCTCTCCTTGAGGGCCGACGTGAAGGCATCCTCCTCGGCAGCTCGTTGCCGCCTGAGCTCAGCCACTCTGCTGCCGACCTCAGAGAGGCCGCCATCGACCAAGGTGAGCTCCTTCTGCCCTCTCTCGGCCGACTGTTGCACATCCACAAGAGAGTGCAAGAGGAGCTTCCCTTTGGCCCTGGCCCAGTCCTCTGTCGCCTCGGCGAAGCGCTCGGCGGCGGCGACCTGCTGCCGCAAAGGCCTCAGGGCACCCCGGACTTCGTCCTCGATGTCCCGGGCTCGCACCAGGTTCTGGACGGCCCGTTGCAGCTTGGACTCTGCCCTCTCCCTCCTCTTCTTGAACCGACCCAGCCCGGCTGCCTCTTCCACCATGGCCCGCCGCGCCTCTGCGCTCGAATTGAGCAGGGATTCCACCTTGCCCTGGCTGATTACGCTGTGCATCTCGCGGCCCAGACCAAGTTGGCCCACTACATCCTGGATGTCGAGCAGCCGGCATGCGCTGCCATTGATCCTGTAGTCCGAGCCGGTGTCTCTGGTCAACCGCCGGGTGACTTCGAGCTCGGTGCAGCCCAATGGCAACGTCCCGCAACCGTTGTCGAAGACCAGGGTGACCTCCGCAGATGAGCTCTGCTTCTTGCCGTCGGCACCCGAGAAGATGACGTCCTGCATGGTCCTGCCGCGCAGATTGCCGGCGCTCTGCTCTCCGAGCACCCACAGCACGGCGTCGGCGATGTTGCTCTTCCCGCTGCCGTTGGGGCCGATGATCACGGTCACGCCAGGCTCTAGCAGGAGCTCTGTGGGTCTGGCGAAGGTCTTGAAGCCACGGATACGGACCGACTGCAGGTGCGCCATGTCAGGAATCTCGCTCTTCAGTGTCATAGGAGCCGAGAGCTTCCTTTGCAGCTGCCTGCTCGCTCATCTTGATGGTGGTACCTACGCCGCGTCCGTACACGCGCTCGCCCACCAGAACCTCCGAGCAGAAGGTGCGGGCATGCGGGGGTCCGCTCTCCGATGCCACAGAGTACCGCGGCTGCAGTCCGCGTTGAGCGAGCATCTCCTGGAGAGACGTCTTGAAGTCTGTGTTTCCTGCCATGCCGCGCTCGATGGCCTCCTCGAAGGCCCCCACGACCGCGATGCTCGTCGATTTGAAGCCGAAAGTCAGGAACACCGCGCCGATCAGAGCCTCGAGCGCATTACCCGCCATGGCCTTGCTCGGGGCCGCGTCACCGCGACCGATCTCGCTGTTGGCCGCTGACTCCGCCATGAGCTCCGCTACCCCCAGGTCAGCCGCGATCTCACTACAGACAGCTCTGCTGACGACGCAGGCTTTGAGGCGGGCAAGATCGCCCTCCTCATGTTCCGGGTAACGCTGATAGAGCTCCGCTGCTATAGACAGACCCAACACGCTGTCACCCAAGAACTCCAGTCGTTCATTGGATCGCAGCCTGTTGACCGCCCGCGAAGAGTGAGTCAGAGCGACATGGCGAAGGTCCGCGGGCAGGGCCTCGACCAGACCGAGCAAGCTCTTGGAGCCTCTCGTCTTGTCAGAGCGCCGAGCGCTGGGCCTGTGGAACAGGCCACCGGGGACTGCCCGCTTAGCTGCTGGCAGTCCCCGCATGGCCATCTTGTCTAGAGGGCAGTGGTCAGATGCGGGCAGCGATGAACTCTACCGCCGCGCCCACTGTGGTGAGGGTCTGTGCTTCTTCGTCGCTGATCTTCAGACTGAACTGGTCCTCGAGCTCCATGATGAGCTCAACCAGGTCCAAGCTGTCCGCGTCGAGATCATCCTGAAACGAGGCCTCCAGCGTGACGCTGTCTGCGTCTACGCCTAGTTGGTCGACCAGGATGTCGCGCAACTTGGCGAGGATCTCGTCTTTGCTCATCTGCCACTCCTTACCGATTCGATTGGCCTACCCCCCACGACCACTTCATTGCCGCGCTATTGTAGCAGCGGCAGCCGACAGGGGGCAGCCCTGTCAGACCTCCCGCGCTCGCCCGAGTCCTTCCTCTACGCTTACGAGCACGTCCTTGCGCAGAGCCTCAGCGCCGAAGCGAAGAGCGTTCGCGATCGCCTTGCGCGAGGAGTTGCCGTGGCAGATCACCACGAGCCCCCGCACGCCCAGCAGATAGGTGCCGCCATACTCTTCAGGGTCAAGGTCGGACCGCACGGCCCTCAGAGCCGGACGGAGCAGTAGCCCCCCGGCCTTCGCTCTGGCAGAGCTGCCGGCCGCTCGCTTGATGCGCCACATCAGCGACGAAGAGCATCCTTCGAGCAACTTCAGCACCACGTTGCCCGTGAAGCCGTCGGTCACCACCACATCGGCTTCGCCGGTCAGCACCGCGCGCCCCTCGACATTACCCACAAAATGCAGATCGGAGGCGAGCAGCGATTCGTGTGCCGTCCTTGCCAGTTCACTACCCTTCTCTCTCTCTTCACCGATGTTGAGTAGACCCACCCTTGGCCGCTCGATACCCAGCGCTGCCTTAGCGAACACCGACCCCAGGATGCCGAAATCCAGCAGGTTCTCCGGCTTGCAGTCAGCATTGGCCCCGGCGTCCAAGAGGATGACCGGCCCGGTGTTGCCGGGCAGGATCGTCACTATGGCCGGCCTCCTGATGCCGTTCATGCGCTTGACGAAGAGGAGAGAACCGGCCAGCATGGCGCCGGTGCTACCTGCTGAGATGAACCCCTCCGAGCGTCCTTCGGCCACCGTCTTGCAGCCCACGACTATCGATGAGTCCTGCATGCTCTTCACAGCCGCCGCCGGCTCCATGTCGCACCGTATGACCGTCCGGCTGGGGACTATCTCCAGATGATCGACATTCGCCGGCAGGAGAGGCTCCAACCGCTCCGGACGTCCGACCAGCAGTATCTTCAGACTGGGGGAAGCCACCTGGACCGCTCCGGCGACGATCTCCTCCGGTGCGTTGTCCCCCCCCTCCGCATCCAAAGCTAGGGTGACGGTCCGGCCGTCTATCGGCATTGTGTCCGAGTGTCGCTGCAAGAGAGACTCCCTCTGGGTAATAAGCGTCCGCGATGCGACGAACTGTCTCACACGGAGCCTGATACTGGAAGAAGCCACCGGCCCCTATGAAGACCGTCGGGAACGAAACATGTGCGGTCGGCCGTCCGCTTGATAAGCAGGCTTGACCGTTGCATTACGAACGTTTGTTCGGTACAATGGTCACAAGAAGAAAAGTCAGTGATGAGCAGGAATTCGTTTGACTCCCGCATAGCCGCAGAGTATACTACTCTGGTTTGCGTTATTCGATGATTTCCTCCGAGAAATCATAAAATCTTTAGATAGGATAGCTGGCGAAAGTGCAAAGAGAAAGCGATGCAGCAACCATAGATGTCCGCACCATCGTAGACGTCCAGGACCTTCTCCTGGCTGGTCAAGAGCGGGGCTACGTGACCAGCGAGGAGATCATGGCTCTGGTCGAAGAGTACGACATGGCGATGGAGGAGATAGAAGACCTCTACTCGCAACTCTTCGATCATTCCATAGAGATTTACGAGCAGAGTCCGGTCACCCAAGGCGTCTTGGAGTCCACCGAGCCTACCCTCGACCTCTCTATACAGACTGTCACTCATGATCCTCTGCGTCTTTACCTCAAAGAAGCTGGGGAGATCCCCCTCCTCTCTAAGAGTGAAGAGATCGAGCTGGCCATACGTATCGAGGCCGGGGACAAGCGGGCCAAGGACCGCATGATCCAGTCCAACCTGCGCTTGGTCATCTCCATCGCCAAGAACTACTACACCCAAGACATGGACTTGCTCGACCTCATCCAAGAGGGCAACACTGGTCTCATACGCGCTGTCGAGAAGTTCGACTACCGCAAGGGTTTCAAGTTCTCCACTTATGCCACTTGGTGGATCCGACAGGCTATCACTCGCGCCATCGCCAACCAGGACCGGAATATTCGTATCCCCGTCCACATGATCGAGAAGATCAACAAGTTGGTTCGTACCGAGCGGAAGCTGCTGCAGGAGACCGGCAAAGAGCCCAACGACGATGATCTCGCGGCTGAATTGGGCATCGAGGCGTGTGAGGTGCAAGAGATGCGCAAGATCGCGCAACGCACCACCTCCCTCGAGACACCTATCGGTGACGAGGAGGATGCGGAACTCGGTGATTTCATCGAGAACTCCAAGACTCCCGATCCGGTCGATGTGGTCTCCAGCCTTATCGCCAAAGAGAGTCTGGACAGGGTCCTCAAAGCGATGGACGAGCGCGAACGCAAAGTGGTCGAGCTCCGCTTCGGTCTCAAGGGCGAGCATCCTCGCACTTTGGCTGAAGTCAGCTCCCGCTTCAATGTGAGCCGCGAGCGCATCCGCCAGATCGAGGCCAAGGCGCTGGAACAGATCAAGGCCTCGGAGGATATCCAGGCTATGAGAGAGTCTGCCTAGCTTCTCTCCTGCCGGCTCTGCTGGTACAGGAATCTGTCTTCAAGGGGCGCGCCGCAAGGTGCGCCCCTTTTGCTTCTATGCCGTCAGGGGAGCGCCCAACTGGCGGTTGCGCACGGCCTGAGCGATGTTGTCGAGGATGATCTCCGCCACGGTCTCTTTGGGAGCCCTCTCCACCAGCACCTCTGACCCCTCTGTGAGTATGTGCACCTCGTTGTAGTCAGAGTCGAAGCCGATATCGACACGCGAGATGTCATTGAACACCATCATGTCCAGCTTCTTACGCTTCATCTTCTCTTTGGCGCGCTCTACCGACCCATCGCCATACTCAGCGGCGAACCCCACCACGTATTGACCGTCGCGCCTCTGGGCTACCTCCAGCAAGATGTCGGTAGTGGCCTGCAGGGCTATGGCCCACTCGTCCCGCCCCTTGCCCACCTTCCCGTCCGACGGCCCGTCCGCCATGCGGTAGTCCGCGACGGCGGCGGCCATGATCAGGATATCCACATCGGGCAGATGCTTGATCACCTCTTCGTGCATCTCTCTGGCCGTGGGGGTCTCTATCTCTCTCACCCCAGGCACCGCGGGCATATCGACGTTCGCTTCGATCAAGTCAACAGAAGCTCCTCGGTCGAATGCAGCACGCGCCAAGGCGAAGCCCATCTTGCCCGAGCTTCGATTGCCGATGAAACGCACAGCGTCGATCGGTTCTCTGGTACCGCCCGCGGTTATCAATACCCGCAGGCCACGCAGGTCCCGCTTGCGCTGCACTTGTAGCCTGAGCTTGACCTCGGCGACGATGCTGTTCGGCTCAGCCATCCTGCCAGAGCCGTAGTCTCCACAGGCAAGTTCCCCTGAGCCGGGTTCGACCACGAAGACACCATGGTCTCGCAGCACCGCGACATTCCGCTGCGTCGCCGGATGCTCCCACATGTTGGTGTTCATAGCCGGGGCCACCACGACCGTCTTACCGAAGGCCAGGTACATGGAGGTGAGCAGATTGTCAGCGACTCCGTTGGCCATCTTAGCCAAGGTATTGGCGGTGGCCGGAGCGATGACCATGATAGGCCGGTTCCCCCGAATTGCCGGGTATAGGAGCTGTCGGCCTGTTGAAAGCTGTTAAAAATCTCCCCGAGTTTTTCCGGGGCAATACCGATACCGGTATCGGTGACGCTGAAATGCAGGGAGGTTTTGCCCTCGACCAGCCGGTTTGCAGCGGTTTCCACCAGAATGGTAACAGCGCCCTTGTCGGTGAATTTGATGGCATTGCCCACCAGGTTGAGGAGGATCTGCTGCAGCCGAAGATCGTCGCCGATAAAGGCCTCCGGCACATCCGGGGCCATGCTCATCTTGAGCAGCAAGCCTTTTTCCATAGCCGGCACATTCATGGTGGAGACAATGCTTTCAAGCAGTCGGTCAAGGCTGAAAGGTCGGTAATCGAATTGCATCTGGCCGGCTTCGATCTTGGAGAAATCGAGAATATCGTTGAGAATGCCGAGCAGGCTTTCGGCAGAGTTCTGCACCGTGCCGAGAAACCGCTGCTGCTGCACATCATCCCTGGTTTCGCGGGCCAGCTGGGTCATGCCGATGATGCCGTTCATCGGCGTGCGGATCTCGTGGCTCATGTTGGCGAGGAACTGGCTCTTGGCCCGGTTGGCCGCCTCGGCCGTCTCCTTGGCCACCAAAAGATCAGCCGCCTGCAGTTCCAGGTCTCTTGTCCTCTTGGCAACCTGTTCCTCAAGGTAGGAGTCGCGTTTTTCGACCTGTTCGATCATTTTATTGAAACCGATCGCCAGTTGACCCAATTCGTCTTCGTTGCTGACACTCGCACGAATATGATAATTTTTTTCCTGCGAGATAGTTTTCGTTAATTCCGACAATGAGGTGATGGGTTGAATGATGCTTTTCAACAATTGCGAGGCCATCAACATTGCCATGCAGAGCCCGACCATGAGTACCCCGCTCATCAAAGCGCCAATGGCAATGGTATTGTCGCGCATCTCGCGGAGATCAACTTCGATAAACAGACGTCCAATCAGATCGTTATCAAGACTGATTTGCTGGAGTAATTCCGCATGATCTCCTCTGAATCTGATTCCCGTGAAACTGAGACTGGTAATATCGTGATGATCAAAATTGTTACCATTGTCATTGCGCCTATATTCTGCGGAAATGACTCCTTCTCTATTGAATATTTTAGCTTCGGAAATGGACTTTTTGGCAACCAGGGAATTGAGAATGACGGCCAATGCCTTTCTATCGTCGAAGGCGAGACCCGCACGACTGTTTTCGGTGATGACATCGGCAAGTGTCTGGATTTCATCTTGAAGCTGCTTCTGGATAAGATGCCGTTGGATGAAAAAAGAAGCAAAGGCGGCGAGAAACAGCGCGATGGTGCTGGCAACCAGCACAATGGCGTAGAGCTTGTAGCGGATGGGCAGTTTAAGAAAGGAGTGTTTAAGAGAAACCATAGGGAGGTCCATTTATTGGCGGTGGTTTAAAAGCGCCATGTCCGTTATTGATAAAAAACCATGTCAAGCCCCTCTGCGGAAGGTCTTGAGCTAAAAGGTGTAAATATCCGCGTAATCGTTGTAAAAAGAGGGCAAGATCAATGGAGAAATGTGGGCTGTGCTGCCAGCGATAACCGGTTTCATAGGTGAGCACGCTTGCGAATGCGTAATCCTTGCTGCCGGTAAAACCGGTGGTACCCATTCCTTCGCGCGTGGGCTAGGCGGCGGGAACAAAACGGCCCTCTCGTTCCATGATCGTACTTTATCCTGCTAGAAGGTGATGCCGGAAGATATGGTGTTGGATCGTCATCGTCTCACCGTACCGATGCCGCGAGGTTCAACAGGGACGAGCTGGCTTGAATGCCACGATCTTTCATGGCGCTGTTATTGATGATAAACGACAGCTTGTCGTCTTTCAGAACGAACTCGATCGCTCCCCCGGCGGCGGCAAAACCGGGACTATCGCTTACGGTAACCACAGGTTTCCGGCTCAAGGCCTGGAGCAGGCTTCGGCAAGGCTCTGCAGCTTCCGGCTGGCTGACAAAAAGGAGATGGCATTGCTGATCGTTACCAAGGGTCTCGAGGTGTTGCACCTTGAGGGTGCGTTCGCCAACTTTCTTGCCCTCAAGCCCGCTCAGCCCAGTGCCGAAAGGGTTCTTGCCGAGAACGCACAGAGTCAGCTGCTGTTCTGCGGCAAAGGCCTCTTCCGGCCAGGTAATGAAACGGGCAAAATTGACCATGAAGGCCAGTTTCAATTGGTATTCCTGGGTTGGCTCTTCAGCCCGCAGCGGGGTGCCGAAGCCGAGAAAAAGGAGCAGGGAGCAGCCAGAGGACCGTTTCTTTGAGTTGATCATCTCGTCCTCAAATCAGAAGCTCCAGGTGACTTTCATGTAAACAACCCGCTCGATTTCGGTGGGTGGGGTGATCAGTTCCGCCACGTACTGCAGTTGACTGCGGCTTCAGGAGGTTTTGGCCGGCCAGCATAATTTCAAGGTTCTTTAGCGGTTTCCAGATAACATTGGCGTCAAGATTCCACTGCGCCGGGATGTTGATATCGTTTGCCCTGTCCTCATTGTTTCGACCGTCAAAGCTACTCGCATAGCGAAGCCAGAGGTTTCTTTGCCATTGTTCAGCAAAGTCATAGGAAGTACGGATTGCCGCCTGATGTTCTGGAGCACTTAGCGTTGGCCTGGTGCTGAAGGAAGCGACGCTTTCCGGGTTTTTATAATTGAGATCAAGGTCTTGCCAGGTGTAGACTGAAGGTAAACGACAGAGCACTATTTGCCTGCCAGGCAGTGGAAAATTCGAGCCCATGGCCCGTACCCTCTTGAGCGTTTTGGAACTCAAGTCAGGGTCGAAGGGATTCGCCGTGTTTCCTAGAGCGTAGATATCATCGTACACATTGTAGAAGGCAGCAATATCAAAGGAGAGATTTCGCCTGACCTGCCAGCGATAGCCCGCCTCATAGGCGATAAGCGATTCGGAGATATAGTCGGAATTGCCGCGAAGGTCCACCCTTCCCGTGCCGTAGGGAGTCGGGAAGGCTGCAATGGCAACTCTGCCCGCTTCTCTCGACCATCGATCGGGGTCCGCACCGCGCGGGCAACCGCTGCCCAGATCGACTGTTCTTCGTCGGGTTTATACAGGAGGCGGAGCGCTTGGCTGCCACTCACTGCCGGTAAACTCATTATGCTCGTACTTGGTGCCAAGGGTCAGCCAGAGCTGCCGGTCGACCAGGTTGATCTGATCCTGAAGAAAGGTGCTGTAAAGATCTTGTTTTGATCGGGAAGAGTACCTGATAGGTATCGACAGAAATTGCCGTCGATATGCCGGTAGCCCAGGCCGGTTGTCAGATTGTTCCAGGTGCCGAGGGTAAACTCATACTGCAGGTCGAGATCGAGGGTATTGAAGGTCTGCTTCATAATAGGCCTCCTGCGCTGTTGTTGTCATAGTAGGTCTTGAAGGAGAGGTTGCTGTCAGCTGGCAAACGTATGCTGCCAGCTGCCGGTAAGATTGCCGCCACCGGCGGAATAATCGTCCGTAGTTTGCCGTCAGATAGGGCGGACGGTCAAGCCAATAGGGGAAGACGATCTGCTTGCCATCGATTTTATAGACATCGCCCTGCACGAGTCCATTCGTTGCTCTGCGCCGAGCGCACCATCCAGGCGAAATCCGCTCTGAATATTGCGCCAGTCGTCATTGGCATCATCGTCACTGTTTACCGGGACAGTTGCTGGAGAGGATGTTGCTTTCATAATTGCTGGCGGTGACATACAGGCGACCGAGGTTGCTTCGCCGATCTTGAAGCCTTGCGCACGTGCCGCCGCCCCTTGTTCGCCAGTCCCGAGCTCTTGACCCGAACCAGTGTCGCCTTCGGTGGCTTGGGCCTTTTTGGTGATGATATTGATGACCCCGTTCACCGCATTGGCGCCCCAGATGGTCCCGCCCGGGCCCGCGGATAACCTCGATCCGCTCGACATCCTCGAGGAGGGTGTTCTGCGCATCCCAGAAGGTACCGCTGTAGGCCGGGGTATAGAGCGAACGACCATCCATGAGCACCAACAGTTTATTGGAGGTATAGCCGCCAAAACCACGCGCGGAGATCGACCATTTGCTGGCACTGATGCGCGCCACGTGCAGTCCGGGAGCCAAGGCCAGTGCCTCGGGGATCGAGGTCACCCCGGATCGGCGGATGTCTTCCTGGCTGATGACGAAAACCGCTGCCGCCGTATCGGCCAAGGTCTGTGGCTTTTTGGCCACCGAGGTGACGGTCACCTGCATCAACTGGGCAAGATCCATGTCCAGGTACTTGTCCAAGGCCTTCGGACGCGGCCAAGCACGGAACAATCGCCCTGGAGGAGCAGGGCCTGTGTTAAAATAAGGATCGGTGTTTTTGCCGGAGAATTTTTTTTATTTAATTTTATTTGCATATGTTTCTGTAATCACTGATAAAATTTTCAAAAGAATAGCCCTTTGATGTTATTGGGAAATAGAATTTATAGAATAAAACAAACAATGTCAATTGGACCTTAGGGAATGTTTGCCCGGAAAATGATTGGGCCGTATCACCGTCCACCCTGTGGCAGTTTACACTCTGGCCGTTGTCGCAGGCGAGCCCCTGTTTATTGCCATGGAAGAGACCTTGAGCGGAAAAATCGTCCAGGGTCGTGTTGTGCGCGTCCGTGTCTATGCCAATGCGAAAACCTGGGACAAACGAACCTATGCGGTGGCGGAGTTTGTCTTTCTCCGGGATCAGTGTGGGAACTGTTGGTGCGCGACTCATAGGACAGCTATTTCTACCAAGTCCCCTCCTGGTTTTTAAGGGCAAAGAGCCGGAATAATGCAAAGGCCGGGCAGCCACTTGGACTAAGGTCCAATAGACACCTGTTTGGTGGAATGATATACGTTCTCAACGATATTTCCCAGGCAACTTCTCGATGATGTTGATCGTTATTCATATTTTTTGTTTGATATCAAAATAATGGAGTATAAGCATGGCTCTTCGAGCAAATGTACCGAATACGAAAATCTTTTTCCATACGCAACAAACTTCTTCTGATCACCGGCCTCTTCATTTTCAGTTTTGTCATGACCGAGCTCTTTGAAACCTATGTCGATACGATTGTCGACAAATCTATGGCGTCCATGGAACTTCGGGAAAACCAGACGGCAAGCCTCAAACTCCTGGAAACGACAATGGTTGAGTTTTCCCTTGTCGGCATGGATGCGATCATCGATAAAGGTGATGGAAAAATTGTCGAAATCAGTGAGATTGCCGGCGACATTAACAGCAATAGCGCTACGGTCAACACCCAGTCGACTGATCTGACACAGCTTGCGGCACAATTGAATATAATTGCCCGACAGTTTAAGGTATAGTCAGATGCCGGTGAGGTCGCGTGTGTTACGGATGTTTTTCCTGTCAACTCAATCCGAGAAGGTATTCATTTTCCTATGACTGCAAAGGTTTCTCCTCCCATCCTGACTACCATCCTTGCCTCGCCTGACCTGCCCACTCTGCCATCGGTGGCTGCAAAACTGATGGTGCTTATGGCCAAAGAGGATACGTCACTGAACGACATTGCCAAATTGGTTGCTCAAGATATGGCCCTGGCGACAAAGATTTTTCGCGTCGCCAATTCATCCTTTTATAGTTTTCAAAAGCAGATAAGCACGGTGCAGCAAGCGGTTGCACTTCTTGGCAGCAACGCCGTCCGCAGTCTTGTGCTCTCTTTTTCTCTTCTGTCATTACACGGAAACACCAAAAGCCATTTTCATTATGGCTCGTTTTTGGGAACAGTCTCTTGCCGGAGCAGCTGCGGCCATGGTTATTGCCAAGCAGGTTCCCGGGACCGACAAGGATGAGATCTTCATTTCAGGACTTCTCCAGAACATCGGTCAGCTGATCTTTGCTTCGACCATACCAGAGGAATACGATGATCATCTCGCTGCCGCGTCCAGTGGTCGAACAGAGCCGGAGCTTGAACCGGAAAATGCCGAGCAACAACAACTCGGAATCAGTCACAGCCTCGCAGGGTATGAGGTGGCAAAGAGATGGGGACTGCCGGAACTGCATCTGCAGGCTATCCTTTATCACCATAATCCTTCTTGCTACGATGGAGTCGATGAAAAAATTATCGCAACGATAAAAATAGTCTCCCTTGCCGGTCTTTTGGCGGGAGTTTTTTATTCCGCGACACCGGAAGCAGCGCACCGCCAGTTTCGCGAAAAATCCAAAGAATTGCTGGGCTTCAATGTGTTGACCATCAACACGATCCTTAAAGAGGTCGCCGGTGCAATAGACGCTGCCGCAGATTACTTCGGTCTGCATATTCCGCCGACGAAATCGGTGGTGGAGATTCTCCAGGAGGCCAATCTCAATTTAGGTCGCCTCAATCTTACCTACGAAGAACTGAATCGCGAACTTGTGCGCCATAAGGCCGAACTTGAAAGGTTGACCGCTGAGCTCAAAGAGAAAAACGAGTTTCTTGCAAAGGAGGCCAACAGCGATTTCCTCACCGGTGTCGCCAATCGCCGGTACTTCCAGACCATACTCGACAGAGAGTTGAATCGGTCCGCCCGCAATGGCGAAATTATCTCGCTGCTGATGGTTGACATTGATTGGTTCAAGAAAATAAACGATACCCACGGTCATCTCGTTGGCGACTCTATTCTCAAGGAATTCTAGTGATCTTATTAAAGGGACAATTAGAAACTATGATCTTCTTGCCAGGTATGGCGGCGAAGAATTTATCGTCCTTCTGCCGGGTGTTGGCCCTGATAATGCGAAAATCGTCGCCGAAAAAATTCGCGAAAAGACGCAAAAATGTCTTTTTAGTGATGGGCAGGCCAATATCCGCATTACGGTCAGCATAGGGATTGCCAGTGTCAGGCCTGCTTACGCTGCAGTCAATAAGGTTGATTTTGTCGGCTATGCCGATGAAGCCCTCTACCAGGCGAAAAATACCGGCCGCAATAAGGTAGTCTGTTATAAATTTGCGAGAGAAAAATCATAATAAAAAATATCTCCAACCGAATTCGGGTCAATCTCTTTTTCAGCTTGCTGGTGGCCTGTGCTCTATTAAATGGCCCTGTGGAAGGTCGACAGGGCGATGACGCTATTATTCCGCCGACTTCAAATGAATTTCTTGGCAAACTGACAGAGCAGGAACGATCCTGGCTGAGTGAACATCCCACTATCAGCTTAGCCCATGACCCAGAATGGCCTCCGGTGGAATTTTCTGATGCGCGCGGAGAGCTATCCGGCATGAGTGGGGACTACATACATCTCGTCGAACAACGCCTGGGCCTGAAGTTTGTACGTATACCTAATCTCAGTTGGCAGGAGACATTCGCTCGCCAGAAGCGATGGGAAATAGACATGGCCACCTGTGTGGCCGAAACGGCCGAACGTACCAATTTCTGGGCTTTCACCAAACCGTACCTGAGCATTCCCATTGTCATTGCCACCCAGCTGAATGTTCCCTACATCGCCAACATGAAGGAGCTTTTCGGAAAGAAAGTGGCCTTGGTCAAAGGATACGCCATCGATGACTGGATTACCAAGGATCTCCCAGAAATCAACCTGGTTCGGACGAATACGGCACTGGAAGGTCTTAAAATGCTGCAAGGTGGCGAAGTCTTTGCCTATATTGACAATTTGTTGATTATTGGCGACTACCAGGCAAAAATGAAAGTCACGTCAATTAAGATCGCCGGACAGACTCCCTATGAAAACGCTCAACGCATGGCTGTTCGAAAAGACTGGGCGCCTTTGGCCGGGATTCTCCAAAAAGCACTGGACTCGATTTCCGAAACTGAAAGGCATGACATTTACCGAAAGTGGTTGCCAGTCCGCTATGAACATGGATTCAACTACACCCTGTTATGGCAGGTACTGGCAGTCTTAACGTTACTATTTTTTGCACTAGCTCTCTGGAATCGGAAGCTGGTGATGGAAATTCGGGCTCGCAAGCGGGCCGAGGAGGAACGGCACAAGGCCGAGAAGTCGCTGCGCCATGCGAATTTGGTGGTGGAAAACAGTCCGGTGGTTGTGTTCCGCTGGCAGGCGGTTGAAGGCTGGCCGGTGGTGATGGTATCCGAGAATGTCAGCCAGTTTGGCTATTCTCGAGAAGAACTGCTTGCCGGGCTTGTCCCGTTTGCCTCCATGGTGCATCCGGACGATCTGCAGCGCGTTGGACGCGAGGTGCAGGAATACTCTACCAGCGGCACAGATCGCTTCGCGCAGGAGTATCGAATGGTCACCAAGGACGGCGAAGTGCGCTGGGTGGATGATCGTACGCTGGTGGAACGAAATGACGACGGCCTGATCACCTTCTATCAGGGAATTGTCATTGATATCACCGAACGTAAGCGGGTGGAGGAGGCGCTGCGGGAGAGCGAGAAAAAATACCAATCCCTGTTTGGCAATGCCCAGGTAGCATTGTTCAGAACAAATATTTCCGATGGCAAACTCCTTGAAATTAATGAACGATACGCGAAGATGGCGGGGTACGCCAATGTTGGTGATTGCATGGCGGAATTTAATGCTGCTGATGCCTGGGCCGATCCCAGCGCGCGTATTGATTTGCGGAGAATTATGTTGGAAAAGGGATATGTCACCGATTACGAGGCGGAAATCATTCGCAGAGACGGAGCACATATCTGGATATTGTTCTCGGCAACGGTCTTCCCTGAACCAGGTTTTTTTGAAGGTTCCATAGTGGATATCACCGAGCGCAAACAGGCAGAAGCAGCGCTACGATCTTCCCTCGCCGAAAAAGACTCCCTGCTCAAGGAAGTGCATCACCGGGTCAAGAACAACCTGCAGATCATCAGCAGCCTTTTGAGTCTGCAGGGTCGTAAGGTCCAGAACCGCGAAGCCCTTGACCTGCTGCAGGATGCACAAAATCGCGTCCGTTCCATGGCCCTGCTGCACGAAACCCTCTATCGATCCGGCAACCTCGCCAGAGTCGACTTTCCCCAGTATGTGAAGAGTATCTGCAGCCATCTGGTCCGTTCCTGCGCAGGCAATGCCGAAAATATCCGGTTGCGTCAAGATATCGCCGATGTGGCCCTCGATATGGATCAGGCCATCCCTGCCGGCCTGATCATCAGTGAATTGGTGACCAATGCCCTCAAACACGCCTTTCCTGCGCGGGCGGTGGGGGAAATTTCCGTGGAGCTGCAGGTGGCGGGCGAAAAGAACCTGGTTCTCCGGGTGTCGGACAACGGTGTTGGCCTTCCCGCCGCGACGCGGTCGCAAAGCTCCGCGACGCTCGGGTTGACCCTGGTAAAAAACCTCAGCCGCCAGCTGGACGGGCAATTGTCGATCGAAGGCGAGCAAGGTACTGTTTTCGAAATCGTTTTTCCGAGCGCAAGGTCATTTGAAATGGTGAACTCAATGAAAAAGACCCGTATCCTCATTGTTGAAGACGAGACCATCGTTGCCATGGATATCCAGGATCGCCTCACCGAACTGGGTTACGAGGTGACCGGCGTAGCCGACCGGGGAAATGGAAGCGCTGGCGCTGGCAGCCTCCACCCGTCCTGACCTGGTGCTCATGGATATCCAGCTGAAAGGGGGTACGGACGGTATCACCGCCGCGGAAGCAATCCGCACACGCTGGCGCATCCCGGTGATTTACCTCACCGCCTTCTCCGATGCCGGTACCCTGGCGCGGGCAAAAATCACCGAACCATTCGGGTATATCATCAAGCCCTTCGAGGACCGTGAAATCCAGTCGACGATCGAGATGGCGCTTTATAAACATGAGGCAGAAGAGCGTCTTCGCGAAAGCGAGCGCCGTTACGCAACCACCTTGAAAAGTATCGGGGACGGAGTCATCGCCACTGATGCGCAGGGCGGGATAACTTTTATGAATCCGGTTGCCGAGAAGCTCACCGGCTGGTCGTTAGCCGAAGCACAGGGGCTCCCATTGACGAGAATGTCTTCCAGATCGTCAACGAAGAAAGCCGGCAGGCGGTGGTAAACCCCGTTGCCAAAGTATTACGTGAAGGTAAGATTGTCGGCCTGGCCAATCACACGATCCTCATCAGTCGGAACGGCAGTGAAATTCCTATTGATGACAGCGCCTCACCGATCCTTGATGATCTCGGCCAGATCACCGGCACCGTGCTGGTATTCCAGGATGTGTCCGAACGGCGGCAAAAAGAAGCCCAGCTGCGCCGCATCGAGTGGATGCTGGCTCCCAAAGTCCGTCCGCCGGTGGTTGGCGAAGAGGCGCGGCCAGCAAGCCTATGGCGATCTGACCGGGTTGAACACCTCGCGACTGATCCTCGATTCCGTCGGACCCGACCTTTTGCAGGACATCGTCACCGACTATTTGGATTTGCTTGAAACATCATCGGCGGTGTACGAGCGCAATGGCGATTATGCCTATGGTATTTTCTCCTCCGGCTGGTGTCGCTTCATGGATCAGGCGGCGCGTAAACTGCTGTGGTACTGAGGATAACCGCAGAGCGCTGGCGGAAGGCAGGTGGCACTGCCATGAATCCTGCTGGACAGATGCCTCCAGGCTTTCCATCGATCGGGGTGAACCCGTCGATATCGCCTGCCGGGGCGGCCTTCGCCTCCACGCCGTGCCGATTTTCGCAGGCGATGAAATCGTCGGCAGCATCAACTGTGGTTATAGTGATCCGCCCCGTGATCCGGATGCTCTGCGGGAACTTGCCAAACTGTACGAGGTAAGCTTCGATGAACTCCAGCACCTTGCCGGCACCTACCAGACGCGGCCGCCGTTCATCGTCGAGCTTGCCAAAAAAAGACTGCGGAGTTCCGCCCGACTGATCGGCGAAATCGTACGACGGCGGACCCTCGAACGAAGGCAACAAGAAAGCGAGCACCAGTACCGTATGCTCTTTGCCGGCAACCCGAACCCGATGTGGGTGTACGATCTCGAAACTCTCGCCTTTTTAGCTGTGAACGATGCGGCCATCGACCATTACGGTTATTCGCGCGATGAGTTTCTCGCCATGACAATCAAGGACATCCGCCCACCTGAGTGCGTCGATGGGCTGCTTCAGAATGTGGCAGCGGTAACCGAAGGCATGGATAAAGCTGGAGTCTGGTTGCATCTTCTTAAGGATGGCCGGATCATCGAAGTGGAGATCACCTCGCACACCTTGATATTTAGCAACCGGCGGGCGGAATTGGTTTTGGCGTATGATGTAACACAGCGAAATACCATAGCTGCGCAGTTGCATGAAAATGAAGAGCGGCTGCGACTCGCTCTCCTGGCGGCTGAACAGGGGCTTTACGATGTCAATATGCAAACACACACAGCCGTTGTCAGTCCTGAATACGCGCGCATGCTTGGTTATGATCCGGACGATTTCCAGGAGACGGACGCCGCCTGGCGGGACCGTCTGCATCCGGATGACCGGGAACAGGCAATACATGCATTCCAGAAGTTTGTCGAAGGGAAAAACGACGATTATCGTTTGGAGTTCAGGCAGCGAACCAAGTCCGGCGATTGGAAATGGATACTCTCAGTTGGTAAAATCATGAAAAGAGATCAGGACGGTAAACCTCTGCGCATTCTTGGTACGCACACCGACATCACCGAGCACAAAAACATAGAGGCCGAACGGCTGGAAATGGAGCGCCGTCTTCTGCATACCCAAAAACTCGAGAGCCTGGGGGTGCTGGCGGGTGGGATCGCCCATGATTTTAATAACCTGCTCATGGTCATTCTTGGCAATGCCGACCTCTCACTCCTCGAAATCTCTCCGGTGTCACCTGCTCGGCCAAAGATCGACGAGATCATCAAGGCTACCCACCGCGCCGCCGATCTCTGCCGGCAGATGCTGGCCTATTCCGGCAAAGGGGCGTTTGTGATCGAGCACATGGATGTCAGTGAAGTGGTCAGGGAAATGATCCACATGTTGAAGACCAGCATTTCCAAGAAAGTATTGCTCAACCTGAATCTCGAAAAAAATGTGCCGCCCATTGAAGGCGATCCGGCGCAAATCAGGCAGGTGATTATGAATCTTGTCATCAATGGTTCTGAGGCGATTGGTGATAAGAGCGGGGTGGTCAGCGTATCAACTGGCGCGAAATACTGCGAAAAAGCCTACCTTCAGGGGACGTTTCATGAAGATACGTTGACCGAAGGGCTCTACGTGACGGTGGAAGTGAGCGACACCGGGTGTGGGATGGACAGAGAAACCCAGGCGCGCATCTTCGAACCGTTTTTCACGACCAAGTTTACCGGCAGGGGCCTGGGCTTGTCGGCGGTTCTCGGAATAATAAGGAGCCACAAGGGAGCGATGAAAGTCTACAGTGAACCTGGCAAGGGAACAACCTTCCGGCTTCTTTTTCCAGTTTCAGCGCTGCTGGGAGAGAGCAAACTCGAAAATTCTGTTGGAGTGGGCACGGCTTGGCGAGGCAGCGGCACTGTGCTTACTTGTCGATGATGAAGAAACTGTTTTGGGGATAGGCCGTTCGATGCTTGAGGCATTGGGGTTTTCAGTGATTATGGCCGCGGATGGCCGGGAAGCTGTGGCGATCTATCGTACACAGGGCAAGGATATTGCTTTCGTACTGATGGATCTCACCATGCCGCATATGAACGGTGAGGAAGCCTTCCGGGAGATTCGCACTTTAAACCCACATGCCAAAGTATTTATTGCCAGCGGGTATAGCGAATGGGAAATCTCGGCACGCTTTGCCGGCAAGAATCTGGCCGGCTTCATTCAGAAGCCCTACCAGATGGCTGAACTCCGGAATGAGTTGAGCAAACACAGTTATCAATAATTCGCAAAAAATGCCTAGCAAAAATTTGACACGCACCATTAAACTGATACAATAAAAACATTGTCAAACAAACACAATCTTCCTGCGACCAATGATGCTGTGAGGAGAGATAGATGAGGTCAAGACGCGGCGCCCTGCGTTTTCCCTGTGATGGGCCACCGATAAGCTATAAGACTGCCTATGAGGCGGGTGAGGCGCGGCTGCGGAATATATCGAGCACCGGCTGCGCCTTTCTCCAGGCGAGCCTGCCGCTGTCCATCGGGGAACGGGTTCTTGTTTCCCTTGCTCTCTCTGGCGAGGAACAGGTTTTTCAGGCACAGGGGATCGTCGTGCGCCTTGAGGATGGCGGGTGCATAGCCATTCAGTTTTCCCTCGTCGAGCCGGAAGATCAGGCTTTAGTGCGAAATTATTTCGCCAGACAGATGCGCAAGGGGTAGCAGTCGATGGAACAGTATATTGCCCGACAGCCAATCCTTGACCGCAAAAAAAGGCTTTACGGGTATGAACTGCTATACCGCGGCACCCCGGGACGGGTGCTGGGACAGGTCAGTGGGGAACAGGCCACCGCCAGCCTTCTGTCCAGTGTTTTTCTGACGGGAGATATTGAAATTATCACCAACAAGCGAATATGTTTCATTAATTTCACCCAGGAGTTGCTGGAAAAAAATCTACCCATGAATTTCCCCAAGGCGAAGATCGTGGTCGAGATCCTCGAAGATGTTCAGCCGACGCCCAAGGTCATTGCCGTATGCCGGAAACTGCAGGCCAATGGCTATACCCTGGCCCTCGACGATTTTGTCTACAGCAAAAAACTCGAACCTCTTCTGGAACTGGTATCAATAGTCAAAATCGATATCCGGTTGACACCTCTCAATAGCCTGATAAAAACCCTCAATCTGCTCGAACAATACCGGGTCAAGCTTCTTGCTGAGAGGGTTGAAACCGAAGATGAGTTTCTCCTCGCCAGCCGCATGGGCTTTTCCTTCTTTCAAGGATATTTTTTCAGTAAGCCGGAGAAGATAGGTATAACGGAAATTTCCTCGGTCAAGGTCAATCTGCTCATGCTGCTGGCGGAGATCACTAAACCGCAGACCGAACTGGAAAGACTCCGCGATATAATTTTAAACGATGTCGCCATCACCTATAAACTCATGCGCTTTCTCAATTCCGCTTATTATTACCGGTTGCAGGAGGTCAAGTCGGTGGCCCATGCGATCGCCTATCTCGGAGAGATGGAATTGCGGCGATTCGTCATGATGGTCATCATCTCCGAGCTGGCCACGGATAAACCCGACGAACTGGTTAGTCTCGTCCTGGTGCGGGCGAGACTCTGCGAACAACTGGGGAAAACGACCGGTCTTTCCGAAGGCCAATGCACCGATCTTTACATGACCGGCCTTTTTTCCCTGCTGGATGCGATGCTCGATTGTCCCATGCCGGAGGTTCTTGACAAGCTGCCGGTGAACAGCGAGGTGAAAGAAAGCCTCCTCGGGAAAGACACCACCTGCCTGCGATTTCTGCGCTTTGCCCAGGGGTTTGAAAGAAATCAGCCGGCCCAGTGCGAACAGTTCCAAAAACAGCTCGGTATTACCGACGAGCAGCTGCAGGACTGTTACCTCGAAGCAGTGAAATACGCCAATTACCTTGCCTAGGGCACAGCCTGACCTTGCTCGCCGCCATCACCGGTGGTGCCGCTTGCACTCTTGCGATGCCAGCGGTGAACAGCTCCTCATTGTCCCATAAAAACCATTTGATAACTGAGTTTTCCCTCTTCCTCTTTATTGGCGGATATCTGGATGGTTTTGTTGTCTTTCATGAAATGCAGCACGGCACTGTCCTCTTGTTCAGCCTGAAATACCGTTTTCCAGCCCTTTCCCTTCATCTCATCCTTATAGAATTTTATAAGAGCATCACGGTCGGCTTTGACTTCAAGTGCGGCCATGGAATTGTCGCCCATATCCATTACCTGGATAATTTTTGATCCCGAAAAGACGGGAACCTGCGATAATTTCTCGGGAAGTTCCATGGCGGCAAATCCTGTCGTAACCCAGAAGGACAGGAGAACAACGTGGATCAGGGCCATTGTAAAAATTCGATTTGATTTCATTGTAGTACTCTCCTTGGCTAAAATGAGGTTGCTGATGTCATGCGGGATCTCCCATCAATTATCGATCGATAGAAAATACTGTATCTTCGCAACGTAAGCAACAGGAAGGCGTTTGGCTAAAAAGAAGGTGAGCTGATGGTGATAAGTATGCGCTTTCTTCGGGCGTACTAAAACAGAAAGGAATTTGCAAAAGGCTGTTTCTACAAAAGATCATTGATGATATCGACCAACGGTTCAACCGGAAAACTGATGGGGTTGAAGGTGTCCCCGGTATGAATGATGATGCTTGGGCCCTCGGCGTGGGCGCTGTAAATGATATGATGATTTTTTATCGAACCGGCATGCAGCCAAAAGCTGCCGAAGGGGTCCATAGGGGTATGACCGACGATAAAGCGGGTTTTGGGCGGCAGTTCAAGACTTTTTCTCAGTCTTTTGACGTCACCTTTGGTGTATCCACCCAAGTGGCTGGGGCGTTGCATTCGCGTGGTGACAAGCTCTACAGCCAGGTGTGGATTGCCGGCGATATTGATAAGATCATCTCTGCTGATCTTATCCCGTGGCGGTCCGGCATGGCAGGCAAGAAAGCTGTCCGAACGAATAACGTAGGGTAGCGCATCGTAAAATTTTTGCATCTCTTTGACATAGGCCTCGCCGCGTTGCTTGAGGAGTGCTTCTCGCCACAAAACGCCCTGGAGGATACCGTTTTTACTGATTTCCGGATCGAAACTGTCGTGGTTTCCCCGGATATAGTAAAGATTGCCCGGGAAAACCAGCTTCAAACGGAAGATGAGATCCATGATGAGCATGGATGTGTCGAACTTAGCAGTTTCATGGATCATCTCCGAATGCACCGCATCACCGAGAATAATCAGCGTGGCGTTTTTCATCCTCAGGCAATCGAGCAGGCAGTTTTCACTGAGAATCTTCAGGAGGTTGTTGACCTGGGCATGCAGATCGCCGACTATTACCGGGGTGGCATCGGCCGGTATCTCAACGAGTCCGCCTGGCTTTCCCTGGAGGTTCTTGGGGCGCCATGGTTCTTCGCTCAGCAGGGCGTTTACTTCCCTGAGAGTTGCCAGCGCCTTGTCTGGCGGCAAGGGACGAAGGGGCTGGCCATAGAGCCTGCCAATCTCCAGTAATGCCTTGTACCGTCCACGCTCCAACTGCTCACGATAATCGAGATCGTCCAGTCTTTGCACCTGCGTCGGCTGGTCACTGACCAGGGGTGTGAGGATGAGATCGCCTTTCCGATTGGTGATGCTCACATGTTTTTCGGCAACATTTTCAGTTAACTGAAAGAGCTGGCGAAACTCCTTATGGTTTCGACCAATAACAATCGTTTCACCGACGCGGATACGAAGAAAACCACTGATAGTTCTGTGCGAGCAGCCTTGGTGGGTGTTGATGATCCAGTTTTTTTGGACGGTGTTTTTTTTGCTGCCGATAGGTATCTCAGGCTGGAAACGCAGTCGGGTGTCGCCGAGAAGCAGCTCGAAACTCTTGCCGTCATGGGCAATGTGTCCTGCGCTTTCAATGTTTTGCGGCTCGCTGCTGGGGGTAATCCAGCGGATCGGGTAATGACTGAGAGCCAGCCATTTCCAGCCGGCCATCGTTCTGAGGCTTGGCCGGCGGGGGGTTTTGTAAAGCGTCCAGCGGGCTACGCTGGCAATGCCTTTTTCGGCAATGATCATCGGCGGATTATCAAGGCTTTTACGAAAATAAACGTTCAGACCGGCGCGATGCAGATAGAGAGCCACTTCCTTATACACCGCTACCTGTTGCCGGACCATTTCCAGGTTAAGATTATCGTCCACCGGGAAATAGCCTTCGCTTTGTCGTGCCAGGCGCTGCTCATAAATGGTTGAGGGGCTGGGAATAAGAAATTCAAAAATATATCTGTTGCGCCAATCCGTTTGGAAAAAATACTTTTTGGCGGGAGGGATTTTTATCCTCCGGTAATCGATTGCCGGCGGTGAAATGCAGTTTAAATATTCTTTATCGAACACCGTCAGCGCTTCCTCGAATCCCCGAAAAGGCAAACCCAGGTGCACCTCTCTTGGGCGAAAAACCAGGGACTGATTTTTCCACCAGTTTCTTTGCGTCAAGTCGAGATAGCCTTCATTGGGCCAGCCGCGTATCTGTTCTATATAATATGATTTGCCGGCGCCAGGTGGGCCGGTTACTACGAGCTGCAGAAATTCCAGACCGATGGGCAGATCGATACCGCGAATATTCTGAAGTTCTTTAATCGGTTCGAGGATTTTTTTTAGGGGATCGGTCATGGCCACCGGCAGTGATGAGGCAGTCGTTGATGACTGACTGGTATTGTTTGTAAAAGTGCTTAATGTCAGTAAAACGATGGAGACTTTAAACGGTTAAAAGAACGTATAACCAAGACGATAACTGTACTTGCCATTTTTAAGGAGATGGGTTACTACTGCCGGAACCGTCACAAAAGGAGTGTAGCATATGGAAATTATTATCGGTTCTATTCCTTCCCTGCCGTCGCAATCCCCGAAATTGCCGGCAAAGGGTGGTAGTTTTGTCGAAGCCCAGTTACTCCATGTCCGGCCTCCCCGTAAGGGAATTGCCGGACCATCCGGGCGGGAAAGACGCACCAAGCAGGGCAACGATCCACGTAAGGGCAGGGTGCTGACCATAATGGTGCCGGATGCCAGTCTTCTTCCCCCCGATATCGATACCGCCAGATACGATGTGAGTATTCGCCTGATTCGCAGATGATTTGCTAAGAGAAGCGCTTCAACCAACCGGCTGGAGCGCTTCAGATCTGCATTTTTTCTGCTGTGTCGCTGTTCTCTTCCTCTGAGTTGATCGGCTAAAAGGCATTCATCGTCCAGATACCACAGGGACAGGTGTCGGCGCAGAAGCCGCAGGCAATGCACTTGTTATCATCGGAAACATATTCATAGGTTGTTAGAAGAGAAGAATAATCCTCTTCTCCGGAGGTGATGATGTCCCGCCGGTTGATTGCCCCGGTGGGGCAGATCGTTTCGCAGAGGTGGCAATCGCGGCATGACGCGCAGGACAGGCATCGATCGGCCTGATCCTGCTTGTGTATTCCCTACCTCTACCGGGATATAGTGGGTGATAGTCAGGGCCTTTTGCGGAATTACCTGTTTGGCGAACGGCTTCCACTCCCGTCCCTGGCAGTGGGCGATAATATATTCGGCGGCGGTCTTGCCGGCCCCAAGGGCGTTGGTGGCAAGGCCCGGTCTTTCGACATCGCCTACCGCCAGGATGCGGTTGTCGGAGGTGACATGGGCCTTGTCCGTGGCAATCCAGGCTGCACCGCCGACAGTGACCGTTTCAACCGATTCGGGCAGGAAGGCCAAGGCCGGAACATCGCCGATGGAGATGATAACCGTCTCGGCCGGGATGAGTTCGCCGCTATCGGTAACCAGGCCCGCATCGGTCACCTCACGGGTCAACACCGGCCAGCGGAACCGGGCACCCAGCGCCTCTGCTGCAACCTTTTCCTTGCCAAAGGCCAGCGGTTTCTGGATATCGACGAGGGTGACCTTCTCGGCTCCCAGCCGATAGGCCTCGCAGGCAACATCGCAGCCGACATTGCCGGCGCCGATAACCACCACTTCCCTGCCGACCGGCGGTGGCGTTTTGCCTTTGGCTTGTTTCAGGAAATCGAGGGCGGTCAGGACCTTGTCATTGCCGGGAAACTGCAGCCGGCGGGGGGTGTGGGTGCCCACGGCAATGACGATGTAGTCGAAATCCTCCTGAAGAGACTGAAATTTCTCCCGGGTCATGGTGACGCCGAGGTTGGCGGTAATGTTGGGGGTGGCGAGGAATCTTTTTACTTCTTGGTCCCAGATTGCCTGGGAGAGACGTTCCCAGGGGATGACCTGGGCAAGTTTGCCGCCGATCTTGTCGTCCTGTTCAAAGATATGGGCCTCGATACCTGCCAGGGCCAGCTGCCAGGCAACGTTCATGCCGGCCGGTCCACCGCCGATGATCGCCACCTTTTTGCCAAGCGATGCGGCCACTGTCGGAGGGGTGAGGGTATTGACCGCTCGACCGAGGACCTGAACATCAATAGGCTCATCAACACCGCCGCGCGAGCAGTTCTCCATGCACAGATTGGGACAGACGGCACCGCAAACCGAGGCTGGCAATGGGGTGTAGCGGAGAATGAGCTGATAGGCCTCGTCGATTCGCCCCTCACGAATAAGCCGCAAGCGATCGACGGTGGGAATATGCACCGGGCAGTAATAGGTACATGGGGCTGCCGATTCGCAATTTGCCCAGTAGGGTTTTTTGCGCCGCAGGTCACCGCTGACGATGAAATCAATACGACTGCGGTCAAGGCCCGGGGCAATATCCCGCAAGGGATCACCGCCGAAAGCCTTGTTCCAATGCTCATTGCGGAATTCGGCCATGGGCATGGGGCCGGAAAACATCAACGCCCTTTCCTGCGGGGTAATGGGCATGAGGACTTGCCATTCTTCCCTGACGGTCAGGATGGCAACGAGCTCGGGCCTTTTGATTTTTTCGAGGAAACCGACGATATTGTCGGTAAGCCATAGCCATTGCTCATCGCTTGGGGCAATCAGTTTGGCATTGGTTTTCGGATAGGAGTTGTCGATTTTGCCGCGAAAATAGATGGTCCCGCCAACCATGCCGACACAGGGGCGGTAACCGAGGACATTGACGGGATTCTTCGGATTGAAGCCGCACACCACCGCGACGCCGCCGCAGTTGAACTCGGCAAACGAGTCACCGACGGAGCCGAGAACCCACAGTTCCGGCCGGGTGTACTCCGGGTTCCACTTGGTCATGGTCAGACCACGGGCACCGATGGAGCCGCCGATGAACACCTTGCCATTGGCCATGGCATTGCAGGCGCCGTTGGTGGCATCGCCGAGAACTGCTATTTCCGCCCCGATGTTCAGGTAACCGACATCGTCGGAGGTAGAGCCCTCACAGACTATGGAGGTGCCGGGCATGCCCATACAGCCGAGTCGCTGCCCGGACGGACCCTTGACGGTAATCTTCAAACCGTTCGGTCGCTGCAGGCGGATGCCTATATTATGCTGGCCATACGATTCGAGCAGAAGGTCGGCGGACGAGGCGGCAGCCTGTCGCACCAGCTGTTCGAACTCCATGGAGCTGAGACGAAGACCTTTTTCATTTTGACCTTTAACAACCGTTGTAGTCACTGGAAACTCCTTGTTACAGCAGCGGAGGGGAACAATGCTCCCGTCCGTGGCTTAATCTTAAATCTTTTCTAGCAGATATATTGTATATGCAATCGGTCGGCAGCCGCTTGATCGGCGATGCCGATGGCGTCCGACATGCCGATCGGCAGGCTCTGGGAGCGTCCGAGCGGTGCCATGATTTTCTTAACCTCGGTATTGATCGACATGAACACCTCGGCTACCCTCTCAGCCACCTTGTCCGGGTCGAGACGTCGATACAGCTTCGGGTTCTGGCTGGTGATGCCCTTCGGGCAGATACCGAGATTGCAGACATTACAACGGTTTTTTTCGTTACCGAGACAGCCGGCGGCGGCCTGCATCATATACTTGCCGATGTGTACGCCGGAGGCGCCAAGCATGATCATCGCCATGCCGTTCTGGGCGACATTGCCGTTTTTACCGATACCGCCGGCGGCGAAGATGGGCACTTCGTTCTGTTTGCCGTACTTGGCAAGCTCCAGATAACAATCGCGCACACAGGAGGCAATGGGATGGCCGGTGGCATCCATGGAGACGTTGTAGGCCGCCCCGGTACCGCCATCGATGCCGTCGATCATCAACCCTGCGGCATAAGGATTTCGCACCAGATTATTGAGTACCGATTTTGCCGAAGTCGAGGCGGAGATCTTCGGGTAGACCGGCACCTGGTGGTTGAAGGCCATGGAAAGGGTCTGGAGCATTTTCATGACGCTTTCTTCGATGGAGTAAAGGGTCTGATGTACCGGTGGCGACGGCAAATCGACGCCCTCGGGAACGCCACGCAACCGGGCGATGAGCTTGGAAACCTTGTGCCACATAAGAAGGCCGCCGTCGCCGGGTTTCGCTCCCTGGCCGTATTTGATTTCAATGGCCGCAGGATAACACTGCATCTCAGGGATAGCCCGGATGATTTCGTCCCAGCCGAAGTAGCCGGAGGCGATCTGCAGGACGATGTATTTGAGATATTGGCTGCGCAAAATCCACGGTGGGCAGCCACCCTCGCCGGTACACATGACGACGGGAAGACCGAGAACCTCGTTGCAATAGGCCACACCCTGGAGCAGGCCGAGCCACATATTCGGTGACAGTGCACCAAAAGACATCGAGCCGATGACGAAGGGGAAGATTTCCCGCGTAGGCGGAATCCAGCCGCCGCTCACCGTTCGCTCCAGAAATTCTTCCGGGGAGAGAATGCGACCCAAGGTTGTGGTGGTGGTGAATTCGTGCCGACCGGCATCGAGAGCCGGATCGGTGAGCATGGAGATACGGTGGAAAACGATTCGGTCGAGCAGGGTCGGGCCGGTGGCATTCCTTCTGCCGCCACGTTTCATCGGCTCGCCCTTGCGGTTTTCGAAAAACAGGGTGCGGTTTTCATTGGTGCCAGGAATCGGGGTGATGGCCTCATTGGGGCAGACCATTGCGCACATGCCGCAGCCGATGCACAGTTTGGCGGCATCGGTTTCCTGACGAATTCCGGTAAAGGTACGGTAGTCGTTGCCCCTTTTCTTGTTAAAGACGTCCAGCTTAGGTACCCTCTGCCGCATATGTGCCAGGCGAATGGCACCCTTTGGGCAGATAGCGGTACAGTTACCGCAGAGGGTACATCGGTCCTCGCGATGCTCGATAATCCAAAGGAGATCGGAGGGTGTTAGGCTGCTAGGGGTAATGGAAACCGATCGTACTGAGACCATATTTCTAATTCCTTTCGATGTGGTGGAATAATAACGGTATGTTCACGCATGGGCTGAAAATCGAGGGAGACGTCGCGGTCCGGGATCATCGCCTGGATGCCGCACATCTCCGAGGCAATGCCCCAGACGCCGTCCCGACCGCCGACCATTGCCGGGCGGAGTTTTTTCTGGTCCATGACCAGGAGACTGGTCTCGTCGGGCAGGGTGCCGATAACCGCATTGGGACCGTCGATGATCAGTCGTTTGCAGACCTGACGCAAGCCGGTGAGGAAATCTCCCTGGGGGTGGTTGGCCAGTTCTTTGTTGCTGAGCGGGGTGATGATGTGTTTGTAGGCTTGCAGTGGCAGCTTCAGCTGTTTCAGGGTGTAATGGAGAATATGGGTGAACACCTCGCTGTCGCTTTGGTAGCCGGTGTATCCGGCGAATTTTTTGCCGAGCAACCAGTCGCGAATAGGGACAAAGGCGGTGTTCTCACCGTTGGTCATGGTCGAGATACCCTGAATAAAGAAGGGATGGCAGGCGTAAAGATTGATACCGTAATTGGTATTCTGCCGTCCCTGGGCCATACAGACCCTCGATTTCAGTTGACCGTCATGCAGGCACAGGGCGTCGCCGATCTGCATCGGCCAGCCCACTTCCTTGATCATCGCCACATCCGGATAAAAGGAGAAAATGGTCAGCGGATCTTCTTCAGTGCTGAGTTTTCGGAGGGCCAACCGGGCGCGCAGCAGCTCGGCTTCCCGAAGGTCGTCACTCTCGTCGCGAAACTCGACCGGCATTCGGTAGGCACGCATGAAATAGCGAAAGCGATCCTGCGCCTCGATCAATTCCGGTCGCATGGCAAAGCGGTGATCGTATTTCAACTCGTATTCCATTTCCTCCATGTAATCGGTCATCCGATGCCAGGCTTTTTCCGTATGGGCAATGCCTGAGAGTATGGGGAAGCGTGGATTGTATTTGAAGTCTTCAAACTCCATTCCCCGAAGCAGAAGGCCGAGTCCGGAGCCATCGTACCCCTCTTTCATGGCCTCCATTGCGGTGAGGACCTCGTAGGGGGAAAACGGCTCTCTGGCAGTTTTCAGGGCTAAACGACACATGTTTTTCTCCAGATGAGTTGGTAATTGCCTGATGGCACGGGTGAACGTCTATCTAATGCAGATCTGGTGGGGGGATGCTGCTGGATAAACAAAGACAAAAACGTACGATTGACACAAACGATTTATCCAGTTATGACAAAAAAGTCAAGACTATTAGAATTGACAATGTCGAGGCGATTAGTTCGTTGCGCAAGGTACTTGTCATTAAAAAAGCAAAAGAGAATCAGTAGCTTTGGAGGGAGGAACCGAGAAAGCGTCAGGAAAAGATTTACTGCTCGGACATGCTGCCGCTGGTCCATGGCCAGGCGGCAGGAAGTCCAGAAACGGGAAAGAGGAATTACTTCAGAACATTCTCAAGGTTACCGAGATTCTTCACCTTATCTACCTGGGCTTTCACTTCGACCGCTTCTTTCACGCCGGGGATATCATCGATGATGCCCTTGCCGCTCTGCTCAACATCCCGGAGACCATTTTTAAAGGAGCTGATGGCCTTGCCGAGTCCCGATCCGATTTCCGGCAGTTTTTTGCCGCCGAATACCAAAAAGGCGATGGCTAAAATTACAATAAGTTCAGGGGTTCCAAGTCCAAACATGGTGTTCTCCGATCAGTAGGATGGTGCTGTTTTTTTCAGGCCTTATTCTCTGGGTCTTTAGAGGATTCGTCGATTTTCTTCGATTCCTCCTCTTTTTTGGTGGCTTCCTTGAAATTTTTGATCCCTTTACCGATTCCGGAACCAATTTCGGGAAGTTTACCCGCTCCGAAGATGATCACTATTATTACCAGAATAACTATTAATTCCGGCATGCCAAGTCCAAACATACGTTACCTCACTGAAAATACGCCAAATATAAAAAACTTCTATCGAAGCCACGACAAACACCAAACAGGATCTGCAAGACATTAGAGTAGTCTCACCGTCTTGTCAAGGCTCGCGTCGCCAAGTAACAATCGGCAGGTTGCAGTCGCTCAAATAATTGACCAAATACATCTCCTGAAATCAACCCTCCTTTTGCTACCCCTCAAGGTTCGATTCGAGAAAACCGTCTGTTTGAGGCCTTAGGAGCCTCGGCCTTTTCTGCTACATATGCCTGGATTTTGCCTTTCTCCGCATCCATAAGTTGGCAACGCGAAGGCCTATCCATAATGCCTGCAAGGGCTGCCGGAACATCGGGCAACCTGCCGATGGCCTGTTCAACCACCGTGCCGAATTTTGCCGGATGAGCCGTGGCCAGACAGACCATGGGAACACCGACTGTTTTGAATTTCTGTGCCGCTTTGACTCCTACCGCGGTATGCGGGTCGAGAATATAATCGTACTCTTTGAAAAAAGCGGCGATTGTGTCAATAACCTCCTGTTCAGATACAGCGGAGGCAGCGAAATCACGACGAATCTGGTCGTGATAGCCTGACAGATCGATCTTGCCGTTTTTGGCGAATTCGTCCATGAGTTCTGAGGTTCGCGCCGGATTGCTGTCGAGCAGATAATAAAGATACCGTTCAAAATTTGACGCAGCCTGAATATCCATGGAGGGACTGGAGGTAATTTTTACCTGTGCCTGCGAATAATCGCCCTTGGTGACGAAGCGGGCAAGGATGTCGTTGTCGTTGGTCGCCAGCACCAATTGACGAATGGTGCCTGGAGGAAGCATCTTTTTGGCAATGTAACCGGCAAAGATATCGCCGAAATTGCCGGTGGGGATGGCAAAATCGATGGATGAATCCTTTTCATGGGTGCAGACATGCAGGCAGCTGCGGACATAATACACCACCTGGGCGAGAACCCGGGCCCAGTTGATCGAATTAATGGCCCCCAGTCGATAGTTGCTTTTGAATTCAAGGTCGTTGAAGATTTTTTTGACGATCGCCTGGCCGTCATCGAAAGAGCCGCGGATGGCGATGTTGAACACATTGTCGTCGAGAACGGTGGTCATCTGCTTTTCCTGCACCGGGCTGACACGCTGGTGCGGGTGGAGGATGAAAATATTAATCCGTTCTTTGCCGCGCACCCCGTAAATGGCGGCAGAACCCGTGTCACCGGAGGTTGCCCCGAGGATGTTGAGAACCGATTGGTCCCGGTTCAACAGGTACTCGAAGACATTGCCGAGAAACTGCAGGGCGATATCCTTGAAGGCCAGAGTCGGCCCATGGAATAATTCGAGGATATGCAGATCACCCAGATGGACAATCGGGGTGACGTCTTTTGTGGTGAAAGTTGCATACGATCTGTTGATAATGTCTTTCAGATCACTGATCGGTATGTCGTCAACGAACCTGGACATGACTTCAAACGCCAAGTCGGCATAACTCAGCTTTTGCCAGGAGGCAAAGGTTTCGATGCCGATACGCGGGATGGTGCGCGGCAGCAGCAGGCCACCATCTTCTGCAAGACCCATCAACACGGCCTGGGTAAATCCGATGGGAGGGATTTTTCCCCTGGTGCTTAAATATTGCATAATCCTAGCTCTCTGGAGGAAAAGATCTTTGACCTAGCAATGCCAGGAACTCGATATCTCATTCTGCCTCAATGGAAACGCGTTTGGCCTCGGACCACAGGCCTTCCAGGTTGTAAAATTTTCGTTGCTCATGATAAAAAATATGGACAATAACATCATCGAAATCGAGGAGTACCCACAGTCCTTCAGCCAGTCCTTCGGCGCTGGACGCCTTGACCCGCTTGGAACGTACAGCCGTTTCAATTGCCTCGGCCAGAGCCTGTACGTGCCGGGTTGACTTACCGTTCATGATGACACAATAATCGGTGAAAGTAGCCAAGCCTCGAACATCGAGGATTAGCAGATCTTCCGCCTGGGTATCGAGCGCTGCACCGGCACAGATCTGGGCAAGTTCTTGACCACTTTTTTCTAAGTATTCTTTCCTAATCAGTTTCATGGCTATTTGTGCCTTTTTCTTTGGGGGCTGTCAATTTGTTTTGCTTTGGTAATTTGTCTTTCCGAGGTGGAAATTCAAAGCTCAGTGTACCATTTTTCGCAAGAAGGAGATAGGCGTCGAACGGTTTTTTCTTTTTCGATATGAACCCTTCAATGAGTTCGGTTTTGCCCTGAGAAAGGAGTTGCATGACATGTTTTTCGCAAACCTCCTTGGCAAGGATGGTTTTGCTGATCTTTAATCCCTTCTTTTCATCGCCGTCGAGTGCCGATTCGGACATATATGCCATCGGGGTGGCAAAGACTCTGGTCTGGTCAATGGGTGAAAAGCCTAAAATTGCACCCTTTTTGACGGTGTCGAGATCGAGTTCGTCGATTGATGTGGCAAAGATAAACTCGATTTTCTTATTGAAAAGGCGGACTGAGGCGGTGAACGGCTTGCCTTTTTTCGATCGGAAGTCGCTGAAGGGTCCAATGGTTTTTCCCTGCAGGAGGGCTACCACCTCTTCTTCAGCCAACATTCGGCCACCGAGGATCTTGCGGACACTGATCTTCTTGTCTTCAGAGATATAAGCGGTGGGCGAGGTAAAAAAACGGACCCCGTCGACGGGGCTGAAGGGTGCCTCGGGTTGGACCTCAGCCTTTTCAAAGTTTTTCACCCGGTCGATGATCTGTTGAGTCACCGCACGAATTTCCGCCATAAATTTATCACGGGTAAACTGACCTTTCAGCATTCGGTTGAGTTTGTATTCCCACTCGCCGGTCATCTCCGGGGACGCGAGTACCTCAATCTGCATGGCCTCCAGCAGGGCGAGAAGTTCGAATGCCTTGCCGGTCGGGGTGAGATCCTTACCCTCCCGCACCACGTATTTTTCCTTGATGAGTTTTTCGATGATGGCAGCTCTAGTGGCCGGGGTGCCGAGGCCACGTTCTTTCATGGCCTCGGCCAGTTCTTCATCTTCGACCAGCTTGTCGGAATTTTCCATGGCCGAGAGCAGTGTTGCCTCATTGAAGCGTGGCGGAGGTGTGGTTTCGTGGTCGGCGATGCTTATATCCCGGCAACTTACCGGGGTATTCGCCGGCACAGGGGCAAGGGTTCGATCCTGGCCTTCTCCGGTTGCACTGCCGTAAATGGCTTTCCAACCGGCCTCAAGGAGGATTTTCCCCTCAGTGAGAAAGGTTTCCCCTTCAACCAGGGAGATCCTTCTGGTGTTTAAAAAGATCGCTGGAGGGAAGAAAACTGCGAGAAATCGCTGCACCACCATCTGATAGATCTTTGCTTCCGGTTCGGTAAGGCGGCCAGGCAGAATGATCGTCGGGATAATGGCATGGTGGTCGGAAATTTTACTGTTGTTGAAGATCCGCTTGTCAGGGCGGACATATTTTTTCAACAGTGCCTCTTGGGCAAATGCAGCGAATTCCCATGCAGTTTGCTGCTGCAGTACATTTTTAACTGATTGCAGATAATCTTCCGGCAAATGTTTGCTGTCGGTTCTTGGATAGGTAAGCACCTTGTGCCTTTCATAGAGCGATTGGGCAATAGCCAGGGTGTTTTTTGCTGAAAAACCGAACCTTGAGTTGGCTTCACGCTGGAGGAGGGTAAGATCATAGAGCTGGGGAGAGTTTTGGGTGTTTTTCTTGCTTTGTTCCTCAACTGTTGCCGGTTTTCCGGTGCATTTGGCGATGATTGCCAGGGCGTCTTCTTTTTTCCAGATGCGATCCGCCCGGTCGAGCGGATCGCTGGTTTCACGGGCAAAAGCGGCATCAATCCATTTCCCCTCGTAGATCTGATCCTTACAGGCGAACAGCCCTTGAAGGTTCCAGTAGGGTCTTGGCACAAATTCGAGGCGAGCCCGCTCTCTTTTCACCAAGAGAGAAAGTGTCGGGGTCTGTACCCGACCGCAGGGAGTCAGGAAAAAGCCGCCCTTGCGGGAGTTGTATCCGGTAAGAGCTCTCGTGGCGTTGATGCCTATCAGCCAATCCGACTCTGAACGACACAGCGCCGTATCCTCAAGGGGCAACATCTCAACGTTGTCGCGCAAGGCGGAAAAGGCAGCACGGATGGAGTCTGCGGTCATCGATTGGAGCCAAAGCCTTTTAAAGGATTTCTCGGCGACAGAGGCGTTCCAGACGAATTTGACGATATATTTGAAGATCAGTTCACCTTCCCGACCGGCGTCACAGGCATTGATGATTTGCCTGACATCCTTGCGCCGAATCAGCTTTTGTAAAGCACTCAGCTGACTCTTGGTGCCGTCAAGGCCCTTGAGGGGAAAGGTCTTCGGCAGTATCGGCAGGTTGTTCATGTCCCATTTTTGATATGCCGGGTCAATTTCTTCCGGAAAACAGATGGTGACAAGATGACCTATGGCATAGGAAACAATATAGGTGTCTCCTTCGAAATGGGTTTTTTCCTTTACGAATTTTCCCGGAAGGCTTTTTACCAGATCTGCTGCAACGCTGGGTTTTTCTGCAATGATGAGAATTTTTTCTGTCATGAAAGAGGTCGGTGGCGAATGTTAAGACGGGGTGGTCAGTTCTCACGCAAAAATGGGGATGCAGCTCGATGATACATTCATTGATATCCTTACGCCGTTTCGAAATATTGAAATATATTAATAAATACAGTACTTATATAGCATTTAAAGCTGTTGCTAAACTGCTCTTACAAAAGCAGGAGGGTACTCGGAACTGCCAATTAAGTAAAGACACAACCTTGGTTTGTCAAACAGATTTTATGTATATGTAGCTGCTGATTGGATCAAAAAAGAGGTCGTGGTTGATGTCTTAAGTTGCGGTGTTGTGGTCATAAGTGGAATGGAATATGGACTTCCGGCTTGACATTGCCTTTATAGTATGATTAAATTACCCCTCGGATAATTCGCTGCATGAATAACTCCGTGCTGGTTCTCGGGGAGTTGTTGAAGCGTGGAACAGGCTTTCCTGTTCTGCCTGGTGGAGGATCATCCTGTTATACCTCCTGTTTATATATGTGGCGGGACGGCTTTTGGAAGTGGGCTCTGCCCGCTTTTTTTTATGTCCGAATGGTGCACCCGCTTGCCGCCGAAGAGCGAAAGAGGGTCGGGTTCAACAGGTTTTTATAATGAGCCAATTTATTATAGACAAAGTACAGAGTTTCCTGCAAGCTCTTCTGCCGACCCTGGGTCTTGAGCTTTTTGACATTCAGTTTCGTAGAGAAGGTCATGGATGGGTGTTGCGGGTTTTTATCGATGCACCGACAGGAGTGACCCTCAAACATTGTAGTGATGTGAGTCGAGAGTTGGGGAATTACCTTGATGTCGAGGACTGTATCGATCATGCCTACCATCTTGAGGTTTCATCGCCCGGGTTGGAGCGGCCGCTCAGATCGACAGACGACTTTTTACGCTTCCAGGGTAAAAAGGCGAGAGTGAAGCTGCACAACCAGATGGAAGAAGGGAAGATTGTTGAGGGTATAATTGAGGCGGTACGCGAAGAACTGATTTATCTCAGACTCGCGGATGGTGGTTCCGTTCAGTTTTCTTTTGAGATGATTAATAAAGCCAGGTTGACCCTCTGAGCCGGAATGGCCCGTGGTTGTTTGAATACTCTTGCAAAATATCTCCGCTTGGCGGAGCGGAAAGTCATAAAAACGGGGTAAAAGATGCTCTCAGATTTGAAACGAATTATCGACCAGATCAGCCGTGATCGAGGTTTCGACAAAACATTGCTGATAGAGGCCATTGAAGAGGCTGTTCAATCTGCCGCAAGGAAGAAGTTCGGGAGTCGCCGCGAAATCGAAGTGCGCTACAACGAAGAGTACGGTGAAGTCGAGGTGTTTCAGTTCAGAAACGTCGTCGAAGAGGCGGCGGATGATCAAACGGAAATTTCTCTCAGCGATGCCTTAAAACTCGATCCTGAAGTGCAAATAGGCGACGAGCTCGGCGAGAAAATGGAAGATATCAGTGATCTCGGGAGGATTGCCGCTCAGTCCGCAAAGCAGGTCATCATCCATAAAATGAAGGATGCCGAGAAAGAGGTCATTTATGATATGTTCAAGGACCGTGTCGGCGAGGTAGTAAGCGGAATAGTTCAGCGCTTCGAACGGGGCAATATGATTGTCAATCTCGGCCGTACCGATGCAATATTGCCGAAAGATCAGCAGATAGCCAAGCGCTCTTTCAAGCAAGGTGATCGGATCAGGGCCTATCTGAAAGAGGTGCGCCAGACCAGTCGTGACTCGCAACTCATCCTTTCACGGACCTGTGATGAGTTCCTGTCGAAGTTGTTTCAACTGGAAGTGCCGGAAATGGCAGAAGGTATAGTGAGAGTCATGGGTGTCAGCCGCGAGCCCGGATTTCGCGCGAAAATTGCCGTCAGTTCCTCGGAGAGCGACGTCGATCCCGTTGGTGCCTGCGTCGGCATGAAGGGGTCAAGGGTCCAAAATGTCGTCCAGGAACTTCAGGGCGAGCGTATTGATATCGTCACCTGGAGTCCGGATCCGGCCAAATATGTTTATAATGCTCTTGCACCCGCCCATGTCAGTATGGTTATGGCCGATGAGGATGCTCGTTCTTTGCTGGTCGTCGTCCCTAATGATCAGCTCTCTTTGGCTATCGGCAGGCAGGGACAGAATGTCCGACTTGCCTCAAAACTCATCGGCTGGCGGATCGATGTGAAAAGCGAACAACGGTATGCCAACCTGGCCGATCCGAGCTATCAGTCACTGCTTGGGTTGCGGGGAGTCGACGAAACCTTGGCGGATCAGTTGTTGGGTAAAGGCATTACCTCCTCGGCAGTACTGGCTGAGAAGAGCGTTGATGATTTGATGGTGATCCGTTCAATCGACGAGGAATTTGCCCAAGCCCTTATTGCTGAGGCGAAGACCAGACCGTTTGCTGCCGGGGTAACTCCCGTAAAACAGAAATCTGCCGCCTCTGAGGTTGCCGAGGAGACAGCTGGGGAAGAGAACGAAGTAAAAGACAAGGTGCAAGATGATACTCCGGAAGGAGAGGAAAGAATGGCTTAGGTCATGGTGATGCAAAGGACCTGTGTTTCCTGCGGAATGAAAAGACCGAAACAGGAGCTTTGTCGTTTTGTGTGGCGGGAAGAAATGCCTGTGCACGACCTTCGACAGTCTGAACCGGGGCGAGGGGCGTACTGCTGCTGTGGGGAGAATACGTGTCACCAAACCTTTTTCAAAGAGAAAAAAAAATGGAAAAGAGTGTTTCGTCTTTAACCAAAGAGATTTAAAATTATCCATCTGTTAGTGGACTTATGGCATATGGCTGAGAGTCCGGCAATGGGGGAATTTACTTTTGCAATGCAATACGGGAGTCACGGATGAGCAGAATCAGGATTTATGAGCTGGCCAAGGAGGCCGGCATGAGCGGTAAAGCGTTAGCCGACAAGTTGTTGGAATTGGGCTTTGATATCAAGGGGCACAGTTCATCGGTTGACGACGAAACGGCTGTGAGTATCCGGAATGCACTCCAGAAATCGGCTCATTCTGAACGGACGGAAAAGCGTGTTGCCGGTGAAGGTGATCGACAGACAGTGATTCGTCGGAAGTCGACGGTCATCAGACGTCGACCTGCCACCGTGGTTGACGATGCAAGCGATGTGGAAATGGAGGCCGAACAACCGGCGGAAGCTATTGAAACGAAGGTTGCCGAAGTGCAAGCCCCGGCGGTAACGGCTGACGCCGAACCCCACGTCGACGTCACACCGCAGCACATTGCAGAAAGCGGAATCACCAAGCCACCCGCCTCCCTCCGAAACAGTTGCCGAACAGAAAGAGAGTATGCCGACATCAAGACCGGTTGAGAACAAACGACAGGTCGATTATCAGCGTGCTCGGATCATTTCCAAGAGTGAACCACCGAAATTGGCAGAAGCAAAAACCGAAACAGTCGCTGAAAACCCAATAATCGAGCAACCGGTTGAAGCACAACCGGATTTGAAACCTGTCACCCCGTCGCCGTCTCGTGAGGCCACCACCGGACATATTACCTCCTTTGCTCGACCGGAACCGAAAGACAAAAGAGAAAAGAAACCGTTTCCGAAGAAGTCAATGGCCAGGGTTGTTCGTACTATCGAGTTGCCGATTGCAGTTGAGGAAGCACCTTCCGCCCGCCCCAAGAAAAAAGTGGTAAAACCGCCGCAACAGAAGCGTCCTGGTTCAACCGGGCCGGAGGATGCGGTTGCCGCCGCTGCCGAAGAGGCATCACGGATAAAGAAAAAGGGCAAAAAGAGCACCGAAGGCGATGCCGATAAGGACAGCGAATTTCGGCGTGGCGTGAAAAAAGGTCAGAAGAATGTCAAGTTCACCCATTTTGCTCAAGATTACCTGGATCGTGATGGGAATATACGGCGCGGCAAACGAGGCCGAAAAATGCCTAAAGTCGTTGCGCCTGCTGCGGAAATGAAGGCCAGCAAGAAACGATTTAAGGTTTTTGAGATGATCAGTGTTGGGGAGCTGGCCCAGCGCATGAAGATCAAGGCGAGTGAGGTGATAGCCAAACTCATGGGGCTGGGAGTCATGGCGACAATCAATCAGTTGGTTGACACCGAGACCGCCATGCTCATTGCTGCCGATTTTGGTTATGAAGTCGAGCAGGGGATTACCGAAGAGATAGGTGTTCAGCTTCTCCAAGAATCGGAAGAAGGTGGCGAAAGACTGGTGCGCTCACCGGTTGTTACCGTTATGGGACATGTCGATCACGGCAAAACATCAATCCTTGATGCCATCCGCAAAACCGACGTGGCGTTGGGAGAAGCGGGCGGCATTACCCAGCATATCGGTGCCTATCATGTACGCTCGGGTTCCGGTGATGTAACCTTTGTCGATACACCAGGGCATGCTGCTTTTACCGAGATGCGTTCGCGTGGAGCGCAGGTCACCGATATCGTCATTCTTGTTGTCGCGGCCGACGATGGCGTTATGGATCAGACCCGTGAGGCAATCAATCACGCTCAGGCGGCCAACGTGCCTATCATTGTGGCGGTGAATAAAATCGACAAAGAAAATGCCGATATCGACAGGGTCAAACGTGAGCTTTCCGATCTGAATCTCATGCCGGAAGATTGGGGTGGCCAGACCATGTACTGTGAAACCTCGGCGAAAAAGAACATAGGTATAGACAATCTGCTTGAATCGATCCAGGTTCTCGCCGAGGTCCTTGAGTTGCGCGCCGATGCGACCAGGAAAGCCAGGGGCCGGGTAATCGAAGCTCAGCTGCATAAGGGCAGAGGGCCGGTGGCGACAGTCCTTATCCAGGAAGGAACCCTGCAACTTGGCGACTATTTTGTTGTTGGCCAGCACAGCGGTAAGGTCAGAGCCATGCTCGACGACAAAGGTCGGAAGATCAAAGAAGCCGGGCCGGCGATTCCCGTTGAGGTTCAAGGGCTTTCCGGGGTGCCGAGTGCCGGCGACGAATTCGTGGTGGTCACCGACGAGAAGATGGCTCGCAGTGTTTCCCAGGTCCGGGCACTGAAGGCCAGGGAAAGCGAACTGGGAGCCACCAGCAAGATCTCCCTCGACAAGCTGTTTGAACAGATGAGTGAAGGTGATGTTCAGGAACTGCGGGTAGTGCTCAGGGCCGATGTACAGGGTACGCTCGAAGCCTTTGCCAAAGCAGCCGAAGATCTTTCCACCAAATCGATCAAGGTGCGGGTTCTGCACGAAGGCACCGGTACGATCACCGAATCGGACATCCTTCTGGCATCCGCCTCGGATGCTATCATCATCGGCTTTAACGTCAGGCCGACGGTCAAGGTCAAGGAACTGGCAGTGCGGGAACATGTCGACGTCAGATCCTATGATGTCATTTATCATGCCCTCGACGATATTCGCAAGGCGATGGTCGGCATGCTGGAACCGACCTATGAAGAGCAGGTGATCGGCCTGGCTGAAGTGCGTGAAATCTTCAGTGTCCCGAAGGTTGGCACGATCGCCGGTTGCTCCGTTCTCGACGGCAAAATTTTGCGTACTGCGCGAATTCGCGTCGTTCGTGAAGGTGTGGTCATTTTTACCGGCAAAATTGAATCTCTCCGGAGGTTCAAGGATGACGTGAAAGAGGTGCTCTCCGGTTTCGAATGCGGTATCGGAGTCGAGAAATTTAATGATATCAAGATCGGCGACAATCTTGAGGCCTTCATTATGAATGAAGTTGAAGCAACACTTTAACAGGAAGGTTTAGCCGTGAAGACGTGGGATCCCAAGAAGACACTCGACTCCCTTGGTGTTGGAAACAAAAATGAACAGAAACGCTCGTCCCGGGTGGCTGAGGCGATCAGAAATGAATTGGCCATCCTGGTCATCAGCAAGGTGCAGGATCCTCGCTTGCACAACCTCAACATTTCGCGGGTCGAAGTCAACGATGACCTGAGTCTTGCCCAGGTTTTCTTTACCGTACTGGGCGATAGTAAAGAAGCTAAGGAGGCAGAAAAGGGATTACAGCGTGCCAAGGGATTTATGCGCAGTCATATTGCCAGGACCCTCAATTTGCGCTTTACACCTGATCTTCATTTTCGATATGATAATGTAGTTGAGAAGGTAGCTGAGTTGGAAGAAATTTTTCAGGAAATTGCCAATGAACGAGAATCCCGAAAGGATAATCCCTGAACGGCTGATTGCAGAAATACATGGCGCGACCAATATAGTCTTGCTTACCCATTCCCATCCGGATGGCGACGCTCTGGGATCTCTTTTCGCATTTGCTGATATTCTTGAACGGCTAGGGAAAAAGGTTTTTTGTTTTCTCGAGGAACCGGTTTCCCATCATTATGATTTTCTGCCGGACACCGAACGGGCACATACTCAACTTGAGGAGTTTCGACAATTTGTCGTCGACGCCGCAGGGGATATTCTGATGGTCGGTCTTGATTGCGGTGATGACGACCGGCTCGGCAAATCGAAGACTGAATTTTTGAAGATCGAACCCTTTCTGGTCATTGACCATCATCGATCGCATCGAGCCTTCGGGACGATCAGTTGGGTTGATCCCTGCCGCTCTTCCACCGGCGAAATGATTTATGAATTGGCGCAGGCTCTGAATGTGCCGATAAGTTATAATTGTGCCTACAATCTGTATGTGGCGATCTGCACCGATACCGGCTCCTTTCGCTATGAAAGCACCACCCCACGGACCATGCATATTGCGGCGGAGCTTCTCGACAAAGGGGTGCGACCGGAGGAGGTAGGCAGTCACTTGTATGATAAATACAGCATCGAGCGACTCAAACTGATGGAAATGGTGCTTGCAACCATCACCCTTTGTGCCCGCGATCAAATCGCTTTTATGCATGTGTCGCAAAAAATGCTTAAAGAGAGTGGTGCCACGATCCAAGACGTCGAAGGCTTTGTCGATCTTCCCCGATCGCTCCTGTCGGTCAAGGTAGCGGTCCTGATCAAAGAGACAGGCAACGATATCGTTGCCGTCAGTATGCGGGCCAAGGGGCAATGCGATGTGGCGGCGGTTGCAAAGGAGTTTGATGGTGGCGGGCACCGGAACGCCGCGGGATTTCGCTGTCATGGAAAAACCATCGATCAGGTGCAACTGGATGTCAGGGAAGCAGTGTGCAGATTTTTAGCGTGAGAATGGCCAGACACTCCACGGGCTCATTGTTTGTGATAAAATGTTGCCGGTCTCCTTTGAAGCAGCATGTTTGAGGCGGGTGTTTTTCTCATCGATAAACCTGCCGGAATCACCTCCTTTGCCGTGGTGAGCAGGCTGCGGCGTATTTTGCAGATGAAGAAAGTTGGTCATGCCGGAACCCTGGATCCCTTTGCCACCGGACTTCTGGTCCTTTGTGCGGGGCGACCGGCTACTCGGCTTATCTCCGGACTCATGGAGGGCGATAAGGAATATCTGGCTACCTTGCGACTCGGAGTTGAGACCGAAACCCTTGATACCGAAGGGATGGTTACCAGCCGACGGCCAGTCGGAAGGATCGCCGCGACCACCATTGAAGAGTGTTTCCGCCGGTTTCGGGGCATCCAGATGCAGACGCCGCCGGCCTATTCGGCACTGAAGCACCAGGGAAAACCTCTTTATTATTATGCTCGAAAAGGCATATCTGTTACCAAAGAGGCACGGCAGGTGGAGATCAAACTCCTCGAACGTACCGATGGCGACGCCGAAATAGCAGGAGAGGACGCCAGTCTTGGCATCAGGGTCGTTTGCAGCAAGGGTACTTATATCCGCTCCCTGGCTTTCGATATAGGCAGATATTTGGGTTGTGGCGGGCATCTGATCGAACTGCGGCGGTTGAGGAGCGGCTGTTTCTCCATTGACAACAGCCTTGGCTGGGATGAGCTGGGTGGCGACGATGCCTTGGAACGCTGCATGCGGGCGGTGATATCTACCGATCAGGCGTGTAAACTCTTGCAATAATCACCCGAGTTGGCTAGTGTGTGCACGAAGGTGTGATTTAAGGCACAAATCCGGCTCTGCCGGTTGAATAAGGTATCTAGCTGGTCTGCGCGGTTCGCCACCAAGTATGCAGGCCGATTGTTGTTGGTTGAAGAAGTACCCCCGTCGATAGGCGGGAAGTTTTTCGTTGTTTTTATAAACCGGATATCTACATTTATTATACATTTCAGGAGGATTGTCGTGGCACAGTCAGCAGTAAAGAAAAACGAAATAATTGAAAAGTTCAAGATTCATCCCACCGATACCGGGTCTTCCGAGGTGCAGATTGCGCTTCTCACCGATCGTATTGAATATCTCACCGAGCATTTCAAGGTTCACCAAAAAGATCATCACTCTCGACAGGGCCTTCTGAAATTGGTCGGTCAGCGTCGTAGCCTGCTTGATTACCTGAAGAAGAAAAATCTCGATAAGTATCGAACCATGCTCAAGGAACTCAACTTGCGGAAGTAGTCCGTTGTTGACCGGACCGTGTGTGGTTCAGGGCATAGTGCTGTTTTATTACCTCAAACAGTTCAGGGAATGATGAACTGTTTGAGGTTTTTGTTGTTTATGGAATTCCGAAAAAGCAAGCATACGGGGCTGGTGGATAATCCAGTCAGAGAAATTGGCGCTGCGCCTTTCCCTGATGCTACAAACATCTGGAGAAAACATGTTGAAAAGAGTTGAAGCAGAAATCGGTGGCAAAATTATTTCCATCGAGACAGGAAAAATTGCCAAGCAGGCATCAGGGTCGATCGTCATACGATCGGGAGATACCATGGTGCTGGTTACCGCTGTTGGTGCCGGCGAGAATAAACCGGAGGCCGGGTTTTTGCCTCTGACCATCGAATATCAGGAAAAGCTCGCTGCGGTGGGGAGGATTCCCGGCAATTACTTCCGTCGGGAAATTGGTCGACCGAGCGACACCGAGGTCTTGACCTGCAGGATTATCGACCGTCCGTTGCGGCCTCTTTTTGCCGACGGCTATTGTGCCGAAACCCAGGTTATTGCCACCGTTCTATCTGCCGACTCGGATGTCCAGCCGGATATCTTGGCACTGACCGGGGCATCATGCGCATTGACCCTTTCCGACATTCCCTTCAGCGGTCCTGTGGCCGGAGGGCGCGTTGGGTACATTGACGGTGGTTACGTTCTCAATCCGACGATATCCGAGCTGACAAAATCATCCATGGATATAGTTGTAGCCTGTACCCGTAATGCCGTCGTCATGGTCGAGGGTAAGGCCGACGAGTTGAGTGAAGATGAGGTGTTGGCCGGTATCTTCCATGCATTTGAACATCTGCAACCGCTCATTGATATGCAGGAACAGCTGCAAAAGTCGTCTGGAAAACCTAAACGTCCTCCGGTTGCAATCCCGGTGGTCGATGAAGCCCTGGAAGCCAAGGTCCGGGATATCGCCGCAGCCGGCATGGAGAAGGTCTTTAATACGGTTGATAAGCTTGAGCGGAGCCGGGCGTATGACGAGTTGAAAAAGGAAGTTATGGCCGCCATTGACCCGGAGAAAGCACGGGGCAATGAAGTAGGCGAATTACTTTCTGCCTACAAAAAATCCTTCATGCGCGAGAAAATCGTAGGCGAGCAGATCAGGATTGGCGGCAGGAAATTCGATCAGATAAGAGATATCACCTGTGAGACCGGATACCTGCCGCGAACCCACGGTTCTTCCTTGTTTACCCGTGGTGAAACCCAGGCGCTGGTTTCTACCACCCTCGGCAGTGAACGGGATAAGCAGCGAGTAGAAACTCTGCACGGCGAAGTCATCAACCGTTTCATGTTGCATTACAATTTTCCTCCTTACTGCGTCGGTGAGGTGCGTGGCCTGCGCGGACCATCGCGCCGGGATATCGGTCACGGCAACCTGGCGACCCGCGGTCTTGAGGCGGTACTCCCGGCGGAAGAAGATTTTCCCTATTCCATCCGGGTGGTCTCGGAGGTTCTCGAATCGAATGGTTCTTCTTCCATGGCCACCGTCTGTGGCGGCAGCATGGCCATGATGGATGCCGGCGTTCCTTTGAAAAGCCCGGTTTCCGGCATCGCCATGGGACTCATCAAGGAAGGCGACAAGGTTGTGATCCTTTCCGATATTCTCGGTGACGAGGATCATCTCGGCGATATGGATTTTAAAGTTGTCGGCACCGGCGAAGGCATTACTTCTTTGCAGATGGATATCAAGATCGATGGGGTAGATCGGCAAATTATGGGTCAAGCCCTGGCGCAGGCCAAGGAAGGTCGTATTCACATCCTCACCGAAATGAAGAAGAGCATCTCCAAGTCTCGCGAAGAGGTGGCCGAGCACGCCCCGAAATACATGGTCCACAAGATCAATCCGGATAAAATTCGTGATCTGATCGGACCGGGTGGCAAGATTATCAAGGAGCTGTCCGCTGAGTTCGACGCAAAAATCGAGGTCGATGACTCAGGCCTGGTGAAAATGTTTGCCCTCAATGGTGAAATGGCCGACGCCCTGGTGGCACGAGTAAAAGCCATAACCGCCGAAGCGGAGATCGGGGCGATTTATAAGGGTGTTGTCAAAACCATCAAAGACTTTGGCGCCTTTGTTGAAATATTGCCTGGCACCGATGGCTTGGTGCATATCTCCGAACTTGATATCAAGCGGGTGTCCAAGGTTACTGATGTCGTTAAGGAAGGGGATGTCATCGAAGTCAAGGTCTTGGACGTTGACAATCGTGGCAGGATTCGCCTCAGCCGTAAAGCTCTGCTTGAGGATTAGTCTGTAGGCTGAATGCGGTATGGTATATTAACATTCTCCGAGTCCCTTAAGCCGGCCCCTTCATCGGGGTCGGCTTTTTTTATGTGCCGTGGTGATGAGCGCACACCAATCGTGCAGGGTTTATGAACGAGCAAGAAGTGAAAATATGTTGGCTGGAACCAGGGGAAGAGCATGACCTTAATTTGCCCCGTTATGAATCCGTAGGTGCCGCCGGTATGGACGTGGAAGCGGCTGTGCGTGGGGAATTGGTCATTGAACCAAGGGAGACGGCTTTGGTGCCGACCGGCTTTGCCGTAGCTATTCCCATTGGTTATGAAATGCAGGTCAGGCCGCGCAGCGGTTTGGCGGTCAAATATGGGATGACCATACTCAACAGTCCGGGGACTATTGATTCGGACTATCGCGGTGAGGTCAAGATTGCTTTGATCAATCTTGGCAAAAAGCCGTATGTGATTCACCGCGGGGATCGCATTGCTCAACTGGTTTTAGCACCGGTGACGAAGGCAAGCCTAGTCGTCGTAACGGTGCTCGACCAGACAGTTCGGGCTGCCGGGGGCTTTGGTCACACTGGCGTTTAATATGCGATTTTCCATACTTGGCAGTGGCAGTAGAGGAAATTCAATTTTTATAGAAAGCGGTAAGACCGGCATTTTGATTGATGCCGGATTTTCCGGCAAGGAAATTGAATATCGGTTGCAATCCATTGGCCGGAGACTTGATGACATCAATGGTTTGTTCCTTACCCATGAACATAATGATCACATTTGTGGTGCGGGGGTAGTATCCCGGAAATACAAGATCCCGACCTATGCTAATCCAGGTACTTTTGGTGCCGGTGAGAAAAAGATGGGCAAGGTGTTTGCCAGAAGGGAATTCCAGACCGGCGACCTGGTTGAGATAGAAGATCTAATGGTTCGCTCCTTCCGAATCTCCCATGATACGGCAGACCCAGTTGGTTATGTAATCAGTGACGGCAAACGCAGTGTTGGCTGCTGCACCGATACCGGCAAGGTATCCCTTCTCATGGTTCAAAGGCTGGGTGGTTGTGATGCCCTTATCCTAGAATTTAACCATAACCTTGAGATGTTAAAAAATGGACCGTATCCTTTGCCGCTGCAGCAGCGTGTTCGTTCCAGCATGGGCCATCTCAGTAATGAAGATGCCGCTACTTGCCTCGCCGACCTGATAGGTGCTCATCTGCAGATCGCCGTCCTCGCCCATCTCAGCGAGACCAATAACACACCTTTATTAGCAAGGGATGCCGCTCGATCGGCGGTGCGGCAATGGGGAGAGACCGCCTTATTCATTGCCGCTCAGGATAAGGTTTTGCCGCTTATGGAGATTTGATCAACCTTTTGGCAGCTTGATCCGCTTATCTTTGGCTTTTTCAAGATTCGGTTTATATAACACAAAAACCTTGCCTATAAGCTGCACGAGGATACTTTCCGTCTGTTCGGACACCACCTGTGAGGCGGCATGTTTTTCCAGTCCGCTGTTGTTGCCGATTTTCACCTTGATCAATTCATGGTTTAACAGTTCAGCTTTTACAGTATCGATAATCCCTGTGCTCATCCCCTCTTTACCTATCTGAACGAGTGGATTGAGGGGATGGGCCAGTGCTTTGAGAAATTGCTTTTGTCGGGCTGTAAGCGCAGGGGTGGGTTGGCATGTGATTTCAGGCATCGAACGTAAATATCCTTTATGACGGCTGTCATGAAATTTCTAATGAAAATAACAAGGTTTTGAAGGTGGAAGAGACTAAAAGGGGATTTATGCCTTCTTGAGTTTCAATACGCTCCCAGGATGAATGAGGTCGGATTTCAGGTTGTTCCATTTTTTGATTTCAGACAATGAAGTGCTGAATTTTTGCGAGATAGTATAGAGAGTATCGCCGTCCTGGACATTATACGAGGCATAGGAATCTGAAGCTCGAACTTCTGTGATATGGGTCTTTCTTTTCTCTGCTTTGAGAACCAACAGCTTGGGAGATTTTTCAAGTCCGGCGGTCTTCTCGAGTGTTATGCCTTTAGTTTTCTCTCCGGCTGCCAAGGCTTCGCGTTGGTCAATATACAGAGCAAGTTGTTGTCCCGTTTTGACTGATTTTACGTTCTTCAAGTTGTTCCAGGACATGATCAATTCAGGAGGCACATTATACAGTTTGGAAACTCTGGAAACGGTTTCACCCTGTTTGACCTGATGCATGACCAGATTGTCGCGGTTCGCAGCTTTTGTCTTGGCAATAGTATCCGGCAGAAGTTGATAGGAGATGGTGTTGTAAGGTATCCTCAAATTTTGTCCGGAGCTCAGAGTACCGCTTCTCAGATTATTAGCTTTCAACAGAGTGGTTTTGTTGACATCATATAAGCTGCAGATGGAAGAAAGGGTATCTTTTTTAGCGATTTTGTGAGTTTTGTAGGCGGTAGTGACAGTCGAATGCAAACGGGGCATGTTCTTCATCGCCACAGATGCCGTGGCATATGGGATTTTTATTTCGTATTCAGTGAGGTTGGGTGGAATTCTGTTCTGTCGCAGTTCGTGATTGAGCTGTTTGATTTTTTCGAGACTGGAGTTGGTGATCAGGGCCACCGCCTCAAGCTCCATCCCCGGGCCGACGGTGATAACGTCGTAACGCGGAGGGGTATGGTAAGCCAGCTGAGTGAACCCGAATTTTTCCGGTTGCTTGGCAATGATCAGGGCAGCAATGAGTTTCGGCACATAGCGTTTGGTTTCCAATGCTAGATAATCTTTGCTGGCGAGATCCCAGAAATTGTCGACATTATATTTATTGAGGCCGTTGCGGATCTTGCCTGGACCGCCATTATAGGCGGCAACGGCCAGATGCCAGTCGCCGAACTCCTTGTAAAGATCGGCAAGAAAGGCTACCGCTGCTTGGGTGGATTTTTCAGGATCACGACGTTCATCGATAAATTTATCAATGTCCAGATTATACTGTATTCCGGTGCCCTCCATGAATTGCCAGAGACCTACCGCCATTGATCGCGAACAGGCGAGGGGATTATATCCGCTTTCGATCATCGCTAGATATACCAAGTCCTTAGGTAAGCCGGCCTCAGCCAAAGCGGCCTCCATCATCGGCATGTAGGCTGCCGATCTCTGCAGCCAATGGGCGAATTGCTCTCTAAAGCCATTTTGGAAAAAATGCAGATACATTTCGACCTGCTTGTTTAAAACGACCGGGAAATCGAAGGATACATTTTGGGTCGGATCAAAGCTCATGGGTGGATACAGTTCATTCCACACACCGGTCTGGCTAAGCTCATTCAGTTCCTGATCTAAGCACATCTCCGGTTCGTTGACCTGGAGTTCTTGGTCCGATTCACTCAAAGTTGCTGGTTACGGCAATTCCCTGGGAGCCGTTCTGTGGAAGTGTCCCATAATAGTTGCGGTCAGCACAGCTGGAAAGGAAAAACAGGGTAGCGAAGAGAACGAGGGTCTTAACAATCGTATGGGGTTTTTGTGTCATCAGCCAATCCGGTTGTTGTCCATTGTTGAAAGGCCCTGGAAAAAGACCGTTAATTTGTACATTCGTTTGTTGAGATATCTCTGATAACCTTGTACATTTATAGCCGTCAGAACGATGCTGGCAATTGACAGTATATAAAACCGAACTCTCCAGTAATTGCAAGGATTAAGCGTCCAGCTCTTCGTTCTGGTTGTTTTTTCTCCCCTTTGTTCATCATTTCCGTCTCAACTTTACTAGAAATATGTTGAAAAAGTTTCTTATTTTGGCAATCGCCATCGGTGTAGTAGCGGCCGGGGCAATGCTGGGCTGGGTGTATTGGTTGGTTGTCGTGGAACCGGGTGAGGAGATCCGGCAAGATAATATCCGTCGTATCCTCGGCAAAGAAAGCCAGGTGTTTTACAGTGATGGGACGACAAAACTCGGAGTATTCTTTGATACCGCTCACCGCCAGTATGTTACCTACGAAGAGATACCTAAAGACTTTGTCAATGCTCTGGTTGCTTCTGAAGACGAACGATTTTTTAGCCACATAGGTTTTGATCCACTGGGAATTGCCAGAGCAATGGTTCGAAATGTTCAGGCCGGCAAGGTGGTGCAAGGAGGCAGCACCCTGACCCAACAGACTGCTAAAAACCTCTTCAAAAGAGCAGACAGATCAGTCCAGGCCAAGCTGAAAGAGCTTCTTTTTGCCTTGAGGTTGGAATACCATTACTCCAAAGAAAAAATATTCGAATTCTATGCCAACCAGTTTTATGTGAGCGGAAATGGTCATGGTCTCGGGGTTGCGGCCAGGTATTATTTTGACAAAAAACCGCAAGAATTGACAATGGTCGAATGTGCTTTTATTGCCGGCAGTGTGAAGAGACCGAACTATTATAACCCGTTTATCAAAAAGTCCGATCAAGGTAGCGATCTGGCCAAATCGAGGGGTAAAGTCCGCCTGGAGTATGTCCTGGGGAAAATGCGTGATTTAGGCATGATCAGTACCTCCGAATACCATGACCGTCTTGCCGAAGACATCCGATTTAATCAGGGAAAGGTTGGGTATGCTCTCGACTATGCAATGGAATTGGTTCGAGAGGCAGTATCCTCAACGGAGGTGTTGGGTGCTTTGGAGGGAAACGGCATCTCCAATATCGCCACCTCCGGAGTGAGGATTGTAACCACCATCGACCACGAGCTGCAGGAGAAAACCTTGTCGGTCCTGCGCGGAGAGTTGTCTCATCTCGATGTGCGATTGCGGGGATATGAAAGAAAGGAAGTACAGGAGGAGTTGGCGGGCCTTGATTACACTGGAGATTCTCTGCTTCGTGAGGGAGAGTTTCTTTTTGGTACGATCAGTGAGATACATGGCAGGGGCAAGGATATACGAATAAGTGTCGAGCTTGATAAAAAACTCGGCAGGGGTGTGATTGATGCGTCTGGATTGGCTGAACTGGTAAAAGCCCGGGTAAAATGGCTGAAAAATCTCTGGACTGAACCGGCAGCCGGTGACCAGGATCTCTTGCTGGAACAATTACAAAAGGGCGATAGGGTGTGGGTGAGCGTTCGTTCCTTGCCAAGTGACCAGATGCCACTGTTTTCCTTGGAGAGGTATCCTCAGGTGCAGGGAGGGGCGCTGGTTTTAAAAGACGGTTCAATTCGCGGTATGGCCGGTGGCACCGAAAATCGGTTTTTCAATCGTGCTATCCAAGCCCGGAGAACAATGGGCTCTGCCTTTAAACCACTTCTGTACACCGCCGCCCTGCAACTTGGTTGGAACAGCGCCGATATGCTGTTAAACAGCCGGAATATTTTTGTGTTGAGCGGAAGGCCTTATTTCCCCCGACCGGATCATAAAAGTCCCTTTGACTGGGTTTCCATGGACTGGGCCGGAGTTCATTCTGAGAATGTGGCTTCAGTCTGGCTGCTTGCTCATCTTTGTGATCACCTCACGACACTGCAGTTTCGGGAAGTTGCTGAAAATCTCGGATTAGCTCCGAAAATTGTCGACGGCAAGGAGGAACCCTACCGGAGCTACAGTACGAGAATTCGCGACCGTTACGGAATTCAGGTTAATAGTGAGACACTTCGAGCAGCGGCGTATCGGACCGCTGTTGAAGCCCTGGAAACCGATTTCATCTTCGATGGGCTGGAGGAAGAATACAAGATTATCAAGGACCTGCCTTTCGGACTCAATTTTGATCGATATACTGAAGAAGTCGACGATGAAATGAAACAAAAGGACGATTCGCCAACCAAGGCCGAATTTGAAGAAATCGCCGTACGCAAAAAAGTTCTCGCCAACCGGTACGTTCTCCTGCGACCACTGTTGGAGGAACTTGCTGCATTCAGATCGCTGGTTGAAAATTTCGATCGTGGAGGAGGAACCGAAGCCTTTGGGCAAACACCTTCGTCAGGCCTTTATATGAATCAAATGAATGGAGAGTTTTCCTTCTGCCGACCGGAAGATGCGCCAGCACATCTGACCCGTATGGATATGGAGCGACTCCGCTCCCACTTGCAAGGTTTGAGCATTGCCGAAACAGCCGTGTTTTGGCAGAAAATTAAGCTGAAAGGATGGACTCAGCGCAGGCACCCTTGAGAAGGTCGAAGAGCAGGTGAATGAGGAACATCAAAAGCTTACCACCAGTCTTCCATACAGTTTTCAAGTGCTTTCCCAGCTTGAGGATTTCCGTATCACTGTTGGTCTGCAATATCTTATTCAGCTGGCAGGCAAGCTTGGTATCAAAGGAGGGCTTGAACCTGTTCTGTCCTTTCCTCTTGGTTCGAATGTTGTGACCCTTTTAGAAGCAACGCGCATGTATGAAGGACTCGTGACCGGCAAAGTTACGACCTTTGGTGATATTGACCAAGACGAAAGTAACGATTCCCTGGCCATTCTCGATCGCATCGAATCCGAGGAGGGAAAGATTCTCTACCAACCAACCCCGAGTAGCAAAAAGGTGCTTGATGAGAAAACGCGCCTGGCGATTGGCGGAATTCTCGAAAATGTTGTAAAATTCGGCACCGGCAAGACGGCCAATGAAAAAGTCAGGCTGCAGGCCAATGCGCAGGGAAAGGGAACGGAAATTGCACGGTTAAATCTTCCCGTACCCTTGCTCGGAAAAACCGGAACGGCAAACAATTATGCCAACGCATCTTTTTTCGGTTATATACCCGGAATCGCCGAAGGCGGGGATGCCATGATTCTCGAAGATGGCTACGCAGTTGGGGTGTATGTGGGTTTTGATAACAATCAACCGATGCGCCGTAAAACCAACCGCATCAGCGGGGCCGCCGGGGCCTTGCCTACCTGGTGTCAGATCGCCAATATTTTGTTGCATGAACAAGAGTACGCGGCAAGGATTGATCCGGTCGATTTATCCTTTTATGGCTTGACTATCAAACGCAATGATTTCGGGCAGGTGAATATCGCTTCATCGCCTAATCAGGGCGGTTTGGTGGTTGAACCGATGCAACAGGTTAGTCCGACAGTCCGCTCTCAACAGGCTATTTTAACTTTCGGGACAAAATCGGAGACTGGGGGGTTTTCGGCAGAGAGAAATTATCAGCCATTTTGGCAAACCATAGCCGAAAGTGCTACACAATAACCGCAAAATAGCCTAAATGGCCGGTACTATGTAACGTGTTTTCAATGTTGCCAGCAGGTAGCTGATAACTGTAACTATATAAATGTAATTGTCACATTTTAATGATAAAGAGATAAATACTATGAAAAAAATCGCTTGGAATGCGCTTGTTCTGTTTTTTGTTATCAGTCTAGGGGCTTGTGCAATTCCTAAAAAATCGCAGATACAAACTCCCCCGGCAATCCCTGCTGTGAAGAAACCACCAACGGCCCCCATATCTGAAACCATGATAGTCGAGCCAACTCCACCCATCATGACCTTGGAGCCTGAACAGCCAGAGATAGCCGAGGGAAATATCCATGACAACCTCCCTTCCATGGCCTTTGTCAATGACCGTATCTATGAGTATGGACGGAAACTCGAACGATGGAAAGAGCTGGATAGCCAATCAGTGAAGAGACAAGTCAAGGACACTGAAGCTGCTGAAATGGTTCGCTGTTTTCGCAATTTACAGACAGTTCTGAACAGCTACACCGACCTGCGCAGCAAACTGTTGCAGGCACAGAAGATAGCGACCGCTGAAAGGATCGGCAACGCCGGTGTGATAGAAATTGAAAAGAATGATATTGCTTTTCTTGAAAGCTCCTGTGGGCGTTTGTTGGTGGATTCTACAGACCAGGGCACCGGTTGGAATCAGCGTGAGGACTCAGCCGATCTGGCTCAGCTTGAGACCCTGATCGACCGGTATTCGGAAAATCGTGAACATCAGGAAGTAGTCCAGGTCTTTCAAAAAATCCCCGCCGGACAGGTTGTCCGGGTACAGCTCCGCACGAAAATTCACTATGGTAACGCCCTGATGTATCTTCACAAGGAGGAAAAGGCGGCGGAAATTTATCAGCAGGTTGTCGATCAGATGTCTTCCTCGGATATGCAGGCCACGGACATCGTTTCCCTGAGAAAAATTCTCGCTGATCTGTATACAGCGTCCGGAAACTACAAGGCTGCGGCGGTCCAGTATAAAACGATATCCGATGATTATCAAAATCTCGGTCGTCTCGAGGAATGGTCCAAAGTCCAACTGTCAATACTTGATCGTTCCAAGGAGAGCGGCCCGGAATTGAAGGAATATTCTGCAATCCTCCGTGATTATCTTGGATATGTTGCTGAAAAGGGTGGCTACAAGTTGCTTTGGCAGGCAGAAAATTTTCTCACCAAGTACCCGTATTCGCCGGTTGCTGCAAATGTCGATATTATCAAGGCAAAGGTGAAAGCTGCAGCCGACAAGTGGTTTGACGGATTTATGGCCAAGGTTGAAAAGCTCCGTGCCGAGAAGAAATTTGAGGAAGCGCAGGATCTCCTGAAAACCTTGCCGTCAGATATCATAAGCCCGGATAAGCAACTCGCTCTCAAGGGCAAGAAAGAGGAGTTGTCGTTGACGGATGCGGTTGAAAAGGAAACGCAACGCATGGCCCTTATGCAAGATCTGCAAAAACAGTGGAATAACGGAATGTTGCTGGCAAAAGCCGAAAAATTCGATGAAGCGATCGCTGTTTTCACCAAGCTCTTGGACGGCGAGTATTCAACCAAGGCCCAGGTGAAAATCAAAGAAATGTCGCTTGAGGCAGCAAAAGCCGATCGAAAAAAGGCCGCTGGCCTGTTCACCAGGTTTACCAAGACCACCGATGTCGAAAGCAAGAAGAAGCTGCTGCTCGAGACCCATAAGCTGTTGAAAAGCATCTTGGTGAAATATCCCGATGTGGATATCAAGTCGAAGGTGATAGGCAATCTGGAGCGAGTGGAGCAGGAAATGATGGCTATCGATCCCAAACTGGTTGTATTTGCAGATCAGGGAGAAATCTCACCGTCGAGAATCGACGGTCTTGACAGGGCCTTTACCAACTCCGCCAAGCCGGGGAGCAGCATAGAGCAGGATATCCTCGGTGACCCCGAACAGGTTCCGCCAGTGGATCAATAATCTCCTGCAATCATGACGGTAGCTGAATTGTTACAAGGGCCGGTTTCTTTTTGTGAAATCGGCCCTTCGTTGTTTTAACCAAGATTACTGAGGAGGATTCTCAGCATTCTTCGCAGTGGTTCGGCGGCACCCCACAGCAGCTGGTCACCGACTGTAAAGGCAGCCAGGTATTGTGGGCCGAGTTTCATCTTGCGGAGTCGTCCGACCGGTACGGTCAGTGTGCCGGAGACCTTCACCGGCGTCAGCTCGCGGGAGCTTATCTGCCGATCATTGGGGATAACCTTGACCCAGGCGTTGTGCCCGGCAATGATTTCCTCTATCTCTTTGACACTGATATCTTTTTTCAGTTTGATGGTCAGTGCCTGGGAGTGGCAGCGCATGGCGCCGACCCGGATGCAGAGACCGTCGACCGGAATGATCTCGGTGGTGCGCTTACCGAGAATTTTATTGGTTTCAGCGATACCTTTCCACTCTTCCTTGGACTGCCCATCCTCGACCGGCACATCGATCCACGGAATAAGGCTGGCGGCCAGCGGCACGCCCCAGTTGTTCATGGTCAGCGAGCCGTCGTTGAGTTTAGCGGTGATTTTTCGGTCGATATCGAGGATGGCGGAGGATGGATCGGCGAGAAGATCGCCAACCTCGCCGGCCAGTTCGCCCATCTGACTGATAAGCTCGCGCATATTCTTGGCACCGGCCCCGCTGGCCGCCTGATAGGTCATGGAGCTGATCCACTCCACCAGATCTTCGGCAAAGAGACCGCCAAGGCCCATAAGCATCAGCGAAACGGTGCAATTGCCGCCAATATAGTTTTTAATGCCATTTTTCAGCCCCTGCTCAATAACTGTCCGGTTGACCGGATCAAGGATGATGATCGCATCATCTTTCATGCGCAGCGTCGATGCCGCATCGATCCAGTAGCCATTCCACCGCTTACGGAGGGTTTCATAGACGCTGGTGGTATAGCTGCCGCCCTGGCAGGAAATGATGATGTCCATTTCCGCCAGGCGGTCGATGTTCATAGCATCTTCGAGGGCTTTGCGACCACCGATCTCGGGACCGGCCAAACCTGCCTGGGAGGTTGTGAAGAACACCGGGGCAAAGCCTTGGAAATCGTTCTCGGCAACCATCCGCTCCATAAGAACAGAACCTACCATTCCTCGCCAACCGATAAATCCTACTTTTAGCATTGGAGACTCCGTGATTGAAATTGTCGATATGACCGGCAGAAAGTCGGAAACTTCAATTTTTACCTGAAACAGCTGAGAAATGCTCGTGAAAAATCATCAGCTTGACAAGCTGTGTATCACTTGCCGATATTCTTTTTGATTCTTTCGAAGGTGGGATCGGTGGTGTTCATCGGCGTTCATTTTCAGGATACCGTAGTAGGTGAAAACCGAGCATGAATGAGCCGAAAAGGATAAATACATCGGCGAGATTAAAAATGCCGGTTTGCAAATATCCTGTGCCGATACTCATGAAATCGGTTACACCGCCGTCACCGATCAACCGGTCCAGGAGGTTACTCAGACCTCCTCCGGTAATAAGCGACAGGGGAATCCAGGTGCGGGAGTTTTGTCTGGAAAACCATAACAGGCAAGCAAGACATCCGAAAAGCAGCAAGGCAACACAGATATTGAGGAAAAAAAAGCGAACCCCGGCCGGCAGGTTACTGACGATACCCAAAAAACCGCCATGATTTTCAACGAGGGAAAATTTTACCAGGCCGCTGAAATACGGTTTTTCCTCTGTGGCAACGAGCAGGCTTCTTGCCACATACTTGGTGATCTGATCGCTGCAGATTGTGGCAAAAAGGAGAATTATAAGCAGCCATAAACGGTTTGCTTGTGGGCGACCAGTAAACTGCGACGAAAGAAAATCCATGTTTGGGTGATCCGGGTTTTTTAATAAAAGGGAAGAATGTGGGCTTGGTAATTGCTCAATTGTCCAAAGCCTTTCTGACGATTTCGGCAATGGATTTGCGTACCAGGGGTTTCATGGCGAAGGCCTTTACCCCGAGTGACCGTGCCTTGGTTTCGTTGACCAGTTCGCTGAATCCGGTACATAAAATGATTGGCATGTCGGGGCGAAGTGCCAGGATTTTTTGTGTTAAAGTTGCACCGTTCATTTTCGGCATGGTCATGTCGGTGAGAATCAGGTCATACTCTTTCGGATTGGTTGTGAAAAGCTGCAGTGCTCGCATGGGATCCGTTTCAGTGGTGACTGTATAACCAAGGCTTTCCAACAGCATCGCCTCCATCCGGGCGACCAGAGCTTCATCATCGACCAGGAGTATTCTCTCGGTGCCCATGGGAATTTCTTCGTTGCTCTCTTTTGGGTGTTCAACTGGTTGATCAAGAAGCTGAGGGAGATAGATCAAAAAGCTGGTGCCTTTACCAGGTTCGCTATAAACGGTTATTAATCCTTCATGGCTTTTAACAATGCCATGCACGACGGCAAGGCCCATTCCCGTTCCCTGGCCCAACGGTTTGGTGGTGAAGTAGGGATCGAAAATCTTGTCAAGCAGGGACCGTTCCATGCCGCAACCGTTGTCGCAGACCTTGAGCAAAAGATACCGGCCGGGAGCAAGCAGGAGACTTTTTGACTTATTGTCAAAATCCTCTATTGTTATCTGCTCAACCTCTACGGCAAGAATGCCGCCGCTTTCCGGCATAGCGTGGTGGGCATTGGTCCCGAGATTCATGATGATCTGGTGAAGTTGCGTGGCATTGGCGAGCACCAGGGCATCTCCGCAAGCAATATTATCTCTGATTTCAATGGATTGTGGCAATGAAGCGCGAAGGAGGGTTAAGGCCTCCTTTACCGCCGGGCCAAATTGCAGAGGAGTTTTTTCATAGTCATCCTGCCGGCGACTGAAGGTGAGAATCTGCCGGACCAGCTCCTTGGCTCTATCCGACGCATGGAGGATATGATCGAGGTCCTTGCTCACCGGACAATTGCGATTTCCGCATCCTGCTTTGGCATGCACCCTGGCGAGCTCGGCATAGCCCATGATGACTGCAAGGATATTGTTGAAATCGTGGGCAATACCTCCGGCAAGTGTACCGATTGCTTCCATCTTTTGCGATTGCTGTAATTGCCGACCAAGCTTTCTCGCCGATGCCTGGGCCTCCATTCTTTCGGCAATTTCCGCCTGCAGTTCCTGGTTTCTTTCTTCAAGTTCGGCGATTCGTTGCTGCAGTTCCGGGTAGTAGCTTTTGCGGATAGATCTTTCACCAAGCCCGATAATACTCTGCCGCAATTGTTCGCGGGAGTTTTCAGCTTCAGAGGGCTTCTTCATAAATAACCTCGATATCCCGCTGGTTGGCAATCCGGGGATTGGTCACCATGCAGGGATCCTTGAGTGCTTTTCGGGCAAGGGTAGGGATGTCCGCCAAGGTGGCGCCTTGTTGGCCGAGGGTTTTGGTGATGCCGACCGCTTGTTTGAGGTTACGGATCCTCTGGAGAATGGCCTTTTGAATATCCTTCATGGACAGATGCCGGACATCCATGCCCATTGCCTCGCCGATTTTGAGGTAGCGGTCGATGGCATCTGGGATAGTTGAAATTAACAACATGATCAAGAAGCAGGGCGTTACATTCGCCATGCGGCAGGTCGAGCAGGCCGCCGAGACTATGCGCCATGGCATGGACGGCGCCAAGACTGGCATTGGAAAAGGCCAATCCGGCTTGCAGGCTGGCCAGGGTCATCTTGCCGCGAAGTTCGAGGTCGGTAGGTGCGGCAAGAACTTGAGGCAGATTGGTGCAAACCAGCCGCACAGCCTCCAGGGCATGCAGGTCGAGAAGGGGTGAATTGGCGGTCGACACATAGGCCTCAACCGCATGGACCAGGGCGTCGATGCCGGTACAGGCGGTAAGGTACGCCGGCATGGTCAGGGTGGTCAGGGGGTCGATGAGCGCCACATCGGGAACCACGGTTTTACTGATGATGGCGATTTTCCTTTTTTCCACGGTGTCATTGATGATGGCAAACTGGGAAACATCGGCGGAGGTACCGGAGGTTGTGGGAATGCAGATGAGGGGTGGACCGGGAATAGGGACATTGTCGATGCCTTCAATATCGAGGATATTTTTGCGATTGGTACTGACAATACCGATGCCTTTGGCGCAATCCATCGGGCTGCCGCCTCCTATGGCGACGATAACATCGCAATGCTCCTGGTGGTAGAAGTCTAGCTCCGGCCATGACCTCAGTATCTCGGGGATTGGCGGAAATATCGGCAAAAACGACAGACGGCAATGCCTTCCTTGGTGAGGAGATCGACTATCTTTCCGGTCCATCCGGCATCTATGACCCGCTGATCGGATACCACCAGGACTTTTTTCGCGCCAAAATTGCTCAGATAACGGCCCACCAGTCCCATGGCACCGACGCCAAAAATAAATTCTGGAGCAACAAATTTTCTCAATTCCATCATAGGATTACACCGAGTAGGTAGGCTTTTTGAAGGCATGAAATCTCGCCGCCAATTTGTCTTTATTATCGGTTGAAGGTGCCGGAAAGTCAAATATTTCCAATGGATTTTAGAGAATGGGCCAATAAATGCATTGCAGCGTCTTTCCGAGTTCGATATTGTTGCTTTCTTGAGGCGTAAGGGATAGGTTTGCTGGGCTTGATGTTCGGAAAAATGGAGAAGGTATGGTCAAAATAGGCATAATAGGTGGGTCGGGGCTGGAAAATCCGACAATTTTTCAAGATCCAGAGAGTGTTGAAGTAGACACGAGATACGGGCAGCCTTCATCCTCACTTTTGACTGGAAAAATCAGCGGTATCGAGACCGTTCTCCTGGCAAGACACGGCAGCAACCATCAGTTCAGCCCAACCCAGATCAACAACCGCGCCAATATCATGGCCATGAAGGAGCTGGGGGTCAGCCACATCATCGCCACTACGGCTTGCGGCAGTCTCAGAAAGGAAATTGATCGGGGGCATCTCGTTGTCTTGGATCAATTCATCGATTTTACAAGGTTCCGTAAAAACACCTTTTTTGATTCTTTTGAATCCGGTGCCCACCATACCGCCATGGCCCATCCCTTTGCCGAGGATTTACGGGCAAAACTCTATGCGGCGGCGCAGGCTCTGCAGCTGCCGGTGCATGCCAAGGGATGTGTCGTAACTATCGAGGGACCGCGTTTTTCAACGGTGGCGGAATCGAAGATGTTTCGCTTGTGGGGTGCTGACGTTATCAATATGTCCACTGCTCCGGAGGCGATGCTGGCGAGCGAGGCGGGGATTCCCTATGCGGCTGTGGCGATGTCGACCGACTATGATTGCTGGAAAGAAGATGAAGTACCGGTTACCTGGGATGAAATTTTAGCGGTATTTCGCAAGAATGCCGATAACGTCACCGGATTACTGGTAAAGGTGATCGAAACGTTTCATAAATAAACTGAAGACCGAGGGGAATGATGGACTTAAAAAAGTGTGTAAGAAGCATAGTGGACTGGCCGATCAAAGGGGTGATTTTTCGTGATTTGACGACCCTTATGAAGGACCCCGAGGCCTTCAGGGAATCCTGCGATATTCTTGTCAGGCGTTACCGGGACATGAAAATCGACAAGATTGTCGGTATTGATGCCCGGGGCTTTGTTTTCGGTGCCGTCCTGGCCTACCAGTTAGGGGTAGGCTTTGTCCCGGTCCGCAAAAAGGGCAAACTTCCCGCCGAAACGGTAGAGGAATCCTATATTCTTGAGTATGGATCAGGAACCTTGGAAATCCACAAAGATGCAATAGATCCGGGCGACAGGGTGATCATAGTCGACGATCTCATTGCCACTGGCGGAACTGTCAGTGCCACAGTTCTTCTGGTCAGGGGACTCGGGGCTGAGATTATCGAATGCGCCTTTCTCATCGAGCTTCCCGATCTCAAGGGTCGAAGGAGAATAGCCGATTGTAAGATCTTTGCCATCATGGAGTTTGAAGGAGAGTAGGTTGTCTTTATTGTAAAATTCCTAATTTGAGGATGTCATGAATGTAACGGTGTTTGGGGTCGGATATGTCGGACTGGTGCAGGCGGCTGTTTTGGCCGATGTCGGCCATAATGTCTGTTGTGTGGATGTAGATGCAAAAAAAATTGAGGGGTTGAAAAACGGCATCATCCCTATTTTCGAACCCGGTCTGACGGAATTGGTGCGAACCAATTATGAGAAAAAGCGGCTCGAGTTTACCACCGATGCACAACAGGGCGTTCAGCATGCCGAGCTGCTTTTCATCGCCGTCGGCACGCCGCCTGACGACGACGGCAGTGCCGATCTGCAGTATGTACTGGCAGTGGCCGGGTCTATTGCCAGGCTTATGGATGAAGGCAAGATCATCATCGACAAGTCGACCGTGCCGGTGGGTACCGCCGATAAGGTTCGAGCCCACATGTCGGTTATTCTTCGCGAGAGAAATCTCGATCTCCCCCTGCATGTCGCATCCAATCCGGAATTTTTAAAGGAAGGCTCGGCCCTGGACGATTGCATGCGACCGGAACGGATCATTATTGGCACCGATTGCGATGAGGTGGAAGAGAGGATGCGGGAACTTTATGAACCCTTCAGTCGCAACCACGATAAGATCATGATTATGGATGTGCGCAGCGCCGAGTTTACCAAATATGCGGCCAACTGCCTCCTCGCCACGAAAATCTCCTTTATGAACGAGATGTCCAACCTGGCCGAGCGGCTGGGCGTGGATATCGAGATGGTTCGGCGAGGGATCGGTTCCGATTCGCGGATCGGCTACCAGTTCATCTATCCCGGCTGCGGGTACGGTGGCTCCTGCTTCCCCAAGGATGTCCAGGCGCTCGAACGTTCGGCTCGGGAAATCGGCTATGAGGCGCAGATTCTCAGGGCTGTTGAGAGGGTTAATTACCGGCAGAAGGAGAAGTTATACCACCATATCTGTACCTACTATCCGGAGGGAGTTACCGGCAAGACCTTTGCCGTCTGGGGGTTATCCTTTAAACCCAATACCGACGACATGCGGGAGGCTTCAAGCCGGGTGTTGATCGAGGCCCTGTGGCAAGGTGGAGCGAGGGTTCAGGCCTATGACCCGGAGGCCATGGAGGAGGCCCAGCGGATTTACGGCACCCGCGACGATTTTACCTTGATGGGCACCAAGGAGTCGGCTCTGCACGGCGCCGATGCCCTGGTTATCGTCACCGAGTGGAAGAGTTTTCGAGTCCCGGATTTTAAGGCCTTAAAGGCTGAGTTGCGGGATAAGGTCATTTTTGACGGCCGAAACCTTTACGATCCCGCCCGCGTCGAGGCCATGGGCCTGGCCTATTACGGCATCGGCCGGGGACGTTCGATTAAAATTAACGGCTAAAACCAAGCCAAGAACACCAAAATAATCCAATGAAAAAGGCATTAATCACCGGCATTACCGGACAGGATGGGGCGTATCTGGCAGAGTTTCTGCTGAAAAAGGGCTATGAGGTGCACGGCATCAAACGGCGCGCTTCGCTATTCAATACCGACCGTATCGACCATCTGTACCAGGATCCCCATGTCGGCAACCGCAAGTTTGTTCTCCATCATGGCGATCTGACCGACTCCTCCAGCCTTATCCATATCATTGGCAAGGTGCGGCCGGATGAGATCTACAACCTGGCCGCCCAGTCCCATGTTGCCGTATCCTTCGAGGAACCGGAATATACCGCCAACTCCGACGCCCTCGGGACGCTACGGGTTTTAGAAGCCATCCGCATCCTCGGGCTGACCGAGAAAACCCGTTTCTACCAGGCCTCGACCTCGGAATTGTACGGTAAGGTACAGGAGATTCCCCAAACTGAGAAGACCCCCTTCTACCCGCGGTCACCCTATGCGGTAGCCAAGATGTACGCCTACTGGATCGTCGTCAACTACCGTGAGGCCTACGGAATCTTCGCATGCAATGGCATTCTTTTTAACCACGAGTCTCCGCAGCGTGGCGAGACCTTCGTTACCAGGAAGATCACCAGGGCGCTTGGCGCGCATTTTTCTCGGCCTGCAGGATTGTCTCTATCTTGGTAATCTCGATGCCAAACGTGACTGGGGCCATGCCCGCGATTATGTGCAGATGCAGTGGCTGATGCTGCAGCAGGATCAACCGGAGGACTATGTTATCGCCACCGGCGTGCAACATTCGGTCCGGGATTTCGTCAACGCCGCGGCGGCAGAACTAGCGGTGACCCTGCGTTGGGAAGGCAAGGGCACCGAGGAGGTCGGCATTGTCGCCGGCCTGCCGCCGGGAGCAAATCAAATCGGCTTGAAGGTCGGCGACACCATCGTTCGGGTCGATCCTCGCTATTTCCGCCCGACAGAGGTTGAAACCTTGCTCGGCGATCCTACCAAGGCCCGCGAGCAGCTCGGCTGGGTGCCGAAAACCACCTTTGCCGAACTGGTTGCCGAGATGATGCGCGCCGATCTGGAAGGTGCACGGCGCGATGAGCTTTGCAAGAGTGAAGGGTTTACGGTTTTGAATCACCATGAGTAGCTCGAACCCCCTATCCACAAACGAACGCATCTTCGTCGCCGGACATCGCGGCATGGTCGGTTCAGCCATTGTCCGGCAGTTGCAGAAAATGGGCTGCACCGACGTGGTCACGCGCGCCCATATCGAGTTGGATCTCACCAACCAAGTGGCGGTGCGCGAATTTTTCGCGGCGGAGAGGATCGATCGAGTGGTGCTGGCCGCGGCCAAGGTCGGCGGCATCCACGCCAATAACAGCTATCCGGCGGAATTCATCTATGTCAATATGATGATTGAAGCCAATCTCATCCACGAGGCGTATCGGGCCGGCGTGCAGGATCTGCTTTTTCTTGGCAGCTCATGCATCTATCCGAAATTTGCACCGCAGCCCATGGATGAAGGTCAGCTGCTCACCGGAATTCTTGAACCGACCAACGAGCCCTATGCGGTGGCCAAGATCGCCGGAATCAAGATGTGCGAGGCGTATAACCGCCAGTATGATACCCGGTACCGCTCAGTCATGCCGACCAACCTTTTCGGGCCGGGCGACAATTACCACCTGGAAAACAGCCATGTTATTCCCGCCATGCTCCGCAAATATCACCTGGCGAAACTGGCGATGAGCGGTGACTGCGAGGCGATTCGTGCCGATGAAAGACGCTATGGGCTTATTCCCCCGGACATCTGTCGGGCCATTGGCTACCGGGCGGATCGAGACAGGTTGGACGTGAACCAGCCACCGATGGTGGTGTTGTGGGGAACCGGTTCGCCCAGGCGGGAGTTTCTCCATGTCGATGACATGGCCGCCGCCTGCATCCACGTCATGCAGCTGGGGCAGTCGGAATTTCAGCCACCCCATCCGTCTTTTGTCAATGTGGGGACGGGAGAGGATATCACCATTCGTGACACGGCAGCGCTGATTGCCGAGCTGGTCGGTTTTAGCGGTGAGACCGTATACAACAGCGGTCAGCCGGACGGCACTCCCCGTAAACTCCTGCATACCGGACGGATCAACAGCCTGGGCTGGAGGCCGGCGCTCAGTTTCCGCGAGGGCTTGGCGGATGCCTATCGTGCCTATCGGCAGGGCCTTGCTTAACCCTTATTTCTATCGCTATTCTTCGATCCGTCGCCGGGAGCGGCGGATCATATCGTCACGGATCAGGTCGTGGTCGAGTTGAAAGATATCCTTGGGGAAGAGAAGTTCCATAACTCCTGAATCAAATATCCGTTTAATCTCATACTCGTCGTGGGCGACATCCTTCTGGTACATATAGTTGAGCCATGACCGGTTGGTGTGAATGATGAATTCCACCCGCATCCCGCCCAGACGGGCAAAGAACTTGAGCATTTCGGTTTTTGGGCTGGAACCGACGGCGGTGGTCCTGTAGAGGCTGCTGCCGGTCAGGGTGTCGGAGATGTCCTCCAGGACCATGAAGCTGTCGGCCTTGGAGGCGCTGCGGGTCAGGTGGTTTTGAAAGGTTTTGATGTCGGCCACCGAGTCGAGCACCGCCATCAGGCCAAGTTCGTCATCGACCGCCACCGCCGGATTTTTTTCATTCTTGCGCAACAGTTTCAGGACCTTGGCTTCTGGCGGCTTCTTGCGGATCGACACGTAAATGGGGATATCCCGGTTGCCGGCGGTGAAGCGCCGTCGTTTCAGCAGGGTGAGTTTGCTGCCCCGGCTGAGCTTGGATCTCCATGGCCTGTCCTGCGGTGACGGTTTTGACGTCTGTGCAGCGGAAATCATCCTCGGTGTGCTGCGAGTGCAGATAGACAATGTCGTGTTCACCGATCTTCAGGTTGGTACTCCACACATAGTCGTTGAGAAAGTGCAGGAAGTTGGAAAATTTCTGCTCTATCTCCGTCTCCCTCTCACGCTGGTCGATGCTGCCGGCAAGATTCATCAACACCAGCTTGCGCCGTGCCTCGAAGCGAGCTTTTTTATGATACCGGTTGTTGAACATGATGAGGATGAGCGTCACCGGATCGTTGGCCACTTCGATTTCGTTGGTGGTAGCAATGGAAGAGGCATAGGGCTTGAGCATCTTGCCGCTGAGCGAGTTGACGACCGCATCGGCGGTGCGGGCATATTCATAAACCCTGGCCTCGATCTCCCGGACGGTGCCGTTCAACCCGAACATGTTGCCGAGCAGGGCGCAGGCGCGATGGCTGCGTTCTTCCTGATGCCGGGGGTTTTTCAGCAGTTCGGAAAGTTGGCTGAAATCGGTGATTCCCAGAAACTCGAAGACCTGGCTGCGCAGGGCTCGATATTTGGTGGTATTGATACGCTGTACACAGAGATTTCTGACCCATTCCTTGGTTTTCCTGGAGAAAGGCCGGGACAGATCAATCGTGTCTTCCACCGCCAAGGGTCCATGCTGCTGCAGGGAAGTGAAAACACTGTCTTCGGTAATTACTGACATTTTTGCTCCGTGCTGAGGAAGGTGTTGTGATGGCAGCGAGTTCTTCTGTTGCGCTTTGCCTTTTTATGTAAACATTTTAACGTGATTTGCCAATATAACCAGTAATAAAAGATACCTTCGGAAAGGGAGCGAGGCCTGGCAATGCTGCTTGGAAATCTTCCTTGAGTTTTCATGGAAATTTTGTTACGGGAACAGAACATCTAGGCGCTGCCGGGTAAGCAGCGTTTTCTTTTTTCAGCCATAAATGGAATCAGGTATGTATAGAAATTTCAGTATAGTCCCAAAAATTATGTTCGGCAGGGGATCTTTCAATCAGCTCGGTGAGGTGATCGGTGAAAGGCGGATCAACCCAGAGTCCTATTTTGTCTTTGTTCTCGACGATGTGTTCGTCGGCAAGCCACTGCAGGATCGGCTGCCTCTGCAGGGCGGCGACCTGCTCCTGCCGGTGAATGTCGATGACGAACCGAAAACCAGTTATATCGATAGTCTGGTACAAAAAATTACGCGATTATAGCCCAGTAATTCCGGCCGGCATTATCGGCATCGGCGGCGGCAGCGCCATGGATATCGCCAAGGCGGTTTCCCTGATGCTCACCAATCCAGGGTCATCGGCCGATTACCAGGGCTGGGATCTGATCAAGAACCCCTCCGTCTATCACGTGGCCGTACCGACCCTTGCCGGAACCGGCGCGGAGATTTCCCGCACCGCCATTCTCACCGGGCCGGTGAAAAAACTGGGCATCAACTCCGATTACACCCTTTTCGACCAGATCCTTCTCGACCCGGAACTCCTTGCCGGGGTGCCGAACGACCAGTGGTTCTATACCGGAATGGACTGTTATATCCACGATATCGAATCGCTGCACGGCACCTATATCAACGAGTTCAGCAAGGCCTACGGCGAAAAATCGCTGGAGCTCTGCCGCCAGGTTTTTCTCGAAGATCATCCCGACAAGGACGACAAGCTGATGATGGCCTCCTATTTCGGCGGCATGTCCATCGCCTATTCGCAGGTCGGGGCCTGCCACGCCCTTTCCTATGGCCTTTCCTATGTCCTTGGCATTCATCACGGTATCGGTTGCTGTATCGCCTTTGATTATCTTGAGGAGATCTATCCGGAAGGGGTGAGGGAGTTCCGGGTGATGATGGAAAAACACAGCATCAGCCTGCCGCGCAACCTGACGCAAGGCATGAGCCAGGAAGCCTTGGAGCTGATGGTGACCACCGCCCTCAATCTGGCCCCGCTTTGGGAGAATTGTCTCGGGCCGGACTGGCAAAAGATCATGACCCGCGAGCGCTGTCTCGGCTTGTTCAAGCGGATGTAGGACAATGGCTCGAAGTCCGTGGATAATTCGAGAAAGCAGGCTTTCGCGGCCATCGCGTACGGGCATAAAAAGAGCCCTGCCCATTGTGCTCGGTTACGTACCCATCGGCTTTGCCTACGGCGTACTGGCCGGTAAAGCGGGGATGTCGGAGGCCAACACCCTGCTCATGTCGTTGATCGTTTTCGCCGGTTCGTCGCAGTTTATCGCCGTCGGCCTTTTTGCCGCCGGCACCGGACCGGCGGCGGTGATTCTCACCACCTTTGTCGTCAATCTGCGGCATATGCTGATGGCCGCCTCACTTAGCCCCTATCTGGCCGGCTGGAAAAAGCGTCATCTGGCCTTTTTCTCTTTCGAGCTGACCGACGAGACCTTTGCCCTCCATTCGACGGCGGCAGGCAGGCTCGGTGATTGCCGGCTGGAGGCCTTGTCGCTCAATGTCACCGCCCAGGCCTCCTGGGTGGCGGGGACTATTGTCGGTATTGTCGCTTCCGGGTTGATTGGCGATATCAAACCGATGGGTCTTGATTATGCATTGGCGGCGATGTTTATCGCCCTCTTGGTCGGACAATGTGAAAACCGGGTGCGGGTGGTGACCGCCATCTTTTCCGGGGGCATTGCCACGCTTTTATACTTGGCCGGTTGGCATCAGTTTCATATTATTGCCGCAACCGTTGCCGGGGCGACGCTCGGGCTTGGGGTGGAACAGTGGATCAAACGCTGATCTTCTGGACGATTGCCGGAATGGCGGTGGTGACCTACCTGCCTCGCCTCCTGCCGACCCTCTTTCTCAGTGGTCGCAACCTGCGGCCGCTGCTCATCGCCTGGCTGCGTCTGGTCCCGCCGGCGGTGCTTGCCGCCATGCTGGCACCCTCGCTCCTGGTTCGGGAAGGGCAGGTCGATCTGGGCTTCGACAACCTCTTTTTCTGGGCGGCTCTAGTCGCTTTCCCCGTTGCCTGGAAATCGAAAAGCCTCTTTGCCACGGTCGTCGTCGGCATGGGGTTGGTAGCTTTGGGCAGATATTTCGGGGGTGGATTGTAGCCGCTGATGAAAGGGGATTTTCTGATTTCAGATCGCGGCGATTTCGTCCAGCCGCTGCTCCTGTGGTTTCGCCGCACCGCCCGTGACTTGCCATGGCGCCGAACCTACGACCCCTATCACGTATGGCTTTCCGAGATCATGCTGCAGCAGACCCAGATGGATCGGGGGGTGGTCTATTTCAACCGGTGGCTTGCCCGCTTTCCCTCGGTCCGGGCCGTGGCCGAAGCCGATCTGCAGGAGATCCTCAAATACTGGGAGGGACTTGGCTATTACGCCAGGGCAAGAAACCTGCATAAGGCGGCCAAGGTCATTGCCGGCGAATTGCGAGGTCAGGTGCCAGGCGATTACCAGCAGTTGCTGGCTCTGCCGGGGATCGGTCCCTATACCGCGGCGGCGATTGCCAGTGTCGCCGGTAATCAGGATGTGGCGGTGGTCGATGCCAATGTGATGCGGGTCTTTGCCCGGCTCTTTGATCTTGCACTGCCGCTGCGGGAATTAGAGACGAAAAAACGGATTGCCGCCATGGCCCGGGATTTTTTACCGAGTGGCCGGGCAAGACTCTATAATCAGGCTCTGATGGATTTGGGCGGCCTGGTCTGTCTGCCGAAAAATCCTCGTTGCGCAGTCTTGCCCGATCGCCTCTTTTTGCAAAGCCCGACAGCTGGGGACGGTTGCCGAAAGGCCGGTGACAGGCCTTGGCAAGAAAATCGTCACCGTGCAAAAGGTGGCGGGGATCATCCTCCACGGACCAGCGAATCTTTATCCAGCAGCGGCCAACGGACTGCGGTCTGGGGTGGGCTTTGGGAATTTCCCGGCGGCGAACTGCAGGGAGGGGTCGCCGGAGAAGGAAGTGGTTCAGCTCATCCAGTTCGAGACCGGCTTTGCCGTCAGGGTGGTGGGACCGTTAACAACGGTAGTGCACCATTACACCCGTTACAAGATCGTCCTGCAGGCCTTTTCCTGCGAGTTGGCCGATGCAAACAACCAGGCAACTCTCCGTTCGGCCATCGACTGCCGGTGGCTGTGCCCGGTAGAACTTGACCAGTACGCCTTTCCGGCGGGGCCGCGAAAGATTCTCGAATATCTCAAAACTGATTGTCCCGACTTCTTCAAATTGCCTATCTACTAACCCTCGCGTAAAAAGGTAAGCGCCACCGGGCAGTGGTCGGAGCCGAGCACCTCCGGCAGGATGGTCGCGCTTTTTACCCTCGCCCTGGCACTGTCGCTGACGCAAAAATAATCGATACGCCAACCGATATTCTTCGCCCGTGCGCTGAAGCGGTAGCTCCACCAGGTATATTGGCCCGGTTCCTGATTGAAGATGCGGAAGGTATCGACGAAACCGGCGGCAACAAAGCTGTCCATCCAGGACCGTTCTTCCGGGGTGAAACCGGCGTTTTTCTCGTTGGCCTTGGGGTTTTTAAGATCGATTTCCTTGTGGGCGACGTTGAAATCGCCGCAGAGAATTACCGACTTCTGCTTTTCCAGCTCTTTGGCATAGGTCAGCAGCCGGTTGTTGAAGCGCAGTTTGAAATCGAGTCTTTTCAGCTCGTCGCCGCTGTTGGGAAAATAGATGTTGATGAGATAGCAATCGGCGAATTCCAGGGTCAGTACCCGTCCCTCGCAGTCGAATTCCGGATCACCGAGGCCGTAATGGACGGCGAGCGGTGGGATACGGGTATAGACCGCCACCCCGGAGTAGCCTTTGCGCTCGGCGCTATGCCAGTAGGAGGTGTAACCGGGGATATTCTTCAGGGTATCGGAAAGCTGCTCGGCCTGCGCCTTGGTTTCCTGGATGGCAATGACATCACCATCAAAGTTTTGCAATTGCTCGATGAACCCTTTCTTTTCGACGGCGCGGATGCCGTTGACGTTCCAGCTTATACATTTCAGCAAATTTTTATCGTTCATTTTTGCTCCAGGTTTTTTGCGGGGATGCACACCACGTTGCGGGCACTTTGCCAGCAGGGGACAGATATCGCAATGCGGGCCGACCGGCCGGCAGAGAAACTGACCGAAGGCGACGAGCAGGGAGTTGATGCCTATCCAGTGTTTTTCCGGCAGCTTTGCCCTGAGAGCCATCTCCGTCCCCAGTGGGGTGTCGGTCGTGACATACTGCCAAATATTCATAATCCTGTGGACATGGGTGTCAACGCAGATCGCCGGCTTTTTAAAGGCGACGCTGACCACCAGGTTGGCGGTCTTGCGGCCGACCCCGGGCAGGGTGATGAGCGCGTCGATAGTGTCCGGAACATGGCCGCCAAAAGGCTGCAGTGCCTCCGGCAGGAGGGTGAGATGTCTGGCCTTGGTCTTGTAAAAACCGACCGGGTAGATAAGTTCGGCGATCCGCTTCTCGGAAAGGATTGCGAGGGACTCGCAATCCGGTGCATATTTGAAGAGGCGCGCCGAGGCGGCGGCTGTGGTTTCATCCTTTGTCCTGGCTGAAAGGATGGTCGCCACCAGCACCTTGAAGGGGTCCTCGGTTTGCACGGCGATGAGATCGACCACCGGTGTCTGTTTGTCTTTGACAAAATCGGCGACGGTGGCAAGAAATAGATCGATATCGATACCCATGTTGTGCTCCCTTAAAATTAGAGGGAAAGGACGTCCGGTTCAAAACTGAGGGTAGCGAAATAATCCTCAATCCGTTCGGCGCGGCGAATGAGCTCGACCTTGCCATCCGTTCCGAGGAGCAGTTCCTTGGGCCGCAGATTGCCGTTATAGTTGAAGCCCATGGCGATGCCGTGCGCCCCGGTATCGTGGATGACCAGGATGTCGCCGTCGGCGATTTTCGGCAGGGTTCTTTGTATGGCGAACTTGTCGTTATTCTCACAGAGTGAACCGACGACATCGACGGTCTCGGTTGCCGGGTGATCCTCCTTACCGAGGACGTCGATATGATGGTAAGCGCCATAAATGCCCGGTCGCATCAGCGAACTCATCGAGGCATCGACGCCGATATAGGTCCGATAGATGTCCTTGCGGTTGATAGCGGTGGTGACCAGAACGCCATGCGGTCCGGTCATGTAGCGGCCGCTTTCCATATAGAGGGCCGGTTCATAGCCGTGTGCCTTGTGAAAATCCTTGAAAAGAGTGGTTATCTCCCGGCCCATCCCTGCCAGATCAAGAGCGGCAATACCCGGTTTGTAGGGAATGCCAAGGCCACCGCCGATATTGATGAACTCAAAGGTGATCGCCAGTTCGGCGGAAATTTCGGCGATCAGTTCGAGCAGCATGGCCGCGGTCTGCACCATATATTGGTAGTTCAGTTCGTTGGAGGCAAGCATGGTATGAATGCCGAAACGTTTTGCCCCAAGTTTCACCGCCTGGCGGTAGGCTTCGACAATCTGTTCGTGACTGACGCCGTATTTTGCTTCGGTGGGTGTGCCGATGATCTCATTGCCGGTTCGACGCTCACCGGGGTTGTAGCGAAAGCAGACGAGCTCGGGCAGCACCGGTACCTTGGTAAGCAGGCTGATGTCGTCGAGATTGAGAATGGCCCCGCCTTCACCGGCTGCCTCAAGGAATTCCTCAAGACTGGTGTTGTTGGAGGTGTACATTATGTCTTCACCACTTCCCCCTGCCTGCCTGCTGAGGCGCAGTTCGGCGATGGAGCTGCAGTCGAAACCAAAACCCATATCACCCATGATTTTCAGAATACGGGGGTTGGGCAGGGCCTTGACGGCATAGTACTCGCGGAACCGGTTTATGCCGGCAAAGGCAGCCTTGACGGCCTCACCGGTCTCCCGAATGCCGGTTTCATCGTAGATATGGAATGGGGTCCGGTAATGGCTGGTGATGTTTGGCAGTACGGAAAAGAGGCGTTCTTTAAAGGCTTGTGACATGGGCATGATGGTATTTCCTTAGAGGGAATCCGGCAGGGGTATCCGGCTGGTTTCTTTAATGGTCGAGAGGACTGTTTCAGTTTTCGTGGAGAGGACACCGGCGATGGCGGCAATACGGTCCTGCAGGAGCAGGCTGAGTGACAGGGTGTCGGCGGTTCGTACCTTCACCAGGTAACAATCGTTGCCGGCGACAAAATGTACCTCCTGGACCTCGGGGATGGTGGCAAGTTGCCTGCCGACTTCGCTGCTGGCGGCGGTGGTGGTCTGCACGTGAACAAAGGCCACCTGGGCCCGGTGAAAACGTTCCGGGTTGAGGCGCACCTCATAACCATCGATGATTCCCTGTTTTTCCATTTTGCGGATCCGTTCCAACACCGCCGATGGAGCCAGGCCAACCTGTCGGGAGACCTCGATATTGGGGATGCGTGCTTTTTCCTGGAGGATCTTGAGAATGTCCAGGCTGATGGTGTCCAGCATTTTTGTTCTCCTTGATTACAAGGAAATGTATTCTCAAAAAACGGCAAAGTCAAGAACGATATTCTGAAATTATAAAATTTCGGTGAAAATATTCTGTTTCGGCGGCAATATGCCTTTCGGCATGAGAGTTGTCCTGGAAAAGAGATGGTTTTTCGCTCCGAGACAACGGCATCAGCCATCCGGCATCTACCTGTCGGAAACATTGCAACGCATCGGCGGCGATCGAATTGGAACACTATCTTGCGAAACATTCGACGAGCGAACTGCGACCGGTGATCGATACCTTTGTCACATGCGACACGTTGTGTCCGCGTATCGATGGTCTGATTCTTTTCCAATAGCTGCACTTGATTTACCAAGCATTCTCTGATACCAAGGAAGAAAGGCTTGGTCTCCTGCCTCGGGACCAAAAAAATTATTGAGACGATATGAATAGGGAGAGTGAACGTGCCATCATATTCTATAACACCTCTACTTACCGGGGTTCGTAACCCTGATCAGGGTATCATGACCTACCAAAAAGGCTACGGGAAAAGAATTTGGCTGCCGATCTGGTCCTTTCTCGTGCAGGGTGGCGGCCATAATATCCTGGTTGACACCGGACTTGACGAAAACGAACTGATCACCCCAGCCGGTTTTTTAGAGGAAACCGGGACGGAACCCCGGTCGATCATTGATTGTCTTGCCGGCGCAGGCCTTAAAGCTGAAGATATCGATATCGTCATCAACACTCACCTGCATGATGACCATTGCGGCAATAACGGCCTGTTTACTCAGGCAACTTTTTATGCTCATCAGCTGGAAATCGATTTCTGTCATGCCCCGCATCCCATCGATCATCGGTATGATCCCTATTTTATAGAGGGAATAAATTTCGTGACGGTTGAGGATGGCCTTGAGATTGTTGCCGGAGTCACGGTTATGCACTCTCCCGGCCACAGCCTTGGCGGTATTTCTGTAAAGGTCGAGACAGGGCAAGGACCGACGGTTATCACCGGATTCTGCTGCAATCGGGAAAATTTCCCGGCTAATGGCCCGGCCGTATGTCCTGGAGTGCATCTCGATGCCATGGCCGCCTGGGACTCGATTCAGAAGGTGAAAGGTCTTGGGGCGATTATTTTGCCTTTGCACGAGTTGGGCTTAAAAAAAATTCCGGCATAATGTTTGGCGACCGGCTGAAGATGTCAGATCGACGGGACATTCTAGGGATGATCAGCCTTTGGTGGCAAATAGGGTTGGGAGTATTACGAAGTTGAGGATTGCCTATTGTCGAAAATAACCATCATAGTTCCCACTCTCAATGAAGAGGGGAATATTGATTTCCTGCTCGAACGGATCTTTCAGGTTCGCCGTTCCTGTCATCTGCAGTTCGATGTCCTGTTCGTCGATTCGGCCTCCAAAGACCGAACCTGTGAGCGGGTAGGCGCTTGGCAGGTGCGGGAGGCGGTGCGACTTTTGCGGCGAGACGTCAATGTCGGTCTTGCCGGGGCGGTGATTGCCGGTGCCCGGGTAACCGATGCGACTTTTGTTGTCGTCATGGATGCCGATCTCAGCCATCCCCCGGAGGCAATCCCCGATCTACTGCCGCCGCTTCTTGCCGGAACCCACGATATGGTGATAGGCAGTAGATATGTAGCCGGCGGTTCGATGCCGGATTGGCCGCTGTCGAGAAAGATCTCTTCCCGGCTGGCTACTTTCCCCGCCCTCTTTTTTTGCAATGTACAAGACCCCCTGGCCGGATTTTTCGCCGTGCAGCGATGGCGGTTGGCCGAGTTGCCCGGTTCCGTACCGGGGTTTAAGATCGGTCTGGCTGTTCTAGCCGAATACGGCAGCGCTCTGCGGGTCAAAGAGATACCTATTGAATTCCGTGATCGCGATTATGGCGAGTCGAAGATGGATCGTCGGGTTGCATTCGAATATCTGCAGCAACTCTTTGGACTTTCCATACGACGACTTTTGAGGACGAGGAGTAAGAGTTGAAGCGCTGACCATAAAATGGGATACCGAGTCGGGGAAGGGGGGAGGGCAGACTCGAGCACGCATCCCCGAGCACCGGTAGCCCGTCAATTCTCTGGTTTCTTTCTGCCGCTGTCGGCAAGGTTCGTCGGGTCAAGCAGGCGTTCCAGTTCTTCCCGTGGAATATCAGTTTGTTCGAGGGCCACATCGAGGATTGTTCTCTTCTCTTTTTGGGCAATTTTGGCTATTTCGGCCGCACGCATATAGCCGATGAGGGGATTAAGGGAAGTCACCAGGATGGGGTTCAGCGCGAGGGCCCGGTCGTAGACATCACGGTTAAGCGTCATCTTCATAATTGCTTTTTCACCCAAACTCCGGGCGCTTCCAGTAAGCAGGTCAAGCGACTCAAGAATTTTTGCAGCAGCCAACGGCAGCATGGTGTTGAGTTGGAAGTTACTGCTCAAACCGGCCAGGTTGATGGTTGTATCATTGCCGATGACCTGGGCGCAAGCCATGCACACCGCCTCGGGGATGACCGGATTGACCTTGGCGGGCATGATACTTGATCCGGGCTGCAGGCTGGGGAGGCTGATCTCTGCAAGTCCGGTCAAAGGACCGGAGTTCATCCAGCGCAGATCGCCGGCAATTTTGCTTATGGCAATGGCTGCGGTTTTTAAATGGCCGGAAAATTCAACGATTGTATCAAGGCTGCTGAGGCCTTTGTATAATGAGGGTGCCTGGGTAAAGTTCAGGCCTGTTACCTTATTCAAATAGGTAATGGCCATGGCGGCAAACTGCGGATGACAGTTGACACCCGAGCCAACCGCCGTACCACCCAAAGGGAGTCGTTGCAGCCTCGGCAGGGCTGTCTCGATCCGTTCGACACATTCATCGAGTTGTGTTGCCCAACCCTCCAACTCAGCCTGTAAACGAATCGGCAGAGCGTCCATGAGGTGCGTTCTGCCGGTCTTCACTACCTCCGCATGAGCCGTCCCGAAATCACGGATTATTTGTGCCAGCTCTCGCACGGCCGGAAGCAGGAAATTGGTTGCCGACAGAGCGGCCGACATATGCAAAGCGGCAGGGATGACATCATTGCTGCTCTGACCTAAATTAACATGATCGTTAGCCGACAGGTCAACGCCTTTTTGCTGGACGAGACCGACAATAACCTCATTGACATTCATATTGCTGCTGGTTCCGGAGCCGGTCTGGTAGATCGATACCGGAAATTGATCGAAGGGGCGAGTGGCCAGCAGTTCCCTTACCGCATCTTCGATCTGTCGGCCGTACTCGCCGGGCAGGAGACCGAGCTCGCTGTTGGTTATGGCTGCTGCTGCTTTTATCAACAATATTGAATTTATAAATGCCCATGGCAAGGGTTGGGGAGAGATGGTGAAATTGCCGATAGCTCGTTGCGTCTGAGCGCCGTACAAAGCCTGCAACGGCACCTCTATCTCACCCATGCTGTCTCTTTCTGTTCGATAATTTACTTTGGGCATGGGATAACCTCCGGTTTCTTGTTATTCACCTTTCAATGGGGATTGGGACGGTCGGCGACAATCTCTTTACACCTTGGCAATTGCCAATTTTTTCAGGAGATGGCCCAAGGTTTGCTGTTCGCTTTCGCTCAACACTGCCATCCGTTTAACGATTATGTCGGCATGGACGGGAAAAATCCGCTTGATGAGGTTTTGTCCCTTGGTCGTCAATTGAATGGTGCAATATCTCTTGTCCTCCTCGCTTGTTACCCGAACGACCAGGTCGTTCTTCGTCAGATTGTTAATGATGGTGGTTATATTTCCGGCAGATTTTAATATTTTTCCCGCCAATTCTTTTTGGGCCATTGGCCCAAGGTGGTAAAGGGCCTCAAGAATTCCAAACTGGCTGACCGTTAGTTTGTTGAGAAGGTGGTTGTGTACGCCGGCGGTCACAGTATTGGTGCAGCGCACCAACTTGATAAAGGTATTGAGAGCCAACACCTGTTCTTTGCTGCCTTGATACCTTGTCATTACAACCACCCGAGAGTAATTCAATAGTTTAATATCAAACTATGTCGTGAGGCGGATATTGTCAAGAGGGGGGTCTGGGAGCGGCTGTTAATGAGTGAAGAACGGTGGGGTAGGGGGTGCCCTGTCAACAGAATATCAATCCTGTCAACAGGGCGGGGGGAAGAATTATACGCAAGGGCATAAGTTTCGTACGAGCAGACAAGCTGCTCTACTCAGCTTTCTTCCAAAGGCCGTGCAGATTACAATAGGCGCGAGCGGTAACTCCGTCGGCGGCTACCGGAAAAAATGCCGCAGGCTTGTCGGAGGGGGTGAGGAACTGACGATATACTGCATCGCCGGCAATAAGCTCAATCCACTCGATGAAGTGGGCGGCGGTCATCGGATGATCGACGGTTCCAACGTTAACCTGCCAGCCGCCATTTTTTTTGGTGAGAGCAGGTACGTGTTTTTCAACAGCTGCATCGGTGGTATTTTCGGATTGCATGGTCATTGCTTGTCCACAACACATCATGTCGGCGCCGCCGGCAGTAAGAACCTCGGCAATGTTTCCGCAAATATCACATTTGTAAACTGCCATTTTTTTCGCCATTCGTTTTCCTCCAGGTAGATTTGGTGTTCTGTTACTGTGTCAATGCATTCCAGCTGTTCCGGCAGGAGCAATGACGCGACATTGTCAAAAGAACCTTTCGGAAGGGTCGGATGTCTGTATCCTAACTTCAAAGACTTAAAGTAATCATGTATACTAACGCTCGCAAATTTTTTGATCGAAAAAGATAAAAATTCTCATTTGCACTTGCCAGCTACTGGAAAAACAATGAAGAACCTTTTCTTGCAGGTAAGAGTGTGCTATTCTTTTCAATTCAACAAAAGTTTTCCCAGGCCATGTAGATGGTGATGGCAGGTGGCAGGGGATGGATGGAAAAAGATAACCAAAGGAGACGGCAAGAAAATGAAAAGCATGATGAAAACAATCTTAGGTGTTGGTCTGCTGCTGTGTGGAACGGTAACAACGCTCCAGGCAGCACAGTATGATCATGAGGTTAAGGATAAAAAGATATCTTTTGCCTGGAAGGTTGACGGTGACAAGCTTGCGGTAAAAATGGCAGCGGAGACGGACGGTTGGGTGGGAATCGGTTTTAATCCCAGCAAGGACATGAAGGATGCCAACTTCATCATCGGCTACGTTAAAGACGGTGATACAAAAATCCTCGATGAATTCGGCGATTCCGAAAGCGCCCATGTCCCAGACGATAAACTTGGCGGCACTACCGACGTGACCTTGGTGGGCGGAACCGAGACGGGTGGCATGACCACCGTTGAGTTCACTATGCCGCTGAAGTCAGCCGATAAATATGACGGTACCATCAATGTCAACGGTGATACCGTTGTTTTGTTGGCTTACGGCGGTGGCCGGGATAGTTTCAAAACCAAACACACCTACCGTACCGCCTTGAAAGTGAATCTTAGCACAGGCGCTTCGCAGAAGGAAAAATGATCGGAGATTTGCTACGATGGCTTTGGCCAGGGGGTTCTTGATTTTTTTTATTTTGCTGATGACGACGAGTGCTCTGCGCCTCTGTTGGGCGCAAGGTGAAGGACCTGGAATACTGGAAGCAACCAAAAAGGTTCTCAGCGGCAAAGAAAACGACGACGCGTCGCAGTGGGTAACCGAGAAAACCGGACAGTACCTCCCCCTCGATCTGCAGTTTGTCGACGAGACGGGAATGACCGTTCGGCTCGGTGAAATTATCGATCGACCGACGATTCTTTTGCCGATCTATTTTTTCTGCCCGAATATCTGCAGCAAAAATCTTGCTAATCTGGCGGTTGCCATGAACAGCTTGAGTGCCCTGCCCGGCAAGGATTATCGGGTGATCGCCCTCAGCTTTAACGATGCGGAAACTTATAAGGATGCTGCCGGGGCGAAAAACAACTACCTGAAGATCCTCCCCGAGGATTTTCCTGCCGGTGAATGGCGGTTTTTGACCGGCAGCAGCGATGCCATTAAGGCCGCGACCGATGCCGTGGGGTTTCGCTTTCAAAAAGTCGATGATGAAACCTTTATCCACCCCGCAGCATTGATGGCCATAGCGGCGGATGGGAAGATTATTCGCTATGTTTATGGTTCCTTTCTTGCCGGTGACATAGATCTCGCCGTGTCGGCCGCTGCAAGTGGGACGCCGGCAATGTCGGTGAGGAGATTGCTCAGCTTTTGTTTCAACTATGATCCGCACGGGAAAACCTCGGTGTTTCAGACGGTGAAAATCGCCGTATTGCTGGTTTTCGGCGTGACGATGCTTCTTTTTATTCTCTATTTCAAACGAAAAGATCGACAGGCCAAAAAGGCCTTGAAGACTGAAGGCAGCACCAGATAGGGTATGACAATATGACTGCGACACCTTCCTTTTATCATCAATCCGCTCCGCCAGGTCTTACCGGTATAAAGGCCTGGCTATTGACCCACGACCATAAGCGGCTGGGGTTGATGTATCTTGGCGCTGTATTTTTCTGGTTTACCGTCGCCATGGCTCTCGGACTGCTGCTCAGGACCGAGTTGATGAGCCAGGGCAGGACGATAATGGGGTCGGGGCTATATAACTCGTTTTTCACTCTTCATGGGGTGATAATGGTATTCCTTTTCGCCATTCCAGCCATTCCGGCTATTTTCGGTAATTTTTTTCTGCCTATCCAGCTGGGGACCGACGACGTTTTTTTCCCGCGTCTCAACCTTTTTAGCTGGTATCTTTTTATGATCGGTGGCCTGTTTGCCCTTGTATCGCTTTTTGCTGGAGATGGTTTTCCCGATACGGGATGGACCTTCTATGTGCCCTTCAGTGTCCAGAGCAGCAAAAATGTCGGACTCACCGTCACCGCGGCCTTTATACTCGGCATGTCGTCGATGCTCACCGGGCTCAATTTCGTCACCACCTTTCATCGCATGCGCGACAAAAGAATGGGGTTGATGCAGATTCCGCTTTTCACCTGGTCCCTGTATGCAACCGCCTGGGTGCAGATCCTCGCCACCCCGGTTATCGGCATCACCTTTGTCCTGGTGGTGCTTGAAAGATTTCTCTCCATCGGTTTGTTTGATCCCGACAAGGGCGGTGATCCCCTATTGTATCAACACCTGTTCTGGATGTATTCCCATCCGGCCGTGTATATCATGATCCTGCCCGGCATGGGGGTAATCTCCGAGATTATCCCGGTTTTTTCCCGCAAGTCAATTTTCGGCTATAAGGCTATTGTCTGGTCGTCGATGGCCATCGCCATCGCCGGGTCCCTGGTCTGGGCGCATCACATGTATACCAGTGGTATGAGCGATGTCTCGGTGTTCGTTTTCTCCCTTTTGACCTTTCTGGTGGCTGTGCCTTCCGCCGTTAAGGTCTTTTCCTGGGTGGCCACCATGTATAAAGGGTCGATCGAGATGACTCCACCGCTTTTTCTGGCACTGATATTTATCTACCTTTTTAGTGTCGGTGGCCTCACCGGACTGGTCCTGGGTGCGGCCGGCACCGATATTCATGTCCATGACACTCATTTTGTTGTAGCTCACTTTCACTTTGTCATGTTTGGCGGCACCGGCTTTGCCTTTTTTGCTGCTCTTCATTATTGGTGGCCGAAGATGTTCGGGGTCATGTACCCATTCAGGGAGGCATATTGGGGAGCTGTGCTGGCTGCCGTCGGTTTTATGTTTCATTATGTTCCCATGCTGATACTCGGGCTGCAAGGAATGCCACGGCGATACTACGATTATCTGCCTCAATACGAGACCGGCAATTTTTTAGCAGGTTTTGGTGCCTATATAATGGTTTTCGGGATTATCATCATGTTTGTCAATTTGCTTATGAGTTTTCGCAAAGGTGTCCCTGCACCCGACGATCCCTGGGGAGGCACGACTCTCGAATGGAAGGTACCCTCTCCGCCACCGGTACATAATTTTATTGACGAGCCGAAGATTATGGATTTTCCCTACGATTTTAAAGGAGTAGGGGAACAACCACCAAGAAATGGCCGGTGAGGGGACTATGCGCGCTGAGATAGACAGGGTCGGCATCAAGATCGGTATGTGGTTGTTTCTCTATTCGGAGATAATTCTTTTTGGCGGCTTGTTTGTTCTGTACGCCGCTTATTTTCATGAGCATCCCGATTCGTTTGCCGCTGGCGGCAAGGAGCTGAACCGGGTGATCGGGGCTCTGAACACGATTGTTCTCCTGGTTTCCAGCTTTACTGTTGCCGCTTCCATCACCGCCATCCAGAAAGGTTCCCGGAAGTTGACCCTCGGCCTGCTGGCGTTTTCGATTTTTTGCGGGGTTGTTTTTCTTGTCAATAAATATTTCGAATGGGGAGCGAAGATCCATCACGACATTTACCCGAATTCCGAAACCCTGGTAAATGGCGAGCCGGGGCTGAATATTTTTTTTGGACTTTATTATGTGATCACCGGGTTGCATGGACTGCATGTCATTATCGGCATGGTTCTCCTTTCCATAAGCCTTGTCCTGGTGTGGATGGGCAAGGTCGATGGAGCAAGGCTTTCCATGCTTGACAACTCTGGCCTCTATTGGCATCTGGTCGATCTTATCTGGATATTTGTCTTCCCCTTGTTCTATCTGGTGTTATAAGGCAAGAGAAAGATACATTTTTTGGAGAAATGCATTGTGGATAAAGAAGATACACCCCATGTGCTGAGTTACCGCCAACTCGCTGTCGTTTTGACAATTTTATTGGCACTGACAGGGCTTACCGTCGGCGTTTCCTATATTCATATGGGATTTTTCAACGTTCCGGTGGCCCTTGCCATCGCTTGCCTCAAGGTGACCTTCGTATTGCTGTTTTTTATGCATCTTAAATATGAAGGCCGGATCATAATCTTTTCTTTTATCGGCACGGTAACCTTCCTCATAATCATGATCGGCTTCACATTCTGGGATGTGGCTTACAGGTAACAGGCGGAGATTTTTATGACCCCGGTACAAGGTGTAGATCTGGCATTCTGGTATATACTCGGAATATCCATTGTCCTGTTGTTTGGCATCACTGTCGTGATGGTTTCCTTCGTCGTCAAATACCGGCGGAGCAATAATCCCGTTCCTTCCGATATTCGCGATAACTACAAGCTGGAAATAATCTGGACCATTATTCCAACACTCATTGCCTTGTCGATGTTTTACATCGGTTGGCATTCCTATATGGGTCTTCGCACGGTTCCGAAAGATGCCATAAATATAGAGGTTTCGGCACAGATGTTTGCCTGGATTTTCATTTATGATAACGACAAGGAAAGCGAAAATGAACTGGTAGTGCCCGTCGGCAAAGCCATCAAGCTGAACATCAAATCCATCGATGTGGTGCACAGTTTTTTTCTGCCGGCATTCCGGATCAAGGTGGATGCGGTAAAGGGCTTGCCGACCTATGCCTGGTTTTTTGCCGACAAGGTGGGGGAATACGATATTCAGTGTACGGAATATTGCGGAGTCAACCATTCGGCGATGGTTGCCAAATTGAAGATTGTGCCGCAAGAGGAGTTTGATGCCTGGCTTGCCAAGGAGAGTGATTGAGCCGCTGCCGGTATAGTATTTTCACTGCCATGACCAGGACTCTATGATTGCCAGGTTGCGACTTGCCAAGGTTGGCCTGTGTCTCTTTATCGGGAGTGCGGTTCTCTTCGGGGCAATCCTTGCCGATCCGGTTGTCACATTGCGAACATTTCTGGTCGTCGCTGGCGTATTTTTTGTGGCGACCGGTGCGGCAAGCCTTAATTCCTTGCAGGAACTTGCTCTTGACAGCAAGATGAGGCGGACCAAGTATCGTCCGTTGCCGACTGGACAACTGACATCAAGGCAGGCGGGATGGCAGGCCCTGCTGCTTTTCCTGAGCGGTTGGATTCTTCTTCTGATAGACGCCGTGGACTATTCTGCCGGCGGTCATGACCGGTCTGGCGGTTGTCCTCTATAACGGCATTTATACGCCACTGAAAAAAATCACTGTTTTGGCCATGATTCCCGGCGCCATATGCGGTGCCTTGCCGGCTCTTATAGGTTGGCTGGCCGGGGGTGGAGAGGTTGTGAGCTTTACCGCATTGCTGCTTTTTGCCCTCTTTGTCCTCTGGCAGATCCCTCATTTCTGGCTCATTCTTCTCAATTACCCTGAGGATTATGTGGCCGGCCGTTTACCGAACCTCCTCAATCAATTGCGGGAAATGAGCCTCAAACGCTTGTTCGTTCCATGGGTCGGCGCATTGGCATCGAGTATGTTGATGTTTGCCATCCTGCCCTATCCGTTACCGGATACAGCGCGCTATGGGATCGTGGTGAATAGTCTCGGGTTGCCGGGATTTTTTTTCTCATGGATTTGGCTGAAGAAAAAAACCGAATATCGTGTGCTTTTTATCGCACTTAACTGTGCACTCTTTATCCATATGGCGGTTGTTGCCGCCGGCCGAATTGTCGGTCAATGATCAAAGAGCGAATAGTAATCGTTTGAATTCCAGGTGTCAGGCTTTATGAAAGGAGAGGAGGGAGATATGATATTTGAATGGGCGTATATGCGCAAGGGCTGAACCTCCTGCAATAACGCCAGGACGGCGTTTGCAGAAAAGGATGTGTCAATCGATATCGAAGTAGATGCAAAAAAGCAAGTCTTCCCGGGGGAGGCGGCGTGGCAAGTCATTGCCGAGGCCGAAAAGGTCTACGTCGCTTCCGGCAAAAAGATCATTCAATTCGATCCGGCGGATGCCGACAAACAGGTAATGTTGAAGAAAATCACCGGTCCGTCAGGCAACCTTAGGGCGCCGACTCTTCGCTTCGGGAAGATTTTTTTCATTGGTTTTCATCCTCAAATGTATGACAATATAACGAAATAGTTGCAAAAAAAGAGGAGACAACACAGGTTGTCTCCCCTTTGATGTTCATTCTTTTTTCAGAAACGACTATTTGTCGGCATGAGCAGTGAGGTATGCGGCAACGCCCTCGGCCGTCGGCTTCATTGCCTCCTCACCCTTTTGCCAGTTGGCGGGGATGGAAAAGTCCGCGCAGGGCAATTTCCGACATCAAGCACTTCGATAAGCCTGGATATCATTGTGTGGCTTGTTGATTTGCGGGGCTGCGAAGGAAGTGGGGAGGCGGGGAACTATTACAAGCATGGGATCAAAAAACTGCAGGAATCTCCCGGTTAGTGGAAATTCACTGCAGTTTTTCGTGTGAGCCGAGAAATCCAAGAAAAGAGGATTTCACCGGGCCCAGGCTTAATCGGCCTTCCAGAAGGATTCTTTTTCCGCGCCGCAGAGCGGGCAGACCCAGTCTTCCGGAACATTTTCCCAAGTTGTGCCAGCAGCTACTCCGTGATCCTCATCGCCTACAGCCGGGTCATAGATATAACCGCACGGACATTCCCATTTTTGCATTTCCTTCTCCTTTTGAAAATTTAAAGACAATAGTAATTATTCTTACATCACACTGCAGAGAGCAGCTGCTCAACAAGAGTCAACAGTAAAACAGAAAAAAAGGCACGCAAGGGGCTTTTAAGAGTTTCGCGTGATGATCGTTTTTGCCGGGATTAAGGCGGTCGCCGTCGCCGACACAATATTTCCGGCAACTCCCGGTCCGTCACCGGCAACGAACAAGCCTTTGATAGCGGTTTCCAGATTGTTGTCGGTGGTTACCTGGGTGGCAAAAAATTTGATTTCCGGGGCGTACAGCAGGGTCTCATCGTTGGCTACCCCGGGAATGACCTGGTTTAGCTGGTCCAGGCCGTCGATGAGGTTGGTGAGTATTCTTTCCGGCAGGGCCATGGCGATGTCGCCGCAGGTGACGCTTTTCAGGGTCGGCTCGATATAACTGTTTTTTACCCGATTCCAGGTTGACCGTCGGCCCCGTTTCAGATCGCCGTAGCGTTGCAGGATAGGTTTTCCGCCACCGATAAGAGTTGCCAGTTTGCCGATCGATTCGCCGTAGGCCTGGTTGTCTTCCACCGGGTCGGTGAGCACGACCTTGGAGAGGAAGGCAAAATTGGTGTTGTCGGATTTCTTGTCCATATAGGCATGGCCGTTGACACAGACGAAATTCTGATAGTTCTCCAAGGCGACATAACCGCCGAGGTTGGTGCAGAAGGTCCTGGTTTGATCGTCGTATTTCGAGGTGCGTACAAAAAAGGTGGGGTCGTAGATGATCGAGCAGAGATCCTGCATGATCTCATTGTGCACTTCCACCCGGACACCGACCTCGATCCCTCGCTGGGAAACCTCTATGCCATGGTCCTTTGCCACCCCGGCAACCCATTCGGCCCCCACTCGGCCGGGGGCGAGGATGACGTTTGCCGCCCGGTAAATGCCCCGGTTGGTTTTCACCCCTTCGACCATGCCATTGTTGACGATCAATTCTTTCGCCTCCTCTGAGTGGTGGAAGGTCACGCCCTTTTCGGCTATATAGTCGGCCATCTTGGTGATATGGCCGGGAGGTTGTCGCTGCCGAGATGCTTCTGTTTGATGATGAGCAGATCAATGCCCTGTTTTCGGGCTTCTTTGCGAATGGTCAGCGCTCTTTCCATATCGGTCGGGAAGACTTTGCCATCCATGTTGAAGAGATTAAAGATTGCCTCGGTCTCGTCGATGAGGGCCATGGCCGCCGAGGTGTCGAGAAATTGGGTGAGATCGGTTTTGCCAAGTTTATGGATGAAATTGAGTTTGCCGTCCGAAAACAGTCCCGCGCCGCCGATACCGCAGAGGATATTGCAGGGTCGGCATTTTATGGCAGCCACCGTCCTTGATCGGGCATTTCCGCTTGAGCGAGGCGATTTGCCCTTTTCAATCACCAGGACCTTCAGGCTGGAATGTTCACACAAGATAATAGGCGGCAAAGAGACCGGCGGGGCCGCCCCCGACAATTATGACATCATAGGTTGTTTCAGATTTTCTGGTAATCATGACGGCCACGGGTGGAGGAGTGCTTGGTTTATGGGGTTTATGGTCGACGCACCATAAACCCCAATGAGACTGCTGTTGTTATTCAGAAAGGGTTTGGCCGCTCCGGCAGGCGCCACAGGGGTGTCGGTTGGCACAGCCAGATGCGGCGTGGCCGGGGCAAGACCGTAGGCGAGTCGTACCTTGGTTTCGATCTCGGTGCACATCTCCGGATGTGTCGGTGAGGAAACGTTTGGCATTTTCCCGGCCCTGGCCGATTCGTTCATCCTTGTAGGAGTACCAGGAACCGCTCTTTTCGACAATTTCCAGGTTCGGTGGCCAGATCGAGCATATCGCCGATCTTGGAGATACCTTCACCGTAGATGATGTCGAATTCTGCCTCCTTGAAGGGCGGGGCGACTTTGTTTTTTACCACCTTGACCTTGGTCCGGTTGCCGATGATGTCGTCACCCTCTTTGATCTGGCCGATCTTGCTGATATCAAGGCGCAGCGAGGAATAGAACTTCAGGGCGTTGCCGCCGGTGGTGGTCTCGGGATTGCCGAACATGACGCCGATCTTCATGCGGATCTGGTTGATGAAGATGAGGACGGTATTGCTGCGGTTGAGAACGCCGGTAAATTTGCGCATGGCCTGGGACATCAGCCGGGCCTGCAGGCCGACATGGGCATCGCCGACATTGCCGTCGATCTCGGCCTTGGGCACGAGGGCGGCGACCGAGTCGATGACGATGACATCAACGCCGTTCGAGCGGATGAGGATCTCGGCGATCTCCAGGGCCTGTTCGCCGAAGTCCGGCTGAGAGACGAGCAGGTTGTCGATATCGACACCGAGTCGCTGGGCATAAGCTGGTGTCAAGGGCGTGCTCGGCGTCGATAAAGGCGGCGGCGCCGCCGCATCTTCTGGGCCTCGGCCACAACCTGCAGGGCCAGGGTGGTTTTGCCCGAGGATTCCGGCCCGTAGATCTCGGTGATCCGTCCCTTTGGGAAACCACCGACACCAAGGGCGATGTCGAGGCTGAGGGCACCGGTGGGAATGACCGGGATGTTCTCGATCTCTGTTCGAGCCGAGACGCATGATCGAGCCCTTGCCGAATTGTCGTTGGATCTGGCTGATTGCATTGTCGACGCTGCTGATTCTTTCCTTTGTAGGGCTAACGGCCATAATGTTCTCCAAGATAAAGAGTGATTGATTTGCAAATGGTGGTTGTTCAGTTGTGTAACCGGCAATTCATTACCATACACCGAGGAAGAAACAAAAATCTTAGCATATCGCCAAGGTGTCGATGTGAATGTTTATCGGCGTCGGTCGATTTTTTGCAGCAAATACTTTCTGATCAGATCGAGACCGCTTTGGGCGGTGATTTCCCTGATATGCTCTCGGTCACCGCGAAAGTGGAACTTGGTAACCCAATTGTCCTCCTCCGTGGCAATGGCAATATACACTGTACCGATCGGTTTGTCTGCAGTGCCGCCTGCCGGTCCGGCTATGCCGGTTACCGCCAGAGCAATATCGGCACCACTTCCGGTTCGCACTCCTGACCGCCATAGCCTCGGCCGTCTCTCTGCTGACGGCCCCGTGTGCCTCAAGCAGCTTTCGTGAAACCCCGAGGTAGTGGATTTTCATGCTGTCGGCATAAGAAACGATTCCGCCGAGAAAATATGCGGAACTGCCGGGAGTGTCGGTGATTTTCCGGCAGATCAGGCCGCCGCTGCAGGATTCGGCAACCGCCAGTTTGAGATCGCGGTCAACAAGCAATTTGCCGACAACCATCTCCATATTGTCCCGGTCATAACCATAAATTGAATCGCCGAGTACGGTGCCTATGGCCTGGCAGGAGGATTTGAACAATCGTCTGGCGTTGTTGTTTTTTTTGTCGCGGACGATGAGGCTTAAGTGCACCTCCGGAAAAACCGGGTAATAGCCGATATGCACGTCGGGGCTGAGATCAAGGGTGGTGATTCGGCGGTTTACCTCGACCTCCGGCAGATCGAAGATGCGAAAGATGCGCTGGTAGGTGGTCAGGCGGTGGTCCTTTTGCCAGGTTGCCAGCTTCGGCAGGACCTGTTCGACCAGGAGGTGCTTCATTTGGCTGGGGATACCGGGGAGAAAAAAAATCGGTTTGTCGTCATGGATGAGCTGGTAGCCGGCCATTTGCGATTTCGGGCTGAGGGCTTCGGCCCCCGATGGCAGCCAGGCGAGTTTTTCCAGCTGACTGACCGGGGTGCTGGTAATTTCGTCAAGGTGGGTACGGATGTTGGAGAGGATCTCAAAATTGGGCATAGTCGGCCGATTAAGAGCCTTGGAGACCGCTTCATTGGTCAGATCGTCGTCGGTACTGCCGAGGCCGCCGGTTACCAGGACCGCATCGGCCCTGCTCAGGGCCTGTTTCAGCGCCTCGCCGATGAGGCTGGGGGTGTCGCCGATGGTGTTCATGCCGTAGATCTCATAGCCGGCCTCAAAGAGGTTTCTGGCGGCAAAGCCGCTGGTGGTATTGAGAATTCTTCCGGAGGTCAATTCGTCGCCGATGGCAATGATTTCTATCTTCATCTTTCTGTTTATCTCTCCCATGACGGAGTTTTCTTTTAATTCAAGAAGCTTGACCGGTATAATACAGTGCAGCAAATGGTCCGGGCCGGCAAAAGTTGTGGGAATATAGTTGGCGGTGAAACCCTTTAACATCCCGTCTTTGTCCCGGCGACCTTCAACCAGTACCGGCCAGGTGCGGCCCAACTGGCTGCGCCAAAAAGCGGTTTTTTTGTCCTCGCTCAGTTGCCTGAGGCTTGCCACTCTCTGGTCCTTTACTCTTTTCGCCACCTGCCCCGCAAACTCGGCAGCCTTGGTGCCGGGACGGATGGAGTAGGGGAAGACATGCAGGTAGGTGAAGTCAAGGGATTGCAAAAAAGCTTTGCTGTCGGCGAAATGGCTGTCGGTTTCGCCGGGAAAGCCGACCAGGATGTCGATGCCGATGGCCGCATCCGGCAGATATTTTTTGCAGAGGGCCACGACCTCGCGGAACTGGTCGGTGCTGTAGCGGCGGTTCATCCGGTTGAGAATCTCGTCGTGGCCGCTTTGCAGGGGTATGTGCAGATGGGGCTGGATATTTCTCCGTTCCCGCATGAGAGTGAGGAGTTTTGTGTCGATCTCCAGCGGTTCGAGAGAGCTTATACGATAGGCGACCTCCGGAGTGGTCAAGGTCAACTGGTCAAGAAGTGTGACGAGGGTCGTCTTCTCCAGGAGATCCTTGCCGTAATTGCCGAGATGAATACCGGTGAGGACAATCTCCTTGTGTCCCTCGCTCGCAAAAACCTTGGCCTGGTCGAGGACTTCGCCGGGCGGCAGACTGCGGCTCGGACCCCGGGTGTAGGGAACGATACAGTAGGTGCAAAAACTTTCGCAGCCGTCCTGGATGCGCAGGTAGGCACGCACTCGGTCGCCGAAACGGCGGACCGGCAAGCGGCAGATTTCCTTGGCGTGGGCGATATTGCCGAGCACCAGCCGCGGGCCGGGGGGTGCGCCCGCCAGGGCGAGGGGCACCAGCTGGTCCTTTTCGCTGTTGCCGATCAGCGTATAGGCCCTGCCTCGCAGCTCTTCGTCCAAAGCGAGATCTTTCGCGGCGATCTCGGCATAACAGCCGCAAATAATGATCTCCGCCTGGGGATTTTTGCGCAGCGCCTGATGAATGGCCTGACGGGATTGCGCCCCGGCGCTGCCGGTTACCGCGCAGGTATTGACGACGACGATGTCCGCCTGGCCGTTTTTGGCGACTATGGTGAGACCGGCCTCGGCAAAGGCGGTCTTGAAGGCTGCCGATTCGTATTGGTTGACCTTGCAGCCAAGGGTGGTAATAAGCACCTTCTTCATAGCGGTGATTTTTCCCCAACTATGATGCCTGAGCCGAGAAGCTCGCTGTCGTCGTAGATCACGGCAAATTGGCCGGGGGTGACGGCCCGTTGTGGCTCATCGAAAAAAAATTCCCCGGCACCATCACCCTGCAGCGCAAGTCGTGCCATGGAACCAGGGTGACTGTAACGGATGCGCACTGTATAATTTTTATTGGTATCAGGTGGGAGAACCAGCAAGCCAGTGAAAATTTTCCGCCCAAATGCGGTCTCGAAAAAGTTCCTGGTTGCTGCCGACGATGACCGCATTCGCCTTGACATCGAGCCCGACGACATAGAGCGGCGCCTCGGCGGCGATTCCTAAACCCCGCCGCTGGCCGATGGTATAGCGAAAAAGTCCCCGGTGGCTGCCCAGTTGTTTGCCGGCCGTGGAGAGAATCGGCCCGGCTGCATCGCCCGCAGGGGCCAGGTCTTCGAGATATTCGCCGATCTCTCGTTTGCCGAGAAAGCAGACATCCTGACTTTCCAGCCCCTGGAAATCATCGAAGCCGTGCTCCTCGACCAAGAGATAGGTGCTTTCCTTGGTTCGCTCGCCGAGGGGAAAAATAATCCTGGCCAACTGCTCCTGGCTCAAACGGGAGAGAAAATAGGATTGATCCTTTTTCGGGTCGAGGCCCATGAATAAGCGAGAGATGTTGCCGGATTTGTCGATTCTCGCATAGTGGCCGGTGGCCATGGCGGTCATCCCGGCGGCGAGTATGGTGTCGAGAAACAGTCCGAATTTAATCTCCCGGTTGCAGATGACGCAGGGGTTGGGGGTCAGTCCCTGGAAGTAGCTGGCGGAAAAATAATGAAGGACCTTTTCGGCAAAGGGCCGGCGCAGATCGATTACGTGCAGGGGGATGCCGAGGCGCTCGGCGAGGGACCGGACCCGTTCCTCCTGCATGGCAATATTGGGCTGGCCAAGGTGCATGAAAAAGCCCTCGACCCGGTATTTTTCGCGGAGCAGCAGGGCGCAGGCGGTTGAATCGACGCCGCCGCTCATGGCTATGCCTATAGGTGTTTTGCTCACTGTCGTTCTTGCAATCTCAGGCCAAGTGCTCTATGAAGGGGGTTGAAAGGTACAGAAAAACAACAATTCACAATACTCGACCATGAATAAAAATGAAAGCGGCAAAGGCCGACGCCCGGTGCTGCCGGAGTTGCTCGCACCGGCCGGGACCTATGAAAAACTGGTGACCGCCGTGCACTACGGTGCCGATGCGGTGTATCTTGGCGGCAAGCAGTTCAGCCTCCGGGAAAAGGCCGGAAACTTCACCGAAGAGATGATGCGGGAGGGAGTGAAATACGCCCATGCGCACGGTGCCAAGGTGTATGTGACGGTCAATATCTTCGCCCATAATAAAGATTTCGAAGGCCTGGATGCGTACCTCCTCTCTCTCACCAAAATGGGTGTCGATGCCTTGATTATTTCCGATCCGGGCATTCTCGATATGGCACGCAAAATCGTGCCGGACCTTCCGATCCATCTCTCCACCCAGGCCAATGTCACCAACCATGCGGCCGCCGCCTTCTGGCTGAGCCAGGGGGTTGTCCGGTTGAACCTGGCGAGGGAATTGTCCCTTGCCGAAATCCAGATGATTCGCGGGCAGACGGTCGGTGAACTGGAGATCTTCGTGCACGGCGCCCTCTGCATCTCCTATTCCGGACGATGCATGCTCTCCAACTACATGACCGGCCGCGATGCCAATCGCGGTCACTGCGCCCATCCTTGCCGTTTCAGCTACGCCCTGGTCGAAGAGAAAAGGCCTGGGGAATACTTTCCGGTGGAGGAAGATGATCGCGGCACCTACATCTTTAATTCCAAAGATCTCTGTCTTCTGGAAATGCTGCCGCAGCTGGTTGCCGCGGGTGTTGATTCCCTGAAGATCGAAGGCCGGATGAAATCGATCTTCTATGTCGGTGGAACGGTTCGAGTATACCGGGCAGCCCTCGATTACCTTTCCGCCTTGCCGATTGAGGCGTGGGAGAACCCGGCGGCCATCCGTCTGCCGGAGCAGTTTATGGCGGAGATCCATCGCACCGGCACACGGGGGGTGACCGAGAATTTTATCTCCGAACGACCGGGCAGCTCGGAAATGCTCTATCAGTCTTCTCGGGCATCACAAAGCTATGAGCCGGTTGCGGTGGTTCTGCAGCCCGGTACGGCTCCGCTGGTGGAATTGCGCAATCAGCTCGCGCCGGGCGAGCAGGTCGAATATATGCATCGCGGTATTACCGTGCAGCCGCTACAAATTACCGGGATGCGAGACGAAGAGGGAAAGAATCTTGAAAAGGGCAATCCGGGAAATCGTATTTACCTCGTGACCGAACCGGAACTTCAGTTAGGGGAGAAAAACGGCATTCTTAGGCGGAGGAGAATTTGATCGGGTGTTTCAAAACAAACTGGGCACGATTATACGATGTGGTTTCAAAGATTTATAGTAGACACCTTTCGTCGGAGATCCGTTGAACGTTTGAGAGGTGTTCTTTGGAAGCTCTTCTTTGTAGTTGCTCTATTTCTGAACAATTCTCTGCTGTTAGCCTATCCTACCCTCTCAGGAATTAGCTCAACCATGAGGTATGTTGACAGACGGAGGATGGCCAGGGGATACCCTTTTATCATCGATAACGCTGATTGAGATAAAATCTAAAGGGAACATCATGTCAATCAAGTCGGATCTTAGTTTTATCAGTACCAGAGCCTCTTGCAAAATGAGCCCCATGCGAAGTGTCAAGAAATCGCCTATCTTTTTCATGGCTTATTTGTCTGAATAACCCTCTGTCCTTAGTGTTGGATTGAAATTTGTTAAATATTCCTCACTGTTAAACGTACCCCTCCCGTGGTTATGCGATTTCTGTTCTTTGGCAATTTATCCGATCAGACGCAAAAGCTGGTCCGCAAACAGTGTGATGACGCCAAACATCAGATGCTGAGATACCTTGCTATGCCCCTTGACCATTACATTATTGGCGCCGATATCCTCTTTCAACCGACTGTTCGCCCGTTCAGCGCCAGACCTGATTTTATAGCGCTCTGCTTCGTGAGGTGCCATAGGTAATATCTCTTGGCCACGACTATTTTTGTCAATGAGCGGCACATGCCCCAGTTTCCGGCTGGTTTCGTCAATCCGTTTCGCATCGTAAGCGGCGTCCATCAGGTCATAGAGGTACGTTACTTTTCCGCTGGTCATCTTTTATTACGAGATGTTTTTCAGCGACTATCCATTGTCCTTGTCGATTATAGTAAATCTTACTGGGCGGGAGGATTGTGATTTTTCCAGTACTTGCATCTCCTATTATTGGCAAAGGGTCTAGCGTGAGTTTACCGATAATGTTGCGTAAATATTGCATATAATATTGTAATGTCAAAACATTTTCGACTAGACTTGTATATACAAACTAACCCGTCACTCCTAAAATGGGAAGAAGAGGAGCGATGTCGGGCTCAATTTCCTCAAGCTTATACGTGACTCGCTTTGCAGCAGCTCGCTTGCCTGTACGAATGGGAGATTGGCGAACAATCATTACCCTGCGAACTTGCTCGAGTGCCTCCAAAAGGCTCTCCATACTTGCGTAAGGTGCTTTGGCGCGATGGGCACGGAGATGGAGAAGCGTTGCAAGCAAGTAGCCGAGGATGCAAGTAAAGACATGCACGTGTAATTTTTGATCAGTCCAGTGATGTTGGGGCCGCAAGGCAAGGTGAGCTGGGTCCTTGAGATGGGCAAACACCGCTTCAACGGCGGCCTGTCCGTGATATGCGCGGATGATCTCAGCTGTGCTCCATTCGTGGCGGTCAGTCATCAGCACAACTCGGCCGAAAGTATTTTCAGCCAGCATGTCCAAGGCTGCTTGGTCGAAGGAGAAGGAAAGCGCGAGATGCGGGTCCTCGCCCTCAAGCGAAAAACGGATGACTTGGCTGAGGTGCTGCCGACCCTTGAGGTCATTTTCGATATCCCGCTGAATCTGCGCACGGGAGCGTTTCTGTGTACCTCGCCGCAGCATATCGGCAAGACCTGAAAGCTTTCTCAAAGCTTTTTCAACGTGCTGCATCACCCCAGCAATTTGGCCCTGGCGTAATCGCTCGGAGCAGAGCACGACGACGGTACGTTCGGCACTCCAAATTTTTTTCCTGGTGCGATAGGCTGGCACGGTCTCGCCCGGTTCCAGCTCAACGGGAACGAGTTGAAGGTTTGCCTCATCGACAAGTTGGCGTTGGCTGGCAACGGTGAGCGCGGAAACGTAGTGGAGCTTCAAGCCGTCAACCTGTTGCTGGTTGGCTTGCGAAACATTGCCTTTATCATAGACAACCGTCAGGTCGTCGAAGTTGCAGCGCAGATCGACCATCCGCTGTTTCAGTGAGCCGAGCATTTCGGCAAAACAGGTCGAATCAGCGACGTTGCCGGCATAGGTCCGATGCAAAAGCGGGATACCATGCTGGCGCGAGCATAGCAGGGCAACGCTGACTTGCCTTAAATCGGTGCGTTTCTGCTTTTGTTTGCCTCGCGCGGGGAGTTCGCAACGGGTATTGGAGGAAGCGATGAAAGTGAAGAAGTTGGTAGCGTCGAAGAGCAGTGTGTCGAGTGAGAGATCGAAGCGCTGGATCACATCAGCGACGATATCCCGCTCGATAGCCTCAATGAGCTCAACCGGTAACTGGTCCATCTGGTCCCAAAAATGCTGACTCGTGAGCCGATCGGCATCAACGCCGGCGAGTTGTCCAAGGGTGGTTGTCCTCGCCCAGCCGGCAAAGGCACGCTTACTGGTGGCATGGCAGGCACGGCCGATGCTGGCCAAGGTGAGGGACTGGCCCACGGTAAGGCCGTCATTGGTCTGAGGGGCAGAGGATCCGGACCTCGTGGAGGGAGGACGGATTCGTCTACCCGCTTTGGCGAGATGACGATCAATGATGGCGGCGATTTGCAGTTCGCCGGCCAGCGCGTAGAGAGCTGCCACGGCACCATGGGACCACGAACGGACTTGGGCTTCGTCGGTTCCTTCCAAGCGCTTGAGAATATCATCGGCCTTACCCAGGTATTCCAGCACAACGGGGGTAGGCTTGCCATTGATACGCTGACAAGTGACGAGCCGATAATATGTGTTGCCCTTTACGCGGATGGTTTGAAGGCTTGCCATAATAGTTTGCTATACAATAATGCAGCCGTGTCGTCAAGGTCTATTTTATCAATGTGCCCTTGATGGGGCTATCCTGGGATTAGTCTGAGCGATCCATTTAATATCATACAATATAAGCATTTTAATGCATATAACTCCGATTTGTTATTATCCCATCTTTACGAACCAGAGCCCTGGATAGCCAGGCAAATCGGCGATAGAGAAAATTATAGTTTGCTATACATATTTGAACTGGCAAGAGCGTTTTCGACATACAGATAACAAATCGAAATTATTGGTGGATTCTCCTGCCTAGGCGCTTAAAAAAATTGCCCATCAGGAGTAATCCCGGTAAACTCACGCTAGTGTACCATTGTCGCATCCTGCTCCGGGGTGATTTGAGCCGGCGGAATGATGAGCTCGTGCCTTTCTCCGAGAGCCCTTGCCAGTACCATAAACGAAGATGGCAGGGGGACATCGCGATTTTCCATGAGAAAACCGAACTCTTTGGCCCGAACAAGGGTTTGTGAGCTGTCATTGCCCTCCTGACGGTCACAGAGGGTTTGGATGCGCAAGGCATCGGTGACATCGGCACACAGTTCCGGCAGTTCGTCCTTTAAGGCCAGTATCTCTTGCTCGATTTCACCCCAGTTCTCTGTGCGGAAGCGGATAAATTTGCTCTCCGGGTTCTGCGTGCCGAACACCTCATTAGTGACGGCACCGGCCAAGCCGGAGAGATGCACTGCCGGAGCATCAGGCTTTTTCTTTGCAATACGGGAGCGAATCTCCTTGAAAAAAACCATCTGAACCACCCCCACGGCTTCCCGCAGGGCGGTAAGAAGCTGCGAATTCTTGTTTATCTTTTCGCTAGTCATGTTTGGGTATCTATCAGAGGATAATTTTAACGGCAGAATTGCTTTTTAAGGTTTCGTATATTCTCAGTCGAACCATCTCATCGGGAACGACCAGCTCGGCATTGATGCTGTGGTATTTCCCTGTTGAGCTTGAATGGGAGTGGCTTATAAGCACTGCATGGGGTGAACAGGCGGCGATGATGATTTTTCGTAATTGTGCGCTATCTTCACCGATAACCTTGTAAGACCATATGCAGGGATAGGCGATTTCCGGACGGTCCGGAGTATTCGAAGAGGAGCTGTTGTTTATCAATTTCATGGGAGTTTTTGCGGTGCTTAGGTCAGGCCCTCAGAAAAATTATTTGCATGATTCCTGTCAAGTATGTTTCGTGAAGAGCCTTGGCCCGTTCATCGGGGTCGGGGTTTCACTCTGGTCTGCGAATGTCTTGCACAATTTATAAGAAATGGTTGGGCAAGAGTCAAGAGAAAGGGCTGGCGGTACCGCCTGGAGCGTCGATTGTAGATGCCGGGAAAATTTGCAGAACTCTGCAATACCTTTTTGTATAAAGCGTGGTCAAATGATACAATCGGATGAAAGACGGCGTGTTCGTCAATGAGTTCCGAATGAAGGGAAATATCCTTGCCTTATCAAAAAGAGAGACACCTTGGAATCAAATGACAAAGTAGAAATGGTTGATGCACTCTTTGAGAGCGAGGCGCAGAAAAAAGCCATTGTTGAGGGATTTTCCGGAATTCTCATCCTTTTCGATCGTGACATGAAGGCCCAATGGGTCAATAAAGCGACCAACTTTCGTTACTCTGACCCGATCGGTAAGAGTTGCCATGATATTTTTTGTTCGAAAAATGAGAAATGTGCTTCCTGTGCCTTTCAGCAGAGCGTACAGTCTGGAAAAATTGAATCGAGTGTCCAGAGAACCGGTATATTTGGAATGGATGGGGACGAAGTTGTTTTTGACATCACTGCCTCGCCGGTAAAAGATAAAAATGGCAATGTTTCGGGAATGATCGGCATCGCTCAGAATGTGACGGAGCATTATCACGGCTTGAGAGGAACTGCGTCACACCCAGAAAATGGAGGCCATTGGCACCCTGGCCGGAGGGGTCGCCCATGACTTCAATAATGTACTCACCCCGATCATGGGTTACACGGAAATCATCCGCTTGAAAATGAAGCAGGACGGCATTGCCGATCAGGCGGTATTCGATTATCTCCAAGAAATTCTCAAGGCGGCGAAAAGAGCAAAGTCTTTGGTGGAACAAGTTCTGGTCTTTTCGCGGAGTATCGAGAAGAAGGAGGTGCTGCAGTATATTCATCCCATTGTCAAAGAGGTGATGAAACTCATGCGGGCTACCTTGCCGAGCACCATTGTTATTCAGGAAAAGATCGATGAAACACTGCGGACGGGTCTTTATTGATCCGGTACAGCTCATCAGGTACTGATTAATCTTTGTACGAATGCCTCACACGCCATGTCCGGCAAACATGGTGCGTTCTGAAGGTGAAATTGGCTCTTGCTCGACAGACCGGAGAAAGGCAAGGAATGGCCTGGAACTGAGTGTTGCTGATACTGGTTGCGGTAGATGATGATACTCCTCGACAGAATTTTTGAACCTTATTTCACCACCAAAGAAAAAACCAGCGGTACCGGTATGGGACTGGCCATGGTGCATGGCATTGTTAGCTGTTGGAGCGGAGTTTGATTAAAGTCGAAAGTGAAGTTGGCAAGGGTTCGAATTTCCGTGTTTTTCTGCCAGTGGCGCAAAAAGAAACAGCCATCGAACAGATCGTTTCTCTAGGCGAATGCAATGCGGATCGGGAAAAATTCTCCTCGTTGACGACGAAGAGCAGGTGGTACAGGTGACCGGAGAAATCCTGCAAAGTCTCGGTTATACGGTCGTCGGCAAAACCTCTCCGGGAGAGGCGATTGCCTTGTTTTCCCAGGAGCCCGAGCAATTTGATATGCTTGTCACCGATTTGACAATGGCCGAATTGACTGGACTCGAATTGAGTGAAAAGGTCAAAAGGTTGCGACCGGACATCCCCATAATTCTCATAACTGGTTATTCGGATCAGGTTTCCAAGGATGCTGCAGTTGCCGCCGGCATCGATGAATATTGCATGAAACCCATTTCAATGCGCGAATTATCGACGATCGTCGGCAGGTTTCTCGGCAGTGGAGCGAATCCGAAGCCGCTGCAGCGTTACCGGGCCCATTAAAGGTTGTCGACCGAGTGGCTGGAAGGGTTATGGCGGTTATTGTGAGGCATGCCGACAGTTCAGTGAGAGTTTGAATTTTTGCACGACACTGTAGGCATCTTCTATCCGTTGTTCCGATATTTCTCCGCAGTGAACCGCCCTCAGCACCGCCTCCTTTGTTTTAACGAATATACCGGAATCATGCACCAGATTATTGCCGATGATCAGCAGATCTACGCCTGGCGAGTGCTTTGCAGCAGGCTGCCTGCAAGCCGAAGCCGTCGGTTATCGCCTTCATCTGCATATCGTCGGAGATGATGAGGCCGGTGAAATGCAGATCCTGGCGGAGCAGTCTGCCGATGGTCGTGCTGGACAGGGTTGCCGGGTAAATCGCATCGAAATTCCTGTTAAGAAGATGGCCAACCATAATCGCCTCGGCATGTCCAGTATCGATCAATAGCCGATAAGGCTCAAGTTCACTTTCGCTCCAGGAACGACCGATATCGACAAAACCGACATGCGAATCGCTAAGGGGAACTGCCGTGACCGGGGAAATGCTTGAGGCAGCATTGTATCCCCAGAGCCCGGTGTTCGTTGATCCAGGCAGCTGCATGGGGGCAACAACCGTCCGGCTGTTGTCGGAAACGGCGGCCAAAGCACCCGATAATCGGGTTGTCCTTGTTAACGTTGAGGTCGACTACCGGCGACAAATTCAAATTTACCCCCGCTGCGCGAAGCATTCGTGAGGTCTGCCTGGCACTTGCCACGGTTGTCTGAATATCCGCCATGCTCCCGAGTTCAGCAGCTGAAAGGGTGATCGGAAAACCTTTTTCTTGGCGAAATCGATTCACCTTACCGCCTTCCTGATCAACCGCAATGAGAAGATGCCCGCCGGCCAGGTCCTGAAGATCGGTGGTAAGCCTTTGCAATTGTTTCGGGTTGATAATGTTATGGATCCTTTTTTTTCTGCGAGAAAGCGGTCGAAGAGGATGACACCGCCTAAGCTTTTCCTCTCTGATGTCGGCGATTATCGGGTGAGTCGATGAAAGGGAGTCGCCCGCGAATCCGACGAGGAAGAGTTGCCTGATTTTTTGTCTCAAGGAGGAGTGTTGCATTTACCACCACTGCACATTTTCCGGATTTTGGACGTCCTTGCCGAGTGAAAAATGAGGAGTACCGGTTGGTGGGGTAATTGTCAAAGATTTTTCCTCGGCCGGGGTGTCAATATTTTGTCATTCATTGGCGACGACGAGGCTTGATCGGCG
>CAWDST010000029.1:0-24887 GCA_963804965.1 uncultured delta proteobacterium
CTAACCTAAAATTGACCAGCAAAGCAGGGTAGTGATTACCGAAAATTGATCACCCTGAGCAAGGCATCTTCGGTTAGAATGTCATATTTTTTTACATTCAGCCAGGGGGTGAGGAGTTGCTCAAGATGGATCAATATGAATACATCAGGACGGCCCAAAGGGTCTATGGCAAGAATATCAGCGAGCTGGCCAGGCAGACCGGTCATTCGCGAAACACAATCAAAAAAGCCCTGAGAGGAGAAGCGTGGGGGTACAAGGAGCGTGAAGAGCAGCTGTTTCCGATATTGGGACCATACCGTCCTGTTGTCGAAGAATGGCTGCTAAAGGACAAGGATCAACCACCAAAGCAACGTCACACGGCGCGGCGAGTCTACAATCGATTGAGAACAGAGCAGGGCTATCAGGGCAGTGAGTCCAATGTCCGCCGCTATGTGCGGATGGTAAAATGGAATTGGGGCTTGGTTTATCGAACCAGGTATTCATTGCCTGTGAACCGGATGCGGGGCAAGAAGCAGAGGTGGATTGGGGCACTGCGATGGCGGTTCTGGGAGGGGAAAGAGTCCGATTGAAATTTTTCTGCATGCGGAGCAAATATTCCGGGAAACACTTTGTCCGTTTCTATGCCTGTGAACGTCAGCAGGCTTTATTTGACGGCCATATCAAGGCCTTCGAATTTTTTGGTGGGATTTATCCGACCCTGATTTACGATAATTTAACGACCGCGGTCCGTAAAGTTTTTCATGGCAAGAAGCGTCTTGAACAGGAAAGCTTCAGTAAATTCAAGGCGTATTACAGTTTTTCTGCCCGTTTTTGCACTCCTGATAGCGGCAATGAAAAAGGGGGAGTGGAAGGCTTGGTAGGCTTTGCGCGCCGGAATTACATGGTACCGGTGCCGGAGGCGAAAAACCTTGAGGAACTGAACGAAAAGATCCTCGCCGATTGCCTGGCTTACGGTTCTCACAAGATGGCCGGGCGTACGGAGAGCGTAACCAAACTCTTTGAAGCTGAGAAGGTGCATCTTCTTGAACCGCCGGAAATAGCCTACAGCAATATCCAGCCAGGCGATGCTCGGGTGGATAAATACGCCACGGTAATGATAGACAAGAACCATTACTCTGTGCCGTGGAAGTACACAGGCCGCAGATTGAAGATACTCATCCATGTGGACCGAGTGGAGATTTTCGCAGACGGCAAAAGACTTGCTGTCCATGAACGATTGTTTGCCAACAACCAATGGAGTCTTGCTCCGGAGCACTATCTTGAGCTGATCCAGCAACGTCCGATGTCGTTTTCCAGTGCTCGAGTAATTCGGCAATGGCGGGAACATTGGCCACAGTCGCTGCATCAATTACTTGCCGATTTCTGCCGCATACAGGGGGAAACCAAAGGAATCAAGGATTTCATAGCAGTGCTGATGCTGTATAGCCGTTACAAAGCCGACGAGGTGGAGACTGCGGTTGAACTCGCTCTTGAAAAGAATATCTGCAGCAGTGAGGGTATCCGGCATCTGCTGATATATGCAGGTGAGACAGCAGCCACCATAGCACCACTTGCCAACTGGCCAAGTCTGCCATCTCCCGACGTGACCGTCTATGGCGTATTGGGAGGTGTGCAATGAAGACCGCAATCATTATCGAATTGCGTGAAAATCTCAAGGCCCTGAGCCTGGCAACCACCGCTCGGGATCTGGAAAGCAGCATACGCCAGGCGAAAGAGAGCGGCCCCGGCTACGATGAGTTTTTGCTGGATCTGACGACCATCGAACTTCAGGCAAGAGCGGAAAACAGACTGGGCCGCCGAGTACGGGAGGCGAAATTCCCTCTGTTGAAGACCTTGGAGGGGTTTGATTTTGCTGCCGTGCCCGATCTCGACATTCGGCTGATACGGCAGTTGACGGAATGTGAATATATCAGGGAACATCGCAATGTCATTTTCCTTGGGCGCAGTGGTACAGGCAAGACCCATCTGACAACGGCGCTTGGTATTGAAGCTTGCCGAAACAACTACCGAACCAAATTCGTCAGCTGCTATGGATTGGTGAACGAACTAATCGAAGCCCGGCAGGAGAAAGATCTTCAGCGTATTATTGGCAGATACGCACGTTACGATCTGCTGATTCTCGATGAGCTGGGCTACATCCCGTTTTCCAAGGAAGGCGGAGAGTTGCTTTTTCAGGTTCTTGCCGAACGTCAGGAGAAAGGATCGGTGATTATCACCACGAACCTCGGTTTTGCCGACTGGACACAGGTCTTCGGCGATCCGGTGATGACAGCGGCCCTTCTTGATCGATTGACGCACAAAGCACATATCATCAATTGCCAGTGGGATAGTTTTCGTTTGAAAGAAAGCCTCAAAGGGCAACAACGCAACAAAGGAAAATGAAGATGGAAGTCCTTACATATAATCCGCAAAAGGGTCGACTGGAAACGATAATCGCCGACTTCACCGACGAGACCACAACATGGTTTGATGGAACAGGCAACCCTGAAAGTGTCAAAATGATCACCGATCTCGACGGGAATTTACTGATCACTCTTGATGGATGGAGTTATCCCGTAATTATTTATGATGTCTCACGAGAGAAAATAAAATACAGCCGTAAAAAAGCGAGGAAAATTGTATAAGCAGGCTATGCTGTAGAAGTAAAATCTGCAACGGAGGGGACTTCCGGGGGCAGGAGAAACTCCGGTCGCCTACGGCTCCCTCCGTTTCTCCTGCCCCCGGAAACAACCATCGCGGGTGCTACCCTATCACCCTTCTTTTTCTTTAATTCAGGGTGGTCAATTTTCGGTGATCACAGGTGGTCAATTTTCGGTTGTCATTCGCAGGAGGAGGATAACCGTCGTCATAGGCGTCTCACTGAATTGCATTAAATGGTTTTTTGAGGTCATTTTTCACAAACTCACTTTTTGGAACATCGCCATATGTACGTATCATGACTGTCCTTGTTTCTCCCGAGACGGTATCCAAGACAAAAGCACCGACCACACCACTCTTGTTGTCGAGTTGCGTAGCCCAGGAGGAAATGGCATATCTTCCAAAGTTCAGGGTGGTGTTGTTGCTGTTTTGATAATCTGTAGCCGCTCCCATCAAAAAGGCGACAATTGCCAGACTCAAAACCCCCAAGGAAAAATAGATCAATCTATCCCGTAACATCCTTTTATAATTATCCATAGTTTTAGTGACAATCAAGATAAGGGTCAATCAAATGCGGATAAGGATCCCCATTTGATTCTGAATGAGCCGAAAAAATCGTCTACAGTTGTTTGTTTGGTGTCGGTGGGTTGCTGGTGTCCGTCGAAACCTGCTTTTTCGCCGCTGAAAAATCATCGATGGCAGCACCATGGCCTTCGACCTCGACAAACTCAGTCGCCCCGGGGATCTTTGCACCAAGCAACTCTTCGATATCCTTGACATTAATCTTGAATTTTACAAAGGCATTTCCTTCGTCGTCCCAGCCATAGTCAACTAAATCGGCAAGATAGGTAGTAGCCATAACCTTGACTTTGACCACATCCGAACTGAGCATATAGTTCTCAACGGTGGTTTGACTCTCAAGGGTGAAACCAACTACCGTTTTCACCAAATTCTTATAGCCGTCAAGTTCAGCGGCGCGTAGCGCCTTGATCGGACCGGCATTGGCAGGTGTTGATGTGGCAAATCCCACCCGCTTAAAGGTTTTCCCTTTAAGGCTTAAAACCTGTCCGTCAATATTGGTAATCTCATCCAAACTGATGGATGCGGTAGCCTGGGCGATGTCTTTCTCGGCATCGTAAACAACTTCATCGATTTTGATGCCCTGTATGTCAGCTGCGGTTTTCGATTCGGTCTTACCGACAAAACTGGCGGCAATCATGTCAATGACTTCTTCGCTTGAGCGAATTTTCAGGCCGTATACCGATTCGACAATGGCCCGTTCAGCAAGCACCCTCGCGGCGCGGGTCGACATGATCTTCTTGTTGCCCGCCCAAGCGGTACCAGTAATCACCAACGCGAAAACCAGCATCACCAGAGTTACTTTCTTCTTTGATAACATGGCTGTTTGCTCCTTTAGAATCCTCTTTATTAACGATGCAACAGTTGCGCGTTGATGATTTCATTTACCATTCATCGGCAGAAAGCTGGCGACCAAATTTTTTCGGTTTCGCAGCTGCCGCCGCGGCTGCGGCCGCAGGTGGTGAAACTGCCGCGGGAGTAGGCGTAGCTGCAGCAGCTGCAGCAGCCACTACTGGCGCTGTGGTATGTCCAGCGGTTGGCGCTGCTTTTTTCTGAGCCACAGGTTCCGGTGCCGCCTGCGCTACCTCCTGGGGCTGTGGAGCGGCTTGTGCCGCCTCTACGGCAGGAGAAGTTTGTTTCTGAGAAACGGCTGGTGTCTCTTTCTTTGCGGTCTTAGCCGTAGCCTTTCGCTCTTCAGGTTCCGGCGCTGCGTTCTGCATTTTGGCAAAATATTCGTTCATTCTCTGCCTTTTGCCGAAAGCCTCTCGGGTGACGGGGATCGATAAATAAAGCTTTGTAAACAGTGCTTCACTCACTCCACCCGGATCTGCAGAGCCTAAAGCAGCATCAAACTTCTGGAGAGCCGCTACGGTCTTGCTGTCCATTCTGTTATTGATAGTCACATCGTAACCATGCAAGGTTAGCCACTGCTGCGCAGCACCTACCCGATCCTCACGGCCCATACGGTGATAGGTTTCCGATATGGAATCAAGAACAGTTTTATCAGGGGCAGCATCATCGCCCATCAACCGCCAGTAAGGTAAGGCCAGATATTTGCCGATCATCTGAATCATGCTCACCTGGACAAGAACCCTTACCGCTTCATGTCGCCCTTGAACTTTTTTTATCTGACCTTTCAAGCCAAACGTCGGGCCAAACAGGGTGATACCAACTTCCTCTTCGCGAAGGGCCTTATGAACCTCCATACTGTTGGTAGTCGACATTCGCGGAATTCCTGCCAAAGTCTGGAAATCTTTGAGATTGAAGTCCAAAGTGATCCGCGCTTTTCCGGTTTTCGAGGTGTCACCATAGCTGATCCCGGCTGTTTCGGAGGGGAACCATTTCGGTGCACCGGTAAACTCCGCTTCAACATCCACGTTGGTGCCTTCTCCACGGGTCTCAAGCCCTCGATCGAACTCGGTTATGCCACCGGTGATAACAACATCGGGTATCGCCTTATTATCAAAACTGCTGTATCCGGACACCATCTGGTTCTGAATATACGACGGATTGTACTCAATGAACCGGACATTGCCGCCAATGGAGTTGAGGGTACTTTTCATTATTTCAGTAATATTGCGCTGGATCTCTCCACCGCTGGTCGTCGAAGTTCCTGTTTCATCCTGGATATCCTGACTCTGTACCTTCATGAGTCCCGTGTCATAAATCTGTGACATCAGACCAAGATCAAGCAAAGACTGGGTATAGTTCGTCACCTTCACTACAGGCGCACTTTTTTCAAGCTCGATATTGACATTTTGGGGATTCATCTCAGCGCATGATGACAGCAGAACAAGAGCCAAGCTCAACATGAAAACACTCACCCCGCTCTTGGCTTTCGTAAAACCAACCGACTGACTGACATTTACAGCTTTGTTCTGTCTCATATGTAGTTATCCAATATATTGAAGAAGAGCATTTGATAAAATTGCCTGGCCATTAGTCAGAAATATTCGTCTTGGGTCCCTTGCTCTGGTCGATAATATAAATATCTCCCTTCACTTTACTGCCGGCACCCAAAACCACACTGTTCATGTTCGCGTCACCGGAATTACTCCCAATTTTGTCCTTATCGCCTTTTTTAGTCATGGCTTTGGCCTTGGCGTTCATGACAATAAATTTAATGTTTTGATCCGGTTTGCCCATTTCATCATCCTTTTCAATACCGTCATCCGTAAATTTGGATATACCATCATCCAAATCCGATCCCTGCGCCATATCCAGCCCACTTATGGCAATAAAAGAGAAAAATGACATCATCAGTAATACTCGTATCGTTTGCATATTCGTATCTCTCGTTTGCTATGAAGATGCTTGAGAATCAAGGATAACTGAAATCAAACCATCTGCCCTCGGCACGAACCCTATTCATTCACATCATTATCAATATGAGAATAGGGTTCGTGCTTTTTCGTCAACCACTTCTTTGCTATTCAACAGTAACCGATCCCATGCTCGCCTCATTGCCTTTACCGATGGCAATATTTGCGGCCTGTTTGACGTCAGATTTGTTGGTAATAACACCAGTTTTGCCGACGGTGCTGTTCTTGATATCAACTGATCCCATGTTGGCGGTATTATTCTCGCCAATGGCGATGTTGGCAGCCTGCTTGACAGTGGAGGTATTAGAAACCTTGCCGTCAATTTTGGCTTCCTTCATGTTGATTGAACCCATATTGGCCGTGTTGCCTTTGCCGATAGCTATGTTGGCGGCCTGTTCAACAGTGGACTTATTGGTTACCACACCGGTCTTGCCGATCGATCCGCCTTCCATATTGACGGAGCCCATATTGGCTTTGTTGTTCTCACCAATGGCGATATTGGCCGCCTGCTTGACATCAGAGGTGTTGGTCAGTTTGCCGTCAACCTTGGCGTTTTTCATGTTGATTGAACCCATGTTCGCCTCGTTGCCTTTGCCGATGGCAATATTGGCAGCCTGCTCAACGGTGGACTTATTGGTTACCACACCGGTCTTGCCGATCGATCCGCCTTCCATATTGACGGAGCCCATATTGGCTTTGTTGTTCTCACCAATGGCGATGTTGGCAGCCTGTTTGACATCAGAGGTGTTGGTCAGTTTGCCGTCAACCTTGGCGTTTTTCATGTTGATTGAACCCATGTTCGCCTCATTGCCTTTGCCGATGGCAATATTGGCAGCCTGTTTGACGTCCGATTTATTGGTTACCACTCCGGTCTTGCCAATCGACCCACCTTCCATATTGACGGAGCCCATATTGGCTTTGTTGTTCTCACCAATGGCAATATTGGCGGCCTGTTCAACTTTCGAGGTGTTGGTCAATTTGCCGTCAACCTTGGCGTCTTTCAAATTGACTGAACCCATGTTGGCCACATTCTCTTTGCCGATGGCAATATTGGCAGCCTGTTTGACATCCGATTTGTTGGTTACCACACCGGTCTTGCCAATCGACCCACCTTCCATATTGACGGAACCCATATTGGCTTTGTTTTTCTCACCAATAGCAATATTGGCGGCCTGTTCAACCGTGGAGGTGTTGGTCAATTTGCCGTCGACTTTGGCGTTTTTCAGGCTGACAGAGCCCATATTGGCTTCGTTGCCTTTACCGATGGCAATGTTGGCGGCCTGTTTGACATCCGATTTATTGGTTACCACTCCGGTCTTGCCAACCGTCGAATCTTTGATGCTGACAGACCCCATCGCCGCTTTATTATCCTCGCCGATGGCGATATTGGCAGCCTGTTCAACTGTCCCGGTATTGGTTACCTTTCCGTCGATAGTCGAGGCTGCCCAACCGGTCGAAACACTCATTGCCATAACCAGTCCCAGTGCGCTTACTAACAGTGTCTTTTTCATAATGTGTGCCCTCTTTTTCAATGTTTTTTTGTGATGTGCTGCTCAAAAAAATCATTCCTTCATTATAACAGAGTCCCTATGTGAAGCGTTCCCTCCTGTTGCAATGTTGAGGTTTTGGTTAGAACTTACCGGCATTGCTACATCATTAATGATGATCCCTGTTCCCGATTAAATACGAACATCGCCAGTGCTGACGCTGCTGACATTGGCAACCCGGAAATTTGCACCCAAACGACTGCCAAAAGCTAAATTAACTGCTCCTGCCCTGCCTTCAGCCTTAACATTCCCGACTGTTCCATGTCACCTGATTGTCAGACCTGATGGTATTGATTACCATCTCCCATTACAAACCGACAATATATGAAGCAGACAAAACAACCGAAGGACACAGGAGGGTCAGAAACGCAATACTCAACAAGGTGCCTGGAGTGAATGCTCTTTGCCTTATTTGACAAGAATTCATCAACATACCATCACCCTTAATCATGTATTTTTCTGGCAAAAGGAGAGACCAGCTTCAGTATCTCTACTAAAGATGATAGAGTAACTATAAATCAAAATTCTCCCCCTAGCAAGGCAAGATAAAAAATAATCACAACAGCAATTTTTTTATGTTTTTATTAATTTACAGGTTGTTACGCGTCGTTCATATCGGTTTACTCAGGGAGAGTATCATTGACTTCTTTGCAATATTGTTTAAATCTTCATCCACTTCAAAGATGTCTTTCCCCGGTATGTCGGCAAGGCAAAGTTAACTCCTATACTTTGTAGTATTGTTGCCTCCGTTGTAGCGTTTCGGGCGATCTCCTTGGACCACCGTCCTGGTTACTCATTATAATTGTTTTTAGTAAATCCCATAATGCCACCGGTTTCTTACAAAAATACTACAACACATTCACTCCCGTTTGATAACTGAAAGAGTTTTCACCACCATTATCTTTGCCACAATGTCCGGGGATAGAATCATGAAGCAGGGGTCAATTTTTGAAGAAACCGGTCATCCTCCGCAAGCACCGTTGGCGGAAAAAGCTCGGCCGACAAAAATACAGGATCTCATGGGCCAGGAACAACTCCTCGCTCCAAACTCCTGGCTTCGTCAGATGCTGGAAAAAGACGAATATGGCTCCTTTATCCTTTGGGGGCCACCAGGCACCGGCAAAACGACCATTGCCAGGATAATAGCCAATCAAACCAGGCACACCTTCTGTTCCTGCAGTGCCGTGCATAGTAAAATCACCGAGGTCAAGGCCCTCATGGAAAGAGCGGCGCAAACCTTTAATCACGGAAACCAAAGAACAATCGTTTTTATAGACGAAATCCATCGTTTTAACAAATCACAGCAGGATGCCTTTCTGCCCTATGTCGAATCGGGAGCGGTGGTATTAATCGGTGCAACCACCGAAAACCCTTCATTTGAGGTCATTCCGGCCCTGCTGTCACGATGTCATGTTTTTGTCCTTGAGCCGCTATCAACCCTGAATCTCCATGAGATTCTTATTCGTGCAATGTCAATGCTCCCTAAACACTTGACCTTTGATCCTCTTGCCTTACAATTTCTTGCTGAAAACGCTGGTGGAGACGCCAGAAAAGTCCTGAACGATTTAGAGATGGTCTGTCGTAATGCCGAAGCATTTGACAATATTTCATTGGAATCATTAAATAATGCGAACACTGCTCGCAGCTTTTTCTACGACAAGGGAGGTGAAGAACATTACAACCTTATATCTGCCTTGCAAAAATCGATTCGCGGCAGCGATCCTCAAGCTGCATTGTATTGGCTGGCAAGGATGCTGGAGGGAGGGGAAGATCCTCTTTATCTGGCCAGAAGGCTGGTGCGAATCGCCTCAGAGGATATTGGCCTAGCCGATCCCCAGGCGCTGGTTCATGCTGTGGCAGTGAAAGAGGCCGTGCATTTTCTCGGCATGCCCGAGGCATCTGTCGTTCTTTGCCAAGCCGTGGTATATTTAGCCACTGCCCCGAAGAGCAACTCCCTGGAAACTGCCTATATCGCCGCCAGGGAAGACGCTGCCAAAACCAGCCACCTCAAGGTTCCCTTAACCATTCGCAACGCCCCTACAAAATTAATGAAAGAGCTGGGGTACAATAAAGGTTACCGTTACTCCCATGATTTTGACAATCATTACAGCTATCAAAAGTATTTCCCCGATTCTCTCCCGGAAAAGTCCTACTACATCCCCTCACCATTTGGCTTTGAAAAGGAGATAAAAAAGAGGCTTGATTGGTGGAAGCAACTCAGGGAGCGACAACTAGACGACGAAAAGGATGAATCAAAAAGACCAGACGGCTCAAAAAAATAACTTTCTGTGATTGATAGGCGTTCGGGCGAAACTGAAGCCTGACGAAAAATAATTGCACATTTTTCCTTGTTTTTTCCTCAGGAAGAGCTACACTTCTAACCAGATTATAAGAATAATTGCCGATAAATCTAGTATTCGTTTAAACGTGATTAAACCTTCAGTTGAACCACAAGGAATCAAAATGGAAAAACGACGGCATCAACGCATGGAAGTGGACAACCTGAATGTAGATATTTCTGATGGTATGGGATTTTTCACTGGTACGATTAGTGACATCTCGCGTTTCGGACTGAAAGTTGAAAACGTCCCTAAACGACTCAATGACAACGCCAAACAGCTTTCAATCGTTATTTCCGGGAAAGGGCAGCACTTCAAGGTCAAAGCCAGGCCCAGGTGGACAGTTCGTCAACCAATCAGTAAAAGTGTTGGTATTGAGATTGTCCAAGCGCCTTTTGGATGGACCGAGTTTGTCATGAACTTTGAACCTGCCAAAGCTGATGTTTGGGGTGAGATTCAACTCTGACAACTGCATCCTTACTTACAGCCGACTTGCATGAGGTCGGCTGCGCCACCTCCCTTCCCCTCCTGAAGTACCCAGCCAAGAAAATTGCCATCACCAACAATTCATGTTACAAGTTGATGGTGTTAGACTTTTTCTGTTGTGCCCACCATTTGCCATCCGATTTCACGAGTCTCATCCCAACAATCCATGACTTCTCTATACGAAAAAATCACGTATATCTTTGATCCCTTGCACCACCTTTGGGAACATGAAAAAATGCACAAGAAAATCTCTATAGCTCTTGTGATCTTCTTTCTTCTCAGCCTGATATCCATAGAACTGAATCGTCGCAATCTTCTTCCCACGCCACTGGCGACTACAGTACCCAAAAATCATTTTTTTGCTGTCCAAGCCGCCTTTACGGTCGTTCTGATTCTCGAAGTTATCAGCCTGATCTTTACGATCCCCTGTTCCTTCAGTCGATCGGTCGGCAAACAATTCGAAATCCTCTCCCTCATCCTGCTCCGTAACGCCTTTAAAGAACTGTCATATTTCCCTGAACCGATAACCTTTGCCGGCAATCAACAAGCAATCTTGCACATTCTCTCCGATGGCTTCGGGGCATTACTTATTTTTGCCCTGCTGGGGTACTATTATCTGGTTCAGACCCGCATTTCAGATGAAAAAATGCGCCCGGGTGATCTTTATGGCTTCGTTGCCGCCAAAAAAGGGATCGCGCTTATTCTCCTCTGTATCTTTGCAGTTATGGGAACCCGTAGCGCTCTCGACACCTTCACCGGCACTTCAAGCAGCGATTTTTTCCATGAATTTTACACCCTTCTGATCCTTACGGACATCCTCCTCGTTCTTTTCTCCCAGTGCTTTCAACCATCCTTTTATGCCATTTTCCGCAATTCCGGTTTTGCCCTCTCCACCTTGATAATCCGCATAGCCCTGGCAGCACCACCATTTTTTAACGTGCTGCTTGGTGTTGCCGCAGCTGTTTTTGCCATCCTCCTCACTTTGGTCAGCCGAACTCTGTTCATGAGAAAGACCACCGCAAAGTGAACGCCATCATGACCAGATGCCGGCAAGATGTTGACCGCAAGCGGGGCAACAGCCGGCATGCAAACGGTTAACCGTTACCGCGAATCCTTGACGCGAAATAAGAAGAAGACCACAGCCGGGGCAAAAGGTGTCTTCGCCGCCCGAACCTGGCCGATTGCCGGAATATACGTAATGCAAACCCTGATCAAGCCCTAGCTGTCGAGCTCGCTGAAGAGTCGATTCCGGGGTGGGGAGAGGCCCAGTCATGCGGTAGGCGGGATGATAGCCGGACACATGCCAGGGAATCGATTTATCAGTTGCAGCCAGAAAAGAGGCAATCTCCGCAAGTTCCCGATCGGTATCATTCATCCCCGGAATGAGCAGGGTCGTCACCTCAACCCAAATCCCCGCCTCTCTGCAGCGAACGATATTATCGAGCACGGGCTGCACCCTTGCGCCGCAGATCTTCTTATAAAACGCATTACTGAAGGATTTCAGATCTATATTGATTGCGGCCAGCACCGGGGCGAGCTCGGTTATCACCTCTTTTGTCATGTAACCATTCGAGACAAAGATGTTCTTCAACCCTTTGGCAACGGCTGCCAGGCAACAATCATACGCGTATTCAAAAAACACCGTCGGTTCCACATAGGTGTAGCTGATCGACCGGCAGCCCCTGGCAAGTGCCGATTCGATTATCGCTTCCGGCTTTCTAAAAACGCCCGAGACCTCGACGGCCATATCGCGCGGCACCTGGGAAATACCGGCATTCTGACAATGCAGGCAGCGAAAATTGCAGCCATGGGTGGCGATTGAGTAAGAAAGGCTTTCCGGCAAAACATGGAAGAGAGGTTTTTTTTCTATCGGATCGACATGTTCGGCGACAATCCTACCGTAAACCAGACTGTCGATCCGATTGTTCCGCCGCACCCGTACACCACACAGCCCCCGTTGACCATCTTGCAAATGACAGCCGTGGGCACAAAGACTGCACGTCAAAGTCCCATCGACGTGCGCCAGCCACCATCCTTTTGAGGACGATGTTCGATATGTATAGGACTCATTCATATCCTTTCCCTCGACAATCATTTTTTTGCACCCACTGATTGCCAAACAACAGATAGTGGGGATGAAAGTTGCCTTTATAGCTCATTGCCGATACAGAGCGGATAAAATACCCCAAGTAAAGAAATTCAATCTCCCATTCTCGGCATAAATCGATGAGGCAGAGGATGTTATAGGTTCCAAGGCTGCGCCGCGATTCCTCTGGGTCAAAAAAGAAATAGACAGCATTCAGCCAATTATATCCGATATCGATGATCGCGTTGCCGATCAGCTTGTCACCAACCCGGTACTGCAATTGAGCACTATTAACGATATTATTTAAGAAAAAGTCTCGGTAATACCCTATGGCCGTATTGTTTTCCCTGGGATATCTGCTTTGAAGAAATTTTTCACAGAGTGCATAATCTTCTTTTGTTGGCTGCAAGGGCAGGAGAGCTTTCTCTACGTCGCGGTTTTTCGTCAACGCCCGCTTCTGGTTGCGATTCGCGGAAAACTCTGCGGGATGCAGGCGTATCGGAATGCAGGCCGAACAATCGTGGCAGGACATACTGTAAAGACAATTGCCATTTCGCCGATAACCTGCGGCAAGAAACAATTCCATGGCCCGCTCGCTGAGAGGAGCAAATGTCGCCTGATGAAAGGTCGAAACATAGGGCAGTCCGTAGGGACAGCCTATATCGATGTCGACAAAGAGATGCTTTACCCGATAATGCAGGGAGTTAAATTCATTCCTGCAACGCTCATCATAATTACAAGCCATCCTGCTGACCATATCCCTTAATTTTGCTGAAGAATCATCTCACCGCAATGTTCTCGTGAGATTAGTCCTTGATTTCCCTGCCCCTTTCCCTGCAGCAAACATACCGTCCGGCAGGAGGCATCGTCAGGAAAAATCAGCACGCTCTCCGAACGTATCCCGTCACATTTGAGGGTGAAAGGTTTTTCCAGATGTACATAGCAGACGTATTTTTTTTCTTCTCTCCGGGGTTGGCTGAGAAGCCATTGCCAGTCGAGAAAATCCGCTCTCTGTCCGACTCCGTGGCCACCATCCTCATTCAAGGTCAGATACGGTATGCCAAGAGAGGTGATGTTTTGAAAAAAATGCGTTCCCTGGGAAGGTTCGGCTCTTATTTTGCTGTTACAAACCTCGATAATAGCCGCAACACCGGAGATGTCAGCCCACTGCACCGGAATCCCAAGAAAGGGATCAGCTGAACCCCACCTGCCGGGGCCGATGAGCAGAAAGGGTTGTTTATCCCGCCGCAGCCGGCGATTCATTTCCCCTATTTCTCGGGCTATTTCCCTTGTTTTACTGACATCGAAGGTATCTGGACGGACATAGATGATATCGGCCATGGAAAAAACTCCATGGCCGAGAGTACTGCCGATAAAACAAACCGCCTGTTGCACCTCGTGATCACAGATCTGCACGTCGACCATTTCTCCACCGCTAACCATAGGTCGTATCTGCAAAATATACAGGATCGATTTGGCAAGTTCGCGGTCCAGATGAACGGCAAACTCGATCTCCACCTCTCCTCCCATTCCGGCTTTGCCGATCTTCAACAGATCGCTGAGAATTTCAGGAAGTGGGTAGCCGGAATACTTGAGAACCGGGGCAAAGGTCATAATCTTCGGCCCGGGGAGCCATGCGTCCCTCACCCTGTCTTCCTCGGCAATATACGTCGATGCCAACAAGGTCACCGGCAATTCCTCGTCGGCATCCTGAATGTTACGCAGCGTAAGATTCGAAATATTCCTATGAAAGCATATGCTTGGCTTCATGTCCAGTGCATAAAATTGTCGCTGACAGGATTGCAGTGTATTTTCGACGGTTGCGAACTGCACCAATTTCTTTGCCCTTGCCGGAGAAAACCACAATGATTTTTCACCGTCGACAACCGTTTTGCCGATTCCCAGGGCGATATTGACAATCCCCTCGTCGGCTTGCATATCCATAACCGGGTAAAAATTGCGCGACTGGGCAACTCCCGATATCGCCGGGTACCAGTAGCCACCATAGTTACCACCGGCCAATTGCTGGATAATAACGGCCATTGAATCCTCACGGCCATGACCGGAGACCCTGGTGAAGGCTATGGGACTCTCAAACCAGGTGGAGGCATACACCAGTTTGATGGCGCTTTCGAGCTGGGCCAACCGTTCGCTAAAATCGGGGTGATTATTAGCAAGAAAATAGGTGGAATAGAGACCGGCATAGGGTTTAAAATGGCCGTCTTCGAGCAGCGAGGAAGAACGCACGGAAATTGGTTTGTCACATTTTTGCAGAAACGCTCTCAGCTCCTGGCGAAGCCAGGCGGGCAGGGCCGAATCGAGAAAAATATCGGCTACCTGTTCGTCAGGCATCGCTTTATTGGTATTGAGATTATTCTCCTCAATAAATGCATCGAATCCGTCGGCGGTAATGACACAGGTCTTGGGGATGGTAACCGTATGGGTGCTTAAAATAGAATCTTTGCGATAAGCTCCCTGCAGACAGGCCCACATAAAGGCTATCCCCCGTGCCTTACCACCCATTGAACCACCACCGATCTTTACAAAGTCCATGACATCAATGTCGTAGTCGCCCGAGGAAAACTTGGCAACAACCCCCTGCTGGCGCAATTTTCTCAGGGATCGTACTTTGTAGATCAGATCTTCCCGAATGTTGGCAAGGTTCTCCAAATTCAGAATATAATCTTTATGGAGGCGACGCGCCAGAATGACCTCCGCCCTGGCCATGACCCAGTTGGAAAAGTGGTTCCTGAGGGTGTGATACCTGAGCGATTCCTCAGGAATAATCCGCAACTGTTTCTCAAATTCATGGAGATTGGCGGCGGAGCCGATAGCTCTCCCATCGGGCATACGAAAGATGAAATCGCCAAAGCCCAGGTGATTGAGAAAGAAATTATGAACTTCATCGCGGATTACCGGAGAGTTCTTATCAATAAAAATAGCCGGAATCCCCTCGGCCAATTGTCGATTGCGCTTTTCGGTAGACACCATCAAGAGCGGCAGATCGGTAATCTCACTCCGCACAAAACGTAAAAAACCAATTCCTGCCTCATTATCGAAAACCCCGTGGCGACGAAACCTGGCATCGGATATCACCCCGAAGACATAGGGTCTGTAGGCCTGATAGAGGGCCATGGCCTCTTCATAATTGGTGGCCATAAGAATTCTCGGGCGCGCTCGCATACGGAGAATCCGGTGCCGCTCGTTGAGGCTTTCATCCAATACCGATTGGGTCTGTCGCACTACCTCACTATAGATCAGCGGGAGAAAAAGTGAACGGTACAGGGGCGAATCCTCAACATAGATAATGACCCGGACCATGGCCTTTTTGGTATCGCCGTCAACGTTTCGATGATCCTCGACATTTTTTATTATGGCGAGCAGCAGATCGGCCTCACAACACCACAGGAAGATCTTATCAATAAAGCCGCTGTCGACCTTCTCCGGAAACGTTGATCGAATGTTATGGGCGACCAGGATTACCGGCAGATGAGGATGTTTTTTTTTAATCGCCTCCCCGAGACCAAAGGCGTCCATTCCTCCCAGATAGGGCATGGTGACGACCAGATCGAATTTTTTCCGGTCAAGAAGCATCAAGGCCTCTCCAGCTGAAGAAACACGGGTGATTTTAGGTGGTTTGCTGAGATTCAATCCGTGATATTCATTGATCAGTCTGGTTGCCAAACTCCCGTCTTCTTCCATGATAAAGGCATCATAGAGGCTGGACACCAGGAGAATCTCCTGAACCTTAAAGGGCATGAGATCGTGGAAGATCTTGAAATGCGGATCAAAATCTGCTAATGCTTCATTGGATTCAAGCAGCATAGCTACCTCTCAGTCCCTGAGAAAATTTATTTACTTGCCTTTCACAAAGGGTCTTTTTACCTCGCAAGGGGTATTATAAAGAATCCTGCTTAGCGGTCTTTGGCAAAGGAAGTGCTGTACTTGGCATGAATTCATTTTTGCTTGCGCATACTATTGTATAGCTGTTTTCGCAAAAAGGAAATGGCTGGCAACCTACCTGAAAATTGCCAACCATCCTTCGGAACGATTGGGGACAAGCGGTCAGGAAAACGTCTATCGCCAACACATCCAAGATAGTCGGTCATTTCCACCCGGGAACACCATTTCTCCATTTGCAAAACACCAGCGCCATATGTTACAATGTGGCACAATAAAGATCTGGCAATCTTGCTGCAACCGCCTAACACCTCAGAACTCATAGACCATGGACGGCAAAGAATTCATTGCAATAAGAAAAAGGCTGGACAAAACCCAACGAGCAATTGCCAATCTTCTGGGAATTTCCCTCAAAGCCGTCTGCAGTTATGAACAAGGCTGGCGGGCAATTCCGACCCATGTGTCCCGACAGCTCATTTTTCTCCTTGTTAGAAAAAGCCAACAGCATCAGGAGGTCTCGATGTGTTGGGATCTGCGCAATTGCCCGGAAGAGAAAAAAAGCAAATGCCCCGCCTGGGAGTTTGATTCGGGACAGTTCTGCTGGTTCATCAGCGGCACTCTCTGCGAAAGCATTGCCTGCAAATCCTGGGAAGAAAAGATGAAAACGTGCAAGAGCTGCATGGTAATGAAAAATATCTATTAGCTATAACCTGAGCGACTGCTCTGCTTGCTCTCAGAAAGAATTTCCCCTTTTGCCGAAAATTTGACTTGTGCTCTCTACTTCTCGACTGCCTGTAACTGCTCGGGTGTGTTGACGTTTTCCCAGGCATGACAGAGTTCTCCAGGGATTACCGGGTGATCGATTCTGATATCGCCAGCGGCCTTGCCGATGCGCATGTTACCGGTATACAGCTGTTCTTCAAAGAGAGCGATCGAACGGAAATCGTACCAGGCGAGCAGCGGTTCAAGACGATCGTTCCCGGCAAACTTCGGCACCCGTCCCCAGCAACCGGGACGACGATCCGCCAGCAACCAGCTAACTGCTTCGGCTGATACATGCGGCATATCACAGGCCACCAACAACCAGGATACCAGCGGCTGCCAGCGCCCTGCCGCCAGAATTCCGGTCAAAGGCCCCACCACCCCGGGAATGTCGGGTAAACGAAGGGTGGTGGCGACAATCGCTTCGGGAAGTTCACCGCCACCGGAAACGACAATACCATCAAGCAGGGGATGGAGAAGAGCTATGGTATTCTCCAACCAGGTTTTGCCCCGTCCGTCCTTGAGAAGATGTTTGGGATGACCCATCCGTGAGCTTTTGCCGCCGATAAGAATACAACCCCAGACCGGCGTACGCCGACCGTGTTCTTTCAGTTTTTCAAGAAGTCCGGCGATAAATCCCGGCCATCCTTCCTCCAAACCACAAGACCATGGCAGCTCGCTATCCTGCCTATCGGCAAAGGCACCAAGCGTGATGGGTAGTTCCGGGGCATCGAGACCACTGTTGACGATTACCAGATCGTATCGTCGCGCCAGCACGGCAAGACTGCAGGGATTGGACCCGTTCCCCCGTCTGAGAAAGACCCCGGCCAGGGAACGTTCGGTCAATTCATCCATCAGGCGACGAACACAATCGACACGCGACTCTTCGTTACCGCCACTTAGGAGAAAAATCGGGAGACGGGAAAAGCTGTGCAGAGCGCTTTCGGTTTGTTGCGCTTTTTCCTGGCCCCGGTTTCGGTGACTCACGGCGACATCTCCCATATATCCCGCTGGCTTTGCGGCAGAGCTCCGGCCTTTCGTCCCATTTCCAGGAATTTCTCAATAGCCGCAAAGCCCTCCACTCCAAGATCTCGGGAAAAATCGTTGACATATAAACTGATATGACTACGGATTACCTCAGGCTCCATCTCCTGACTATGACTACGAATATAAGGTAGACACTGCTCGGGATGCAAAAAGGCATACTCGACACTGGCCCGAACAGCCCGATCGATAGCCAGAATCTTCTCCTTTCCGAGGCTTCGGCGCGCGGCAATGCAACCAAGTGGAATGGGCAGGGCAAAGCTGTCTTCCCACCAACTTCCGAGATCCTGAAGACAGACAAGGCCTTTATCCTGAAAGGTAAAGCGGGATTCATGGATAATAACTCCAGCATCTACAGAACCATCGACTACGGCATCAATGATCTTATCAAAGCGCATTACCACCAACTCCCGGTATTCCGGCTGGAACAGCTGCAATAGCAAGGCCGCGGTGGTGAGCTTTCCGGGAATGGCAATCCGCTTTTTGCACAGAGCTGCTGGCTCCATTTCCGACCGGGCGATCAGCAGGGGTCCGCATCCGCGACCGAGGGCACTGCCGGCGGCAAGAACGCAGTACTGGTCCTGAACATAACCATAGGCATGAAACGACATCTTGGTGACATCGAGCCGCCCGGCCAACGCCCACTGATTCAGCTGTTCAACATCCTCCAGCAATGGTTCGGTAAAATGTGTCCCGCCGGTGTCCGATTTGCCATGGACCAAGGCATAGAAGGTAAAGGTGTCATTGGGACAGGGCGAAAACCCGAGAGAAAGAGTGTTACTCATGCAGACATTCCTTTAATGATAAGTGCGGCACTTTGCGCTGCTTTCAAACACGCCTCGGGCAACCGCCAATTTTGCAGATTGCGATCGTCGACATAATTGGAAAGCGCACGCAGTTCCAGGCAGGGAATGGCGAATTCCCGGCATACCCGAGCTACCGCAACCCCCTCCATATTTTCACAGAGTCCCCGCCACTTGCCTTGCAGCATGTCACCACGGCGCCGGGTAGCGGTTACCGAATTGACGGTAATAAACACCCCGGAGAAGTGTGGTATGGCAACTTCGCGTAAAATCGCCCGGCCAATGTCAAGAAGGCCAGAGTCAAGTTGAATGACAAGGTTGCCGGTAAGTGCCTGATCGAGGTATTCCATCCCATCTTGCAGACAGATTCCGAGATCACCGACAACCTCCTGTTCGGCAAAACAGATGTCCAGCAGTTCCGGCTGAGGGTATCCGCCGGGTTGCAGATATACGCCGCCGATACCAAAATTTATAACAGCATGCACACTCTGGTCCGCCCGACAGAGAAACCTTGTCAGACGAACGGCTGTTTCCATCTGTCCGACCCCGGTTACCAAGGTCAGACAGGGGGGATTCCCCCCTACCCACTGCAGGAGGAAGGGTTGCATCTCAATTTGGGTTGCGGCAAGGGCCAGGATCATGGTAATGAGATCGATTCCATAAGTATGGATAGAAGGTGCTTTTGACATAATTCTAGAAAGAGATGCGATTACTTTAATGCATAACTGCATTCTCTGCATTGCCGGCATTGCACCACAGGCTATTTTTTGCTTCTTCTCCACCATGCATAAAGATCATTTACTCAGCGCCTATAATTACCATCTTCCCGCGGAACTCATCGCCCAGCGCCCTGCCGATAAACGTGACGAATCCCGACTGATGGTGGTTGACCGAGGGAAAAACACCCTTGCCCATCACCTTTTCAGCGATCTCACCGGCTTTATCGGGGCGAATGATATGCTCGTGGTGAACAATACCAAGGTGTTCCCGGCGAGGCTCCTCGGACAAAAAGAGACCGGCGGCAGGGCTGAGGTTTTTTTGCTGGAGTATCCGACAATTAACGATGAGGTACAAGGAACAGCCAAAGTAACTGCCCTGATTAAATCGTCAAAACGGCCTAAACCGGGGACAACAATCACCATCACTGCCAATCTGTGTTGCAAGATTATCGACGATTTAGGGGACGGCAAGGTCGACCTGCAGCTTCATTACAACCCGACAATCGGAATTGCTGAAACACTCCAAGCATCCGGTCAGGTTCCCTTACCGCCATACATCACCAGGGCAAACGGCTGTACTCCCGACGATGCCCATCGCTATCAAACGGTTTACGCCAGCCACCCCGGGGCGGTTGCCGCCCCGACCGCCGGCCTGCACTTCACCGATCGTTTACTGGATGCCATCCGTCAAAAAGGCACTTCTGTTGGTCAGGTAACCCTCCATGTCGGCTACGGGACTTTTGCTCCAGTGCGAGCGGAGGATATCACCCGCCACCTCATTCATGAAGAGTACTTCAGTATCACCGAGGAGACCGCCCGTGCGGTGCAAGAAACAAAAAGGAGAGGGGGCAAGATCTGGGCGGTGGGCACGACAACCGTGCGCGCCTTGGAGTTTGCGGCCAAGGAATCAGGACGGTTGCAGGCCATGGCCGGCTGGTGCAATCTGTATATCTATCCGGGGTTTCATTTTAGGGTAATTGATAATCTCATCACCAACTTCCACCTGCCGGATTCATCACTGATGTTCCTGGTGTCAGCCCTGTGCGGCAGACAAACCCTCCTTGATTGTTATCAGACGGCAATCAAAAAGGGCTATCGGTTTTTCTCTTATGGTGATGCCATGGCCATCATATGCAGCCAGAGTAAATAAAGGACGGATCGGCAGGGCTCAGGCGCCAGCAGCCGCCGGACAGCCGGCACAACCGGCACCTGCCTGGCAGGCCGGGGCAGGTTTCGCCGCCTCAGGCTTGGCAGTGCCTGCGGAATTCGAATAGCCGTCGGCGTACCAGCCACCACCACGCAGCTGAAAGGAACTCATGGACACAAGTTTTTTTACCGGCGCACTACACTCGGGGCAGTTACTCAACGGTCGGTCGGCCATTTTCTGTTGCACTTCAAAAACTTTTCTGCATTCCTTGCATTCGTATTCGTAAACTGGCATATCCTATCCACCTATTGCTCTAATAACTGAAAATTTCTAATGTTTTTCTAAACATCACAGTAAATCCCACATTCAGAATCACCTTGTCCTTTGCGGACTGAGCCAAAATAATTCCCATGCTCCCATCTGTCAACATATTGTACGGCAGCTGGCAGTTAAAAAATCTCTCCTTCACCCCAGCCTTGTTGCCTTCTTGTTGTTCCTCCGGTTTTCTGGTATACATCTCCTGCATTACCGATAAGGCGTTGCCACTCCGATGCCCTAGCCCCGATAAACGGGATACGTCTCTTCACGAAAGATTCTTCGCAACGAACATACAAAGAGTTTTTCGAGGAGACTCGACCACATCAACACTTCGTTACCTTCATGATCGGCATTTTTGATTCAGGCGTCGGCGGGATGACCGTGGCCCGGGCTGTTGAAGAGCTCCTCCCCCACTACCCCCTTCTTTACCTGGGAGACATCGCCCGAACCCCTTACGGTACCAAGAGTGCCCGAACCATCATTGATTATTCCATAGAGAACACCAAATTTCTTCTGGATAAAGGGGCGAAACTGATCATCATCGCCTGCAATACCGCATCGAGCGTAGCCACTGATCGACTGCGCCGGGAATTTCAGGTACCGATCATTGAAGTTATTAGTCCAGCCGTTGAACAGGCACTTCTGCACACGCGTAAAGGCCGAATCGGCATTATCGGCACCCGCGCCACCATTCGCAGTGGCGAATATGAGACAAAGATCCTTGCGCAACAACCGGAATATAAAGTTTTCTCAACGGCCTGTCCCCTCCTCGTCCCTCTTGTTGAAGAAGGGTGGATTGGCAAACGGGAAACAAAGATGATTCTCCGTCGCTACCTTCACGTCTTGAAAGACCAGCAGATTGACACCCTGGTGCTCGGCTGCACCCACTATCCACTGCTCAAGCATCTCATCCAACCCCGAATAGGCAAAAAAGTTGTTCTTATCGATTCATCCGTCGCCGTGGCAGAGTATCTGCAGCGCTATCTGGCAGGCCATATTGCAGTGGCAGCGGTTCCGCATCACGAGCCAACCTTGAATCGCTATTTCGTAACCGACCTTACCGAATCGGCCCAGTTCATCGCTGCAAAGATTTTTCACCGACCCATTGATCTTCAACCCATATGATAATACACAATGATTAACCTTGCTCAGATAGTCCCTCTGTTCGTTGTGTTTCTGACCCTGGCGATGCCCTCAGCCCGTGCCAATGCTGAATCGGTCGAGTATCCGGAGGATATCGCCGCCCGATTGCAGGCCCGCTATGACTCCATGCAGAGCCTGAATTTTAATTTTTTCCAGGATATTCAAGGGGAGATGACCGGGCGGCCGCGCCAAGGATCGGGTCGAGCGGTGTTTCTTAAAAATGACGGCAAGGCCCGGATGCGCTGGGACTACGTCAACCCCGACCAGCAGGTACTGATCAGTGATGGCGTAGACTTTTCGATGTATTTTGCCAACCTGAAGCAGCTTCTTATCAGCCCGGCTGAGCAACTCGATGCCGACCTGACCTATTCCTTTTTTACCGGAAAAGGCGTTTTAAAAAGAGATTTTCATATCCGCCCCGCCAACGAAGACGAGCAATCAACCAACGAGGACGAGTTCAAGGTCATCAAAATCATTCCGAAAACGCCACACTCCCAAGTCCAGGACATCCATCTTTATGTGACCAGTGCCTCCCTCATCCGCCGTATCAAAATCCGCGATCACTTCGGCACCATCACAGTTTTGAACCTCAGTGACATTGAGGTAGACACCGTGATGAAAGGAAAAAATCCAGAGGAGATCGAGGCGATTTTCACCTTTGTTCCACCTCCGGGAACTGAGATCATCCGCCAGTAAAATGACAGACGACACTCATCCACCGCAGAAAGTCGCCCTTGTCTCCATGCCATGGCCGATTTTCAACCGGCCGTCCCTCCAGTTGGCGACGCTGAAAAGTGCTGTCGAGGAGAAATCGACCTGCCAGGTTGACTGCTTTCATCCCTACCTGCACATTGCCAAAGCCATCGGCATTGAAGCATACGTGCGTATTGCCCGCTCGGGGTGGGCCGGTGAAGCGCTCTTTGCACCGCTTCTCTTTCCCGAAATGAAATCCCAGGCCGAAAAACTCTTTCGGCAGAGCCTGCCTAAAAAAGATCCGGCCATTGGCGATTTTAAAAACTGGTGGACTGCCTTGAAGAAAGCATATCCGCGTGGCTTGAAGCAACTGAGATACACAGCTACAGCTTGCTCGGCCTCTCCGTCTGTTTCTTTCAACTCCTCCCTTCTCTGTATCTCGCTTCAAAGCTCAAAGAACAACATCCACAGGTGCCCATTGTCTTTGGTGGCTCATCATGCTCCGGCAAGATAGGTGCCTCCCTTTTCGAAAATTTTCCACATATTGACTACCTCATTGGCGGAGAGGGGGAGGAACTCCTCGTCCATCTCTGCCGACACCTTGGCGGACTGGCAAAGACCCTGCCGAAGGAGATTCTTTCCCGTGAAAAGTGTCAGAGAACAGACGTTCATGTACCAAAAATTACCCTCAACGACCTGCCATACCCTAACTATGTAGCCTATTTCAGGGAGATAGGAGAGATTTTTCCAGAGCAACTCTTTATTCCGGTGTTGCCGATCGAATTCTCCAGGGGCTGCTGGTGGAATCGATGTTCCTTTTGCAATCTCAACCTGCAATGGCCGGATTACCGCTTTAAAACAGGCGAAAGGATGGTGGCGGAAGCTGTCTTTCTTGCAAAAACCCATGGCTGTCTGCAATTTGCCTTTTCCGACAATGCCCTGCCGCCGCACGAGGCAGATCGTTTTTTTCGAAGGTATCTCAGCCACTCACATGGATTTTGATTTCTTTGCCGAAATCAGAGGGATCACCGACCAACCGCGCCTGCAAAAGTATGGACAGGGGGGCCTCAGAACAATCCAGGTCGGTATTGAAGCCCTCTCTACAACCTTGCTTACCAAAATGGCCAAAGGCACTACCGTTATGGATAATATTGCCGCCATGAAAATGGCCGGCGGTTGTTCAATGCACCTTGAGGGTAATCTCATCACCGAGTTTCCCGGTACCACCACCGAAGAAATTGCCGAGACCCTGGAACACCTCGATTTCGTCCTCCCTTTTGCCCCCCTGCAAGCCGCCGCGTTTTTTCTCGGCTATGATTCCCCCATATATGCTAGACCAAAGGATTTTGCCGTACAGTCGATCCTGCCCCACAGCAAAAACCAAAAGCTCTTTCCAAAAAAAATATTGAGCGGGATGACCATGCTCAGTAATAGTTATCGAGGGGACAGGGCACGACAACGAAAGCTTTGGAAACCGGTGGTAGAAAAGCTCCAAGCCTGGCAGACCTTCCACCAAAAGAGACAAAACAAGACCAATCATCCGCTTCATTACCGGGACGGCAGCACTTTTTTAATCATCACCCAGGAACAAGCAAGCAGTGTAACTCTTCGGCACCGTCTGAAAGATTTGTCGCGAACCATCTATCTGTTTTGCCAAATGCCCCAGACAATACCGGCGATTCTCAATGCTTTCCCCTCAATTTCCCTGCCAATCCTTGAGAAATTTGTAAATGAAATGCATGCTAAACGATTGATGTTTCGTGAGGGTGACCGCGTCTTATCCCTAGCTATTTGCCACCGTCAGTGAGAAAAAGATGCCGGCGATAGAGCGAAGTTCGTCCAAAGCCCCGTTACGGTTCTTG
>CAWDST010000030.1:0-71214 GCA_963804965.1 uncultured delta proteobacterium
TGATTCTACTTGGTTCAGTTGGTGTTTGCTGGTCAGCCTCTGGTGCTTTCACCACACCTAAGTGACCGAATCGGAAAGGAGGCGCTTGCACTCGGAGGTGCTGTGACCGTGGAGTCTCCGCGCAGATGGTTTGCGTTTATTTGTCTGACATTGACCGTCGTCTTCAACGCGGCGGCACACGGCGTTGTGTACACCTATCTCTTCTATCTACTAAACGAACTGGGCTGGAGCGGGGAGCGCATCAGTCTGGCGTGGAATATTGGAGTGGTGACAGAGATAGTGATGTTCCTGCTTTTTGCTCGGCTGCGCCGGCGCTTTACGCTGTGGTTTATTTTGCGGGCATCTTTCGGGGGCGTCCTGATTAATGGCTGCTGCTGTATGGCTGCAGCGATCCATGGTTGATTTTGCTCGCCCAGGCGCTGCACGCCTTGAGCTTTGCCGGCGTTTATCTGGCGAGCCGCCCCATCTTACCTTTCAGCTGCTGCCCGATCGCCTTCGCGATCGCCAGGGATCAGGGTATTATGGCTTCCGCCAACAACTCAGGCATACCGCTGCGAACCCTCATGGGCGGGTATCTGGCGCAGCAGTTGAGCTCGCTGATGGAGATCCCAAGCCTTTTTATTTTCTCCTGTCTATGCGCCGTTTTGGCATGGTGCGCGGCGATGGCGACCGGGCTGTTGACGGATGTGGAGCGCAAAGCCGAAACAACCGACGCGCCGGTGATTATCAGCATCGAAGAAGGGCCTTAACCCGCATGTTTCACCAGATTTCTGCTGCGAAGCCGGCGCTTATTTGTGCGAAAAATCGAATTGCGATTATTCTAATCCGGTAACAACCTAATCAGGCGAAAGGAGGTCATATGGCGTATGTTGATGGCTTTTTACTGCCTTTAGCCAGAGAAAAACCTGAAGGCCTATAAGCTGATGTCCGCCAAGGCGGGCGGGTCTGGAAAGAGCACGGGGCCCTCGATTACAAGGAGTGCATTGGTGACGATCTGAAGACCAAGGGCTTTGCGCCATTTCCCCGCGCGGCAAAGGCCAAGTCCGGCGAAAAGGTCGTTTTTTCTTACATCCTTTTCAAGTCTTGCGCAAGCACCGCGACGCGGTTAATGCCAAGGTGATGAAGGGCCCAAGAATCAGCGGCATGTGCGATCCCAAGAAGATGCCTTTTGATCTGAAGCGCATGTCCTACGGCGGGTTTGAGGTTTTTGTGGATCCCAAGTGAAGGGCGCGCGTTGACTCGCGGCTGCTCAAGGGTCTCAGTGCGGCCGCCGCCGCCCGAGGCGTTGACACTGTCATTAAGAAATAACGGCAGAGCTCCAGCGTAAAGCAGTCTAAGTCAGGCTCCTTGACAAGAATAAAGAAAAAAGTATATATTCTTCCTGTGGCAATAAATGTGAAGAACAAAGAGGTGGAAGAGCAGCTGCGGGAGCTTTCCCGGCTGACGGAGAGTCAATGACCGAAGCGCTTGGCAAGGCGGTTGCGCAGCGTTTGACCTCTCTTGGAAACCGGACCAGCAGCATGGGGACTCAAGGAGGCGCTGCTTTCATTGGGACAGGAATGCGCCAAGCTGCCGGATCTGGACCGGCGCTTCAGCGATGAAATCCTCGGGTACAACGCGGAAGGCGTTTTTGAGTGATCATCGATTCGTCGGCGATATTGGCTGTATTGCTGGCTGAGCCGGAAGCGGAGCGGTTTGCAGAGGTGATCGTTCGGGCGGAGCGGCGCCTGATCTGTTCGTTCTCGCACCTGGAGTGCGGCGCAGTTTTGTTGGCTCGGAAAGGACCGGCGGCGCTGCAGACCCTGCAGGCTTTTTCTTTCGGTCGCGTATTCAGGAGGTCGGGTTCTCGCCGGAGCAGAACCTCATTGCGATGGATGCCTGCCGGCGGTTTGGAAAAGGGAGACACCCGGCCGCTCTGAATCTCGGTGACTGCTGTTCGTACGCATCGCCAAGTCGCTCGACCTGCCGCTGCTTTTCAAGGGAGAGGATTTCTCCAAGACGGACATTAAGAGCGCCGCAGCGGCTTGAAGCTTCGTCGCGAATGAGGTTTCGCATTGACGCCCAGCCGGCTTAGCGCGCCTTAAGGCGCCGCCGTTTGCCCGGTAAAGATGTTGCTCCTACTTTACATCACCTATTGACAGGATATGTTAAGAACAACAGTTTGGGTGATAGTTTCAGCTGTTTTCGCAGCGGTATGAATAGGGATATCTGTGGTTGCTATGCGCGGTTTCGACATATCAACGCCTGAGGTGGTTGAGATCTCCTCGGACGGCGAGTGCGCAGGGCGCTCTGGATACCCTTTGTGTAGCTACGCTCGATAGCGCCCATCCGCAAAGAGAACCGGGAGTTTTGCGGCCCTGGGTTTAGCCGGGCGGGCGGCGGGAGATCGCTGGATGATATGGCGGGGGTTTTTAAGGAGCTTAAGCCGCAGGTGGTGGCGCTGCAGGGTGGCCGATCAAGCCTCAATCTGGAGCGGACGCTTTAATCACGTAGAATTATCTTGCGCGCCGGGCGGGGTTTAATTGGCACGTCCAGGGAATTCATGTGCAGGGTTTGGGGCTCTCTTAGGCACCGCCGTTCTTTCACGGCTTAAGCTTTTCGAGGCGCATTCGACCACCTTCGCTCCTGCGCCGCCGGCCTGGAGCAAGGGCTTTGTGGTGGCGCGTATGAAGTGGCCCGGCCGAAGTGATTTTGAACTGGATATCGTTTCCGTGCATCTTGATTTTCTAAGGTCAAAGGCTCGCCTAAAGCAGGTCATTTAGATTTATCGTTATCCAAAAAACCAATAAATTTGCAATCAGGCTTTGAACTTTCTACGGCATGAATCATTCTGATAGTTTCAGGGTTTGAAGCTCCAAACAAATATATTTTCATAAATTTATATTTTCATTATTTTTTTTTACACATTAACAATGTATCAGTTACACGATTAATTTCATTCTTTGAAATATCATGGTAGCTTGGTAAATTAATAGACCTAAAAGGAATATCAAATGCTATTATATTAATTGATGATAAAGATTGATTTTCAAAAAATGGTAAACTTGAGAGTGGATTGAAAAATACCCTGGCATCAATATTTTCATAAGCGAATGAATCTAATAACACTCTCCTCGTTATTTTTGTTTCCTTGTTAAAAATTACTGTTGGCATCCACGCGCCATTTTCTACCCCTTGAGGCTCAGGATTCATTGAAATTTCAGTCAATGAATCAAGATTTTTTTTATAGTAAGCAAGGATTTCTCGCTTCCGACGAATCATCTCATCTATTCGTTCCATCTGGGCACAGCCGATGGCTGCCTGGATATTGGACATCTTATACTTGAAGCCGATCATGTCCGGCCAGAATTGCTTGGTTTGCTTTCGGCTACGGCCATGATTGCTTAGGGTGAGAACATGCTCATAAAGAGCAGCATCATTGGTGACGAACATGCCGCCTTCGCCCGTGGTGATGGTCTTGGTGCCGTGAAAGGAAAAGGTTCCGAATGTGCCCATCGATCCCGCCCGCTTACCATGGTAAACGGAGCCAATGGCCTCTGCGGCATCTTCGATAATTGGAATTCCGTGCTTTTTGCCAATGGCCAATAATTCATCCATGTTGCACAGATTTCCATAGAGATGAACCGCAATAATTGCTTTGGTACGGGGGGTGATCGCTCTTTCAGCCAAGCTGGGGTCAATACACCAAGTGTCGGGCAAAATATCGACAAAAACAGGTGTGGCGCCTAGGTGCACAATCGGTGCAGCCGTTGCTATCCAATTGGTATCTGCTAGAATAACTTCATCGCCAGGACCGATACCCAAAGCGGCCATCCCCATGTGGAGGGCGCCGGTACAACTTGAGGTGGCTATGGCGTATTGAACACCCAAATGGGCTTTGAAGGCCTCTTCGAAGCGATAAATGTACTCATAGCAACGATCCCCCAGCCATTTGCAGCAGCATCGGTTGCATAGCGAATTTCCAGGTCGGTAATCGATGGTTTTGTGTAATAAATTTTGGTTTTCATAATGTTCGTAACTGCGGCACAGCGACCACGAATTTAGCGCCATTTTTTGCCATCCGATGATTTTGTTCAGTTATCTCCTGCATAATATTCCATGGTAAAATAAGCAAATAATCCGGTCGTTGTGCTTTGAATGCATCGGGTGAAACAATTGGAATACGGCTGCCAGGCAAAAACTTTCCCTGCTTCGACGGGGCCGCATCACAGACAAAGGGCAATAAATCAGGGCGCACGCCGGCATAATTCAGCAGGGTGTTTCCCTTAGCTGCCGCGCCATAGCCGACAACTAATTTGCTCATACGTTTCTGTTCAAGTAGAAAAAACAGCAAATCGTCCTTCAGTTGATCCACCTTTCTCTGAAAGGTTCGATAGATTTCTTTGTCTCCTGGAGACCAACTGATGCTTCATGCTGCAGCAGTTGGTTCACCGATGACTCGTCAGGGCGGTTGTTGGTTAAGGTGGCACCCAAAAACCCGGAGGCTGCCACCGTGCGTTGGCAGCAACTGCACATCAAACACACGCAATCCTGCCGCAGCAAAAATACGCCGGACCGTGTACAGTGAAAAATCGGAAAAATGTTCGTGGTAAATTGTGTCAAATTGACAATGCTCCAACAGTTTCATCAAATGGGGAAATTCAAGCGTCACTATTCCGTCTGGTTTAAGGATTGCTTTTAAACCGCGGGTAAAGTCATTGATATCTGGGACATGGGCATAGACATTGTTGCCCACAACTAAATCCGCCTGTTTGCCTTCAGACGCAAGCTGCCGCCCAACCTGTTCACCAAAAAGTTCCCGTCGAACCGGAACACCAAGCCGTTCAGCCGCAAAAGCCTGTCCCTGCTGTCGGTTCTATGCCTAGGGCAGGGGATGCCGGCTGCAACGAAATTTTTCAGCAGATAGCCATCATTGCTGGCGATCTCAATCACGAAATTATTCTCGGTTAAAAGCAGCCTCGCTATCATTTCAGACGTATACTGCGATGCATGCTTTAACCAGGTTTCTGAAGTGCTGGAAAAATAAGCATAGTCTGCCTTAAACAACGTCTCCGCCTGCGCAAAATCTTCGGTTTGAACAAGCGAGCACCGTTCACAGGCTGATATCGCGCAGCGGAAATCAAATTTCCGGCGCGTGAAGTGTTTCATCGGTCAAATAGGCATTAGATGGTGGAGAACTGCCCAGGTCGACGAGTTGCAGGTTGAGCTTGGCGCCACAGTGTCTGCAATTCATGGACGCCACCTGTAAACGCATCATCAACACAAGGGAGGTTCGCGTCCCTTGTTGACAGTTCGGCTATTGCAAGCGGCCAGTGAATGCCGACCACGGGGTCGGCCGGATGTATCCGCGTTCTGCAGAAGGGGCATAGGCGGCTGTATGCAGGTAGAGCATTTCGCTGCCTGGTTTAAACACCTGAAATCCATGTGCACAACCTTCAGGAATAATCAGCATCCGGTGATTTTCCGGTGTCAATTCCACACCAAACCACTGAAGAAACGTGGTTGAGTCCTTTCTGCAATCGACAGCGACATCCCAAACGCCACCCTGTATGCAACGAATTAATTTCATTTCAGCAAAAGGCTCAGTTGCAGGTGCAACCCTCTGACGGTCCCAACCTGGCGTGTGCAGGAATGATTGATTTGCTTGATTTGACGAGATTTGACCACGTCGTTGAGTTCGTCAACACAGAACAGCCTGGAGAAAGAGCCGCGATGATCGACAAATGAGGTTGTCTCAACCAAAAGAAGGCCATCGATCGGAGTGGGGATAACCTTCATGGCCGAGTCACCCAGGAGCATTGATTTGCTTGTGCCTGTTGGACATACAGGTCGAGTTGACTTGCTGTCATTACCCTGCCGCCCTGATGAAACGACCGGTACCAATCAACCGTTAAAGAGACAGCCTGTTCCAAATTCCAGACAGGCTGCCATCGTAGATGATGTCGAGCTTTGGAACTGTCCAGAGAGAGGAGCCGTGTTTCATGGGGTTGTGCTGTGTTGCTCAAATGCCATTTTATATCAGGCCAATACAACTTCATTGCCTCTAGAACTGATTCAACGCTGCGATTGCATAGCGGATCTGGACCAAAATTCCAGGCATCCGCAAAAATGTGCTCACCGGCAAGCAATTTTTCACCCAGCATCAGATACCCGGCAATACATTCCAAGACGTGCTGCCAAGGGCGAGTAGAGTCAGGGAGAGCGAATTTCTATAGATTGTTCAGATGTTACCGCCCGCACAATGTCGGGGATAAGTCGGTCAACTGACCAGTCGCCGCCGCCGATCACATTGCCAGCCCTGGCTGAGGCCAGAAGTGGAGAGTTATTCTGAAGAAAAAAGATTGTCGATAGCTGTCTATCAAAATCTCACACGCAGATTTGGAAGCACTGTATGGGTCATGGCCTCCCAATCGATCATTTTCGCGATATCCCCAAGGCCATTCTTGATTTTGGTACACCTTGTCAGTGGTGATGGCAACAATTGCGCGAACACTGCTGCATTGTCTACAGGCTTCAAGCAGGTTGGCAGTACCCATTACATTTGTTGACCAGTTTTCAAGGGGATCTACATAAGATCGACGAACCAAAGGCTGCAGCGGCCAAATGGAATACTATTCCAGGTTTGGTTGTCGTAAATAAGGACTGCAGTTTTCCAAAATCACGAATATCGAAGCGATGGTCCGTGATTTTGGACCCTAGTACACTCCAATGATTTGGTTGTGTGTCAGGATCTAAACCCACACCTATAATTTTTGCGCCAAGAGTTTGCAGCCAATGGACCAACCAACTCCCCTTGAAACCCGTATGACCTGTTACCAGTGCGGTTCGATCGCGGTAGCAATCTGAAAATTGTTCTTACTGCCATACTTTCCACGGAGCTTTGCCGCTATGCCACAGGTCCTCTAACTGGTTCTTGTCGCGCAGTGTATCCATTGCCTGCCAAAAACCACGATGATGATACGCCATTAATTTTTCTTCTTGCACCAACCGAAAGAGAGGGCTCCCCTTCCCAACTGCTCTGGTCACCTTCAATGAGGTCGATGACTGAAGGGTTTAACACAAAGAAACCTCCATTAATCCATGCTCCGTCCCCGGCTCGGCTTTTTCTTGAAAACTGTGGACTTGGTTGGCTTGAATATTTAAGGCGCCGCATCTTCCTGGGGGTTGGATTGCAGTCACAGTTGCAGGTTTGCCGTGGGCTCTATGATGTTTGATCAAAGCATTAATATCAATATCCGCAATACCATCGCCATAGGTAAAGCAGAAAGGTTCGTTGGTAAGATGGTGACGGACCCGCAATAAACGTCCGCCAGTGAGGGTGTTTTCACCTGTATCCACTAAAGTGACTCGCCACGGTTCTGAGTAATTTTGATGAACTATTTGTTCGTTAGTTGACATGTCAAAAGTAATGTCAGACATGTGTAAGAAGTAGTTCGCAAAATATTCTTTGATGACATACCCTTTATATCCACAACAGATTACAAAGTCATTGATTCCATAATAAGAGTAAATTTTCATAATGTGCCAGAGGATTGGTTTACCTCCTATTTCAATCATAGGTTTCGGGCTTTAAGTATGATTCCTCTGAAATCCTTGTACCAAAACCACCGGCAAGTATGACTGCTTTCATAATTTTTCCTTGATCACTCTTGGTATCCATGCTGTCTAAGCAGTGCCTGTCGTTTGACTTGGGGTGAGCCTGTGCGCTACCATTTCTCTGCACATGTCCTGAGCACTGATTGTCGGCATCCCCAAGCGAAAGACCATCCTCAATCACCAAGCGGATAGCCTCTTCCCGAAACTCTTTTGTAGATCGCCCTTTTGGAATTTTTTCTATGTCGACACCTCTTCCCAAGTTTATGAAAAATCAGAATTTTCTTGTCCACTTTTTGAGCCTTCATCAAAGTATACTAGTCGAAAAGTGATTACTCAACTCGGTCATAGCGCATCTGGCTGACCTGTTCAGCGACCAGGCCGATCATAAAGATGATGATCGAGCTGTTGAAGAGCAGCGCCGACATATTGGTAAATCGTCCCTGAGTAAAGAAGGTGAAACCGTAGTACAAAAGTGCAGCGACAAAAAGGGTAAAACTGATCGGCAGAAACACCCGGAACGGGGAAAAGAGCGTGGCTATCTTGGTGATGATCAGGAAAAAACGGGCTACCATCTTGAAGCAGTTTTATCTTGCTAATGCCGATTCGGTATTTGGTCTCAATGGGTATGTATTTGATACTGCGTCCACTGCGCAAATAGGCCATTGTCAAAGTTGATGGGTAGGAAAATGTATTTGGTAGCAAGTAAATAAATTGCCTGGCAGTGGTCAAACGTACCATTCTGAATCCCGAAGTAAGATCCTCAACTTTAAATTGTGTTACATAGGAAGCAAACCAGTTATAGACCATATTGGCAATATCCCTGTGTAACGCTGTCTCTGAAGAACTACTCCGTGCACCCACCACCATATCGTAAGTGTCTTTAAATTCCAGCATCCGGGCAATATCTTCGGGATTATGCTGGCCATCTGCATCCATCATTACGATCCATTCACCCTGGCTATCCGAAGTCCGGATTTTATCGCCGCACCATTGCCGATATTATAAGGATGTGGCCACACATTAGCCCCAGCATCCATGGCGACACGAAGGGTATTGTCCGTCGAACCGTCATCGACAACCAGAACTTCAAAGTCTGGATAGAGTTCCCTTATCTTTCTAATGGTGTTGCCGATACTCTGCTCTTCATTGTAGGCAGGTATCAACACGGTCACCGGAACCGGTTTGGAGTTTTCTTTCATGTTAGTCCATTAGCATCGGTCGCACAGTCGGGATATCTTCCTTGATTGTCTGCCAAACAACTTCCAAACTTACCACAGCATAGTCATGAATCAACTTGTTCCGCATCCCGGCGAGACTTTACCACGGAATGTCTGCGAACTGTTTCCGAATATTAACCGGAATCTTCATGGCAGCTTCGCCGATGATCTCAAGGCAGCGTATAACTGCAAATGCGCTTTTATCATCCTGTGCGAACGTGTGCAGGTCTAAGCCGGTGATAAATTTTTCGGCTTTGTCCATGGCCTCAAGAATATCCCGCAAATAATCCTGAACTAACCGTGGCTCTTTCATATGGATACGACCTCTTCCAGTATCCGCTTGCCTATAGAAGGCTTCAGAGCCTCCTTTTGTACCAGGTCAACGGAAACCCCGAGAAGTTGCGAGAGATCCCTCTCTAGGGCAAGAAACTTTAACATTCCAGGAACTTTTGAAAACTGGACGAGAACATCAAGATCACTTTTCTTGTGCTGTTCGCCTCGGACATAAGATCCGAACAGCCCGAGAGAAAGCACAGCATATTCCTGACGTAAACGCGGTAGTTCCAAACGTAGTACATTGGCCGCCGTCTGCCCATTTATTACTTCTCGTTTTGCCTTCCTAATATCCTTTTACACGTGACTTTCACCATAGAGGGCTAAAGAGTTTGTATCTACTCAGGACTATTGATAAAGGCCCCCCACCCCTTGCGGGTGGGGTTAGGGGGTGGGGGAAGCTGCAATATACACCTTTATGTCAAACTCACCCACCCCTCATCCCCTCCCGTCAAGGGAGGGGAAGCTAAAACCAATCGGACAGAGTGCATACGGTTGAAATAAAATGAATAGTTACGTTTTTTCAACATCCAAAATTTTTCTCACTCTTTCAAAGGTGGTACTCGCATATTCATAAAATCTCTTGGCGTCATCAGGAGTAGGTCGACCATTGGGAAGAAGTCCTAGTTCCCCTGGGTATCGTGCCTCAATATAAAGAGCGTCCAATGTTTTCAGTAATTGCAAGTCTATGTCTTTACCAAGCAAACTCTCTACCTTGTCATAAAGAGTCACAAGTTTATGGATTTTTTGAACTTCTATATCGTGTTCCTCTATAATAGCTTTAAACAACTTCTCCAAGCTCTGCTGTGCATGAAAGGCTGTAATATGCGTCAGGTGCTCATCATCGATTATCCTTATAATGACATCCAAATCATCTTTTGCCGCTTTCAACCACTCTTCAGTAAGCTTTTTCATAGAGCACTTTCCCGTCGGTAACAATTTTCCTCGAAAACATACTGCGCATCTCAAGGAATTTCCTGTGCATAGCCTTGGTATGGACAATTAAATCAATCGGAACCTTCTTTTCAAGATCGGTAATCGAATTGGAAACTCTGAGATAGATAGCATTTTTCTCGGCAAAATCTTTCGGTAGAAAGTCATCTTCCGTTACCACCAGCAAATCCACATCACTTCCTGGATTCGGTTCACCATAGGCGTATGAACCGAAAAGAATGATTTTGTTGGGATCAATTTTTTTTAACAATTCAACAAGCTTTATAGTGAGATCCTCAGTCAACATGCTCTTTCCTTCAATTTTACTATGAGGAGATCTATATCGGACCAGAGATTTTCATTTTCTCGTGCAAAGGATCCAAAGATATAGGCTTCTTTGACGTTTCTGTTATCGAGCTCGTGCCGAATACGGTCGAGAAGACATTTCCGATCAAAATCAAGAACGGAAACGTTCGGTCGACTTTTTGCAAGAACATCCTGACCGGAAAGCTTATAGCACCATGAATCAGTGCCATTGACCATTAAATTTAACGCCTCAGCTTGCCTACAGCATACCAACCACAATTTGACAATACTTCCGTAGGTCACCCAGATGGCCTTTTACAAAAGTATACACTGCTTCTTCATCAATTTGCCAGTCGACATGAACAAGAAGATTACGAAAACGCCTCCTTCATTGCCCTATAGAGAATTGGTTTCATATCTAAATACTGTCGCACCGTCTGTTCCATCAACCGGCATCTGATCTCTTCATCATTGTCAAGGATCAATTCGCCCTTCATAACGTGATACATGAAGGAGACGGGAGCGTTATTGAGCACCCGAACGTCTACAGGTAATGCAACCTGCTGTTGTAAGACAAATGCCAACTCATTGGCTGTTTCATACATATCCAATGGTTCTTTATCATTAAAAAAAACACCCAGATCTATATCGTGAAAAGGAAGGTTTTTTTCAGTGAAACTGCCAAACAGATAGGCAAAATCGATACCTTGTTTCGCCTTGAGGATTGCTGAAATACCCTCTTTTATTTGCTTTTTTTGTGCAGTCCCGGCTTTATGGATTTTTCTTTGCATCTATCCCCGATCCGCCTTGCGGATCACATCGCAGAGTTCGTCGGCCATAGCGGTGATTTCAACCTGATCCTGGCCTTCGACCATTACCCGGACAACCGGTTCTGTGCCCGAAGGACGAACGAGGATGCGGCCGCCTTTGCCAAGTTTTTCTTCCAATTTCTTCACTGTCTCAGGAAAATTCGCGATAGTGTCGACCGGGATTTTGCTGGACATCCGCACATTTTTCAGAATCTGCGGAAAACTCTCCATCAGGGTGGCAAGTTCCGACAGCGGTTTTTTCCGTTTTTTCATGATCGCCAGAAGCTGCAGCCCGGCAAGGATGCCGTCACCGGTGGTGATATGGTCGAGGAACACCAGATGGCCGGATTGTTCGCCACCGAAAGAAAAGCCCTTGCGGCGCATGCATTCAACCACATAGCGATCGCCGACGTTGGTGCGAACCAGGGTTCCCCCCATCCGTTCCATGGCGAGTTCAAGACCAATATTGGACATGACCGTGGCAACCAGAGTTTTCTTTTTCAACCGCCGCTGGTGCAGCAGTTCTTCGGCGCAGACCGCCATGATGTGGTCACCATCGACTATCTTGCCATGCTCGTCGCAGACGATCAACCGGTCGCCGTCACCGTCCAGAGCAAGACCGATATTGGCCCCAACTTCCTTTACTTTTTTGGCCATAACCTCGGGATGCAGGGCACCGCAATCCTGATTGATGTTTCTGCCGTCCGGCTCAATGCCCAGTTTGGTAACCTTGGCCCCGAGCTCCTGAAAGACGTGGGGTGCCACCCCGTAGGTCGCGCCATGGGCGCAGTCGAGGACGATATGAAAACCATCCAGGGTGTATTGCTTAGGGAAGGTATTCTTCAGAAAAACTATATATCGCCCTTTGGCGTCTTCAATCCTCGTGGCCTTGCCCACTTCTTCGGCGACCGGTCGAAGCGCCGCCATCTTCTGGGAAAAGATGAGATCTTCGATATCCAGCTCAACCTGATCCGGCAGCTTAAAACCGTCGCTTGAAAAAATCTTGATACCGTTATCCTGGAAGGGATTATGAGAGGCGGAAATCACCACCCCGGCATCGGCCCGCATCGAAGTCGTTATAAAGGCGATACCGGGCGTCGGCAAAGGGCCCACCAAAAGAACGTCAACACCCATCGAGCAGATCCCGGCAGCGAGGGCGTTCTCCAGCATATAGCAGGACTGTCTGGTGTCCTTGCCGATGACAATTCTATGCCCTTTGACCTTATCTTTGACAATAAAGGCAATAGCCCGTCCCACCTGCATGGCGATTTCTATGGTCATGGGGTAGACATTGGCTACGCCACGTATTCCGTCGGTTCCGAATAGTTTTCTCATTGACTTAGTGTTTCACCTTCACTTTTGCTTTTTTAATGATTTTAACCGATGTTATTTTACTGGCCGCCACCCGCTCTTCGTTGCTCCCCTCTGCCAATTTTGGCTGCTCGGAAGAAGCGCTAGGGGTTTCTTCTCCATTATCAAGTTGCGCTTTTGCCAGCGCAGCAATCTCTTGCGTGGTCAAGCCATTACCGTCTCCAACAATCCGCACCCTATCGGGTACCAGCGAAACAATCTCAATCGGTACATCCAGATCGGCTCTTGGAACAATTTTCACCTTGAGATGAGCCTCACCTTCTTTATTTACAGCAATGGCCGAAAGAAGAGTCTTGAGATCGACTTTTTTCTCAAGAAGCAGTTTTGGAACATTGGCAACAACCTTGACCTGATCTGGCAGGACCTCTTTCTTTTGCCCGTCGATAGCTGCATTCACCTGAAGTGCATCGAAATTTACGGCCACCGTTTCCAATCCGATTGTAAGGTCGGCGGTTACCGATGTTTCACCGATCAATTCGACAATCGCCGGTTCAAGTTCCAGTGGCACCTGCAGCTGCATCGATTGTTGAACACCATCCAGGTTGATCACTTTAGTGAAGAAAAGATCAACCTGCGAAAGAGTAGTGTGCGGTCCAGTGACAGTAATAACTTCGGGATCGGTCTTCATGTTTTTCAATGCATACCCGTGGGCAACTCGCCCAATGGTTCGTGCTTCAACCGGAAACTGTTTCTGAACAAGCTTGTCCAGCGAGAGGATTATCGAGGAAGGCTGCACGCGCTGGACGGTAATTCCACGCAAAACCGGGATATGTTTGTTATCGTTTTCAATAACCATTGTTCCCGGTGTCGCTGTCGACAAATCTACCTGACGGGTCACCGCGCGGTTGGCCATTTCCAGAATCAGCGATCGAGGGCCGCTGACCGTCACCTCTATCTCTTTTTTAAACTGATTGGAAATAACCAGATCGCGGGGAAGGTTGATAATCTCAAGCGGTACCATAACATTTTTATCAATCCTGTCCTCACCACCGACGAAGTACCAGAGAATGATGGCCATAACCAGTGAGATAAACTTCAGGATCCAGTCCTTCGACACAATTCGGGTGAGGCTCTTCTTGTCGAAGAGTTTGGCAAAGATCTCTTTCATCGTTTACTCAGTAACGTTTTCCAGGAATTCGAGGGTCCATCATCGACAACAAATATCGCCCTGAGGCTATTGGTAAGGCTGATTTCATCCTCAATAGCAGTTAAAGCTCCGTGTCGGACTATGGATATTTCCTGGGTCTCTTCCGAGACAACCATGACAACCGCATCGGTTTCCTCCGTCAAGCCGATTGCGGCCCTGTGACGTGTGCCGTAACGTTTATTGATATAGGGATTTTGGGTGAGCGGGAGGATACATCCGGCGTGCTGAATCCGACTTTTACTGACAATGACCGCACCGTCATGCAACGGAGAAACCGGCATGAAGATGGAAATGAGCAGTTCTTTGGAGAGTCGCGCATCAAGTTTAAATCCGGATTCGATAAAGTCCCCGAGATTTGTTTCCCGTTCGATGACGATCAAGGCACCGATACGCCTTTTAGCGAGATAAAACAGGGTGCGGATGATTTCTTCGAGGTCCTTTTCGGCAACATCGGTATTTTTGAGAAAAGGCGATTTACCCACCTGGGTGAGTGCCCTGCGAATATCATGCTGAAAAACGATGATAACGATCAACAGGATAGAGCTGAGAAAGGTCTGCATGACCCATTTCAAGGCAGCCAGGTCAAGAACACTTGCCAGGAAGTAGACAATGGTGAGAATTCCGAGACCAACCACCATCTGGACTGAGCGCGTGCCTCGGATGATGGAGATAAGCTGGTGGATGACAAAGGCCACGACCAGGATATCGACAAAATCCTGCCAGCGCAGATAGCTGAACAAATCAATCATGGGGTTTTACGTTTTTTCCTACCGTTGATGCCTCGTGTTGCACCCTGAAAATCAGGGCGTTGTCTCTTCGTGTCTGAACGTCATTCAATCGACAATTCTATATGTACGAATAATGATAAGATATTTAAAGATTTTTTTTAAAAAAATCGATATCCGGGATATGACCTCAGCAAATCTCAACAATAACTTCGCATTGAACAGTCAAAAAACTATAGCATAGCTATTTTCATTATGAACAGTGTTTTTCGGCGTGTGACGACGTATATTTTCAGGTGTTGAAAGTTTGACTCTTGAAAAATATCAGTGGTCAGTGCATATCTTCAATTTACAGATTCGTGCCAATGCGATAAGTATATTAGCCCAATTTTTTCCTGAGAGTCTTTCCAAGCAAGAACTTCTTCCGCTATTTGGTTGTCACTGATATGTCTGATCGTTTCGGAAAAATCTCCATCCAACACGCCGTTCCCGGCACTCCTGTTGTCGAAGAGATAAAAAAGCCCATCCCGCACCAACCTTCCAAAACGGCAAAAGCAAAAAAACGGCCATCTCCTCGAAGGAGAAACACCATCCTCATCTGGCTGGCCGTTTTTGTCGCTCTATTTGCAATATACAATGCTCTCGGTTTTTGGGGTGTTCCCTATTATTTGACCAGCAGTTTATCTGATAGTTTCAACAAAAAGACCGGAATGGTTTTTGATCCCGGCCGCATCTCCTTCAATCCATTCACCTTTCATTTTGCCGCCGAGGATGCAAGGATAGTCACGGAAAAAGGCACACCGCTTGCGACTCTCAGATCCCTGTCGGCGAATCTTGCGCCATTTTCTCTCCTCCGCCTGGATCTGGTTTGCAACACGGTAACGCTCTCGGAACTTGTCCTCAACATTACCAGGGAACAGGACGGATCCTACAATTTTGACAAATTGTTCCGCCAAAAACAAGACGGTGGTCCCTCGGAAATATTGAATTTCTCAGATCTCCCCTTCTTATTTTCTCTCAACAATATTGCCATTAAAAATGGCAAAGTGCTTTTTTTTGATTCGCCTACCGGTAAAACTCATACCATCGAGAAAATTCAACTGGACCTGCCGACGTTTTCCAACATCCCCTTCCAAACCAATCAATATCTGCGACCGAGTTTCGGAGCGGTGATTAACGGCAGTCCCGTTGAACTCACCGGACAAGCGCATATGGGAGACACTGCCGATGAGGCCACCACCCTCACATGCAACCTCCACGCCCTCGATCTTCCCGTGTATTCCGAGTATCTCCCTTTGAACCTTCCACTCCTCGTCACCAGTGGCAAAGCAGACGGAAAAATAAACCTGCTGTTCGATCCGGCATCGCAACAGGAGGATAAACTCTCTCTTGACTTTCAACTGCAACTTACCGAAACCGAACTGCAAACCGCCGACGAAACTGTTTTTATCACCGCTCCTACGACAGAGCTCAAAGGGAAGATGAATCCCATTGCAAAAACAATTGTTTTTTCAAGTATTTCAGCCAAAGATCCAGTCTTCCAGTCAATCGGCGGCTCCTTGCTTGAAAGTGTTGACACCTTATTCAAAAAGGAAAAAAAGGCCGAAGCAGCCGGTTCGGCTGCCGGTACTCCTTTTTCTCTGGCAATCGATGAAATGGCAGTCCAAGACGGAACCTTTCATCTCTGGAAAGAGAAAGGAGCAAAACAGCCTGAAGCGACCTGGAGTGCCCTGCAGCTGAGCGTAAAAGGCTATTCTTCTGCCGCACCTGCCGAGAGTAAAAATGTTCCCGGGTCTTTTGTTTTGCAGGGCAGAAAGGAAGGTACCTCTTCATCTTTCACGTGGCAGGGAGATTTGGCTTCAACCGACAATCTCGGCGGCACACTGAAAATCGACAAGACGGATTTCAAGGAACTTTTACTTTCCATCGGCGCAGATCCGGGTCTGGCAGTCAAAGGGGTTGCCGAACTCAAAGGGCAGCTGACCCTCTCTTTTCCAAAAGATTCCGGTGCAGGCCTTGGCTATAAGCTGGCCGATGCCGAACTCATGGTACAGGATTTTGAGCTGACTGATAACAAATTGACCGTGCTCTCCACACCCTCCTTGAAAATCACTGCTCTTGGCACGGCCTATAAAACTATTCATTTTGGCAATATAACCCTTGAAAACGGGTCAATATTTCTACCTATCAACCGCGTACCCGATATCTTCAAACAATTTACGGCCGGCAAATACCTCATTCAAGATATTGATTTTACTGGCCAGATCACTCTCATTGCCGACGAAAAAGGGAAACAGATAAATACCTATTCCGACATTTCTCTGACGGCTAAAGATCTTGACACCCCGGAAAAAGCCAAGGACAATTTTTCCCTTTCGGCCAAAACCTCAACCGGCGGGATGATCGAAGGCCAGGGCGATGTGCGAATCTCACCTTTTTCCCTGACCATCAATACTGAATTCAATGGTTTGGCTGCGACTGACATTTTCCCAATAATGACTCACTCTTCCCTGCTGAATAGCCTAAACGGAGTTCTCGCCGGCAAAGGTTCCCTCAGTCTACCGAAGAAAAGCTTTACCGGAGAGCTGCAACTCACCAAAGCCAACATCCGGAAATCTTCTGAAGCAATTTTTTCTTGGAACGAGATGCTTTTGCAGGGCATACAATACACCTCCGAACCATTTCATCTAGGAATCGAAACGACAACGATCAACCAACCACAGTTTTCCTGGATCATTAAAGCTAATGAGCCAGGTCCGATGCAATTACTGGCCTCATTTTTTCAAAACCACCTGCCGGCAATTCAAATTGAAAATCAGTCAGGAGAAAAAACACAAATCGCCATCTTTCCATTGGATATTGGAGAAATTCAATTCAATCAGGCAAGTGTACTCATCCAGGACAACCGGCTGAAACCGAAATGGAAGGGAGACGTCACCGAGTTTACCGGCACAATCAAGGATATTCACCCCACAGCGTCCGCTGCAACCAGCCAATTGTCGTTTACCGGAAAACTTCAAGATGCCCCTTTCACCATCACCGGAGAAATGGATATCTTCGCCAAGGAGCAAAATGGTACGTTTCACTTTACCCTCGATAGCTACTCCCTGTCATCTTTCCACGAACAGCTTGCCGCATTAACCGAAGTGAACACTAAAAGTGGTTTCTTCGACCTGCAGCTCGATTGCTCGGTAAAAGACGGCCAATTCCAAAACTCCGGTTCCCTTCTGTTCTCAAGGGTGAAAGCGGTTTCTGAAAAATCCGATTCGGCACTTGCCCTGGCACTCCTCACAGATCCTGAGGATACCTTTAAACTCGACTTTGATTTTCTCCGACCAGCCCCACTCGGTAAAACAATTTTCCTGGAAGAAATTGTCACCTTTTTTCAAACCAAGGTTGTAAAAGCCTCGGTATCCCCCCTCCTGCTTGCTTCCGGCGATTATACCGATCTCATCGGCAATGAATTTGCCGAATTCGACCCAGGGCAATCCAACCTTACCGAAAAGAGTCAGGAAATCCTTGCCCGCTATGCCTCTTTACTGAACTCACATCCTCAACTCGGGTTAGAACTTTCCGGTGGTGTCGATAGGGAGAGCGATGCCCCAGCGATTAAAGCGCAACTAGAGACACTAGAACTGAAGCGGGTTGAAGCGGAAAACCAAAAACGCTACGAAGCCTGGCAAAAAGAAAAGATAGCATTCGATCAGAAGGTCGCAGAACAGCAGAAGAAACAAGCCGCCAAGGGAAAGGTACTCGAAAACACCATACCGCCCGCTGTTTTGAAGGATTATATCCCTCTGCAACCCAAACAGGTCATCGTCGACGACGCCATGCTTCTCGAGTTATCTAAAAGGCGTAGCCAATTGCTCTTTCAGCATTTTACTGAAAAATTGGCGATCCAACCGGCACGCATTGCTATTACTCCGCTCAAGCGTCTACCCAATACTCAATCTGAACTACCGGCAAACGCAGTGAAGATTGCCCTTACAGCAATCAAATGATGAATTGCTTCACTCCCTCCCCTTTCCCTGTTTTCAGGGAGCGGCCTTGCAGCCGATAGACCTTCACACCGGAGCCATGCTCGAAACGATTTTTTCCCAACAAACCTTACAAAGCCTGTTAACCTGGCTTGCTGGGTTGTCGCTTGCTACCTTTCTCCTCAGCCTTCTCCTGATCCCCTTTATCGTCAAGCAGACTGTCTGCTGATTGTTTTTTGTTACTGAATCAAACAAAAGCCAGCAGAACACAGCTTACGGCCGCAGCTTTGTGTTTGTTGGTTTTACGTAATCTCTTCGGCATGTTTCTGCTCCTTGCCGGCATTTCCATGCTTTTTCTGCCGGGCCAGGGAATACTTACAATGCTGCTCGGCATTCTTCTCCTTTCATTCCCCGGCAAACAACGCTTCATCATCTATCTGATCAATTTTCCTGCAGTTCGCCAAGGGTTGGACTGGTTACGAAAAAAAGGCGGAAAACAATCCTTTGCATGGCCCGAAGCATAAAATGAGTTCTCACCAAGTTTTATTTCGCCGGCATAAAAGGTTGATATAAAGGATCCCCGACCAGAACCATTTGCCAGGACAGATAGGGTAAAGAGGTTTCATGTAAAAGTTCAGAAAAGAGAATTTTTTCGTATTTCAGGAAAATGCTATCCTTTTCATTCCTGACGTTTTATAATACCATGAATTTTTTCCCGCCAGAGTGATGTTTTTTCATGAGTAAGCAAATTCACGATAACGCGCGTTGCATATGTTTATAAAAGGAACACTTCAAGATATAGAAAGAGTTGTCTCCAATCAGAGAAGTCTTCTTGAATCCATTCCCGAGATGGTTCTGCTGATCAAGGACAAGCATTGGGTGGAGTATATGAACCCAAGTGCCATTCATTTCTTTGGTGACCTTTGTCGCCAGAACTTGAATGGTGATATGGCAAAACAAGACAGACTCTCGGGGTTGCTCAAAATTGTTACCCAGACGATTCACGATAATCGTGTTGGAGACACGCTGGAGACAACATTTGATCAATCTCATCTTGAATATACCTTGTCACCTTTTAAGGGTTATCACGGTGACTCACTTTACTGGTTTTTTGTCAGGGATCTCACCGATTATAAAAAGAAGCTTGAAGAAATTTCGCGCTTTCATAATAGCATCGAGACCATTCTGTCGCACAAAATTAGTGAATTAAAGGAGAGTGAACGGACGCGACAAAAGCTTGCCAGTGAGTTGAATTCACTAAAAGAACACCTTAAAGAACAACCGGCCGAGGGAAAAATGGTCGGTTCGAGCCGGGCTCTCAGCGAATTACGTGACATGGTCTTTCAGGTGGCTAAATCGGATGCCACAATTCTCATAACCGGTGAATCGGGGACGGGTAAGGAACTGGTAGCCAACCTTATCAAAGAATGCAGTTACAGGAATAACAAACCCTTCCTTAAAATCAACTGCAACGCCATTAATGATTCCCTCCTGGAAAGCGACCTTTTCGGCCATGAAAAGGGTTCCTTCACCGGGGCGGACAGCAAGAGAAAGGGCAAATTTGAAGTAGTGGATGGCGGCACCATCTTTCTCGACGAAATCGGCGATATCAGTCCGAGAATGCAAGCTGCCCTTTTACGAGTTCTGCAGGACGGAGATATTATTCGGGTGGGCGGAAATACTCCGACAAAAGTCGATGTCCGAGTTATCGCCGCAACCAATCTCGATCTAGCTTCAATGGTTCAGAGCGGCACTTTCCGACTTGATCTGTACTATAGACTCAATATCATTAACATTTCCATTCCTCCCTTGCGAGAGCGAAAGGAAGATATTATTGATCTTACGACACATTTTATCAGAAAATATCGCCAGGTTTTCAAAAAAGAGATAAATTTTCTCCCTCAGTCGATCGTTGATCGCCTCCTCCTCCATGACTGGCCGGGCAATGTCCGAGAGCTGGAAAATGTTATCCAGCGAGCCATTCTGATGGCAAAAAACAATATCATAAGCGAAAATGAGCTTTTTTTTGACAGCTCGCCGGGCACCAAAAATTTGACCACCCAAAAGAACTACCTGCAACGGGTTGATGGGCGAACCCTGAAAGACCTGGTTGCCGATTTTGAAAAGGACATTATTTTGCACGCACTGGAAGTAAATCATGGCAACGTACCGGAAACTGTTAAACAGTTGGATATTGGAAAAACTGCGTTCTATGATAAAATGAAACGCCATAGCATCTCACCGAAGGCTCTTAAATAAATATAATTAATTCAGGCTCATTTTATGCATAGAAAAACAAGGAGAGTTACCTCAACACCATCCCTTCTTACCTAATCAAAGTGATATGGCCGTTAAAGATTCTAATCATAGAGATCATTGCCCGTTTTGGTCAGCACTGTCGATGAAATGCAAGATCAGCAAAGGCGGACTTTTCATACCTTTGGATGACCATGCCGAGGTTTATTGCAAATCTCCTGATTTTCCACAATGCCTGCAGTATTCATTGCACCCGAAACAGCCACTGGAACTCATCGATAATATACGGCAAAATGACAGAAACCGAAGAAAATTCACACGGGTAAAAGCCAGTTATAAAATCACCTTGGTAAGGCACATTCACTCTGGAGAAGTTGTCTCACATTTTTCCACCATTGCCACAACGCTTGATCTCAGCAGCAGCGGCATGCGCCTGACGACAGACAAGCCCCTAATCAACGACTCGGTAATTCAGTTTGTTTTCGACGACTTCTTCCCGGAAAACCTCCAGGAAGGTACCGGGCAGGTAGCATGGTGCAGTAAAGAAATTGACAGCCCCTATTATCAAGCGGGAATTTCCTTTCAAGATGACCAGTTAATCAAAGCCATGGGCAGCTACCTGAACTTGCATTGTCATGACATGTAATAGACAGTAAACCGATACAAAAAGGTACTGCGCAATCACTGCATCGTAACTTTGCAGACGGCCATGAGCTCACTTTTCTAGTGACAGTCTTTGCACTACGAGTATAAGAAGCAAAACCGGAATCCCCATCACCGCAGTCAGCAAAAAGAACTTCTCATAACCAAAACCTGAGACCATTGTTCCGGAATAGCCTCCTACCATCTTTGGGAGAAGGGTCATCATCGAACTCAAGATGGCATATTGCACAGCCGTGAAAGAAACACTGGTAAGACTGGACAAAAAAGCGACAAAAGCGGTGGTGGCTATGCCGGCACTGAGGTTATCGGCACCGATAACCAGGGTCAACAGCGTAACATTACTGCCGGCACCGGCAAGCAGCATAAACAAAAGATTGGTCGCCGCCGAAAGAAAAGCCCCTAAGAACAAGATCTTTTGAATACCGAAGCGGATCGTCAACAAGCCACCCATAAAGCCACCCACCAGAGTCATGCCTAAACCAAAGGACTTGGTGATTCCGGCAATGACGGTTTTGCTGAATCCCATATCCAAATAAAAAACATTGGAAACAACTCCCAAAACGATGTCGGAGAGTCGATAAAAACCAATGAGCAGCAGCAAGAGACCGGCTGTTTTTCCGCCGTAACGAGAAAAAAAATCCCTGACCGGTGCATAATACGCCTGGTGGACCATTGACTTGTCTAAGAGACCAGTCTTGACAACGAACCAAGCAACCAAAAAACCAGCGATCACCGCCAGACTAAACCGCAATATTTCGACACAAAATGTGCCGAAATTGCCATCGACAACCGGAAAAAACGAGAAAAATTTCCGCAATTCCGTAAAACCGAATCCAGTTTTAAAGAATGTTGCAGCAAATGCCAGCATTATAAAAAGAAATACCATTACAAATCGCAGATATTCCGCAGCCGAATAATTATGTTGCTGAGTGGTTCTTGAATCTTGCGGTTCGGCAATACAAAGGGTAGTGACAAATCCGCAACCCATCATGACAGCCATTGCCAGATAGGTTATCCGCCAGGCATGATAACTATACCCATCATTGCCGCCACCCATATAGTCCGCCAGGAACAACGATCCGGCTCCCGCCACCAACATTCCGATGCGATACCCGGCAATATACATGGAAGAGAGGAGTGCCTGAAGGCTCTGTTCAGCACTTTCAATCCTATAGGCATCGATAACCACATCCTGGCTGGCCGATGAAAAGCCGAGCAATACCGAGGCCATGGCCATAAAAGTCAAATTTTCGGGATCTTCAGCCGGATCGACCGAAGACATCCAGTATATTGCAATAATTATGCAACACTGGGCGATGATCAGCCACGCCCTCCGGCGACCGAGCATACGGGTGAGAACGGGCAAGGGCAGCATATCGATTATAGGTGCCCAGAGGAATTTAAAGGAGTACCCGAGAGCCGCCCAACTAAAAAAGGTCACCGCCGACCTGTCGACTCCTGCTTCCCGCAACCACACCGACAGAGTTGAGAAAATCAACAGAATGGGGATCCCTGCAGAAAACCCGAGAAAAAGCATGGCAATGGCTTTGGGTTGCACCCAGGTCCTGAAGCATTCGCTCCAGGATCGTATTTCCGATCCTTCTCGGCTCATTGTTGTCTTTTCCTCATAAGAAGATTATGATATTAGACTCATAACAAAAGGTAATTCTGAAACAAGCCAATAGCCTGAGCAGTACTTAATACAAGATTTCCGAACTGTCCATATCCAGTTCCATTGACGATGACTATACAAATTCACAACACCTTGTCGGGAAAGAAAGAAGTTCTACGACCAATAGAAAAAGGTCATGTCAAGCTCTACGTCTGCGGCATCACCTCCTATGATTATTGCCATATAGGTCATGCCCGCTCGGCTCTTGCCTTTGATATGATCGTCCGCTACCTGAAATACCGCGGGCTCAAGGTCACCTATGTTCGCAATTTTACCGACATTGATGACAAAATCATTGCTCGAGCCCATGAGCAAAAAACCACCTCGGAGGAACTCGCTAACAGGTTTATCGAAGAATTTTACACAGACATGGACAGGCTGGGGGTGGATCGCCCTGATATCGAACCCAAGGCCACCGAGCATATCGTCGAGATGATCACGCTCATTGAGGAACTTATCGATCAGGGTAAGGCTTATCCATCGGGAGGTGACGTTTACTACATCGTCGACAGTTTCCCCGAGTATGGAAAACTCTCCAAAAGAAATATCGATGAAATGCAAGCCGGCGCTCGCATTTCCGTGAACGAGCAAAAACGCCATCCCATGGATTTTGTCCTGTGGAAAGGTTCCAAGCCCGGCGAACCAACCTGGGATAGTCCTTGGGGACCCGGACGCCCCGGCTGGCATATCGAATGTTCAGCGATGAGTCGAAAATATCTTGGCGACACCTTCGATATCCATGGCGGTGGACAGGATCTCATCTTTCCCCATCACGAAAATGAAATAGCTCAGAGTGAAGGTGCTAATAGCCAGCCCTTTGTCAATTATTGGATCCATCATGGTTTCGTTACTATTCGCGATGAGAAAATGTCTAAATCTCTCGGCAATTTTCTCACTATCAGAGATATTCTCAACCATTATCATCCGGAGATACTCCGTTTCTTCATCTTCTCCACACACTATCGCAATCCTTTGGATTTTTCCGAATCGGCAATGCAGGACGCAACCGCCGGGCTGGAACGGCTCTATGAATGTGTGGCAGCCATTGATGCACTGAAACCGGAGGCAGGTCATACGGATGTGGCAAGCGTGCTTTCCGAACAGGATGTCAAACAACTCGGTGGCATAGAAACACGCTTTCAGCAGGCCATGGACAACGATTTCAATACCGCTCAGGCTCAGGGAATTTTCTTTGATGCGGTCAAGGCCATAAACCGTATTCGCCAAAAATTGCCCGCAGCACCTGCCACCAAGGACCTCCGTTCGCTGAAAAGCAGCGTAGAGACCCTCATAAAACTGGCAAATATCATGGGCATACTGCGAGAGGACGCACAACAGTTTTTGGCGGCAAAAAAAACCAAACAAATCTCCGAAGCTGATATTGACCTTGCCAGCATCGAATCTCTCATCGCCGAACGATACCAATGCCGTCAAGCCAAAAACTGGCTGAGAAGCGATGCCATTAGGGACCAACTCATGGAAAAAAATATTGAACTCATGGATGGACCGGATGGTACGACGTGGTCTATAAAAAGCAATTAGGAACCATTTGGGAATTGGTAAAAATGGGGGTGAATGAAAATGAGACAACCTGTAGTTGCCGACCGTTTCTACCCAGGATCGCCCGAGGCGCTTGCCCTTGAGATAAATGAACTCATGCCGGCCGGCGTCGGTACCGGCAAACAAAGAGCCTTGGCTGTTGTCGCGCCCCACGCCGGTTATGTCTATTCAGGCGCCCTGGCGGCTCAGACCTTCGGCAGCGTTGTCATTCCAGAAACCGTCATTATTATCGGCCCCAACCATCGTGGCCAGGGAGCACCCGTCGCACTGTCAGCCGCCACCTGGAAAATGCCCCTTGGTAATGTACCTGTAGATAGGAAGGTTTGTGATCTCCTGGTAAGCCATTCACAACAGATCAAGATCGATGAACAAGCCCACAAATATGAGCACTCGCTGGAAGTTCAGGTGCCGTTCCTGCAAATACTGCAAAAAAATCTGAGTATAGTGGCGCTGGTAATTTCCCATATTTCCTACCAGCTCTGCGAAGAGGTGGCCAATGCCCTCGCCAAAGCGATCAGCACCAGCAACAGGGACATTCTCATTGTTGCATCCAGCGATATGAGCCATTACGAATCACGCACAAACACCGAAAAAAAGGATCGGCTCGCACTGCAATGCATCGAACAGTTCAACCCCTTCAATCTCTATCACACGGTCATCGATAAGCGGATTTCCATGTGCGGCTTCATTCCCGTGGTCATTGCCATGCTTGCCGCCAAAATCCAAGGTGGCAAGAATTACCGCCTTGTCGGTTATACCGACTCGGGTTATGTGTCTGGAGATGCGGGACAGGTGGTCGGTTATGCAGGAATAATTCTCCACTGAAATTTGCTTGACAGGTACTCGCAAATCTTTTATAAACTCGCCACATCTGCACCGGACTGGGGGATGGTCTAATGGTAAGGCGGCGGACTCTGACTCCGCTTATCGAGGTTCGAGCCCTCGTCCCCCAGCCAAGTAAATTCAAGCACTTACTGAGAATTCGGTAAGTGCTTTTTTATTTATGTAAATATTTGTCCCGCTCCTGTCCCGCCTTTTTTGCTTTCTCATGTGATAAACTGACCTACTCAATAGGCCGCCGTTCATGGTCAGGACCGCCATTACACTGTAACGTTTCCGGAAACAATATTGCTGAGGCCCCATAGCCAGTCTTTCCGCCACTCCATCCAGAGATAATCGCGAAATATCGGCGGTTATTTTATTGACCATGTCCTTTTCACTACTCCGGCAAGGGATAATCCCAAGCGTCAGCCAGCTTTTTCAACCGTCAGGATATCGAGAACAACACCTTTCGCCTTTCTTACCCTGAGTCCATCCTTTATCCTCTCGTTAATTAGGTCACGTTCAATTTCATCGACCATCGCCAACATGGCCAACAGGCACTCTCTGTCAGTGTCTATGGTGTTTACGATGTCTGAAAACCGCTTATCGCAATCATCAATGGCGGTAACATTACAGTAATGTAATGGTAAATATCGGGTGTGGTTATTATTATCTCGAACAATATGAACCAAAAAACACAAAAAATACGATATAACACCAAGAGAATTAAGGATAAAATAAAAGAAAGCAGATGTTTTGTTTCTGTACTCATGCTGGTAATAGGCATATTTGGCACCATTACCTATTATGAGGGGACACAATTCTTTACAGATTACAAGGCAGCGGTTTACCATACTGTAAAGATTTCTTCCGAGTAAACAAAGAACCACCGGTCAACGCCCCATGGCGTAAAAATCACGGTGCCATGTGAATCAACAACCTTTTTCTCAGTGCGTTTTGGATAAGAAGTATTTGGCATCTCCTGCAATAAATACTTTTCAGGCAGTGGCCAGTCTTATGTTAACCGTCCCTTAGGTGTGGCGGCCCGAAATGATAAACACCCGAACCCGCAATAATGACACCGCCATATTAACCGAGAATAAGGTTCAAGGCTCCTTCTAGAACAAAGTGACACCTCTGCTTGGAGTGCTGTTATACTTTTAAGAGCTTTTCTTTGGATAAGCTCTTCTTTGCAGTTGCTCCATTTCTGAACAATTCTTTGTTATTAGCCGATCCTACCCTCTCAGGAATTATGTTGCGAGATCAGTTATGTTGCGCCTTTTCTTCTCTGTTCATTTTTCTTCCCAGCCTTTGTAGTTGTAAATATTTATCTCTTCTTCCTCCTTTTTCTTTGGATTTCCTTCTTTTTCTTCCTTTTTTTGACCGAGAATAACGGGAAAGCACTCATAATAAACGAAAGGAAAATTATGTTGCGAGCTTAATAGTATCAATTCCCAAATGTTCTATAAACATATGGTATCTATAGAAAAATTGGTTTAACGGAAAATGTCGCGAAAGTGATTTAATTTCAAATAGATAGGACAACTCGCAACATAACAGGAAGAAGTTCAACCGTGAGGCATGTTCACATACCGAGGCTTGCCAAGATAAATCTATAGCCACCTGCTTTTTTACAACCTCTCGCTCGTTTACTGTATTAAGCAAAAACGATCAACCAACTGAAAAAATTGACCTTCATTGCATGTGATCGGGCTAAAGACATTTATGTCAAAAAATACTTGACAAGTGTTACTCCGTTACCTGTATACATGTTGAATACAAAATGAATACAACTCTCGATGAGCAACTTGAGGCTGAGATGAGCAACGTAAGAGGCAAATAATATAATCGTGTCAAGTGGTGACCAAATGAGCAGTCTGGCTCATAAAGCATACTGCTCTATCAAAGAGTCCATCATGAACAACGAGTTCAAGCCAGGTGATTGTCTCAGTGAGAACGCATTGGCTCAAGCACTCGGCATGAGTAGAACACCGATTCGCGAAGCAATAAAAGTATTGTCAAGTGAAGGACTTATAGAAATACACAACGGCGTTGGTGCCTTTATAAAGCATATTACCGTCAAAGAAATTCATGACATATTTGAGGTTCGCTCTGCGCTGGAATGTATTGCAGTCGACTCCGCTTTGGCCAGAATTACCAAAGAAGAGTTGGAAGTAATCGAGAAGGATTGGCAGAAACTTTATGCAGACGTTGTTGCTGGGAAACCCATTGGTTACGGTATCTTGTCTGAACACGACTCAAAGTTACATGAATTCATAGTTGTGAAGTGCGACAATGATTTCATCATCAATATCATAGCCGGCATTCGAATGAAAATTGCCCGTTTCCAGAAAATATCAGCTACCGCACTGGGTGATGAACTCGATACGATCAACCAACATCTGGCACTGATCAAGATTATGAAAAGTGGAAATGCTGAGGCGTTGAAGCACGAATTGAAATCCCATATTCTTCTGGCGGAAAATTTGATATTGAAGAATCCCAACGTAAAATATTGAACTAATGTAACTGGGTTCAGATGTTTGTTGTCTCTGGAAGTAGTAGAAAATATTGATTTAAGCTGTATGCAGGTGGTATGCATGTCATGGTGCGCATTGCATGTGCACTATGGCAAGAAAGAATGAAAATTGGCGTAACAGGTGGAAGCAGGGTAGGAAACAAAAAACTCTTGGAGGAAAAAAATGAAAAGAAAAACACTGGCTATCGTAACGGTATTAGCAATGGCTCTTGGAATTTTTCCCGGAACAACTCCGGCGGCTCCAACCGGAGAAAAAAGGTTGTCATTAAGCTTGGTCATGTTGAACCGGAAGATCGATCAACTCATAAAGCCACAGTGAAGTTCAAACAATATGTGGAAGAACAATCCGAAGGGAAAATAGCTGTAGAGATCTATCCCAATGGACAATTGGGCGGGGATCGACAAGAAACTGAAGCCGTTGCTTTGGGAACGCTTCAGATTACAATTCCAGCGACATCTGTGCTGACAACCTACAATCCCAAATTTGGCATCCTCGATATGCCCTTTATCTTTCAAGGATGTCAAATCAGCTTTCGCGGCGTTGGATGGCGAGGTTGGAAAGACTTTGGATGCCTTTTTGACCCCGGTGGGCTTAAAGAATCTTGGATACGCCTATAATGGTTCACGCAGTATGACAAATAGCAAAAGACCCATAAACGAACCAGCAGATCTCAAAGGTATTAAGATGCGCGTTATGGAGAGTCCAGTCTTTATTGATATGTTCAAAACCTTAGGCGCCAACCCAACCCCCATGAGTTTTGGTGAAGTGTTCACAGGTCTGCAGCAGGGTACGGTAGATGCTCAGGAAAATTCGCCTTCTCTGGTTTTTTCAATGAAGTTTAACGAAGTGCAGAAATATTACAGCTTAACCAATCATGTTCAGGGGATCCTGGCCATCCTGATCAACGAAAAATTTTTCAATGGCCTCCCGGAAGATCAGCAAAAAATTGTCCGAGAAGGTGCACGAAAGTATCTGGTTGAAGGTCAGCGGCAGATGGAACTCGATGATACAGCTATGTTCCTTCAGAAGCTTAAGGATTCAGGGTTGGTCATCAATGAGATCTCACCAGAGAATCACAAGAAGTTCGTTGATACTCTGAAACCCATGTATGAAAAATACAACGAAAAAATTGGCCAGGATATGTTCGATAAGGTTGCCAAATACAATCAGTAAAATAGAGACCAAGCGGGGCAGCCAGCGCTGCTCCGCCAAATCCGTTAAACGAGCAACTCTCAAAAAAAGAGGGCAAGGCATGAGAAAAATTCTAAAATTCTATGATAAGGCAGAAGAATATTTCCTGGTTGGAAGCCTTGTCCTCACGGTCGCGATCGTATTCCTGCAGGTCGTCATGCGGTATGCATTCAATGCATCGCTTTCATGGAGTGAAGAGCTGACACGGTACATTTTCATCTGGCAGATTTGGCTGGGTGCCAGCATCGGCTTCAGAGACAGAAAACATATCAAAGTGGAAATCACTAAAATGTTTTTTGGTCCTAAAACAATTCGTGTTTTGGATATCCTGGCAGACCTGATCTGGATGGCCACCAATATCTACTTCGTTTACGGCGGAACAGTGCTGGTCGGTAATTTGATGAAGATTCAATCGTTGTCTACAGCCATGATGCTTCCTCTTTGGATCGTCTATGCAGCCCTGCCCTTTAGTTCAGCAGTTTTGGTGGTCAGGCAACTTCTCGCCCTTGGACATGACATAAAAAATCTTCGCTTAGCAAAGGAGGCATAGAGGGATATGGAAGCTGGTTTGCTCTTTGGATCATTCCTCGTGTTGATCACGATTGGCGTTCCTATCGGTTATGCCATCGGGATTTCAACATTATGTACCTTGGCGATTTTCACTGATATTCCCCTGGTCATGGTGACCCAGAATGCCATTGCCGGATGTGATTCGTTCCCCTTGATGGCCATTCCGTTCTTTATCCTGGCCGGAAACCTGATGAGCACCGGGGGTGTTGCCAAGCGACTGCTGGAGTTTGCATCGCTTTTGTTCGGTGCTGTTACCGGAGGTCTTGCTATGGTAACGACGGTCGCCTGTATGTTCTTTGCCGCCATATCCGGTTCGGCGATGGCGACGACATCGGCTATAGGGTCCTTCATGATCCCGGCGATGAAAGAAAAGGGTTACGATAAGGGCTTCAGTGCTGCCTTGGCCGCCGCAGCCGGGACAATCGGCGTCATTATACCGCCGAGCATTCCGCTGGTCATCTACGGCGTTGTAACCGGCACTTCGATTAGCGATCTTTTCATCGCCGGGTTCATTCCCGGGCTTCTGATGGGGTTTGTCCTTCTCATCACCTGTTATTTTCTGTCCAAAAAGAACGGATATGCCGGAACCGGTGTATGGCCTACAGGCCGTGAACTGTGGCTGTCCTTCAAGTCGGCATTCTGGGCACTGCTGGCACCGGTGGTTGTGCTCGGAGGCATTTACTCCGGGATGTTTACACCCACCGAAGCTGCAGTGATTGCTGTGGTCTATTCCCTCATCATAGGAAAGTTTGTTTACAAAGAGCTGGATGCGAAAGGAATTTACAACGCCCTTCTGGACACGATTGTCATCAATGGGGTGACCACCTTCATGGTTGGATTCTCGATGGCATTTGCAGGCTATCTAAGTCTGCAGCAGCTTCCGGCAGCCATTGCCGCAACGCTTCTCAGCGTAACGGACAATCCCATCATTCTCCTTCTGATCATCAATCTGTTCCTCTTGGTTTTAGGCTGCCTGATCGATAACATCCCGGCAACCATTATTCTTTCGCCAATCTTGCTGCCGGTTGTCGTTGCCCTCGGCATGTCCCCCATCACCTTTGGCATTATGCTGACGATGAACCTTGCCATCGGTTTTGTCACACCGCCCTACGGCATTAACCTTTTCGTCGCGATGGCCGTTGGAAACCTGAAGATGGCAGAAATGATGAAGTATATAGGATGGTTTTTCGGTGCGTTGTGTGTCGCTCTGGCGATTACCACCTATGTACCTGCCACATCACTCTTTCTCGTTAATTTACTGAAATGATAGTCAGCAAAACTCTTAAGAATTCCTTAATTTCACAGGATACCATCATGCAACTTACAGAAGAACAACAGAATATGATCGATGGCAAATATGGCCAAGGTACAGCCATTGCCATGAAGATCCAGGTCGGAATAGGAGAGTCTTTCTACGCCAAGCGGATGGTTCCCATAACCAGAGCCCATGTGGCACTGAGCAACCAGGAAGCAGATTTGTGGTTTGCTGAGAAATTGTTGAATGCCGGGGCCAAATGTAAAATTGCGCCAACAGTCAACCCTGGATTCTGCCTGTCCTATTTTAAGAATCTTGGGATGGTTTCGGATGCGGACGCAAACCTTATGATGCGAACCCACAATGCCTATAAGAGCCTGGGGGCGATCCTTTCATATAACTGCACCCCATATTTAGGAAGCAACATCCCTCAATTTGGAGAAATTACCGCTTTTTCCGAATCCAGCGCAACACCTTATATCAATGCTGTCTGGGGAGCGAGGAGTAACCGTGAAGGGGCCAACAGCGCTTTATGCGCGGCAATCACCGGCCTTGTCCCTGAGTACGGGCTACTGCTGGATGAAAACCGGAAAGGCGACATTCTTGTCGAAGTACAGGCTGATATGAAGTCGGATTTCGAGTATCAGTTGCTGGGTTACATGGGCAAGAAAATCGGCAAAGGTATCCCCGTCTTCACCGGTTTGCCAAGCCGGATCACGCCGGAAGCACTTATGAATCTCGGGGCCCAGCTCAACACATCCGGGGCGTATGGCATGTATCATATCGTCGGCTTCACCCCTGAAGCGCCGACTCTGGAAGCGGCACTCGGCGGCAGAGAACCTGCTCGGAAAGTCGTCATTACCGATGAAGATCTGAAACAGATCCTCCAAGAGATTTCTGAGGCCGGTAACCGCAAAATAGATTTTGCGATGTTCGGCTGCCCGCACTTCAGCCTGAATCAGGTGCAGGAGATCTGCGCAATGCTGAAAGGCAAAAAACTTAAAGTGGAGATGTGGATACTGACTTCAAGTCACACGAAAGAGATGGCATTGAGAATGGGGCTTGTAGAGATTATTGAGAGCGCCGGCGGCCATGTCGTCGAGGACTCCTGTCCCGATCAACCCTGCTGGAATCACCTGAATGGCAAGTATGGGGTCACCGAATCCCCGAAATGTGCCTATTATCCAAAACGTAGAGGCATCAATTTCGTGATCAGAAATCTTCAAGAATGCGTCGAGGCTGCTTTGAATGGGGAGGTTAAGTGATGAACGATACAACATTTGCATGCCATAAAATCTCTGAAGGTTTTGCTGAAGGAGAAGTCCTTATCTCTACAGACGACATCATGTTTTACCTCATCGATCCGCAAACCGGAGTCGTCATTGAAAAAGGACATTCTTTGGAAGGTAAAAGCGTTTCGGGAAAAATACTGATCTTCCCCGGCGGCAAAGGCAGTTCAGTTGTCCAGGCTGATGGGATGTATCAGCTTTCCATTCATAACAATGCTCCTAAAGCTATGATTATAGAAAATCCGGAGACGGTCCTGGTGGCGAGTGCAATCATCATGGAAATGCCGATGGTGGATCGACTGCCTCCTGACTTTTATGAGCAGATCCAGGATGGGGACAGATTGAGAGTGGATGCCAACAATGGCCTGGTGACAAAATTATCCTCGGGACAACACTGCGTGGGAGGTGCAAAGTGAAACCATTAATATGGATCATCGATGAAGAATGGCCGGATTATTTGGTTGAGGTGGAAATGCTGCAGCACAGATATCCAGACTGTACGATCAAGTTTTCGTCCTACGACTATGGGAAGGATCTTGAAGAATTCGGCCATCGAGCAGACATGATTCTTTGTCAGATATATGCCACGATTCCCGGAGACGTCATCCGCAAACTGCAGAACTGTAAAGGCATTGCTGTTTACGGCGGCGGATACGATCGGGTGGATGTAACTACCGCCCGTGAAATGGGCATAAGCGTGACGAATGTATCCGATTATTGCAAAGAAGATGTGGCGGATTATGTCATTGCCTGCATCTATCATTTCAACAAACAGATTCTCTCCTATGAAAAAGCCATGAAGGAAGGACAGTGGGGTGCACAAGCAGTACGAAAGAAAATACGGCGCATAAAGGGATCAACTTTGCTAACAATCGGACTCGGGCGAATCGGTAAGGCTGTTGCTGAAAAAGGCAATGCTCTCGGCATGAAAGTTATTGCTTATGACCCCTATGTTGATAAGGAAACGATGCTCTCATTGGGAATTGAAAAGGTCTCATGGGAGAATGGTCTTGGGCAAGCTGATTTCATCAGTTTAAGTCCAATCCTCAACAGCGAGACCGAAGGCTTGATCAAATATGAAGATTTCAGGAAGATGAAGAAAACAGCCTATCTTATAAATACAGCGCGTGGCAAAATTGTCGTGGAACAGGACCTTATCAGAGCGGTTCAAGAAGGGAGCATTGCCGGTGCAGCTCTGGATGTCATCAGAGTGGAACCGCCGACTCTCAAGGAAGCGGTTTTCGATTGCCAGGGTATTGTTGTTACACCCCATATTTCTTATATCTCTGAAGAGTCCTATTCCGAGCTAAAAAGAAGAACCGTGCAAAACGCCATGGATATGTTCGAAGATCGGACACCTGCGGATTTAGTTAATTGACAGATGGGTATGTCTTGGCAATTTCTGACCAAAAGCGAAGACCGGAGGTGATTGAATGCGGATCGTGGTAATGGATGACGTAGCCCTGAGCGAAGAACACATGCGAATGCTCAGTTCTTTCGGAGAATTGGTAGCAAATAAAGGTACCCCTCTTTCCAGGGAGGACATTTTATCCAGAGCGAAAGGCGCAGATATCCTCATTTCTGGCTGGACTCATTACCCGGAGGGGATTTTTGCAGAGCTTCCGAATCTGCAGATGATTTCACTATGGGCGACAGGTACTGATTATGTCAACCTGACGGAGGCAGAACAGGCTGGTGTAAAAGTCACCAATGTTCCAGGGTATTCAAGAAATGCCGTAGCGGAGCTTACTTTTGGCCTGATGCTTTCAGTATTGCGAAAAATTCCTCAGTCCCACCAGGATGTAAAAAAAACGAGGGCATATAACTGGCAATTGTTTGAAGGGCACGAACTTGCTGGAAAAACTCTTGGAATTTTAGGTACCGGCGCCATTGGTGCGAAAGTGGCACGTATCGCCCGTGGCTTTGAAATGAAGGTTCTAGGATATGATGTTTACCAGAGTAAAGAACTGGAAAACGAAGGCCTTTTACATTATGTAGGGTTCGATGAGATATTCTCCCTGAGCGACATCGTTACAGTCCATATGCCGCTGCTTTCGGAGACAAAAGGGGTTATTACCCAACAAGAACTTCGAAAAATGCCACGACACGCTATCCTCATCAATGCTGCACGAGCAGGACTCATTGATCAGGAAGCGCTTACCATGTGTTTGAAGAACGGCTTATTAGCAGGAGCAGGGCTGGATGATCTGGATCTCGACCACCCAAATTGTCAGGATTTATTTAACATGGACAACGTTGTAGTGACTTCCCATATAGGATTTTATACACAGGAAGCGATTCAGGTCAAGACTGACATTTGTGTGCAGAACGTAATTGATTTTGTAAAAAAATAAGCTTGAGCAAAGGGTAAACCGACAGAAGTTTGAACAATTGCGGCCAACCGGGATTGGTGCAGGGACTGCTGTAGCAAAAGAGGATTGTGTAGCCTGATTATCTCGTGAAGTGTTGGATATTTCGCTCAGATTTCTTTGCCGACAGAAAGTCACCAAGTCAGCTCGAGTATAGCCGCTCTTTGTTCTATGTGTAGTTGTATATACAACCGTATTGATATGCCGTTATGAGGAGAAACACCATGCTTAATAATAACGAGATCGCTCAGGCGATGAAAATCCGTCTAGATGACAATCTTCCGCATCCACAGGTTTTTTTCGACGATATCAGAAGGGCTCCCGACCGGGGGTTTCGTCTAAATTGCAAGCAGACGGAAACCGCCCTGCGCAATGCCCTGCGCTATATTCCGGAACGACATCATGCCCAGTTGATCCCTGAATTTTTGCATGAATTGCGCACACGCGGTCGGATTTACGGCTATCGTTTCCGTCCGGAGGGAAGGATTATGGCCCGACCGGTGCAGGAGTATCAAGGCAACTGCCTGGCGGGTAAGGCCTTCCAATTGATGATTGATAATAACCTCGATTTCGAGGTCGCCCTCTACCCTTACGAACTGGTGACTTACGGCGAGACCGGCAGCGTCTGTCAGAACTGGATGCAGTATCGGCTTATCAAAAAGTACCTTGAGGCTATGACCGACAACCAAACCCTGGTTATGCAATCGGGTCATCCCCTGGGCCTCTTTGCTTCATCTCCCGACAATCCCCGGGTTATTATCACCAACGGTTTGATGGTCGGGCTTTATGATAATCCCACCGATTGGGAAATTGCCGCCCAGATGGGAGTCACCTCCTACGGTCAGATGACCGCCGGCGGCTGGATGTATATCGGCCCGCAGGGCATCGTGCACGGCACCTACAACACTCTGCTCAATGCGGGTCGCAAGATGTGCGGTGTCGGCGCCTGTGCCGATTTGCGTGGCCTGCTTTTTGTCTCTTCCGGCTTGGGTGGCATGAGCGGTGCCCAACCCAAAGCTGCAAAGATTGCCGGCCTGGTATCAATAACCGCGGAAGTAGATCTTTCGAGAATTATCACCCGCGAGAAACAGGGCTGGGTCGATCTGGTGACGGATAGTCCGGCGGAAGCCGTAGCACTTGCCGAAGCTGCAAGGCAGAAAAAGCAGGCAAGCTCCATCGCTTTTCACGGCAATATCGTTGATCTCATCGAGTATCTTGTTGAGCAAAAGGTGAAGGTCGATATGCTTTCTGACCAAACCTCCTGTCATGTGGTGTATGACGGCGGCTATTGTCCGCAGGGCTTAAGTTTTGAGGAACGCACCCGGATGCTCGCCGCTGATCGCGGGAAATTCACCGAACTCGTTGATACCAGTTTAAAACGCCATTACGCCGCCATCAAGGAAATTACCGCCCAGGGCACCTTCTTTTTTGATTACGGCAATGCCTTTTTGAAAGCGGTATTCGACGCCGGAGTCCGGGAAGTGGCGCGTAACGGCGTGGATGCCAAGGATGGGTTTGTTTTTCCCTCCTATTTCGAAGATATCATGGGGCCGATCTTTGATTACGGCTACGGCCCCTTCCGCTGGGTCTGTTTGAGCGGACTGGCGGAAGATCTGCATCGCACCGACCAGGCGGCCCTGTCCTGCATCGATCCGGAGCGCCGCTGCGAAGATCGCGACAATTATCTATGGATTAAGGATGCGGAGAAAAATAAGCTGGTGGTCGGCAGTCAGGCCCGTATCCTCTATCAGGATGCCCACGGTCGGGTCGAGATTGCTCTGCGTTTTAATGCCATGGTGCGAGCTGGCGAAGTCGGGCCGATTATGCTCGGCCGCGATCATCATGATCCCGGCGGCACCGATTCGCCCTTCCGGGAAACCGCTAATATCCTCGATGGTTCCAACGTCTGCGCCGATATGGCCACGCACTGTTTTGCCGGCAATGCCGCCCGCGGCATGTCCATGGTCGCCCTGCACAACGGCGGCGGCACCGGCATCGGCAAGGCCATCAACGGCGGTTTTGGATTGGTACTTGACGGCAGCGAGCGAGTCGATGCCATTATCCGCAGCGCCATGAGTTGGGATGTCATGGGCGGAGTAGCCCGCCGCAATTGGGCGCGAAATGCCAACGCCGTGGAAGTTGCCGCCGGCTATAACCGCGAAAATGCTAATGGCGATCAGATCACCCTGCCGTTTCTCGTCGATGACGTGCAGGTCACGAAAGCACTTGAAAGTATTTTTAGCAAATAGCCAGTCAATCCCCCTTTGGAGCCACATCATGATTCGAAAACTTGTGCGCAACGCCTCCTTGTTCACTCCGCAGGACCGTGGTCGGCCTGCCGCCGGTGCAAACCAGGGAGATCTGCTGCATATTCCCAGGGCGGCCGTCATTGTTGAAAATGGCTTGATCGCCAAAATGGGTGAAGAAAATGAAGTGCTCGCGACGCTGCAAGCTGCCGAGGTAGATGAAGAGATAGATGCAGGTGGCGCATGCATGATTCCCGGTTTTGTCGATCCGCACACCCATCTGTGTTTTACTCACCCCCGAGAAGCTGAGTTTAGTCTTCGATTACAGGGAGTTGCTTATCTCGAAATCCTGCGCCAAGGCGGGGGCATCCTTTCTTCGGTGGCGGCCATACGGCAAACATCCGAAGAAGAACTGTATCGGCTGACCCGTGAGCGGGCAATGCAAGCCCTGTCGTTTGGCAGCACTTCTGTGGAAATCAAGAGCGGGTACGGTCTTGACACGGAAAATGAATTAAAGATGCTGCGGGTCATAAAAAGAGTTGGTCGCAGCACCCCCCTTGATGTGGTATCGACCTTTCTTGGCGCTCACGCCGTTCCCCCGGCTTTCAAGGGCCGGGAAGATGCCTATATCGACCTCATCATAGAAGAAATGCTGCCGCAGGTGCGGGCGGAAAAACTTGCCGAGCAGTGTGATATTTTTTGTGAGAAAGGGGTTTTTTCAATCGAACAGGGCCGCCGGTTGTTGACAGCCGCAAAAAATCTGGGTTTTGCGGTAAAAATCCATGCCGATGAAGTCAGTAATTTGGGTGGTGCCGGCCTTGCCGCCGAGTTGCAGGCCGTTTCCGCCGATCATCTGCTGGCGGCAAGCGATGCAGGCATTGCCCGAATGGCCGAGGCCGGAGTTGTGGCCACTCTTTTACCGGCCACCGCCTACAGCCTGAGAAAGCCCTACGCCAGAGCCAAAGACATGCTGGCTCAAGGGAGTGCCCCTGGCCCTCGCCACCGATTGTAATCCCGGATCAAGCTTCTGTGAATCCATGCCCTTTGTTATTGGTCTTGCGGTACTGAATATGGGGCTGTCACCTGCCGAAGCCCTGACCGCCGCCACTCTCAATGCGGCGTATGCCATCGGCCTGGCAGATAAAGTCGGCAGTCTTGAAGTTGGTAAACAGGCCGATTTCCTGCTGCTTGATGGTGAAAGCCCGGCAATTTTGGCCTTTCATGCAGGCGTCTCACCCCTGCTGAGCTGTCTATAAGCGTAGCGAAAAAATCTTCTAATTAGGAAGCAGATCCATGAAAAAAATAGTTGAATGCGTACCCAATTTTTCCGAAGGTCAGAATCAACAGATCATCGAAGCCATTGCCGCGGCCATTCGTGGCACGAGTGGTTGCACTTTGCTCGATGTCGACCCCGGCCGGTCCACCCATCGCACGGTTTATACCTTCGTCGGTGATCCCGAGGCTGTAGTTGAAGGGGCCCTGGCGGCGGCTCGGGTTGCTCGTAAGATCATCGATATGCGCCAACACCGCGGCGAACATCCCCGCATGGGGGCTCTCGATGTCTGTCCCTTTGTCCCGGTTTCCGGGGTGAACATGGCCGAGTGTGTCGCCATTGCCGAAGAATTTGGCAGGCGCCTGGCTGAAGAACTGCAGGTCCCGGTATATCTGTATGAAGAAGCGGCACGGCAGGAATATCGCCGGCGGCTCGCCGATATCCGCGACGGTGAATACGAAGGTCTGGCCAAGAAGCTGACGGATGAGCGCTGGCGCCCCGATTTCGGCCCCGCCGCCTTTGTTCCCGAATGGGGTGCAACCGTCACCGGGGCGAGGATGTTTCTCATTGCCTTTAATGTCAATATCCTTGGTACCGCGAACCAGGCCCACCGTATCGCTCTCAACCTGCGGGAAACCGGTCGCGGAGATGATCAGCCGGGCCGATTACCGGCCGTTCAGGGTATGGGCTGGTATGTGAATGAATACCAAATGGCCCAGGTGACAGTCAATATCATGGATTATCGAACAACACCCATCCATGTCCTCTACGAGGAAGTGAAAAAAGAGGCGGCGGCCCTGGGAGTTGGAGTGGCCGGTTCGGAAATTGTCGGCCTGGTGCCGCGAGAGGCGCTTTTAGCAGCGGCTGACTACTACATTAGCCAAGAAAAAATCTTTATTTATCGGGAAGATCAGAAGATTCGCCTGGCGACGGAACGGCTTGGTTTGAATGCCATTGCCCCTTTTATTGCGCAAAAAAGAGTTATTGAATACCTGGTAACAGAGTCGCCCCATGAACCCCTGGCTTCTCTGTCGGTTCGCGGCTTTATTGAAGAGGTTGCGGCCCGCAGTTCAGCCCCCGGCGGCGGCTCGGCCTCGGCAATGATGGCAGCGGTCGGTACTGCCTTGGGAGCGATGGTGGCGCAACTGACCTATGGGGTACGCAAGTTTGAGCAGGTAGGAATGCAGATGCAGCAGGCTTTGCCGGTCCTTGATGGTCTCAGTCAACAGTTGATTCCCATGATCGATGCCGACACCTCTGCTTTCAACGAATATATGCTCGCCCTGAAGCTGCCGAAAAACACCCCTGAAGAAAAGAGCAGTCGCAGGTGGCCATGCAGGCCGGCTTGAAAACCGCGGTTATTGCGCCCCTGACAACCATGCGCCTCGGTGATGCGGCCTGGGATGCTTTGACTATTGTCGCCCGTTGCGGTAATCCCGCTTCCGCCTCCGACGTGCAGGTGGGAGCACGGGCACTTGAGACCGGTATCTGGGGGGCCTGGCAGAATGTCTTGATAAATCTGCGTGGTCTTGATGACCAGGAATATACTGAGGCCATACGCTTGGAAGCCAACTCCATAGCCGCAAGAGCAGCAGGCAAATGTCGGGATGTCCTGGCAATTATCGACCAGCGGATTGCAAGCTGTTGATTTTCTATAAAAATTCGTCTGAGCAACAAACCAACCGTGAGCCACCACCTTTGCAGCGGTTGAGTTTAGAGTCCGAGTAGAATAGACCATGTCTGTTTTTCGTATCCTTTTATGGCAGCGGAATAGCAATGGGGCAGTTGGATAACAAAGGTTTCTGTATCGACAATCAACGTTTGCAAGAGGGGAGTATGGCCAGGCAGAAGCTTAAGGCAATTGTCATCAATCGGGACTGGTGCAAGGGCTGTGGAATTTGTGTGCATTTTTGCCCGAAGAAGGTTCTCGAATTGGATGGTTCCGATAAAGTGGTGGCGGTTCGGCCGGAGGATTGTATTTGTTGCCGGATGTGTGAACTCCGGTGTCCTGATCTGGCCATTGAGGTGCTGACGGAGGAGGGAGAGGAGAATGGCTAAGAATATTCGATTTGTTCAGGGAAATGAGGCGTGTGTGGAAGGGGCTCTCTATGCCGGGCTCGATTTCTACGCCGGATATCCGATAACTCCGTCGACGGAAATTGCCGAGCACCTCTCCGAGCGTCTGCCGGAAATAGGCGGAAAGTTTATCCAAATGGAAGATGAGATCGCCTCAATGTGTGCAATTATTGGCGCTTCGCTTACCGGCAAGAAGGTGATGACCGCCACCAGCGGCCCGGGATTCTCCTTGAAACAGGAAGCGATCGGCTACGCCTGCATGGCGGAAATTCCCTGCGTTATTGCCAATGTCCAAAGAGGCGGCCCGTCAACCGGCAACCCCACCCATGTCAGCCAGGGCGATGTAAACCAGGCCCGCTGGGGCACGCATGGCGATCACTCGATTATCGCCCTGACCGCCTCCAACCATCAAGATGTCTTCAAGATGACCGTCGATGCCTTCAATATGGCCGAGACCTATCGCACCCCGGTGATTCTCCTGTTCGACGAAGTCATCGGTCATATGCGGGAGAAGCTGATTATTCCCGAGAAGGGCGAGTTGGAGATCGTCGGCCGTCTGCGGACTTCCGTCGCCAAAGACGTCGATTATCACCCCTATCTGCCGAGAGAAGACGGCCGCCTGCCGATGTCCGACTTTGGCGGCGAACATCGCTATAATGTCACCGGCCTGTTCCATGATATGTGGGGCTTTCCCTCGAACAACCCGAAAATTGTCAGCGGTCTGCTGCGTCATCTGGTCGATAAGATCGAAAACAATGTCCAGGCTATCACCCGTTACAAGGAACATTGTCTGGAGGGGGCGGAGTATATCCTGGTATCATACGGTTCTTCCGCCAGATCGGCCATCCATCTGGCGCAGAACCGCAGAAACAAAGGAGAAAGGATCGGGGTTCTCGAACTGCAGTCCCTCTGGCCGTTTCCGGTGGAATTGGTCAAGGAAAAATGTGCTGGTGCCAAGGCCGTTCTCGTGGTCGAAATGAATATGGGCCAGGTTTTGACCCAGGTGAAGGCGGCGGTGAAAAATCCCGATCGGGTATTTCTCGCCAATCGGATCGATGGCAAACTTATCACCCCTTCGGACATCAAACAACTCCTTCGGGTCATCCAGGGGAGGGGAGTATAATATGGCAGTCAAAGATTATTTACGGGAGCGCTTTTTCCCGCATATGTGGTGTCCCGGCTGCGGCCATGGCACCATCCTCAACGCCCTGATCCACGCCATTGAAGGATTGCAGCTGAATAAAAACGAGATTGTCATGGTCTCCGGCATCGGCTGTTCGGCGAGAGTCTCCGGCTATGTTGATTTTCACTCGCTGCACACCCTCCACGGCCGGGCCCTGACCTTTCGCCACCGGGGTTAAGCTGAGCCAGCCGAAACTCAAGGTGCTGGTGCCGATGGGCGATGGCGATGCCCTGGCCATCGGCGGCAATCACTTTATCCATGCGGCGCGTCGCAATATCGATATCACCGCCATTGTCATGAACAACCGCATTTACGGCATGACCGGCGGACAATTCTCACCGCTGTCAGGGCCTGGAGTGAAAGCAACCACCGCGCCGTATAAAACCATCGACAGCAGCTTCGATGTGGTTGAGCTGGCTAAGGCGGCCGGGGCGACCTTTGTTGCCAGGACCACCGCTTACCATGTCAAGGAGTGCACCGAAATGCTCAGCAAAGCCATTCTTCACAAAGGTTTTTCGGTAGTGGAGATCATGTCGCAGTGTCCCACCCATTTCGGGCGCAAGAACAAGGAGGGCGATGCCGCCAACATGCTTGGACTCTACCGCGATAACACCGCCAAGCTTGGCTCGAAAGCCCTGGAGGAAAAGCCCCATCTCATTCCCCGCGGCATTTTTGTCGAGAAGGAGCGGCCGGAATATTGCGAAGAGTATGACAAGATTATCGCCGCAGCCATGAAGGAGAAGCTCTCATGAACAGGATACGCTTGGTATTCTCGGGGTCGGGCGGTCAGGGGGTCATTACCGCGGCCATTATTCTCGCCGAGGCAGCCGTCATCTATGAAGGCCTGAACGCTACCCAGGCCCAGAGCTATGGGGCGGCGGCCCGTGGCGGGGCGACCCGCAGCGACATCATCATCTCCGATCAGGAAATCAACTTTCCCGAAGTAACCCAGCCGAACATCCTGGTGTGTTTGACTCAGGAGGCCTACAACAGCTATTCGTCGATCATTCGGCCCGGTGGGACCTTGCTTACCGATAAGCGCTTCGTCCAGACCACCCGCAAGGTTGACGCCAAACAGATTGAACTGCCGATGTATGAGACGGTTATGGAAAAGATCGGCAAACCGGTGGTCTTTAATATCTGTGTTCTTGGCGCGCTCCTCGGCATAACCGAGATACTGAGGCCGCAATCGGTCATGGCGGCGGTCGCCGACCGGGTTCCCAAGGATTTTCTGACCATGAACAACCGGGCATTCGATCTCGGCCTTGTGCTCGGAGCCCAATTCCGCAGGTAGCTCGGGAGACAGAATGGAACATCTTTCAGCTGTGAGTTCTTCGACGACCAGAGGCGCGGCGATTATCGCCAAGGCAGAAAGCGTTGGACTTGATCCGCGAGTTCTCTATGAAGCGGTGATCGATCTGTCTTCGGAAGGCCTGCTGACCGCCAATTGTCTCAACCTGGCGGCGGGGATTTTCCTCCAGGATCTTGGTCTGCCGAGATACTTTTTTCAAAATATCCGTAAGGCGCCGCTGGCCAATCTCCTGCAATCCATCGCCACGTCCATCAAGGTCATCGATGGCCGAACCGTTCTTTGTGGTCGTGTTGCCCAGGTGGAATTTGATGCCACCCAGTCCGGCACGGTGCAGTGGGTGCGAATAGCCACGGAAGATACCCGTGAAAACATGGAGGCGGTGCTGGAACATCTGATCTCCGGCCATCGCCGAGAATACTACTTCAGCCCGGAAAGTCGATATTACACCTATATCGTCAGGCCGGAGATGGTGGCCGATTATCCCAAAGAAGTCTTTGAAAAATCGCGATTTCTCTTCACGGTAGCCGGAGATTATCACGTCACGCCGGAACCCACGAGAAGGCGCTATGAGAAGTTTTTAAAAGAAAGCGAACAATCGATAACCCCGTTGATCGCCGTCTTTAATTTACCGGAAAGCGGCGAGACGCGGTTGATGTTCAACTCCGATTTCGCCTCTCCCCAGCTGCCGGTGCTGCGAAAAATCCTTGAAGATCACGATTTGACTCTGCAGCGAGCCTATTGGGAACCTTACCTCGGCCAGGCGTCGGTTTCGTCGTCCATCTGTACCCTGTACGTCGGAGGTGAATTGACGAGGAAGCAGGAGGATGGGGTGATCGCCGATCTGCGATCCTTTCTCTCTTTTGCCGTAGGTCCGATTACCAACCTGTATCTGCAGGACCAGATCAGTTTTCAGGAGATGTTGTTTGCCGGCAATGTTGTCGATTTTACCCACTTGTTCATTTTCAAGGAGAGTGAGAACATCGCCGACCGGGAGATTCTCGACAATCTTACCAACAAAGATCAGCGTGAGGCCTTTGCCAAACGGGTGCAAAGCTCCAACAAGTCGACCTACACGGCACGGCTGATCCTCGATACCGTTGCCAAAAACCCTGATCTCATAGAGTTTCTTTACAACATTTTTGAACAAAAATTTTCTCCTGCGCGCCAAAAACACATCGAGCGCCGAGGAAATCGCTGAAAAGTGGCAGGAGTTTGACAAGATCATCGCCAGCCGGTTCATAGACTTCCCCCTTGGCTATGAGATCTTCAAGTTTATGTGCAAGATCGTCGACTGCACCTTGAAAACCAATTTCTACAAGACGGACAAGCGCTCCTTCGCTTTCCGCTTTGATAACCGCATTCTTGATCCGCTGGTTTTCACCGGATTTGTCTTCGGCATCTTTTTCGTCAACGGCCACTATTCCTGCGGCACGCATCTACGGGCCGCCGATATTGCCCGTGGCGGCTTGCGATTGATTCGGGTATCGCGCGCCAACTACGACACGGAACTCGACAACGCCGTTCTCCTCAATTACGCCCTCGGTCCCAAGGCGCAGCGGCTGAAACACAAGGATATCTGCGAAAGCGGCTCGAAGGGTGTGGTTATCCCCCGGCCCGAGTACGCCGGCTACCGGAAAGAGGCCCTCAACGATTATACCGAAGGGATCATGGATTTGATCCTGCCGGACACCTCGATCGTTGATTACCACGGCAAGCCGGAGATGATCTTTTTCGGGCCGGACGAAGGGACCGCGCCGCTCATGGACGACATTGCTTACCATGCCAAGGCAAAAGGCTATCAATATTGGCGGACACTGACCACCGGCAAGAGTTTTGGCATTCCCCACGACACCTACGGACTGCTGTCCGGCGGCCAGACCTTCGGTTTGTATGACCGGGGCGAGTTGGGCGTGGAGCTGCAGGTCGACGGAAAATCGCTCTGCACAACCGGCGATATGGCGGCAATATATGCGGAAATCGGTGGAAGAATCGCTATCTCAGGGATGACCACCACCTCCATCATGGGGAGTTTTCGCACCCTTATCAACCATTATAACGAGCGGGAAGAAGAGCTCAACCTGATGATTACCGGCGGTCCGGACGGCGATCTCGGAGCCAACCAGATCCAGTGTTACAAGGGCAAGATCTGTCTGATTATCGATGGTGGTTCGGTCCTCTTCGATCCCCTGGGGCTCGACCGCGAGGAGCTGATGAAGCTGGCCTTCATGCGTAACTCCCAGCCGCGGATCAATTCTCTCGGCTTTCCGGCGGCAAAACTGAGCAGCCAGGGGTTTCGAGTGCCGATCCAGGCCGGCAATGTCACCCTTCCCGACGGCACCCTCGTGCAGGACGGGGCGCTGTTTCACCGCAACTTCCTCGCCGATCCGGCCAACCGTAAATACATCAGCCAGGCGGACATTCGCGCCTTTATTCCCTGCGGCGGCTTCAAGGACACCATTCATCACGGCAATGTCCGGCAGTTTCTTGAGCTTTTCCAGGAACTGCAATTTATCGTCGAAGGCGCCAACGTCTTTTTCGACGATGGGGCACGGCGGCATATCGCCCGCCATTCGCCGATCAAACAGATCAAGGATACCACTGCCAACAAGGGCGGGGTGTTCAGCAGTTCTATTGCCGAAGTTCTTACTGCCTTTCTCCTTCAGGATGACTATGAGGCGAAGCTGCTGAACGATCCGGTCACCCGCTGGGCGCTGATCAAGGATATCCTCGGCTTGGTCGATCGTTATGCCCGTTTGGAGACCGGATTGCTGTTGCGTCTCCACGATGCCGAGCCGACCCGGCCGTTGTTTGCCCTCTCGGAAGCCAGCAGTGAACAGATTTTTGCCCTGCAGGACCGACTGGAGGAATGTCTTGCCGAGATCCTCGCGGCGCCCGGCCTGGTCCGGCAGATAATGGAGCTCTACATTCCCGCCGTACTCCTTGAAAAACTGGGAGAGACCTCGATAATGGCCCTCCTCAACGAGGAAAAGCTCCAGCCTTACCGAGATGCCATTATCACCAAGAAAATGGCGTCAATGGCCTTTTACCGCTTTGGCGAGACGTGGCAAAGCGTATCTTCAGGAACTTGAAGAGGCGCTGATTCCCGCTTTGCAAAAGGTCTTTGTTCCTTGAACTTGCTCGAAGGATTTGTAAATACAGGTATTTTTTAATTATAATCGTTATTACAATGACTTCCAGGAGGTATCATGGCTCTGTCCCTTGACTCTAGCAAACAGCGAATTCTTTCGGTATTATCTGAAAATCTCAAGAGACCGCAACCGGATGTGGTTGCCTCGACAAGCATCGCCGACGCCCTGCAGATGGAGCTTTCCGAGACCAGGCGGGTGTTGAAGGTTCTTCACGAAGACGGCGCGGTGATCAGCGACCTTGACGGTTATTACTCTCTTATCACCCCGGAAGGGCTGTACTGGTTGCAGCAAAAAAGCTGTTGCCGCATTGAGTAATCCACAAAAAAGTTGCACTTTTTTGCGAAGATTTTTTGATAAGTGGTTTATCCTGTTTATCGCGGTTAAGAGAACAGCCGGCACATAAAGGCGAACTGCATTATCCTTGGAGGCCAGCACATGAAAGAGGAATACAATTTCACCCTGACCCTTCCCCTGCCGGACATCGACGAGGCCATGCTGCTTCTCGCCGAGGCCCAGGCCAACACCCCGCAGATGCGCCTGAGTCGAAAACCGGACCGGCACGAGAAAGCCCGCTTTTATCTGTGTTTCCCCTATATCGGCACCCGTACCGATCTTCGCTTCAAGGAATGGTTCGAGGCACGCAATAAAAAAAAATGGGAACTCTTTGGTCCCAATTACGGGGTGTGGGGGTTCACTTGATGGATAATAAAGAGATAGAGATCCCCGGCCAGCCATTGGCCATTTTCTTTACGAATCCTGTGTGGTTGATGGCTGAGGACGGAAAAACCCGCAGCTGCCGCGCAGGCCATAAGGTATAAAGGGTTGTGGGCATAGCGTCCGGATGGGCGCAGGACAAAATCCTCCACATCCTCCCCTCGTTCGATCGAACAGGCGATGACGCCGCAGTCCTTTATCCGGGCGACAAGGGCCGGGAAGAGGGGCTTCGGGTCGCCGAAATAGACCAGGACATCAGCGGCAATAAAGAGCTCGTAGTATTCTCCATCCCGCTGTAGAAAGGTCAGGATCTCCTCGTGTTCCAAGCGGTCATAAAGGCTTTTTGCCCGGGCCTTGTCAAGCATTTGCCCGGACACATCGACGCCAACCAAGCGCCTGGTCATTTCCCGAAATGACGCTCCGGCAAGCCCGGTACCGCAGCCGAGGTCAAGCGTTGCGGCAAAAGGCAGTGCTGCTCCAGCAAGGGTGTCTTTAACCATCATTGCCAGCGCCGAGGGTGCCGTATAGCCCAGGGTCCCCTCAAGATGAAGATCAAAGCGGTGAGCGTATTTGTCAAAAACTTCCTCGACATACTGCCGCGGTGCCGATGACGGGGTGGTCCCGGACAGTGCCGCCAGCATATGACCTGCCGCCTGGTGGTCGGGATCGATGGTCAGCAGTCGGTTAAGGATGGTCTGTGCTCTCGAAAAATTATTTTCAGCGTTATAGATCCCGGCCAGGTTGTACAGGGCACTGACGTTGTCAGGGTCGAGTTCCACGCTTTTTTCCAGGCACGTGCAGGCTCGCTGAAGATCGTTCTGCTCACTGTAGATGACCCCGAGGTTGTTGAGTGCCAGGGGGTAATTCGGTTCAATGCGCACCGCCTGTTCAATCAATTCCAGACCTCTTGCCGAAACTCCTTGCTGGTGCAGCAATTTTCCAAGATTATTTAATACTTTCGGATGGCTGGGCGCGGCTTCCAGAGCTTGTTCGTAGGCCGCCCTGGCGCCGATCGAATCGTTGCCTGTCTCAAGGATTGCCCCGAGATTGAGGTACTGGGCCGGGTCGTTCGGGGCAATGGCTATCGCCTTTCGGCAATATTCCTCAGCCTCGGCAAGCTTGCCGAGGTCACGACAGACTATACCCAGGTTGGCCAGGACGTTGACGTTTTCCGGCAGTAAACGATGAACCTGCAGATAGAGTTTTTCTGCCTGGTCAAGCCTTTTGCCCTGATGCAGGCGCACTGCCTCGGCAAAAAGATTTTGTAAGTCCATACACTTGCACCTCTTCGGCTGAATATGCACTGGTTGCAAAGAAGAGTACCATGTACGAACGAAGTTGCCAAGGTGGAGGACGGCCGAAAGGTGGGAGTGATAGTCTCGCTTTCAGTATCTATAGGTTTTATACATCGAAAGGTTTGGCATGATGTTGCATGACTGTTTCGATTTCCTCGCGTAACTGGTCGGGGCGAATAGGTTTGGAAACATAGCCATCCATGCCTGCCGCCAAGCATTTTTCGCGATCGCCTATGACTGCATAGGCGGTCATGGCTATAATGGGGACATGCTGGTCGGTTCCTTGCTCTTTTTGCCGTATGGCATGCGTCGTCTCATAACCGTTCAGTTCCGGCATCTGAATGTCCATAAGGATGAGGTCAACACTCTCATTGTCCAGAAACTTCAGAGCCTCTACACCATTTTCAGCGACCGCGACCATCCAGCCCTCTCGCTCCAAGACACTGATCGCCAGGGTTCGATTGATATACTCATCCTCGACGAGGAGAATATGCAGCGATTTTCGCCCGGATTGCTTGGGGTTATGGGCTTGTGCTGAAGTTTTTTGAAAAGCGGCCTGCTCCGTCTGAGCTGCCGGAGCAAGGGGGAAGCGGGCGGTAAAATAAAAGGTGGTCCCGACCCCCGGATTGCTTTCGACGCAGATTTTTCCACCCATCATTTCCACGAGTTCCGCGGCTATAACCAGGCCCAGGCCGGTGCCGCGATGGTTTGAGTTCCGGGTTGTGCCCAGTTGGTTGAAGGCTTTAAAGACGTTGTTGATATGTTCCGCCGGAATGCCTATCCCGCTATCCTTCACTTGAAATTGGAGACTGATGGAATCACCTTTTTTCACTGACGAATCGCCAGGGTTGATAGTCAGGGTAACACTCCCCTGATTGGTGAATTTCACCGCATTGCCGAGGAGATTGATGAAAATCTGATGGAGTTTGTCGGCATCCCCCAGTAAAAGGTCGGGAATGCTTTCAGGACAATCGACGGTCAAGGCTATATTTTTCTTGGCGGCACTGATAGCGAGGATCTCCAGGGTATCGGCGATGGTGCTGCGCAGGCTGAAGGGCGTGACGTTCAGTTCCAGTTTGCCCGCCTCAATTTTTGAAAAATCGAGAATGTCGTTGATCAGTTTCAACAACCGGTCCGCAGATGAGTGGACCATCTCCAGATAGGTGCGCTGGTGGCCGGCGATGTCCGATTTGAGAACAAGTTCGGTCAGGCCGATAATGCCGTTCATCGGCGTGCGTATCTCGTGGCTCATGTTGGCAAGAAAGGTGCTCTTGTTTCTTTCCGCTAGTTCCGCCCGGTCTTTCGCCTGTTTCAAGGCGTCGACCGTCCGTTTTCGTTTCAAGGCGTCACCGAGATGGCGAGCGACAAAGGCCATGAGTTCCTTATCTTTTTCGGTGTAGATGATGTCGTTGTAGCTTTGTATGGCAACCGCACCGGAAAGGTCATCGAGATAAAAAGGCGCGCCTAGCCAGGAATGGGGGCGTGTGCCAATATACCGGATATTGTGTTCTTGGCAAAGGGGCTCGAAGTTGTCTGGAGTCAGCAAAAGCGGCTGCCGGGTTTTCAGGAGATAACCGGTGATAGGCAGATTTTCCTGATCGAGCTTGATTTCCATGCCCTGAAAATGCGGATCGTTGCAGTCGGCAAAGTAGGGGAAGGTGATGTATTGCCCGTCCCTTTGCTCTTCGACCAAGGCTATGTAAAAATTTTTGGCAGGAATAAGGCCGCCGACAATGTGGTGCAGATAGGCGTAGAGGTCGGCAATATTTTTTGCATGGTGTGCCTGTTCGCTGATTTCGTAAAGGGCAGTGCGGAGTCGCTCGGAATATTCCAGGGCGTGCATCGATTCTTTGAGTTGCCTGATTGTCCCCATGCTTTTCAGTCTGGAGCCGATGATTGCCGCCAAAGTCTCGATGGCACTGACACAAAGAGGTCGAAAACAAACAGTGTTCTATGCAACCGATATAGAGCAGGCCGAGGAGATCGGCTTCATCACGAATGGGAGCGAGGAGATGGGCGGCGTTTCCGGTGGCCTTGAGGAATTCCGGATGTGGCGTGGAGGAGGAGAATTCCAACGGCGAAGTGGGATGTCCGCATTTTTTCAAGGAGCGGGGCATCGGCTGCGATGCGTGGTGGAACATTTTTATTTGTTTTTCCGGAGTGGCCGTTGCTTTCCCTGGGCAGATAGTACTTCAGGAAACGGTCCGGAAAGTAGATTTCGATAAAGAACGGGCCGAGTTTTGGAAAGAGAGTGCTGTGAAGAAAGTGTGCCAGCTGCTCCAGGGTGTCGGTTGAACGCTGGCCGACGGTCAGCTCTTTGATGAGATCAAGAATAGTATGGGCCGGAAGGGAATAGCAATTCTTTTCTGAAGTGTGCATAACTCTACAACATTTCCATTTGGTCTGGCCTCAAGGAACTCACAAGGCGGGTTGGTGTCCTGCCGCTGAGTTTCAATCATAGCAGAAAAACCAATCAAGATGAAGGAACCCGCATCATTTTCTCAAAAAAGAGCTATGGCCGATGAGGACATTCGGTGTTTCGGAAAGAGCACCGGTTCGGTGGGAATTTCATTGCTGAAATTCTGCACGTCCACCGACTGGCTTTCCTTGATATGTTCCAGATAATTTTGAGGCCAAGGGCGACGATCTTACTCGGGTTGACTGCATACTCGACGCCGTTGCTCATGGGCAGGATGATTTTCATAGGGTTATCCTCTTGTCGAGCGGATAGAAAGACGGGGTTAAAACTGAAGGATTACCGGGTTGCACCTCTTCCTTTTAAGGTGTTGTCGGTTTTTTCACCTTGACCCATAAATGGCACAACGTGCACAGGGCGCTGGCCAATACCAGGGCCGTCGTCTATACCTCTCTGGGTGCGGTCTTTGGCCCTTTCATAGGGGTTTCCCTGTCGCTTCTCGCCCTGCACTATCTGACCAGCGGGATCGCCTCGACCTTTTTTGCCCTGGTCCCCATCTGCATCATTCCCTTTTCCATCTATCTGCACAAGGAACATGTTTCTTTTCGGGCCATTGCCGGGGCAATAACGGCGGTCGGCGGGGTGTGTCTCCTGTCGATGTAGTGGCGTCGGTATGCCTGTACAGCCGGTTCGGACCGCAGCAGTCGGTCGGGCGTGGTCTTGGTACGAGAACGGTGTGGTGGGGACATTCTTCTGTCTTGCCGGTAATCAGCCATTGTCTCCTTAAGGTGGATGAGATACCATACCGAGTCGGAACTACCAAATCAAATGGATAGTCGTCCTCAAAAGCCCTTACCAGCCGATTATCGTAACCTTTTACCGGAACCGGAGAAAATAATGAAAAGACTGATCCTTCTTACATGCTTCTTACTGCTCGCAGGCTGCGCCAAACAGCCGGTAATCGCCAACCTGAACCCACATCTTGGCGAGCAGCCGCCGGGTATCTATGGCGGTGGTCTTGCAGTCACCATAAGCGGGCAGGATGCAAGGAAATCGCCAGAAGTCGTTATCTTTATGAACGATCAGCCTCCGAGTCGTCTGGCCAATGTCAGCGCACCGTCCGACCTTGTCTCCGCAAGGCTCGGAACGGGACTCCGCAACCAAGGTTTGGTCATCGAGCCTTCTGCGTCGGTTCGTTTGAAGTTTGTTATCAACGAACTGCTGGTCCAGGTGACCCACCAGAAATTACTTTACACGGCCGAAGGTAAAACCCATATCGTTCTGAACGTGGAAAACCGGGGAGCCGTATTTACTCGAGTTTATAAGCGGGAGGCCTACAACGATTCGGCAACTCGTCCGGATCTGCCGGATCTTGAAAAAATGCTCAATACCCAGCTTGCCGATATCGTTCAGCAGATACTTCAGGATGAAGAGATCCGCCAGCTTATCGGTAGAAAGTAGAAAACGGTTGTTCAACCAGCCAAAATCCGGCCAAATTCCCAGGCCTTTTCCGCTACCGCCGGGCCGGCCGAAGGCCATTAAGAAAAGCGAAACAACTCGGCAAGTTGGCGACGGTCCAGTTGCTTGATGATGCCGGCCTCGTCGTCCTGGATCAAGGCGGTGGCAAGCTGACGCTTGTTCATTATCAAGGTGTGAATCTTTTCCTCGAGGGTTCCCTTGGTGATCAGCCGAAACACCTGGACGACGTTTTTCTGGCCCATTCGGTGCACCCGGGCGGTGGCCTGCTCCTCCCGGGCCGGGTTCCACCAGCGATCATAATGGATGACCGCCTGGGCACCGGTCAGGTCGATGCCGATGCCGCCGGCTAAAAGACTGGCGCAGAACACCCGGCAGTCGGGTTGGGTGTTGAACTCGGTGATCATCTTTTGCCGCTTGCCGACCGGCATTTCGCCCTTCAGGCTGGCAAAACCAATGCCGGCCGTCTGCAGGTACCTCTCGATCAGCGCAATCATCCCGGTATATTGACTGAAAACCACAAACTTCATGTCGGCGGCGAGCAGTTCCTCGGCGAGTTCGACAAAGAGGTCCCACTTGCCGCTGCCATATTCGTCCGGATCGGTGCAATTTTGTACCAGGCAGGGGTGACAGCAGATCTGCTTGAGGCGGGTGATGGTTGCCAGGATATTCATATAGGGGATTGCCGCCGTATCGTCCGCCAGTTCTTCAAGCTCCTCTTCTCGACCCTTGAGGACCTCCCGGTACAGGCCGATCTGGTCGTCAGAGAGTTCGCAAATCCGATTGTCTTCTATTATTTCCGGGAGTTCGGTCAGCACCTGGCCTCTGCTGCGCCGGAGAATAAAGGGATGGATGAGGCGGCCGAGCCGGTCTCGTACCTCAGTGTTGCCGGCCTCGGTTATCGGCTGGACATAGTTACGGTGAAATTCCCGCTCACCACCTAAAAGCCCCGGCAGACAGATATCAAAAAGCGACCGGAGATCCTGCAGGGAGTTTTCGATGGGCGTGCCGGTCAGGCCGATTTTCACCCGGCCGTTCAAGGCTGCCACCGCCTGGTGTATGGCGGTGGTACGGTTTTTCAGATTCTGGATTTCGTCGAGGAGGATGATATCGAAGGAGCACAGGCGAAGCTGCTCCAGATCCTGCCTGACGACACCGTAGGTGGTCAGGATCAAACCCCGTTCCAGGGACCGTTCCAGATCCCGCTGCGGCCCATAATACAGGGCATAATCAAGGCCCTGGTAGTAACCGTCGATTTTTTCCGCCCAATTGAGAACCACCGAGGCCGGACAAACCACCAGCGCCAATCTTTTTTTGCCTTCCCGCATCATTGCCAGCTGCAGCAGGGCCAAGCCCTGATGGGTTTTACCGAGTCCCATATCGTCGGCGAGAAGTCCACCTATGCCGAGGATGAACAGACGGTTCAGCCAGGCCAGGCCGTGGCGTTGATAGGCACGGAGATGCGGCGGCACCTGGGGCAGAGCGGCGTCATGGCTCCAGCTGGCCGTGTCCAGCAAACCGGCAAGTTTTTTGCGGGCAGGCTTTTGCGCTATGGCGATATCGATCTCCGGCATGATCGCCGTCAGGGCAAGAAGCTCCCGGTAGCTGAGGCGGATCCTGTCGGAGCCGTCGGCCGCCATACGCTCTTCGGCCAGATCATAGAGCCAGGACAGCGGACCCGCCTCGATTTGCAGCCATTCTTTACCGGGAAGGCAGGTCAGCCTCTTTTCCCTGGCGGTCAGAATATCATTCAAGGTGATACTGGTATTGCCGAGGCCATAATGGCAGGACAGATAGCACCAGTCCTCCTGTTCCTCGAAGGCGTCGATGACCAGCCGATCGGGAACTTCCCGGATTTGCAGGTGTAAAAGCTCCTGGGCGACGAGATTATCCGGATGGTGCAGCGACCGCCGATTGGCGTCTAGGAAGGCCGGGATATCGTTGGCGGCCACCGAAAACGGTTCGTTCCGTGTTTTCTCGTTCTGCAAGAAACCAAGTAGAGGCAGTGGTGCCGCCCCGGTTGAAGGGTTGTTGAGGGCTCCCTCGGCAGGAAGGCGGATCGTCGGTAGAAAGCCTTCGCCGGGAAGATAATAGGCAGCGGAAAAACGTTGATCGGCCAGCTCGCGGCGGGAAAGGATTCTGCCGTCCGTGAGAGCCAGGCAGGGAATGACTTCAAGCCTATTATCGCTGTTAAAAGAGACCCGGTAACACTCCTTTGCGGCCGGTAAGATTCTCGCCTCTTCCGAAGTGAGAGGCAGGGTTCGAACCATCTCCCAGACCTTTTCCCGCGGCGGGATGAGTGTCAATGCACCCGCCGCGTCTTCGCTACCGATGTGCAAGACAAAGCGAGACGTCTCAGGATCTCTTTTTAATTCAGGTAGCTTGTCACCATGGAGTGTGTAAAGCATCCGCGCCAGCCATATCCAGAAGGAAGTATCTTTTTGCCAGCCGATGCTGCTGTTTCCGGCCTTTTCAAGGGCACGTTCGTTTTCGCTCATCACCCGGAGCCGGAGTTGACTGTTGAGCAGAGCACTCCCACTTTCCGGTTTTTCCATGCCGGTTTTCGGAGACTGACGGCTAAGCAACAACTCGCCCTGGTCTTGCCAGGAATTGACAATGGTGGTCTGGACCAGCCCTTCCGTGGCAGCTATCCGTAAAAGCGAAAAATCCTCGCCGGCAGTACGCTGCACGGTATATTGCACTCGGTTCAACCATTCATGAAGAAAACTGCCGATTTTCTGCCAATTGCTCCCGGCAAAGGCCAGTGGTATCGGCATCGCCTTTGTCTGCCCTGCCGGGACAACGAGGCTGAGGATGGCCAGGGCGGCCATGTGCGCACAGCCTTTTTCATCGGTTTTTAAACGACAGAGGCCACAATGTCTGGTTTCTATGAAAAAGCCCTGGTGCAATGTCGAGCTTTTGGCAAATTGCAAAACCACAGTGGCTTTCTTGCCAACCAGCGCCCCTACCGCATTGCGGAGACAGCTGAAGCCGGTAATTTTTTTATCCCGTATCAGATGCAATCCCTCGTCAAGGATGGCTGTTGTGAACCAGGGTTTCAGTTGGACTCCCTCAGACACCGGAAGAAGCAGGGGGATTTTTTGGTTCTCGAAGTTATACATGGTTCGTTATAAAGCGGATAGTTGTTCACTTTCCCAGGCAATTCTTGAAGGTAGGCAGGCGATATGTTACAAACCGTCGGATTATACAGTCTCATCTCGAAAAACGGCATCTGTTTTGAAGGGTAGCCACATATCCGACTATCAAAAATTGCAGAAACCGGCCTTTACATGCACGCACTGAGCATTTTGAGCTAAAAGATCAGGAACAAGGTTAACGAGTAAGCCTTTATAATCGGAGCCTGCCGGAGGATATCTCATTAACATTCAACGCTGCACCATCACCACGCACAAACCTGCTTCGATATTCGCTGGGAGACAGGTCGGTTGCTTCCGTGAATAAGAGTGACCTTGACTTCGCCAGACAAGCAAACGGTAGACGATCTGCCGCTGGATGATCGGTGTAAGAATCGGAATGTCCTGTTGAGCAGCAAGCAAGTCGATCAGCCGCCCGAAGGTTATGAACAGCGGCAAGGTGCCATCGCACGGCTTAACTGCTGCGCAATCAGTTGCGAAACCTCCCGCAGGTTAACGGGTCAATCTGAGCCCCATATAAGGTTTCTCCCGGCTTCGCCTCAAGGGCGATCAGACATATGCTCGGTTCGTACAGGACGCTTATCAAAAGGGTTGATCTCTTGGTCCTGGTTCTTTCTGCCTTACGCTCTGTGCATCGCGAGGCGGCAACTTTGTGCTGCCTCCTACCGACTTCCCGCCCGGCGAGCAGGTCGGAAATCGGATTATAAATGTTTATTCTCTGTCCCAAAAATGATAAAGAATGAGGACGTTATCAGTACCTTCACGTGGAGTGTTACTTTGTAGGGTACTCATACACTTATCGTATCGAGCCTGCAGTGTTCGGCGTAACGTGGTCAGTTTTGAAGGTCATAGAATGCCCCTGATTCTCGACAATGTTGCTTTCACCTATCCCGGAGCACAACACCAGCTCTTTCAAGGTGTGTCGTTTCAACTGACGGCACCGGGATTTCATTCGTTTTTCGGCCCTTCGGGGGTGGGTAAAACTACTCTGGCGAAAATCATCACCGGCGACATCGAAAAATCCTCCGGCAGGGTTGCAACCGACGGGCTCAGCACACTCCTCTATTCACACAATAAGGAGCGGCTTCCCGGCTGGTCCGGCGTGGGCCGTCATTTAACGCGGGTCATCCCGCCGTCGATGCATGCCGGCATAGACCAACTGGTGGAGATATTCGGCTTGTCCGAATGCATTCATTCCCGATTTGACCAGCTTTCCATGGGACAACAGAACCGGGTAAACCTGATCCGCTACCTGCTGCAGGACTGCGATCTGCTGATCATGGACGAAAGCCTGGCCAATGTCGATGAACTCACCCGGGAAAAGATTATTCTGGCCGTTAAGGCGATGTTCCCGCAGCGCTATTTCATCTATATTTCACATAATGTCATCGAAGTTGCCAAATTCTGCGATTCGATCCTGGTTTTTCGCGGCAGGGGCAAGACGCCGCAGACCAGCATGCTTCACGGCTGCAACATCCTGAAAAAAGAAGACCTAGTCACGCGCGGCCCTCGATGCGACCCTGCTGGAGATCATGAATGCTGCATAGACGCGTCTTCCAGTTTTTTATCATCTACTTCCTGTTTCTCGGCGGCCTGATGGCGCTGAAGTACAGTCTTGCGCTTTCCGATTACGTCATTCCGGCTCCTTCCGGCATATTCCAGACCCTGATCGCCGAATACCGCCAATACAGCTTTGCCACCTTAAACACCATGACCGTGGCGATCATCGGTCAGATCCTTTCGGTGGCCATGGCGCTCTGTATCGGCATCACCGGCCGTCAGTCCACCTGGCTAGGCTCGTTCATCAAGGTCGCCGCCTACAATTTTCAAGCCTACCCCATCGTCGCACTGGCACCGATCCTCTTTATCCTGCTCGGCGACGGGTTTCTCACCCGCTTGTTGATCGCCGCCATGATCTGTTATTTTCCGGTGCTGCTTTCCGTTTTAGGCATCATGTCGAAGCCGGTTGACGATATCGAACACTTCTACCGGGTCACCGGTCGCATGCGCTGGCAGCTGGAGGTCAAGATCCGGACCTTTGAAAACCTGACGCAACTGACCACCGTCATCGCCGGCAGCGCCACCCTGGCCATGGCCGGGACTATCGTCGGGGAATTCATCGCCGCCAATGCCGGTATCGGCTACAATATCCGCATCGCCCTGTACCAGAGCGATCTCGGCAAGATTCTTATCGCCCTTTTTCTGATCGGCATCACCATCGCCATCTACCAGGCACTGCTGGAATCGCTGGGGGCAGTCATAAAGCGGGCCTGGACCGGAAGGTAATTCCCCGCCTCAGGTGGGGATACGAACCATATTATTCATGCCAAAGAAGGAGCAACGATGAACACCAAAGCCAAAAACTCTCATTCTGCCTGTCTGTGTCCTGTTGCTCATGGCGATATTTGTCGCGACCGGCGCCCAGGCGGGCGAAAAGGTCGTTTACCGCCTGAAGTGGCTCCGCAATGTCAGCGTGGTCGGCGCCTTATATGCCGAAGACTCACCAGCTGTTTGAAAAAGCCGGACTCCAGGTGGAGGTCAAAGCCGGCGGGCCGGAGCGGGATGCGATCAGGGAGTTGGAACTCGGCTACGCCGATTTTGGCGAGGCCTCCGCCGACCAGGTGCTTCGGGCGCGGGCCAAGGGGGCACCGGTGGTGGTGATCGCCCAGTTGTTCCAGGTCAACCCGCTGCAATGGATGTATCGCCCGGAGGAGATGCAGATAGGAAATCTTGCCGATCTGCGGGGAAAAGTCATCGGCGTCACCTTTGGCGGCAACGATGAAACCATTATGAACACCCTGCTGGCCGAAGCCGGGCTTGGCAGCTCCGACGTGCAGCTTTTTAGTGTCCGCTACGACTATACGCCGTTTTACCGGCGCCAGGTTCAACTCTGGCCGGTCTATCGGAATGCCCAGGCACCGCTTATCGCGGCACAACTGAGCAAGGAGGGAGAGGCGACCGCCTTTTTCAATCCGGCGGAATTCGGGGTGAAATTCGTCGCCAACTGCGTGGTCACCGATTCACGTACCTTGACGGAAAAACCGGAACTGGTGAAGCGGTTCCTCGCGGCCCTGCTTGCCGGGTGGCAGCAGGCACTTGATCCGAAAAACCAGGAGGAAGCTATCAAAACCCTGCAAAAGTACGATCCGGATACGCCGCGCCCGATCCTCGAAGAGCAGCTGAAGATCACTCGCGAACTCATTCAGCCCAAAACTGCTCTTCGCCATCGGCACGATCGATGAAAAGGGCTGGGAGCAAACCGAGCGGATCATGCGAACACAGAAACAGCTGCCCAGGGAGGTCGATCTCAAGGCAATATTAAAGCCGGTCGGCGGTGGTGCCGAATGAGGGACATTCAAACCACTACGAAAACTGCCTCAGCCTATTTTACCGGATGGTTGCGGATCCTTACCGCTCGCCAAGGATGTCGATTTATCGCAGGTGGCCCGTGTCGGGGGTCAAATGTTTCGGGAGCTGAGTGTCGTTGGTTTTCGCTGGGGCAATTCGTGCGATTATCCTCGCACACAGCGCGAAAATAGCCTGGGAATGTAACTGTTGCCCCCGGCGCAGCAGTGACTCCATTGTCATCTGTTCCTCTGGTGCCTTGAATCTGTCTTCAGTTTGTGGTCGCATGGTATCCCTCCTGTCAATGTTGTGGCTTACGAAGAAATATTTCTTCCTTTCTTCCATTAGACCATATATTATTAAACAGTCTACACCTGTTTATGTGAAGTAGATGTGCAAAAATGATCACCTCGAGGAGGTGTTACTCCGTCTGCGCCAAAGTGTCCTGTCTCTATGCGATAGGGCGCTCATCATAAAGGACAGAAAATGAAGCTTAACTGGGATGATATGCGGTTTTTTCTTGTGCTTTGCCGCACAAAATCCTTCATGGCAGCCGGAGCAGAACTCAAAGTCACTCATAGTACGGTTTCCAGGCGTCTCTCGGCCTTGGAGGCTTCCCTCCAGTCCCAGCTGTTTACCCGGACAGAAAAAGGCTGCCGGCTTACCCAGACCGGGGAAAAGCTGCTTCCCTATGCGGAGCAGCTGGAAACGACGGTCCTTGGCCTTGAGACTGATATCTCCGGCAGGAATAATCAGCTTTCCGGAGCGATCCGCATAGGGGCTCCGGATGGTCTTGGCAACTGCTTTCTGGCATCGCGCCTCGGCACCTTCCAGCGCATGCATCCCGCACTTGAGGTTGAACTCATTGCCGTGCCGATGTATTACAGCCTCGCCAGACGGGAAATAGACATCCTTATTACCGTGAGAAAGCCGACGGCTGGCAATATCATTGTCAGAAAACTCTCGACATACCGCTTCGGCCTGTTTGCCACGCAAATGTACCTGGAGGACCACCCTCCAATAGAAAGCAGGGACGATCTGCGGAGCCACCGAACCATCGGTTATATCGACGATCTCTTATACGACCAGGATCTGAATTTTATCAACGAACTTCATCCTGGTGTCCAGCCACAGTTCCGCAGCTCAACCCTTGTTGGGCAAAAATACTCTATCCTGGCTGATAACGGGATTGGTGTGCTGCCATTTTTTATGGCTCATTCCGAACCGACTCTGGTCTCGGTGCTCCCGGAGCTGCATGCTGAAAGAACCTTCTGGCTTCAGGTCAATCCCGATTCACGGCGGATAGCCCGGGTGCGGGTGACAATTGATTTTATCGTTACCGAAATTGAGTCGTGTAAATCGATTTTCCTGGAGAATCCCAGTGCCGTAATGTGAGGTCGGGCATGATAATCCTGCCGGCAGTGGGCATGATCGAGCTCGCGGCAAGAGTATTCTGTATTTCAGTTGACGGGGCGACCTTAACCACAGATCCCCACGGTCATCAGAGACCTCAACGATTAAGCAAAATTGTTGATTCATGTGGGGTGCTTTTTATGCACCTTTTACTTAAGTTAATGATATTGGTGTGCACCATACTAAAAACAGATGTCTCTTGACATGCAAATGCGAATAAGGAGAAGATCAATGTCTGAATCCATTACCCGTCGTTCGTTTATCAAGGGAAGCACCGCTCTGACCGTAACCTCGATCCTGGGCGGCAGTATCGATGGATGGATACATAAGTCGGCGTTCGCCGCGACCGATATCGACATCGCGGTGGTCCAGGGCGTGGATTATTTCCAGAACACCATCAAGGCCGTGGAACTCCTCGGCGGCATGGGCAACTTCGTGTCCAAGCAGGCGAAGGTGGGGCTTCTGATCAATTCGCCCTGGAACAATCCGGGAAGTTACGTTCGGCCGGATATTGTTCTGGCGGTGCTTCGGATGTGCCGAGAGGCCGGGGCAAAGGAAATCGGGGTTTTCAAAGACCTCGGCAGCGGCTATTGGAAACGGAGTGTCCTTGCCGAGAAGTTCCGCGACGAGATACAGAGCATCACCTCCATTGGCGGTGACTATGCGGAAGTGGCCATTCCAAAGGGCCGGTCACTGAAAGAAGCAAATGTTGCCAAGGCACTCCTCGACTATGATGTGTTCATCAATATTCCCATTGCCAAAGATCACAGCGGGCTTGGATTTACCGGCACCATGAAGAACATGATGGGCTTAACCTCGTCCACCACCAACATGTTTTTTCACCACGGATCGGGGAGGCTTGGCTGGTACGATGATGTCGATTTCCTGGCGCAGTGCATCGCCGATGTCAATCTGCTGCGAAAGCCGGATCTCTGCATCTTCGACGGCACGGAGATCCTTGCGACAAACGGCCCACGGGGGCCGGGAAAATCATCAAACCGCAGAAGGTCTTCGCCGGCGTCGATCGGGTGGCCCTCGATGTATACGGCGCGAACCTCCTCGGTCTGAAAGGGGAAGAAATCCGCACCGCCCAGTTGGCGCATGAGCACGGATTGGGAGAGATCGATCTGGCGCGACTGCGGATTGAAGAGGTGACCATATGAAATGGGCGTGGCCGGGAAAAGCGCTCGCGCTCCTGCTGCTCTGCATCGCGGCAAGCGCTACGGCCGGGCAAGCCCCCGAAAATCTTGTTGGTTTTCTGCCGGCGAGCGGCGAGGTGGCCGGTTTGACACTTGGCGACACGCCGCAGGGTTACGGTGGGGATGACCTTTACCAGATGATCGACGGCGGGGCGGACATCTACCACGAGTACGGGTTCCGGCAGGTGCTGAGTGCCGAGTATCGTGGACGGTCGCGGCAAAATCATCAAGCTGGAGATGTACGAGATGGAAAGTCCGATAGCGGCCTACGGCATCTACAGCTTCAAGGTCGGTGAGGGTGGCAAGGACGCTGGCCATCGGCCAGGAAGGGCGCCTCGAAGACTACTACCTCAACTTCTGGAAAGGCAACCTGCAGGTGACGCTGATCGGCCAGGATGCGGAAGAGGCAACCGTGCAAGGCGTTGTCGCGCTGGCGGGGGCCGTCGCCGCCCGAATCGTGCAAACGGGCGAGCGGCCCGAGCTGGCGGATCTCCTGCTCCATGAGCCGCTGGCCTTTTCCCATCCCAAATACCTTCGCGGCGCCCTCGGGCTGATGAACAATTACCTCTTCGACCGGGAAAATATCTTCCGCGTCCGTGATGGGCTTATCGGCGGTGTCGATGGGTGTCGGGCCATGGTGTTTCGCTACGCAAGCGACAGCGAAAGCACTGAGGCCTACGCATACGCCACCAGCAAGCTTTCTGCCGGCACCCGGTTTTCAAACCAAACCCGGCAGGGAAATCAATACACCATGGTTGACCGCAAGCAGGAGTCGGTTATGGTAAAGCAAACGGGGCGGTATATAGCCATCGTCATCGGGCGGATGCGGAAAAGGTAAAAGCAACCTCGGAGCGGTTGGTTGCAAAGTTGGTATCAAATGACACAACTTGCGTAAGAGCCTTTGCCGCTCGACGCCGGCCTAGCAGGTGCCTCTTTCCGACCACTGCACGATCAACCGCCGGTCAGGATATGTGCCGTACGTCATCCCTGATGCGAAGCTCGGTAAAGATCTGTAATCCCGGTTGTATCAGGGGGCGGATCTGCAGGTCGGTTATCGCTTTCCCTGCATGATTAAACAGCGAAGAGTGTTTCCGTATCGATGGCCGCCGTCAGACTTCGCAGATCGTGATCCAGTCGTCGGTCGGCGGTAAGCACCGGCGAGAAGGTGCGGATGCGCCGCAGCAACTCCCGGCCGCTTGGCGAAAATCTCTCTTCATCCCGCAAGGCCGCCGCATTGGCAAGGGCCACCAGCAGCGCCGCCAGGACCTGCTGCAGCAGGGTCATGACCTCGGCGGCATTCAGGGCACCATTCTGCCCCATACTCACCTTGTCCTGATTGTTGGCCTCGGTGGGACGAGAAAGCAGGGTGTCGGGGGCGGCGTGCTGCACGGCCATGGCGGTCAGGGCGCTGCTGGTCAGTTGCAGGGCCTTGACGCCGCAGCCTTGGTAAGCCACCAGAGTTTCCGGCAGGCCGACATTCAGCCGGGCGTCCACCAGCAGGGCGTATTGCCGGTCCATCAGGTCGGCGACCGAGGCGGCGGCGATTTTCAGCAGATCCATGGTCAGCGCCACATGGCCGCCGTAAAAATTGCCGGCAAAAATCATTTCGCCCTTTTCGGGATCGACGAGGGGATTGTCGTTGACGCTGTTCAGTTCCCGCCCGAGCACCTGCTGTGTCCAGGTCAGGGAATCCCGGGCCGCACCGATGACATGGGGGGCGCAGCGGATCGAGTAGGGGTCCTGCACCATCCGGCCGTTCTCCTTGCCGTGGTCGATCATCCGGCTGCCGGCAAGAGCGGTGCGGATGGCGGCGGCCGAGGCAATCTGCCCGGGATGGTGTTTAAGAGTGTGGGCAAGGGTGGCAAAGGCCTGGGAGCGGCCGAACAGTACCTCGGCGCAGAGTGCGGTGGCTGCTTCGCAGACGGTAAGGGTTCGGGCAAAACGGGCGGCGACGATGGCTCCGAGGGCGGTCATCACCGCCGTGCCGTTCATGATCGCCAGCGATTCCTTGGGTACGAAACGGTGCACGGGTAAACCGGCTTCCTTCAGGGCCTCGTCGGCTGGGCGGATGGATCCCTGATAATAGGCCTCGCGTTCCCCGGCCAGTACCGAAGCGAGATAGGAGAGGGGGGTCAGGTCGCCGGAGGCACCCACCGAACCAAGCGATGGGATGACCGGGATGACGCCCCGGTTGAGCAGGCCGCAGAGCGCTTCCAGGAGTTCCGGGCGCACCGCCGAATAACCCTTGGCAAGACTGACCAGACGGGCAAAAACCACGGCACGTCCCTGTTCGACGGTCAACATCTCGCCCAGACCGCAACCGTGCTGGCGGATGATCTGATAGGCAAACTCATGGGTATGGTCCGGATCGATGGTTTGGCCGGAGCTATAGCCGACACCGGTGGACACCCCGTATATCTTGTGGCCGGCGGAAAGGGAACGTTCAATGACCAGGCGGCCCTCCTGGAGCTTGGCCAGCCACGACGGATCTTCCGAAAGTCGCACCGGCCGCGACGTCGAAGGCCACTGCCAGCATATCTTCCAGGGTTATGTGGCCGTCGCCGACGATGATCGGCGATTGTCCCTTGGCGTGGCTGTCCTGCTCTGTACAGTTCATAAAGGTCTCACTCTTTTGTTGTATCCAGCACCGAGGCCATGGCCGCCTTGATCTCCTGTTTATGGGGCTTGCCGCTGCCGGTTTTGGGCAGGGCGGTGGCGAAAACCACCCGTTTGGGAATCTTGTAGGGCGCCAATCGCCCCCGCAGCGCGGTCAGCAAACCTTCAGCACCCAGCGACTCGGCTTCTTTCAGCACCACGCAGGCAACCGCAACCTCGCCGCGATTGGTGTCCGGCATGCCCACCACCGCCGCTTCGGCAACCTGCGGCAGGGCCTCGATGGCCTGTTCGACCTCGGCGGCGTAGATGTTTTCGCCGGAACAGATGATCAAATCGGTTTTCCGCCCGACAAGATAGAGAAACCCTTCCTCGTCGCGTCTGCCCAGGTCGCCGGTATGGAACCAGCCGTTGCGCAGGGCCGTGGCTGTGGCCTCGGGGTCGTTCCAGTATTCGGCAAAGACCGTCGGGCCCCGGACGATGATCTCGCCGGTCGCAGCCAGGGGGACGTCACGGCCGTCGTCATCGACGAGGCGCACCCGGGTGTGAAAGACCTCCTTGCCGATGGAGCCGGCTTTGCGTTGGGCATCGACCAGTTCCAGGGCGGTGATGCGCTGCGTCTCGGTCATCCCGTAGCCCTGGGCAAAGCGTACCGCCTTTTCCTCCTGGTACCGGCGGATAAGTTCGACCGGCATCGGTGCGCCTCCCGACATAAAAAAGTGCACATGGGAAAAATCGGCCTCAGCCCAGGCCGGTGCCTTGGTGAGCATCTTGAACATCACCGGTACGGCGAAGATATAGTTGATTCTCTCACGCAGGATGAGGTGCAGGACCTCCGACGGGTTGTCGAACGCTCGGAGGATCAAGGTGCCACCGGCGTAGATAACCGGCGCCGCCGATGCGGCCAGGGCTCCGATATGAAAGAGGGGAGCAACGACCAGGGAGATCGTGCCGGGGTTGATGCCGTAGTTGAGCAACCCGTGAATGGCGCCGAAGAGAAAGTTTTCATGGGTCAGCACCGCGCCCTTGAGCTGGCCGGTGGTTCCGGAGGTAAACATGATGACGACCGGGTCGGCCAGTGTCACCTCCCAGGTGAGGATCGGTGCTTCGCTTGCCTCTGGCCCTGGCGATTGTTCAAAGGCCTCGGCCGCCGCATGGGATCCTTCAGGGTGAGGCAGGCAGCATGGTACGGGGATGTCGATGTCCCTCAGTTGGTCGATTGTTGCAGTGAAGCCGGTTGAGTAGAGCAAGATCTTCGGCGTGCAGTTGGCGATAATCCGTCGCAGTTCCGGTGCTGCCAGCTGATGGTTGAGGGGTACGAGAACCGCGCCGATCTTGGCGCAGGCAAAAAAGATCTCCAAAAAGGCCGAGCCATTGACCATGAGCACGGCGACCCGGTCGCCCTTGCCGACCTGCAGATCCAGCAGGGCATGGGCGGCACGGTTGACCCGCCGGTCGAACTGCCGGTTGGTCAAGTGAAGGTCCTGCTGTTTGAGAAAGAGCCGGTCGGGATTCAGGTGCGCCCGTTTGGCACTCCACTCGCCGATATTCATCGTTCCACACCCCTCTGCTCCTCCATCTTTTTGCAAATGACGGCGACAAAGGTGCCGCCGGAGGAGATGCCGTTGATCAGACCATAGCGGATCGGCGCCCGGGCGTTGGCGGTGCGAACAAAGTTCAAATCGGCAATCGGCTGGTGCAAGCCAACGATGGGGGCAAGACGCTGATGGCTGAGGGCAATGGCCATCGCCGCAACCCGCATCCCACCGGTAGAAAGATTTTCGCCAAGGGCGCCCTTTAAGGCGGTGATCCATGGCCCACCGCCTGTTTGTGGGAAAATCTGCCGCAACGCATCGGCCTCCAACCGGTCGAGACGCGGGCCGCCATTCGCCGAGGCGCAGATATAATCGATTTCGTCCGCGGCAATTCCGGCCGCTGCCAGGGCGCGATTTATGGCAAGGCACGGGCCGTCGGTCTCCGTCGGCCAGCCGCCGGCCACGGTCGGTGCGGCGCTCTGGCCCCAGCCGACGATTTCGCAATAGGGGGTGGCGCCCCGGGCCAGGGCCCCATCGAGTGATTCCAGGCAGACAATCCCGGCGCCCTCGCCAACCACCGTGCCATTGCCGCGGACATCGAAGGGCCGCAACCCCTCGGCCTCCCCGTTTTGCGGTGAGAGGGTCTTGAAATGCGACAGCACATTGAAGAAGAACTCGGAGAGGATATCGCCGCCGCCGGTCAGCACCGCCTCGACTCGTCCGCGCATGATTTGCGCCGCCGCATAGGTCAGGGCGGTTTCCGGACCGACCTCGCGGTGGTTGACGGTGGTGTTGATTCCCCGCACCCCGAGCTCAATGGCGACATGGCCCGCCGGGGCGTTCATGACCGTGTTCGGCACGAGAATCGGGTTGACCCTTCGCGGGCCTTCGGTGAAAAGCACCTTGCCGAATTGGGCGGCGACATCGGTGCCGCCGAAACAGGTGCCGAGCATCACCCCCACCCGGTCGCGGTTCTGCTCGTCGATCGCCAGTCCTGCGTCGTCCAGGGCCATGCGCGCCGCCGCGGCGATCATCTGCGACAGCCGATCCATGCGGCGTATGCTGGCCGGGCGGATAAAATCCTTGGCGGTAAACCCGACGACTTCGGCCGCCAATTTGGCGGCATAGGGAGTGGTATCAAAAAGGCTGATCGGGCGAATCCCGCCGGCACCGCCGAAGAGTCGTTCCATGAAAACGGTTTTACCGACCCCGAGAGGCGTCACCATGCCAACGCCGGAAATGACCACACGTCTGTTCATGGCCGTTCTCCCTGTTGGCTGAATTTGCCGAAGACCAGGGCGGTGTTGTTGCCGCCGAAGGCAAAGGAGTTGGAGAGCACGATCTTCAGGTCCGCCGCCCGCGCGCCCTCCGTCACGTAATCGAGGTCGCATTCGGGGTCGGGGGTCGTGCAGTGGATCGTCGGCGGGATGAAACCGTGATGGAGAGCCAGCAAGCTGACAACGCCTTCGATGGCCCCGGCCGCCCCCAGGGTATGGCCGGTCATCGATTTGCTCGAACTGACCGGAATACGGTAAGCCCGCTCGCCGAAGAGATGCTTGATGGCCTTGGTTTCAATCTTGTCGTTGGCCGGGGTGCCTGTGCCGTGGGCGTTGATATAGTCGACGGCCGCCGGTGCGTATGCCGGCGTCTTCCAGGGCTCGCGCCATGGCCAGCACGGCTCCGCCCCCTTCGGGGTCGGGCGAGGTCATGTGGTGGGCATCGCAACTGACCCCGTAACCGAGTACCTCGCCATAGATCCGTGCTCCGCGCCGCTCGGCATGGCCGAGTTCTTCAAGGATCATCACCCCCGCCCCTTCGCCGAGGGACATACCCTGGCGATTTTTATCGAAGGGTTTGCAGTACTGCGGGTCGACGGCCTGCAGGGAATTGAAGGCCGAGTAGGTGATGCGGCAGAGGGGTTCGGTGCCGCCGCAGACGATGGCCGTTGCTGCCCCGGTCTGCACCAGGTCGCGGGCATAGCCAACGGCCGTGGCACCGGAGGAACAGGCGGTCATAAAGGTGGTCTTCGGGCCCAAGAGTCGCAGCTGACCGGCGATCTGATCAGCCGAGGAGGCGCAGCCGAAGGAGGCAAAGGCCGAATAGGCCGGCCTCTTGCCCCTGCCCTGAAGATAATCGCGGTAGACCGTCTCGCATTCGAGCATGCCGCCGGCCCCGCCGCCGATGACCACGCCGAGCTCCGGCCGCAACTGGTCGGGAACCGGGAACAGCCCGGCATCCGTCAAGGCCTCGATGGCGGCGACCATGGCCATTGCATCGGACCGGGAGAGGCGCTTCAGGCTAATGAACCGTGGCAGCATGTCGCGCGGCTTGAAGTCCCGGACCTCACCGCCGGTTTGCGTGCGAAAATCGCTGGGATCGAAGACGCTGACCGGACCAATACCGCAATGGCCGGCACGCAAGGCGCGGTGAAAGGTGGAAGCGCTGCGGGCCGTCGCATTAACGGTGCCCAGTCCGGTGACGACAACCCTCTTTAATTCCATAAACCTCCAATTCAATGGCTGGTAATTCTCCCTGGGTTTGCCAACTATCTCGGACAATAAAATCAAATCGGCAGCCGAGCACAAGGGAATTTCAGCGGCCGCGATTATTTTAACCGATTACCGAAGAGAGACAATCCTTGACCGCAAGAGAGGATATCCGGTAGATATCTTGCAAGGAAGAGCCACATGACCGGTGGCAGGGAGATTGACAGTCCTTGGCCGTGGATTTACAGCCGCATGTTGCGAGGCGGCACGACCAGCGAGGAGGCAAGAACGCCATGGAAAAACAACCTGACCGGGCGGCACTCCATCTGCCTTTGCCGCAACCCGCGATATTACTGCTGCCCCATAAGCCGCCGATGCTGCTCGTCGAGACCCTGATAGAACGCCAGGGAAGCCGCACTCTGGCCTTGGCGACCCTTCCGACGTGTGGGCTGTTTGTCACCGCCGGGCGCATTCTGCCCGAGTACTTCATTGAACTGATTGCCCAGACCGCGGCACTCGGCAATTGCTATGACGCGCTGACGAGCGGAATGGCCGTCCGCGACGGTATGCTGGTCGGTATCGACGCCTTTTCCTGGTTTGGCCAGCCGCAGCCCGGCGCTTCTGTGCAAATGAAGACCGAGGTGATCTTCGAATTTGACACGATGAAGGTTATCCATGGTGAGGCCTATGCCGGCCAACAACTGCTCGCCAGGGGTGATATCAAAGTCTGGACATAATGGCACGTCCATTGAGGAATTTTTGCTATTTGCCTGAACGGTGCTCTCTTCTTTCTGTTGTAACTGGTTAAATGAAAAGCTTCTATGCTGGATGAAACTCATATACGGAACTACCTTGCAACCATTTCAGTAAAGCAGCCTGCAGTTTCGCTTTCCTTCATGAAAGAATTGCAAAATGCCCATCAGGGTATTTTTCCCTTTAGTAACCTGGGCGTGCTGCTGCACGAGAATCTTTCCCTTGAATCAGCGGTTTTGTTTGATAGAGTTATCACCAAGAAAAGAGGCGGTTATTGCTTTGAACAGAATAAAATCTTTTTTGAGGTTCTCACTTCTCTTGGATTCCAATGTGAAAGAATTTTAGGCAGGGTGCTGCATAATCGCAACATTGATGTGCCGCGAACCCATAGAATTACCCGAGTAACCCTAGCCGACAGAAAATACCTTGTCGATGTCGGATTTGGCCCATTGTGTCCGCGCGAACCCTTGCTTCTCGATTTTGCCAAACCTCAAGACCTGGGCGATGCAGTATATCGAATAATTCAACCCGACCTGGACCGTTATTTCCTGCAATTAAAAGAAAAGGATGGATGGTTCACTCTCTATAGTTTTGATAACGGCTTGTATACGGAGGCCGATTGCCTCTGCGGCCATCATTATTCATCGACCCACCCCGATGCGGTATTTGTCAGTAATCTCGTGGTTTCACGAAAATCTTTCGATGACATTCGATTTTTGAGAAATGGTGAATTTCAGCGTATAAGAGGACGAGAAATCGTGATTACGAAGATATCATCAAAGGATAACTTGGGTATGGTGTTTATGCAGGAGTTTGGATTTACCGTGACTGCCGATCAGCTCGGCAGATTGTATGAAGGTTATTGCAGATGATGTTGACATAGCAAGGGGAATTCTGTCTGCTCCATAAGTTCAAAATATCTAAACAATTTAACATGTTATATGAGAAAGAATCAAGAACTATTTTCTGCCGAATGTTGTCTCTTTCGATCAAGATGTTTTGGAAAGATCTTGACTTTTAGGGTAGCAGTTTCTGCTTCTATGCGGAAGGGTTCAAGCCGAGGTTTTGTTGCGCACTGCTTGCCCATCTCCGCGATTGTCAGGAAATCATAAGGTCAATATGACCTTTTTGTGTTGCTAGGTTTATGAGGTAACTACATGATTATATACAGTAGACAACTGATCCCGTTTTGGTAGCGCAGTAGTGCTTTTAATTTAAATGGCAACATGTCTAACTAATAATGACAGTCGATATTCAGCTTTTTCCATGAGGCCGATTATTCTTAACGTTTTTTCGACACATCTCCTTGTGGAAAGGTAGTTTTAGTCGGTTTTTGGATATAATAGTCCATCCACCCTGTATATTCGTAATTCTCAGGGTACGATCTTTGACAACACTGCGGAGGATCTCCCGTTACGTCCGGCAGACCTCCAAAAGTTCCCGACGCTCAAAGCCATGGGCTATTGCGCGTAAAATGGTTTCCATGGAATCAACCCGGTAATTGTGGAATAACCCTCGGATACTCTCCCACAAATAGCGTTTTGATTCCGCCTTCTGTAATGCTTCTTGAAAAAGCCAGCAGCTCAACTGCTGCGCCTGATCGATGAGAAAGGCAAGCATCATGAGAATGGTAAATACCGCACTCAGGTTTTTCTTGCCAAGGCCATAATTGTGGCCAAGATTGTACCCCTGGTTCTTGAGGGTGTTGAAGGTCTCGTTCTCAACTTTCCACCGGGCACGGCCGGCTCGCATAAGCTGCAACACATTTTCTACGGTGATCGGTATATCCGTGACCCAGCTGAATTTGGTGATTTTTTCATCTTTGTCGATCTGCCAGTATTCAAGCACGTTGATCAGCAGGTCCGGATGTGATTTGTTCAGCGGGACTTGGTTCATAAAACGAAAGAAATGCATTTTTTTCCTATCATCGGGATCAAGAAATTCAAGGTCAGTCGCCTTTCCTTCTGCGACAGCTTGGTTCAGTTGCGTGAAAAGCGCTACATGGTCGCCTGGTTTTGCTCCCAGGATAAATCTCAGGTTATGCCGTTGCAGATCACGAATATGGGGGCCATTGCTGCTCAGGCCGTCTTCGACAACTATCACTTTTAAATGTGGGTGTTCCCGGCGAAACTCGTCATAGTAGCGCTTGGCGGCATTCCGCTCACAATCGTTTTTGGTGGACCCATCTTGTTGAGTGATCACCTCCGGAAATGTCGGGATGACAACCTTACAGTCCGGACAGACAAAAGAGGCCGCATATATCTGCTGATAATAAAGGGTTTCACCATTCTTGAATTTCTTGACCAGGCAATAAGGCGATGCCACTTTTGATGAAGAGTAATATCCTGTGCCGTCCCCACTGAGCAGGTAATGTCCATCATAAAAGGCCATCTTTTCAAAATCCTTGCCACGCTGGACTTGCCTGAATACTGTAAGGAAAGCCGCCCGGAGAAAGGAGAGGGAAAGAGGGTCGAGAATAGTGCGCATCTGACTGTCACAGGGAATAGTGGTGATTCCGAACACTGTATGAAGATTTTCAGGTTCTCCTTTGCGGCGTTTGTCGAAAGCGAGCAGCGAAGGGTCCTTTAGCTGAAACATTGCCAGTGCCGACATCAAAGCATCATCGAGCGGAATTTTTGCATTGTCGGCACGGGCATCAGGGATCATTTGAAAATCCTTTTTAACGAGTGCAAGCAAGGTGTCGGCGTTCAGGTGTTTTCTCACAACTCGATTTGAAGTATTTGCCGACAGTTTGATGGCGTGGATAGAATAAATCTTCTGTGAATTCATGGCGTTCTCCTATGTAAGTGTTTGTTTTCACATAGAAAAACGCGATCCGCCTCACCAGCCGTTGTCAAGTAAAAAATGGCATAGGCTGAAATTTTTTTATATTATGTTTTCAGATAGTTAATCATAGTATTCATGGTAAAAGTTTACGAAGAGTCAATTTCATATTGTTAATGTTTTCAGTAAC
>CAWDST010000031.1:0-67322 GCA_963804965.1 uncultured delta proteobacterium
TGCTTTATCGCTTGTTTTTTTCTTGACGGAAAAGGAAGGTTTGGCATGGTCTTTAGGCTTGCTGGCTGTCGCCCCTCTTTCTCCTCTATTCCCGCTGGCCGGGGTGGCAGCCACTATACCTGACAGCATGGCCTTTATCATTCGCCTGGTCACCGTCTATGGTTGATTACCTCGGTGACCTTCTGGTTTGAGTTCTACCGAGATCAGTATCGGCAGGGAACTGAACGAAGAGCATCAGAAACAGCAACATACGGCATATGTCAACCTACTCCAACCAGGCATCCCTACACCTCGCCCACCAGCAAATGCTGACGATTCTTGAAAGTATCGATGCGCACGTCTATGTCATTGATATAGCCAGCTACGAGATTTTATATATGAATCAATCGATGAAAGAGGTCTTCGGCGACAACCTGGCAGGACAATTGTGCTACCAGGCGTTTCGTAAAGCCTCCGCGCCTTGCCATCACTGCCCCCTTCCCGGCCTGCTTGGCGGCAACGGTGACGCTGTGGAGATGACGACATGGGAGTGTTACAATCCGCTTAGCAAACGCTGGTATTCTAATTTTGACCGGTTGATTACCTGGCCTGACCTGCGGCGGGTCAAGCTGCAGATAGCATTTGACATAACCGCAAGAAAGCAATGGGAGGCTGAGCGCGAGGCTGCCGAAAAGGCTCTCTATCACAACCAGAAGGCCGAGGCACTGCAGCGGATGGCCGGTGCCATTACCAATCATTTTAATAATCAATTGACAACTATAATCGGCAACCTGCAACTGGCACTTGAATCATCTTGTGATGAGGAACCAGTTCGGGGATATTTGCATAGTGCCATACAGGCGGCCATCGATTCTTCGGAAATCAGCATGCTCCTGTCCCAGTATACCGGACAGCACAGCAGTGAGTTGCAGCCCATTGATGTCGGCGACTTTTGCCGGCAGCAAAAACCCTCCCTCGAAAAACTCCTGCCGGCCAATATTCTTCTGGAAACGGACCACCTAGCAACCGGTCTGCGCATCCACGGCGATACCATCACGCTGGAACAAATCCTCAACCAATTGGTTACCAACAGCCGTGAAGCTATCAATGGGCGGGGAGGGAGGATCAACCTCTCCGCGACGGCGGTAGAGGCAGGAGACATTGAACGTCGCCAATGTGAACCAAAAAACTGGCGGCCAGTGGCCTCCTCCTATTGTTGCCTTGCGGTGAGCGACACCGGCTGCGGAATTCACGAAGACAATAGGGGCAGGATTTTCGATCCGTTTTTCACCACCAAACTCAGCAGCAGAGGTCTTGGTCTGGCCGTGGTCCTGGGTATAGTCAAAGCATCCGGAGGTGCTGTGATGGTAACCAATGACGTTCAGCAAGGATGCATCGTCCGGGTTTTTCTGCCACTTATCTCATCCAACTCCCGGGAGAGTACTTCATGACAGCCGTAAAAACGGTTAAAACAATGAAAAACACCGTGCTGGTAATCGATGATGAACCGCTTATCCAAGATATCGCCGCCATGATGATTGAAAACGTTAGCTATGATGTTCTGGTGGCCGGGGATGGCCTCGCAGGGATACAGCTGGTTGAAAAACATCGCCAGGAAATTTTCCTCGTGCTCTGTGATGTGACGATGGCGGGAATGGATGGATGGCAGACAACGCTTGCCTTGCAAAAATTGGCACCTGAGTTGCCGATAGTCTTGATAAGTGGTCAGATAATAGACCAGGCTACCTGTGACCGGCACCTTGTCCAACCTTGGGCGACGATGCAAAAACCTTTTATTTTTCAAACCTTTAAAAATCTTCTGCAGCGAGCCCAAAATGCTGCCCCACTTTCCGATACTCTTTGAGATTACTCAACTGATAGGTGAGCCAGGCGCTAAAACCATTCACTTCCTATGAGACACAATATGTCCACTACACCCATGTATACACACACAGCATCAGCCCAAACGCCGGTAATCATGATCGTCGATGACGATTTTGCCGCTCGCCTGCAAATGCGGTTCAGCCTGGAAAATGAAGGTTTTACGGTTGTGGAGGCAGAAAGCGGGTTGGAAGCAGTCGCGTTTTTTCAGGGGGACCGGATTGATCTCATTCTCCTTGATGTCATTATGCCCGAGATTGACGGCTTTTTAACCTGCCAAAAAATCCGCGCCTTGCCGGGTGGAATGCATACCCCCATCGTTATGATTACCGGCCTTGAAGACGAAAAAACCATTACCGAGGCCTTTCACGCCGGGGCTACCGATTTCATCAGCAAGCCGATCAACCTGCTGGTTCTCGGTTACAGGATCCGCTACTGGCTGCGTTCCGGGGCGATCCTTGGCGAATTGCAGATCAGCCGGAAACGACTGTCCAAGGCGCAGGAAATTGCCAAACTTGGCCATTGGGAAAAAGATCTTGATTCCGGGGATTTTAAACTTACCTGCAATTCTCCGGAAATGATCGGCCTCGTAGAGCCCTACAACTATGATGGATTGTTTGCCTCCATCGTCTCGGCGGAAAAGGATCGTGTACGCACACTCATCGATAATGCCTGCAGGACGGAAAAAGCTTTCACTGTACAGTATCGGATCCACCTTGGTGATGGCAGTGAAAAAACCATCCTCAATCAAGGCGAGGTGCTCATCCGGGACAGCTCTCAACGTCCCTATGTTTTTAGCATCATTCAGGATATTACGGAATTAAAGCAGGCGGAGGAAAAAATTCGCCATCTTGCCTTTTATGATAATTTGACCGGTCTTGCCAATCGGGCACTCTTCCGGGAATATTGGACAAAACTCTTACCGATGACCCAGCGCAGCAAAAAAAGAGCCGCCATCTTTTTCCTTGATCTCGACCACTTTAAACGCATCAATGATACCTTAGGCCATCCCAGCGGCGACAAGGCTCTCATAACCATTGCCGAACGGCTGAAAACCATTCTGCGCCAATCAGACGTTATTTCCCGACCCGACGATAATAGGCCTGCTTCCATCATATCCCGGGTCGGCGGTGACGAGTTCAATATCCTGGTCACTGATATTCACTCCACCGACGATCTGGCCAAACTGGCGGAAAGAATCATTGAAGCACTGGCGATACCATTGTCCATGGAAGGACAGGACGTCAACCTTACCGCGAGCCTCGGCGTCAGCGTCTATCCAGACGATGGAGAAGATATCGATACACTCTTGAAAAATGCCGATACCGCCATGTATGAGGCAAAAGAGAAAGGGCGAAACAATTACCAGTTTTTTCAAAGCGCCATGAACCATGCCGCCACGGCGAGGTTTCATATGAGCAACAACCTTCGCAAGGCCCTGCAAAACAACGAATTCGTCCTTTACTATCAGCCGCAATTTACCAACAAGAACGGTTGCCGAATCACCGGCGTGGAGGCACTTATCCGCTGGATCGATCCCGAGAGGGGTCTGATAGCACCGGATCAATTTCTTCCTTTCGCCGAAGAAAGTGGGTTTATCCACAATATCAATGACTGGGTGATCCGCAAGGCATGCACGCAGGCGCAGAAGTGGGTACAGGCCGGAAAGTTTGCAGGGTGCCGGATGGGCGTTAATATCTCCGGCTCCAATATCAACTTCAAGCAATTGGTTGAAAAGATTGTCACCATCTTCAAGGAAACCGGTCTAGCGCCGGAATATCTCGAGCTTGAGTTGACGGAAAGGGTGATGATGGAGAATACCGAGGAGGCGCGCTTGATGCTGCTACAGCTGCGGAATATGGGCGTTACCATCGCCATCGATGACTTCGGTACCGGCTATTCCGCCCTCAGCCATCTACAGCTCTTCCCGCTGTCAACTTTGAAAATCGACAAATCATTTGTAAAAAATATCGACGTCGCCGACAATGGTTTGTCACTCCTTCATTCAATCGTTGATATTGCCAAGAGCTTCAACTTGAAGGTGGTCGCTGAAGGGGTAGAAACCGAGGATCAAAAGGCAGCTCTCGGCCGGATGAACTGCGATGAACTGCAGGGATACCTGCTTGGCAGACCGCTCCCCACATTGGAGATAGAAAAATTACTGCTGGAGGGATGATACCTATCGATGTCTCTCTGCCGGCTACTGCTCGCGCATGGCCAACATAAAATCACGCCAAATAGGAGTAGCTGCCGCCCCACCGCTTTCTCCTGTTCCCATCGGCTCATTGCCGTCGTTGCCCAGCCATACCCCGGCGGTATAGGTATTGTCATAGCCGATAAACCAGGCGTCACGATAATCGTCGGTGGTTCCGGTCTTACCGCCGCTCGCTCCCGGCACCTCCGCCGCCGCCTTGCCGGTGCCCTCCGTTACCACGCTCCGCAGCATGGTGCGCATCTGGGACAAGGCATCCGCCCTGAGCACGGTCTGGCGTTTTCTTCCCTTTTCCGGCCAGAGTACCGTGCCATCGGCGAGGACTATTTTGTCCATAAATGACGGTTCAATATAGGTCCCGTTGCCGGCAAAAGGGATATAGGCAGCGGTCATTTGCAGTATCGATACCTCGGTTGCGCCAAGGGCGAGGGAGAGGTTTGCCGGCAGGTTGGGACCGAGGCCGGCGCTTTTGGCGATTTTATGTACCTCCTTATAACCGATCGCCTGCATGAGCCGGACGGTGGCGGTATTCAGCGAGTGAGTCAGGGCATCGGCAAGAGTCGTCTGCCCGTGATACCGGCCGGAGTAGTTATGCGGACTCCAAGCCTTACCATCCCTGCCGGTGATGGATAATGGACTGTCCTCGATAGGGGAGCCGGATGACCAGCCTTTATTCAAGGCCGCCGCATAGACAAAGGGTTTGAAGGTCGATCCGGCCATGCGTCTTGCCTGGGTGGCCCGGTCAAAAGAGGATAAGGCAAAGGAAGTGCCGCCGACCGAAGCCAGGACGTTGCCGGTGGCCGTTTCCATACATACCAGGCCGCCCTGGAGCAGCGTATCAACATCTTTGCCGGCTAGGGTCTGACGGGCAAAACTCGCCCGCACGCCTCGCTGGACAGCGACTGCACCGACTTCCTGCAACCTGGAATCAAGATGGGTATAAATCCTGGCCCCGGCAGTCTGCAACGGCACCCCGAGGATGGCCCGTGCCCGTTTCTTGACCACCTCCAGATAATAGCCGTTATCGTCGGTCGCCTGCTGGCTTCGACTGTTCAACTGGATCTTTTCTTCATAGGCCCGCTGAGCTTGATCCATGCCGACATAGCCGTCAGCCGCCATTCGGTTGAGAACATATTTCTGCCGTTCAACGGCCCGGTCGAGGTGGTCGAACAGCGAATAGCGGCTCGGTGCCTGCGGCAGGCCGGCGAGGAGCGCGCACTCCCCCAGACTGAGATGGGACGAGCTTTTGCCGAAATAAATCTGCGCCGCCGCCTCAACCCCGTAAGCCCCTTCGCCGAGGTAAATCTGGTTGAGGTAGATGTGAAGGATCTCTTCCTTGCTCATCAGCTTGTCAATCCGCCAGGCGAGGATGGCTTCCTTGAATTTTCGGATATAGGTTTTTTCCGGGGTCAAAAGCAACGATTTGATGACCTGCTGGGTGATCGTCGAGCCGCCCTGGCTCTTTGCTCCATCGACAAAGTTGTTGATTGCCGCCCGCAGAACGGAAAAGAAATCGAGGCCGGGGTGTTCATAAAATCGCCCGTCCTCGGCGGCGACAAAGGCCTTGGGTAAAAAGGGCGACATTGCCGACAAAGGAATGACGGTTCTGTCCTCGATAAACAGGCGATCGACTATCCGGTCCTGCCGATCATAGATAATCGTTGCCTGGGAGGGGTTGTAGCTGGCGACGGCGCTGATATCGGGAATTTTCAGGCTGATGAGGAAGTACAGCAATCCGCCCAGAAAAGCTGTCTGCAGAAGACAGACAAGAATTAAAAAAATCGAGATGTGTTGGTCACTATAGACGCTGCGAGCGGCGGTTGCGCCGTCGGTCGGTTTGTCGTCGGGGGCGTTTGGTTTTGCTGATGACACTGTTGCAACACTCATGGTAATGTTTCGTCTCTGCAGAAGGCAAAAGGATTTGCCAGCCGCACTCTAACATCTGACCTGCAACTATCAACAAGAAAGTCAAATCATGGCGAAAATACGTATTCTTCCCGAACAGCTGGCCAATCAGATCGCCGCCGGCGAGGTGGTTGAACGACCGGCCTCGGTGGTCAAGGAACTGCTTGAAAACTGCCTCGATGCCGGAGCAAACCGTATCGAGGTGGAGATTGAAGGGGGCGGTACCCGGCTGATCCGGGTCATCGACAACGGCAGCGGCATGGACGAGGACGACCTGCTGCTCTGTCTCGAACGTCACGGTACTTCAAAACTGACGACCGAGGAGGATCTGGCGGCCATAGCCAGCCTTGGTTTTCGCGGCGAGGCCATTCCTTCCATCGGCTCGGTTTCGCAGCTGACCATTACCTCACGCCCGAGCGAGGCACCCTTGGGCACAAGGGTTGTCCTTGATTACGGCAAGCTGATCAAGGTCCATGAATTCGGCTGCAGCTACGGTACGACCTGCGAGATTCGCAACCTCTTCGGCAATACCCCGGCACGCCGCAAATTCCTCCGTACCGCCCGCACCGAACTGGGTCACATCGAGGAGGTCGTAAAAAATTATGGCCTGTGTTCACCCGACATAACCTTTATCCTGAGAATCGATGGCCGGGACAGCTTCTCTCTTGACCGCAGCCAGTCCATTGCCCAGCGTCTCGCTTTGATCATGCACTATGACGGGCCATTTATCGAGGTTGGTAGTGGCGCCCGACCGGCCGGCGATCGGAGTGTGACCGGCCTTTTAATCCCCCCGGAGAAGGTGACCATCGGTCCCGCCAGATTGCGGGTCTTTGTCAATGGCCGGGTCATTCGCGATAGAATGATCATCCATGCGGTAACCGAAGGCATGCGCAGCTTTCTCATGAAGGGCAAAAACCCCTCAGGCCTTATTCATCTGACCATTCCGCCGACCGAGGTCGATGTCAATGTCCATCCCGCCAAGCATGAAGTCCGTTTCCGTAACACGAGAGAAGTCCACGAACTGATCAATCAAAGCGTCGCCAAGGCCATGCGGGACCAACAGGCTGCCATGAAAATGGTTCTGTTCAGCAGCGATCGCAGGAGCGACACGACTGCCATTCCGCTCGATTCCGACTCGGCGGAGGAACTGCCCTTGTCGATGACACCCCCCTCGTCGCCTGGTACCGTGCGCAGAGAAGATATCCCGCTTCGACCAGTTGCGCCACCTTCGGCAATCTCCCTCGCATCAAGTTCTCGCTCCACCCGGGCTTGCCAACCGCAATCTCTTCTGGCTACCGCTGAACCGCTGCCTAAAACCGCCTTCCAGCAGGACAAGGACATTACCCCCCCCGAGGTTGCAAAGCGGCCTGAACCGCAGTCGCCGACGCACAACCTCCTGGTTATCGGCCAATTTGACGATTTGTATATCTTTTGCCGCAACAGCCAGGGACTATTGGTCATTGACCAGCATGCCGCCCACGAGCGGCTGCTGTATGAAAAACTGCGCAGTCAGTACCTCGCCGCATCAATTGCTCGCCAGATCCTCATGTTCCCGGTGACCGTCGAGTTGTCCCTGTTCCAGAGCCAATTGATTGAAAAATTTAGCGAAGACCTTGATCGCATGGGCTTTTCCATCCGCGATTTCGGTGGCAACACCTTCATAATTTCTGCCATTCCCGCTCTTGCCGGCACCACCAATCCCCGCGATCTGTTTTTAGATATTCTTGAACAATTCGGCAGTGAAAGCAGTGGCAGCGACAGGGGTGGCAGCCTTGATACCGTGCTCGCCACGATGGCCTGCAAGGCTGCGGTAAAGGCCGGAACCTCCTTGAGCCCTCCGGAAATCGACAAACTCCTGAGCGAAATGGCGCAAGCGGATCTGTTCTCCCATTGCCCCCATGGCCGGCCGGTAGCCAAACAGTTCACTCGGGATGAGATTAAAAGATGGTTCTATCGGAGCTGACCTCCACTCTCGATGGCAATCGCATTCAATCGCACTTATAACAGGAGTGCGCAACAATTGCCGGGAGGTGGGAAATTCCAGCACGGCGGAGAGGCTTTTTCCTAGGATATATATTATTATTTTTAATATTCTCAAGCATATATATCAATGGCATGGTTATTGCTACAGAGTAATAAGAGACGCTCGATTTCGTAGCGATTCCATTACCCTTAACCACTGGAGATTCCTTCCATGAACAAAGTCATACTTGCCATTATTTTCACATTCTGCATGGCAACCCCTTGCAATGTTTTAGCCATTACTATTCCAGAGACCACAAAACCGGCCGTTCCAGCCACCATCTATTCACCGAAAAACACTGAGACCTTGATTTTCCGAGGCATAGTGCAAAAAACCAACAATGGGGACGGCACCGTCCTGCAAACTGAGAAAGCGGCCTATCCCCTTCTGGGTGGAGATTTCGCGATGATCGTTGGTGAAGCAGTCAATATCATCGGTAAAATGGTAAGAGAAGACAACGTCGAAAAAATCGTTGTTGCCCGGGTACAATTCGAAAGGGAATAGCCCTCTTTTCTTTTTAATCCCTGTTCCCGCAGCGGGAAACGTGTTACCATCAGCGGCGAAAAGTACTTCTTCCTGCCCGTTTTGCCAGGCCTGGAAGGTTTCTTGAAACATTCGCCCAGCTGTGACACATGGTTAAAGATCCCGCTGCCAATCAGCTTTTCCACCTTGCCGTCAATCATCGGTCAATCGCCTTACCCTTTTTCCTCCTGCTCCTTTTCTGCACCGCCTGCGCCAAACCGACAGGAACGAAAGTTATTGAAACCACTGCCTATTGTGGCTGCTCGATTTGCTGCAGTTGGGAACGGGGCAGCTGGCAATGGCTGAAACTTGATTTCTGGAATCGCTATGTCGCCTCCGGTGCCCGCAGAGGCGCACCTTACAACGGCCTGACCGCCAGCGGCACGGTACCCTACGAACCGGAGGAGGGCCTCTTCTCCATGGATAGTTTGTCGCGACCCTGGTTGATCCCTCTGCGGCTGGTCCTGTTCCCCTGGTATCTGTTGCCCCGCGACGGCACGGTTGCCGCCGATACCAAACACTATCCCTTCGGCACACGCATGTATATTCCCGGTTATGGCTGGGGAACCGTTGAGGACCGGGGCAGTAAGATCAAAGGTCCGAACCGGATAGATCTGTTTTTCCATTCCCACGATGATGCCCTGCAGTGGGGTAGAAAAAAGGTTCGGGTAGCTATTGAGGGCGCTCGCTGACCGATTGTTTGGACATACATACGCTGAGAACATCACCTATGAATCTTTCCCCGATGACCATCCTGCGGGTCTTTCTCCCTTTTGCTGCCGGCTATTTTCTCTCCTATCTGTACCGGGTGGTGAATGCGGTCATCGCCCCCGATCTGATCGCCGACACCGGAATCGGGCCGTCTGAACTCGGTCTGCTCACGGCAATCTATTTTATCACCTTTGCCTCCTTCCAACTGCCCTTAGGCGTCCTCCTCGACCGCTTCGGGCCACGCAAGGTTGAAGCCGTGCTGCTGCTCCTCGCCGCCCTCGGCGCCTTTATCTTTGCCGGTGGCGATGGTCTTACGGGGTTGGTCGTCGGCAGGGCCTTGATCGGCCTGGGCGTCTCCGCCTGCCTGATGGCCGCCTTTAAGGCCTATACCCTATGGTTTCCGAAAGAAAAATGGCCGTTGATCAACGGTTTGCAGATGGCTGCCGGAGGCCTCGGCGCTCTGACCGCCACAGCTCCCGTCGAGGCTGCCCTGCGGATCACCGACTGGCGCGGTGTGTTTATGGCTCTTGCCCTGCTGACCCTGCTTGCCGCCGTTGCGGTTTTTGTCATTGTTCCGGAAAAAAGATCGGTCGGCGGCAACAAGGAGAACCTGCACGAGCAACTTCAGGGCATCAGGGAGGTTTTCACCAACAGGTTATTCTGGCGCACCGCCCCCCTCACCACCGCCTCCCAGGCCGCCTTCATGGCAGTTCAAGGGTTGTGGGCCGGACCATGGTTGACGCATATCGGCAAGCTCGGTCGTACCGAGGTTGCCGGAGTGCTCTTCTGGGTCGCCGTGGCCATGGTTGCCGGTTTTATCCTCCTCGGCACGCTGGCCGAGAGGCTCAGCAGAAAAGGCATGAGTGTTGCAACCACCGCGGTGATCGGCATGACCCTGTTCATGGTCGTGCAGCTGCTGTTGCTCCTGAACCCGGTCGGCTGGCTCTTTCCTCTGTGGCTCGCCTTCGGGTTTCTCGGCACCTCCGGGGTTATCGCCTATTCGGCCCTGTCTCAGTCCTTTCCGGTGCATTTATCCGGACGGGTAACCACTGCCCTGAATCTTCTGGTGTTCGTCGCCGCCTTTGTCGGCCAGTGGGCTATCGGGGCAATCATCGGCTATTACCGGGCGACCGCAACGCAACCACCCACCGCCGAAGGCTTCAACGCCGGTTTCGGCTTGCTGCTCGTTCTTGAAGCGGCGGGCCTTATCTACTACTTCATCGCCCCGACAGCAAAGGGACAACAGAACAATGACTGAAAACACAAGAGTAACGATCATCGGCGGCGGCTTGGCAGGTTGTGAAGCAGCCTGGCAGCTTGTAACACGCGGCTGCCAAGTGCGGCTCATCGACATGAAGCCGCACCGTTTCAGCCCGGCCCACCATTCAGAAGACCTGGCCGAGCTGGTCTGCAGCAATTCACTCAGATCAAACGATCCGACCTCGGCGGTGGGTTTATTGAAAGAGGAGATGCGCCGCTTAAACTCGCTGATCATCGCCCAGGCCCATGCTACCGAGGTTCCGGCCGGCAAGGCGCTGGCGGTTGACCGGCAGAAATTCGCCGCAGGGATCAGCAAAATCCTCGCCAACCATCCTCTCGTTGAAATTGTCAGGGAGGAGGTCATGACCATTCCCCAACCATCTTCCACGCCAACAATCCTCGCCACCGGCCCATTGACCTCCGAACCGCTGGCCCAAGCCCTGGCCGAATTCACCGGCAAGGAAAGGCTGGCCTTTTACGATGCCATCGCCCCGATCGTCTATGCCCATTCGCTCAATATGGATATCGTCTATTGCAAATCCCGTTACGATGACGGACCGGGTGACTACCTGAATTGTCCGATGGACCGGGAGAGTTACCAACTCTTTATCACTGAACTGGCAGCTGCCCGGTACATGCCCCTCAAGGAGTTCGAAGAGATCAAGTACTTTGAAGGTTGTCTGCCGGTGGAGGTCATCCGGTCGCGAGGCGACGAGACCCTGCGTTTCGGGCCGATGAAACCGGTTGGACTAGCCGATCCGAGAACCGGTCGAGACCCCTACGCCGTCGTCCAGCTGCGTAAGGAAAACCGCGAGGGAACCACCTACAACATGGTCGGTTTTCAGACCAAGCTGACCTATCCGGAACAACAACGCATCTTCCGCCTCATTCCGGGCATGGAGAGGGCGGAGTTTGCAAGGCTCGGCTCGATCCATCGCAATACCTTCGTCCTCTCGCCGGCGCTACTGCGGCCCACCCTGCAATTCATTGCCAGGCAGGATCTCCTCCTTGCCGGCCAGTTGTCGGGCGTTGAAGGCTATGTCGAATCGGCGGCCATGGGCCTTCTCGCCGGAATCAATGCCGCCCGGATGGTCAGCGGATACACCCCGGTTGTGCCGCCGCCGGAAACGGCTTTAGGGTCGTTGGTCAACCACCTTACCGCCAGCAATACCAAGACATTTCAACCGTCAAATGTCAATTTTGGTCTCTTTCCCGGCTGGCCGGAAAAAGTCAGAAAGAAGATACGCGGTTTGGAACGTTCGCACCTTGCCCTGGCAAAGCTTGAGGAGTGGCGGGAGAGTGAAAAGGTCTGAGGCTGCCTCGGACAACCTCCTACGAACCGTCGGCAACAGGTTGTTCAGTAAAACCCCAGTAGGGGTAATCCTGGCGATAGCAGGCGACACGACCGGGGCTATGCTCCCGGCTGGCCACCAGCCAGAGGGTGCTCCGCATCGCCTGGTTACCGGCAGCCGACAGGCCGTTTTCGAGGATATCCGGGTACAGCACCATGGCATTGTCGGCACTGTATTCGATATCCCCCGAGCCCTTGAAGACCCCGAGATGCGGCTCCTCCCGGTAGGAACCGGCGGTTCCCCGGGAGAGCTCGGAGATCACGAGAAAGGATACATGCAGGTCGTCGCGTATCGACTCCATCTGCCGCAACCAGGCATCGATGCCGGTCCGTCGTTCGGTAAATTCGTTAAACGGCAGCTTGTGCAGACTGTCGATTATTACCACCGTGTATGCGCTTTTCGTTTCGTGGCGAATAAAGTCAATATGTTTACGCATCAGTTCGGGGGTCACCTTGCGATCATTGATCACCCGCCAATAAAAGAGCATCTTCTCAAGGTTTTTGGTTGCTGCCTGGACCTTCTTCCGCTGCTCCTCCGGCATGTTCTCGGCCCGGAACGCATCGGTTGACATGCGAGAAAGGCGACAAAGGGTCCGCTGATAGATCTTCTGTCGGCCGTTCTCAAAGTCATAGTAGAGAACCGGGATGTTTTTTAAGGCCATTTCCGAGGCGATCTGAATGACGAAGGTCGATTTCCCGACCTTTGGCGCGCCACCGATAACGTTGATGCCATGCACACCACCAATGGCATCGTCGAGGAGCGGGAAACCGGAGGTAAGGCCCCGAAACTCCTCCCCCTGTTCTTGCCGAAGAGTTTGCAAAAAGAGCTGGTATTCACGCTGCGGAGTAGTAAAGGGGGAAAAGGCGCGGGACTGCCTGAGCAGCTCACTGACTTTTCCGGCGAAACCCTTCCCTGAATCCTTGGCCAACCGGCGAAGGTTGTAGTGTTTCGGTGCATTAGCCGGCCAAACAAGAATTCTCGCCTTGTAACCTACCCGAGATGCCAGGTTGCGGGCGGCATTTTCCGATTCAAGACTGTTGTTTACGGAAATAAAGAGCGTTTTCACCTTGGCAAAGACAGCTGCGGAAAGCTTTTCCAAGGTCGTATAATGGGCGACCGCCACTCCCGGAAAGCCCAGCTGTTTGAGGGTCAGGAGGTTTTCTTCACCCTCGCATATGAACAAAGCACCGTTTTCGCAACGGAGTATGTCTTCAACATTATAGAGATTGAATGGCTCACGGCTGAAATCCTGATTGCCGTGCCAAAAAAAATCTTCCGCCCGATCCGGATGAACGCAACGAGCGGCATAGCAGTTGCCATCATCCTGGAAATAGGGGAAAACCAGATACCGGCCGTTGAAGCCGACCCGCATCTCCAGGAGAACCGACCGGCCTATTTCGCTCTCTTTAAAGAGAGCATAGATGGCGTCGGTTATCCTGTCACGATAAGCAACAATTTCATCATTGATGTTTTCTACAGGATATTCCGGCTGCACCCCGGCGACCTCCTGCTCCGAGATATATCCCGGTACCTCGTTTAAGGCGAGAGCAGAAAGTCGAGCGAACCAGAGAGGAAATCCCCCGGGAACACAACGGTTCAGACAACGAAAGTAGCCGTGAAAGAAACTTTGCCGATTTAAAAACACCATCAGCCTGCCGCTTTCAAAGCCATGTTCCTTGCAAAAAGGGCAGGCGGCAGTCAGGGTCTCCTGCCACCTTCCACCGAGATGCCTGAGATAAAACCGAGAGATGGAATCATTGCCGGAAGTCATGACAACCCTCGTTATAACCGCTGTCGGCAGGCTTCATCTTGAGCGATATACCTCATTGCACCTGCGCTTCGCGACTCGCCGCCTTGAGAATTTCATGAAGTTTTCCATTGTCCAGGGCCACGTTAAATTTGACATGTACGGAATAATCATTTTCCACCGCATTGATGCTGCGAACCGCCAGAATATCGCCGACAATCATGGTAAATTCTCCCGGTTTATCTCCGCTTGGCAACCGCACCTGAACCTTTCGTCCCAACAGGGTACGAGCATCTTCCTTCTTGGATATCCTCACCTGATAGGAAATACCCCCCAGGGAAATATCCAACAATTCCACCATGACACTTGCCCCAATACTATGACCGCTGTTGTCCACCAGTAATGTGTTTACTCGACCGGATATCTTATGCCGTTCCTGCGTTCTCCGATCCCGTGATGAACCCCGGATAAACTCATCTATCTTTTCAAATTTACTGCAGAAATTTTGAAGCTTTGATTCCAGTCCGGGGAATTCCTCGCTCCATTCCCGGAGTTTATCCAGTCTCAGGGTGGAAATTTGCGAAGAGCCGACACTGGCAACGGAGATAGTCCAGATCGAAGCATCAAAAAAAGCCCCGGCTCCAAAGATTTCGCCGCTTCCCATAGTTTTGACCAGGATCTCTTTCCCCGTATCCTCGAAGTACAGTTTGACCTTGCCGCCGTTGATAAAAAAAAGCGCGGTCTGCATTGCCCCCTGGCTGACAATGACCTCACCATCCAGATATTTTCTATGCTTCTGGGCGTGGTACAGTGCGGAAAATTCTCCCGAGGTCAGACATTCATACAGGCTGTTCCAGATTTCCAAATGGCTTTTGTCGATGGCTGCTAATTTTTCCCGTTCGATGATTTCGGCCACCTTGATAATTTGGCTGAAGGCGGTAGGGTCAATTTCGATAAGCCACTCGCGAAGATTTTCGGCTTGGGCAAACTTACGCATCCGTACCGAATTTTCGATCAGTTCGATCAGCTTCTCTTTCGCCGCCGATGTATCACCCTGGGCCAAGAGGGTGCGAATCAATTGTTCCTGCGACAACCCGGTGACAATCCTCTGGTCCTTCGTCACCTTGCCTAATTTGGCGACCTGTTTCAAAGCATTCTTACGTAACTGACCAGCCTGTTGATATTTTTTTCGACTCTCCTGAAGATCGTTTTCCAGATGGCTCGCGGCTTTTTCCGCCGCGAGCCAGACGTGGTCGGGTATTTTTTTGGTTACGCGTTGTCCCCTGCTCTGAAGGAACGATTCAACCCCCTTGAGCGCTGTCGGGTTCGCGCAACGCCCCAAGGTTTCCAAAAGTTGCAGGAGGATATCGGTACGGTTCTTGTCGCTCAACGTGTCACTCGTCCTGAGCAATTCACTGAGTTGTGCAGCCACCTCATGGTCGCAAAAGCTACTGAAAGCGTCGATAATTTGCACTTTTATCAGTTCGGAAGAATCGTTCAGGGCAGCGAGAAACAATTTCTTGCGGCTTTTGCCGCCAATTTTATAAAGGCAGAGAAAAGCCTCTCTCTGCACCCGAAAATCTTCATGTTTCAAATAGGGCAGGACACCTTCAGCATCCTCCTCTCTCCCGGCCTCTCCCAGCAGTTTCAAAAGGTTACGTTTGCCGTACCAAGGCATATGTTCCGGCAGACGCTCAAGGATGATCGGCGCAAGAAAACTGGTGTTGGTGGTCAGCAGATCGATGATCTTCATGCGATCATCAATGTCCTCGGTATTAATCAGGGACTCTATCAAAAATCGCACTGCTACAGGTCCCTGGAGTACCAGGCGACAGCTGAGGACTTCATCCAGAGGCGATGCAAGACATTCCGCCAACAGGGTTGGCAGTTTTGACCGCTGAATTCCCCGATCCTGGATCTTGCTGATTATCCCTTTAAGGTTTGCCGGTCGGCTCAGTTGACCACTGCGGATCATGGAGAAAAGGGTAAGGATTACGTCCCCTCGCCTGTTATCACCGCAATCCCAGCTGGCCTGCATGGTTTGATGGAGAAAATTGATGATTTTTTCGAAGACCGGTTCTTCTAACACTCCCTCGCGAAGAACCGCCATGAGCGGTTCGAGAAAAAAGTCGATAAGCGCGAGACGACCTTCGGCAACAAACTTTTCACCTATGGTAGTGATGCTTAAAAAAACTGCATCGCCGACCATTTTTCCTTCTTGATGAAGATATGCGGCGATTCTTTTAATGAGCGTTTCTGCGTCGTTATCAGACTTGGATTGAAGCTTTTCGGTTATCGCTACCGGAAGGTAGTGCACCAGCTCCTCACTCTTCATGGCGCCCAGGTTTCCCTGCAACAAACCTTCGATACCTGCCGCAAGGCGACGTTTCTTCCGCTCCACTTCACCTTCATAAATCAATGCTCGGGCCTTTTCAGCGCCAAGAAACTGTTTGCCTTTGCCGGTGTTCATGATCCTGAACATGGCTTTTTCAAGCAATTCAACCCGAGGCGATGTATCACCACCGACGAGTCGTGCCTTGGCAAGCTGTTCACGGAAAAAGATAAAGACGGGACTGAGATTTTCGGTGGTAAGATAGCCGATCAGACCATCATAAAAATTCTCCCCGAACCCTTCGGGATATTCCTGAGACAACAGAACACAAAGTGCCGGTTCCCGAAGATTTTCAACGAGGATACGGGCAAGCCCAAGAGCCACCTGCCGCCCCTCCGTCTCGCCAAGCTGCATCTCCGCACCCTTTAACATTGCAGAAAAGAGCGGAGAGGCTATGAGCATTCCCTTTTTGAGAATGTCCTGGAGGATATGGCCTACACCTGCGGCAAGAAGATCGATAGCGGATTCTGCAGTTGCCAACCTTGTGGTAAGCTCGGTCTGTATTGTCGGCCTCATGTCTTTGCCACAGAGACAGGCCAGCAGCTCCGGTCGAACCTTTACGAGTTTGCGGGATCGAGATTCGACAGGTCCCGAGGTATCGAGCTTTTGCCGAGGACTCGTCTCCTGTTCATCGGAGAAATAACTTGCCAATCCGAGACCGGTGATAAAAACCACTCCCCCCCCGGCTTTTTTAACCTTTTCAATAGGGGAATTAAAAACATAGAGAATCTGGCCAAAGGCAAACCGGTCCATGTCGGCACCGATCCGCAGTTGGGCAAGGCCAAGCAGCCGCAGTTGCCGAAAAACAACCAGATTGGGAAAGGCATCGAGCGTTTCTTGATCGAGGGGTTGCTCACAAACACAGGGGGCATCGTCCTGAAAGGAAAACAACAGAGGGCCTTGCTCGCGGAGGAAGAGTTTGAGTCCTTTATACCCTCGCTCTACGGCCTGAGATACCTGGGGTGCTTCCGGCGGATAAAGACGGCTTGTGACAATCGCGTTATTCAGCAATTTGAGCGCGTCGATACTCTTTCCCTGCTGCACTATCTGACCCATCGTTGCCACCGCTAATCAATACCCGCGCCTGCCATTGACAGACTCAAGTTCTCTCTGAGAAGAATGGGCACAATCCTTAGGAGGCTGTCCGAGAATAGCCTACTCACAATTACGATCCTTTTATTATCCATTACACACCTCAACCAAAAATGTCAACTCGCCTCACCCACCCTGCTTCGGCGATGACGAAACCGGTTCGATAACTCCAAGTTCCTGAAGCACCTGCATGAGCTCGCAAAGGGGTAAGCCAACGACATTTGAGAAGGAACCGTCAATGGCCTGCACGAGACATGCCCCGACACCCTGAATCGCATACGCTCCGGCCTTATCGAGACTTTCTCCGGTCGCCACATAGGCACGGGCCGTGGCTTCAGAGAAAGGCGCAAAACACACCTTTGTGGTCACCGACCGGGCAACTTCCACCCGTTGCCCCGCATGGGCGACGCAGAAACCGGTCCGCACCACGTGCTCCCGGCCTGACAAGGCCATAAGCATGTTCACGGCATCCTCAGCATGTTCCGGTTTACCGAGGATTCTTTGGTCAAGGCAGACCACCGTATCACCGCTGATGATCCACGATTGCGGATATACTTTCCTGATAGCCGCCGCTTTTTCTCTAGCCATCCGAATAACAAAAGCGGCAGGATCTTCCAAAGGCAAAGGTCGCTCGTCAATAGCGGCGGTTTGGACACTGAACTGCAACCCCATGTCCCGCAGGTATTGTTGTCGCCGCGGTGATGCCGATGCCAGAATAATGTGTTGTGAATTAATATACATCTATAACATTGTCCGACATTGTCGCACTCTCTTACTTATAGCAGATTCTAGTTTTTAATTACAAGCGTATCTATCTTTACAAAAGGTATTGCCCTAAAGTGCATGAATAACCGCCTCTTTCATTTTTGCCGGCCAACAAGAAAAGGCGCGTCCCATTCACAAGAGTTGAAGAAATGGCTATACTGGTGCTATGAAAAGCACCTCCCCAACCCCGGTATTCTCGGCGAAACTCCTGATTCTTGTAGTCTGGATCATCCTCTTTACCCTTCTTCTCAAAAGAGATGTATTCATCGGTACGGTCGATTTGAAGGAAACGGAGATCCTCAAACAGGCCGAATCGGAAGAATACCAAGGGATTTACTTCCGGGACAGCAAAATCGGTTTCGTCGTCACCCGATATAGTGCCGGTCCGAACGACAATCAGTTGCTTCTGCAGGAAGCGAAGATGAACCTCAATATCGCTCAGGCGGTGCAAGTCATTACTCTTCGGCTGAAAGCGACCCTTTCGGCCGGCAATCATTTGCAGGATTTCGAATTTTCCTTCCACTCCCCCTTTTATCGGATGCGGGCAAACGGCGCGGTTGACGGCAACAGCGTCACATATCAGCTGGATACCGGCACAAATACCATTCGAGATACCCTGAATTTCCCCAGTCCACCGCTCCTCGCGACCTCACGCCGGGCATATCTGCTCGGCGAAGATATGAAAATCGGGGAAAAGCGACGTATCCCGTGGTTTGATCCGCTGTCGCTTACCAACAAGGAGTCGGTTCTTGAATATCGTGGTCAAGAATCCGTCCTCATCAATGGAAGAGTGCAAAAACTGCACCATTTTATCGAATCATTTTCAGGGGCTAGGGTCAGCTCATGGCTGAATGATTCCGGTGTGGTGGTCAAGGAAGAGTCACCGGCCGGATTTGTCTTTCAAAAAGAACCGAAGTTCAAGGCCCTTGATCTATCAGGGCACAAAGAGGAGCTGCTAGCCGCCGTGGCCGTTACCCTGCAGGGCGAACTGGGGGACGTTGCAGGCCCAGTCAAACAGTATCGGCTGACCATTCCTGAAGAGAGCAAGCTCGATCTGGACGGCGGCCGGCAGGTTCTCAGAGACAAAATCCTGACGGTCATCCGTGAAGAACTGCCGACTGAAAGCCACGCCCCGACTTGCCCCGATGCGCCTGCGGCCCTTGCCGCCTCGCCGTATATCCAGGCGGATCGCCCGGAAATAATTGAGCTGGCAAAGCAAATAACCACGGGAACTGTTCAGCCTGTTTCACAGGTCAGACTGCTCGCCACCTGGGTTTACCAAAATCTGGAGAAACGCCCTGTCCTCGGCCTCCCCGATGCCATGACCACTCTGCAATCCAGGCAGGGCGACTGCAACGAGCATGCGGCACTTTTTGCCGCCCTGGCCAGGGCTGTGCAGATCCCGACGCGGATTGCCACCGGCGTCACCTTTCAGCGGGAGGCCTTTTATTACCATGCCTGGAACGAGGTTTGCCTCGACAATCGGTGGATCAGTATCGACACCACCACCAACCAGTTTCCCGCCGACCTTACTCATCTTCGCTTTATTCTCGGCGAAATGCAGGAACAGGTGCGGCTTGGCGGCCTCCTTGGCGCACTCGGTATAGAACCGCTGGTCACCCAGGAAAACTGACAAAATTTGTCAATAGTGACAGGAATTGTACATGCAACGAGATCTCCTCCAACTCCACAACCTCAGCAAAAATTTCGGCTCCTTCACCGCCGTCGATGACGTCAGTTTGCGACTTGCAGCCGGTGAAATCTATGGCTTTCTTGGTCCGAACGGGGCCGGCAAGACGACCACCATTAAAATGCTGGCGGGACTGCTGCAGCCAACCAGCGGGACAATCACCATTTGCGATAAAAATCTCGCAGCCGAGCAATTTTATTGCAAAAACCTCACAGGTTACATCCCCGATCGCCCCTATCTGTATGAAAAACTCACCGGCGCTGAGTATCTCGGTTTTATCGGCAGTCTTTACAATGTTACCGGTCCCGATCCTCAGAAGGAGGCGGACCGCTACCTGGAACTCTTCGACCTGAGCGAATGGCGGGATCACCTCATCGAAGGCTATTCACACGGCATGCGGCAAAAGCTGATCATGACCTCCATTTTCATGCTCAATCAGCCGCTGATCATCATCGATGAACCGATGGTCGGTCTCGATCCGAAAAGCGCCCGAATCGTCAAGGAATTATTCAAGAGCAAAGCCAAGGCGGGGGTCGGCATCTTCCTCTCCACCCATTCCATGGAGATTGCCGAGGAACTGTGCGATCGCATCGGGATCATTGTCCATGGCCGGATCACCGCCGAGGGAACCATGGCCGACCTGCGAGGGCGAGCCACCGGTGGCAACGACCATCTTGAAGATATCTTTCTCGAACTGACCGGTGCCTCCGAGTTGCAGGCCATCATTTTAGCCCTGCGCACCGCCGGCGACTCGGCAAAGGTCTGACCATGATACCGCGGCTTTTTCAGCCCTGGCTGCGCAGCACCATCAATCGGTTTTTTCCGGAAAAAAAGGTTAACCTGCGCGTTCTTGCCATCCTTTTCCTCGGACTTGCCGTCTGCTGTATCATTTATCTCGGGACATTCAAGGTGCTCAGCTATTTCCACGCCCAGAATGAACTGGGCATAATTCTCAGCCTGAAGATTCTGCAGATGGCCTGGATCATGCTCTTTGCCATGCTGATATTTTCCTCCATGGTTACCGCCGTCTCCACTCTGTATCTTTCGCAGGATAACGAAATACTTCTGGCCGCGCCTCTTGCTCCCCGCGAGATCTATCTCCTGCGATTTTTTACCACCAGCGTCAGCACCTCCTGGATGATGCTGATCTTCTCCCTGCCGGTTTTCGGTGCCTACGGCCAGGTATTTGCGGCTGGTCCGCTGTTCTGGCCCCTGCTGTTTTTTGCGGTACCGCTGGTCGCCATGACCGCATCGGCCTTTGCCCTGCTGCTGACCGTCGGCATCGTCTACCTGTTTCCGGCCAAACGCACCAAGGACATCGTTTTGTATTTATCGCTGTGTTTCGGGCTTTTTCTCTACCTGATTTTTCGCCTGATGCGTCCGGAAGATCTCGTCAATCCCGATCAATACGGGCAATTCATCGAATATTTCAGCGCCATTTCAACCCCGGCCGGGCCCTGGGTTCCGGCCGGTTGGGCGGCCGATCTCCTGTCCAAATATCTCCTTGATCGGGAAATCGACTGGCTGCTCGGCGGCCTGATCTTGACGACTCCATTCGTTCTCTATTTTCTCGGGGAGATCGTCATGGACTGGCTCTTTGAAACAGGTTTTTCCAAGTCCCAGGAGTCTTTCGGCGGTCATCGCCGTTTTCGTCCGGTAATCGGATGGCAAGGCCGGCTGGCTTGGCTGTTTCGTAAAGAATTGCGGCAGTTCACCAGGGACTCCGGCGAGTGGTCGCAGTTTTTTATGATCGGCGCGCTGGTCTTTGTCTATCTTTACAACTTCAAGGCCCTTCCTCTTGACCGCTCGCCCCTGCCGACCGCCTATATCAGCAATCTCATCGCCTTTGCCAATATCGGCCTCTGCGGTTTTCTCTCGGCATCGCTTGCCACCCGCTTTGTTTACCCGGCAATCGGCGGCGAGAAGGGGGCCTTTTACCTTATCGCCTCTTCGCCGTTATCCTTGTCGAGGTATGTTTTCTACAAATTTTGTTTTTACTTCGTACCTTTCACCCTTCTTGCAACACTGCTCATCACCGCCTCCAATTCGCTGTTGCAGATCACCGGACCGATGTGGTGGATTTCCCTGTTTGCCGCCTTGCTCATCACCTGGACCGTTCTCGGTCTGGGGCTCGGTTTCGGAGCTCTTTTTGCCGACTTCAAAGCAGAAAACCGCGCCGCCTCCATGGGCCCGGGAGCGATACTGTATCTTTTTTGCGCGGTTTTTTACGAACTCCTGGTCATCGGATTGGGCCTCAGACCGACCTATCAAGTAGTGCGACGCGCCATAAGAGGCATTCCCATTCCACTCATCGACCTCACCTACCTTGGCCTTTGGGCGGGAGGGGTAGCGGTGTTGTCAATCGTCCTTGTCCTCTACGTTTGTCGGGCAGGCATCCGCAAACTGCAGAATTGAACCGTGGGTTGTCATATTTTTTTCGGTAAATATGGGTATGTGCCCGTTTCCCTGTTTTCCCCGAAATATAGCCTTCTTGTGGCACTTCGAGATCCATACGAGTGATACTTGCATTCCCTCACCGTGTGGCTTAAACTTTGTTCATCGTATACGGGAAATCTCGTTTTCTTGGACTTTTAGCGGTTCAGAATTGTGAGACTGCCTTTTTATGAATCCAAGGGAATAGGCGTGACAAAAAAAAGTACGGTCGAATCCAAAATATTAATTGATCAAGTAAATCGGTTCACCTCCCAGGTAGTTGTGGGAATAACTGCCACTGCTCTGAATTCTACAATCCTTGCCGCTTTTCTAATGGGCGTGGTGCCGAGATATAAGGCCCTGTCATGGCTGGCCGTATCTCTCTTTGTAGGTCTCATGAGAATCCTGGTTCATTTTCATTACCGGAAACGAACTATCACAAGCGAATCCGTTGATCGCCAAAAAAATCTTCTTCTACTTTCTCTTTTTGCATCCGGTTGTGTCTGGGGTTCTGCACCGATTTTTATATTCCCTTATTCATCTATTGCTCACCAGGCGTTACTGGTTCTTATACTTGCAGGTATGGTGGCGGGGTCGGTAAATGCCTTTTCGCCTCTTGCCGCCGGATTTTATGTATTCACCATTCCGGCAATAGTACCGCTTGCTGTGGTTTTGTTCAGTATCGGAGACGATATGCATATTGCCATGGGAAGCCTGCTTTTGATTTTTTCACTTTTCATGGTCTTGGCAAAGAGACGAATCACTGCCGAATTCAACAATTTTTTGCTTCTCAAATATGAGAACCTCGACCTTATCGAGAGATCTGGAAAAAGAGATTGTCGATCGAAAAAATGCAGAACAAAAACTCTTGGAGAAAAACTATCAGATAGAATCCATTGTTGAGGATCGTACTGCGGAACTTCGTCAGGTTAATGAAAAACTGCTCTCGGAAATAGCCGATCGTATTGAGGCCGAAAAAGCTCTTAGGGAAAATGAGCTGAAATACAGAGAACTTGCAAATACTCTTCCACAGATCGTTTTCGAAACAGATGGTCGTTGTATGATCACGTTTACTAACCGGAATGCCTCGAAAATTTTGGGATATACGGAAAAGGATTTTCACGAGGGACTGAGCGCATTCCGGATTCTTGAAGCCGATCCAGGATCTATAGAACGAGCCAAATTACTTGCGGTACTCAACGGGCAAAAATTAGATGGCGAAGAATTTGTGGCTCGGGCAAAAGATGGACGCACATTTCCTGTTTCCATCCACTCCACCCCTGTGGTGCAAAACAGAACTCCTGTGGGTATGAGGGGCATAATCATTGATCTCTCCGATCAGAAACGAGTTGAGCGAGAGCAAGGGAAGTTGCAGGCTCAGTTACAACGAGCGCAAAAGATGGAGGTCCTTGGCACCCCTGGCGGGAGGAGTAGCTCACGATTTAAACAATATCCTGTCTGGAATAGTCAGTTATCCTGAATTGTTACTTATGCAAGTGCCGGAGGATAGTTCTCTGCGAAAACCGCTTATGCTTATGCAAGAATCGGGGAAAAAAGCCGCTGCCGTGGTCCAAGACCTGCTCACCCTTACGCGACGAGGGGTCATTGTTGAGGAAATAGTCAATTTGAACGCGATCATTTCGGCCTACCTTGAAAGCCCGGAATACAAACAAATGCTGTCTTTTCATCCTGATGTTTGGGTGACCACTGCCTTAGCCAAAGACCTGCTCAATATTGCAGGCTCCGAGATCCATCTGAGTAAAACCGTCATGAACCTGATTACCAATGCGGCGGAGGCAATGCCCAATGGCGGAAGGCTGCATATTGCAACTTCCAACGACTATCTGGATCAACCTTTAAGAGGCTATGATGAAATAAAGGAAGGTGATTATGTGGTTTTAACGGTCTCTGACAACGGTCTTGGAATTTCGCCTGATGACCTTGATAAAATCTTCGAACCGTTTTTTACAAAAAAACTCATGGGCCGAAGTGGCACTGGTCTTGGCATGGCGGTAGCATGGGGTACGGTGAAAGACCACAATGGGTATATTGATGTGAGCAGTATTGAAAATGAAGGCTCGAAATTTACGCTCTATTTCCCGGTGACACGTATCAATCGAACCGACAAAGAGCCTCTTGAACCTATTGAATCGTTCCGGGAAAAGGGGAGTCCATTTTGCTCGTGGACGATATTGAGGCACAGCTTCAGATAGCCTCAGATTTGCTCTCCTATTTGGGATATACTGTCTCTACTGCTCAAAGTGGTGATGAAGCCATCGAATATCTGCGACACAACAAAGTCGACCTGATTATATTGGATATGATCATGCCCCCAGGGAGGGATGGTTTAGATACTTACCGGGAAATAATCGAGCTTCACCCTACCCAAAAAGCAGTTATAGCCAGTGGCTTCTCCGAGACCGACAGAGTTAAACAAGCTATTAAACTGGGTGCCGGCCCATATATCAAAAAACCTTACACATGGAGTAATCTGGGCAAAGCAGTTCAGACAGCCTTGGAAACTATTCCCATGGTTATGCCAATTCCACCTTCATAGGAGCCGTCAGGAAATATGGGCCAAATTTTTAAACCATTCCCTTACGGCTCCTTATGCCGTTCCAGGCATTCCTCCGGCCATGTTCTTTTTACAACGACTTAATGCTCTGTCTGTGCTCGGGTCCCCTGATATTTAGCATAAAGATCGTGCAGCCGGCGGCGGCTATTTCGCAGGGTGCGCGAATAATCGTCGGCCATCCAGCGTGGCTCACTTATCGAGTAGAGATCCTTGGCAAGTTCGTCGAGGGAAAACTCGATCGCTCGGCACCATTCTCCGGTGCAGATGCTATCGATCTCGCGTGACGCCTCGATATCTTTTTCAAGCTTGGTCAGGCTATTAATGAGGTTTTTTACGAAACCCCGATGGGTCATCTGAAAGGATTCAACCATTTTCTTTTGCGTGTTCATTACTATACCTCCTTCTTCCGGCAACCACTCCACGTAAACCAAGAGTTGATCTGATTGGTTTTGCGGAGACCTGTGCCTTGGTCAAACAATAATCATTCCCAAATCGAAATCTATCTCGAGTTGCCAAAGGGAGTAGGAAGTGATTTTCGCAGGAACTAGCCGCGAATCGCATAGCCCCCATCGACGGTGATTACCTGCCCCTGGATCATTCCGGACAGATGGCTGCAGAGAAAGAGAGCAACGTCCGCCACATCCTGCGGTGTCGTCAACCGGCCGAGAGGGGTGCGCTCGGTGGCCGCCTTGAGGATCTCGTCGCGATTGGGAAAGTGTTTTAAAGCATCGGTATCGACGGCCCCGGCGCTGATGGTGTTGACATTGATCCCACGAGGGCCGAGTTCTACCGCCAGATGACGGACCAGAGATTCAAGGGCAGCTTTCGAGGCCCCGACGGTGGTGTAATTTTCAATCGCCCGCACCGAACCAAGGCTCGACACGGCCATGATCCGGCTGTCCCGCCCCATCAGGGGCAAGCCCTGTTGAACGAGGGTGAGGAGAGCCCGGGCATTGATGTCCATGGCCCAGTTCCAATGCCGTTCGGTGAGTTCCAGCGCCGGTTTGAGGACACCCGAGGCGGCGTTACTGACGAGAATATGCAGGTGACCAAAGGTCTCGGTTATGGCGGCAAACATCTCTCGGACATCGTCGGAATTGGCGACATTGGCCTTGACCAGCAGGCATTGCCGGCCGAGTTTTTCCACCGCTTCGGCAGTTTCTGCGGCGTCCCTCCTGTGGCGGACATAGTTCACCACCACGTCCGCTCCCGATTCCGCCAGCCGAAGAGCAATAGCCCGGCCGATGCCTCGGGAGCCTCCGGTGATCAACGCCACTTTTCCCTGTAGATCAAACATGTTTATATCCTTTTATATTTTCAGCATCGCCCGTTTAACCAATCCCCTGGCAAATCTCAAGGGATTAAAACGGATCGAATTGAGAGTGGAGGGGGCAAGAAACCCGGAACCGTGAAAATCTTCCGGCAAAAGCTCGGGATAGCCGATACTGCCGGGATCGCTGCCGACAAGCTTTCTCTTGGCAGCTACCTGCCAGAGCGGGCTGCGATTTTCATCGAGCTTCAAGGGCCACGAGCAAAGCGGTATCCATCGCCACCGCCGAATTCGCCGCAGCCATACAGTAGAGAGGAAGGGGCTCGCCGTCAAGGGGGCCGGACCTGTGCATGGCAAGGATGCCGTCGGCAAAATGCATCTGGGGCGGCAGGAGGTCGAGAAGATCGAGGATAATTTCGGCAAACCCGCCATGTGTCGAGCCGTGCACCATATGGAGCATTGCCTTGTTGACTCCCTTAACGACGCCGAAGAGATTCTTGACCGCCAGGGTCATATACAGCTGGTTATGTGCTTTTATTTTCGGCAAACCGACAAAGAGATCGCAGTCCAGGGCTTCCCGGGCAACGGTGACGGTCAAACCTCCGGCCAACCGCTTCGGCAGCGCGGTCGAAAAGTTGACAATCTTCACATCCATCCCTTTTAAAGCCTTGATAATCCCCTGTTTTTCGCAGACCTTCACGGCACTGCCGAGGGCCGGAGAATCACCGAGGACAAGCTTTGCCCCATGATCAAGAAAACAGGCGGCAACCCCGGCAATAAATTCCGGATGGGTGCAGGCAAGCGGCGGGCCACCGCTGCTGATAAGATTAGGCTTAAGGAGAACAACCTGACCGTGCAGAGCTGTGCGACCCAGGCGAACCAGCGAGGCCTCAACAATGGCAGCGATGGCGGCTTTGTCATAATCGACGCACCGCTGCAATACCACCTGTGACGACTGGTCGTTCATAGAACCGAGAGAAAAAGAAGGAGAAGGCAAGAAGTTGAAACAGAAAAACCGGACTCCCGCGCAGAAGTCCGGTTTTCCCAGGAGAAAAGAGAGAAGAGATAAAGCATAATAACTAAAGCATATTTCATGCCACTTTGAAAATTACAAACGCACCATGTATATACAGCCACTTACCGGTGGACCGGAGGGAAATCACCCTTCCTCGATGCAAAGAATGTACAATAATTTGAACTCTCTCGGGGCAATTGGCCTGATGCCACCTTCATTGGCTGCAATATAAGGCCAAGAAGAGTTGCATTTTTTATACCACCCAGCTGACCGGTCGTCTGTTAATCCTTGAAGACGATTATCCTCGTGCGGATAACATCTTGATTTTTCATTATTTCGTCGACAACTACCGGTGATATCTCAGCCTCCACATCAATGATGTTATAGCCCACCGTGCCGTTCGACTGGTTCAAATAACTGGCGATGTTCAATCGGTTGTGAGCAAAGACATTGGTAACGAAGGCGATCATCCCCGGCACGTCGCGATTGATGACAATCAGTCGTGACTGCACTTGATCAGTCGGTGTCAATTCGATGTTGGGAAAATTGACGCTATGCTCAACGTTGCCGTATTTCAGGTAGTTGGCAAGTTCTTTTACCGCCATGGTGGCGCAATTTTCTTCGGACTCGGAGGTGGAGGCGCCGAGATGCGGCGTCGTCAGCACCTTACTGTGCTTCACCAGGGCAGGTGTCGGGAAATCGCAAAGGTAGGCCTCAAGATAGCCACTATCCAAAGCATTGATGACCGCTTGCTCTTCGACGATCGGCCCGCGCGAATAATTGACCAGCACCGCTCCCTTCTTCATTCTGGCAATAAACTCTTTATTGACGAGATTGCGGGTTCTGTCGCCGAGCGGCAGATGGAGACTCACTACGTCGGCATCGCCGACCGTATCCCGCACTGACCGGCAGATCCGCACATCAGGCGACAGCTGGTGAATATTAGCCAGGGCCGGAGCCGGATCAAAACCATTGACATGCATATGCCGGAATACCCCGGCGTTGGCGAGACGTACGCCGATCTGACCGAGACCGATAACACCCAGGGTTTTACCGGCGATTTCTTCACCCTTGAAGGCGCTCTTTCGCGCCTCGACCTCGTTGTTCACCTTGGTCGGGTCCATGGTGGCGAGTGATTTGCAAAATTCGATGCCCCGATAGATATTTCTCTTCCAAACCCCGATCATCGGAAAGATCAGATCGACGACGGCATTGGCATTGGCGCCGGGAGTATTAAAGACACAGATGCCTCTCTCGGTAGCCCGATCGACATTGATATTGTTGGTGCCCGCCCCGGCCCTGGCAACTGTCAACAGAGTCGGATAGTCATCGACATTCAGCTGCGAACTGCGAAGAATGATGCCGTCGGGATTTGCTTCCTCGGCTGAAACCGAAAAATTGCTGGTGAACAGCCGTAGACCTTCCTGGGCTATGGTGTTGATCTTCTTTATCTTGTAAACCGACATGGAATTCTCCTTGATTGTAAACGGGTATTTTTTGCGAAGGGGTGACAGCGTTTTTTGAAAAAACAGCTGCTACTATATACCGCCCTTACGGCAGGTCAACTTTTTTCCCGAGTAGCGTTCTTGGAGCTTTCTAAGACATCAAAACACCACCACTTTATTAAAGCCAAAGAGCCCATCCCCCTTCTCCGCCAAAATACACAGGCACGGAGTGTCGGTCGTCGCCACAAGACCGATTTCGCTCAAGGCTTCGGAGGAAACCCGCAAAAAATAGGATTTTCGGAAAAACTGATTACGATTGACCCGGCCGTATACCCCGGGCAATTCTTCCGGCAGGGTCTGATAAAGGGCGGACCGGGACGCCTCGGGTGGTTCTGTAAGACCGTCCTGCTGCAGACAATCGGGGAGAAACCTGAAACCGCACCGCAGCCAGTCATAGCGTAACAGCTCGTTGACCAGTTGGCCGTCGTCACGCTTGGCGGCCAGCTGTACCAAGAGAGAACACATCAGCTCCTGGGTTGCCGCCAGTTGAAAAAAACCGCGCCTATGGCACAAGGACAGCAACTCCTGAAAAAAGTCAAAGCTGTTTACCCGGCGCCTGCGTAAATATCGCCACAGAGTTACAAAATAGCGGTTATTGAGGAATTTTTCGACCGCCTCGGAAAACCAGTACAGCTCGCTGAGAGTGGCATGGTCCATCCACCTGTTGGCCAAAACGGCGTAGGGCGGTTCGTTGCAACGGCGATAGTCGAAGTCGATCGAGCTGTGACATATCGGGGTGTCGGGGAGGATTTTCAGCAAGCCCATTTGAATATAATGGGCACCCATGGCAAAAACGGTGCAAAAAGATTCGGCAAAGGTCTCCTTCGTTTCAAAGGGCAAGCCGAGGATAAGATCGACATGGAGGTGGATGCTGCCTAAACTCGCCAGTCGAGCTACCGTCTCCTTCGCCTCAACCGGATCGATACGCCTGTTCACCGCCGCAAGAGTGGCCGGATTCGTAGACTGAATGCCCAGCTCAAACTGAAATCGGCCGGGCGGCAAAGTCGCTAAAAACGAAAACATCTCGTCGGTAAACCGATCCGGCGCCATCTCGAAATGAAAGAGGGTATCGCCGCCCTCCGCCGCCAAAAACCGCCAGATCGCCAGGGCCCGGTCGGGTCGGTCATTGAAGGTCCGGTCGATGAAGCGCACCACCTTTGGCCGGTGGCGAAGGATGCCGCGCAGCTCCTCTTCGACTACCGCCAGCTCCTTATGGTACAGTCCCTTCTCGGCGGCGGACAGGCAATAGCTGCAGCTGAACGGGCAGCCCTTCGAGCTCTCGTAGTAGATGTGCCGATTGAGGAGATGTGTTTTAAAATCGCTGCCTGTATAAGGGTAGCTAAAACTTCTTTTCGGCATGGCGAAGAAGGAGCCGACATAGCGAGGCTGCAGGGTACCTTCCTCCAGATCGCGGTAAAATTTCGCCTCGATTCCTTCAATTTCCCCCAGGACAACACTGCAATTTCCAGATCCCAGCCGTTTTTCAAGCACCCCCGCCTGCGGCCCACCGATGACAATCCGGCAATGGGGCAGACAAACCCCTAGGTCGCGGGTAAGCCTTTCAACAAGACTGCTGTTCCAGATTGCCGCCGAAAAGAAGATATACCCGGGACTTCCGGCGCTCAAACGAACCACCATCTCATAATAATTGTCATTGATGGTGAACTGATACAACTCCGCCGCCATGTCCGGGCAGTTTTTCTCCAGCTCGTTGCGGACATAGAAAAGGGCCAGGCAGGAATGGGTAAACCGGGCATTGATGCCGACTATCTTTATTGGTTCTTTTGCTTTTTTCACCGGAAGCACCGAGTCGATGAAGTGATAAAGAAAGGAATTTTTCTTAGCATGAAAAGGATTTCAATATTACTTTGTACAAACCCCGCACAAGGGGGGATACGTCACTTCACTCCTCACCAGGATACAGGCTATGACTTTTTCTTCGAGCTTCATACCGGCAATGGTCGTTTTCCTCATTCTGCTGTTTTTCTCTTTGCCGGTCTCGGCGGGCCAGGAGCTGCAGGCTGAGGTGGCTGACTATGACCTTTCCCTGTCCTTTGCCCCAGGAAAACAATCGGGTACATTGTCCGGCATTGCCAAGCTGACAATTTTACCGGACCACAGGCTAGGTCTGACATTTCCCGAGATGGAGGTTACCGGTGCCCTGCTGCGCGACGAAGCCGGCCGAGAAAGCGAACTCATGGAGATCCGTGATGCCCTCATCCTCCCGGCAGCCAATACCAGGAGAACACTCACCCTTTCCTTCAGCAAAACCGTGGAGAGTGATGACGACAACCTGATCAGCCCGACGGGCATTGCCCTCACCAGCAACTGGCATCCCCTTCCCGACCAGCCGATGCGCTTTCGGGTAACCGCCATCCTGCCCGACAACTTTACCGCGATCACCGAGTCCGACACCTTCCCCCTGGCGCGCCAGGGCAAGACGGTAAAGGCTTTTTACCAGCAGCCGCTTACGGCAATTCATTTCGTCGCCGGCCCGTACACCATACACAAACAGCAGGTCCGTGAGAACCTTTTTGTCCATTCGCTGTTTTTCCCGGAGGACAAAGACCTTGCCGACGGCTATCTGCTGGCGGCGGCCGAATATCTCCGCCGCTACGAGCGGGAAATCGGTCCCTATCCCTTCAACCATTACGTCATTGTCGCCAATCGGTTGCCCACCGGCTTCGGCATCCCGACCTTCACCCTGCTCGGCCAGACCGTTCTCCGCCTGCCTTTCATCAAGGCGACTTCCCTGGGTCATGAGATCGTCCATTCCTGGTTCGGCAACTCGGTGGAGGTTGATTATAGCGGCGGCAACTGGTGTGAGGGTTTGACGGCCTTCCTCGCCGATCACGCCTATCGGGAAGAACTGGGCGAGGGTGTTGCCGACCGTAACGAAAGTATCACCCGTTATCTCAGCTACGTCACCAAGGACCTTGCCCTTCCCCTGCGAACCTTTACCTCGGCCAGCCATAACCAGGCCTTGGCGGAGGCCAAACGGGCGGTCGGTTACAATCGTGGCGCCCTGTTGTTTCACGAGGTGCGCGAAAAGATCGGCTATCAGGCCTTCAGTGATGGTCTGCGCCGCTTCTACGCCGACAACAGGGGCCGCAAGGCCTCCTGGGACGATCTGCGGCAAAGTTTTTCCGCGGCGGCAAAAACCGACCTCGACAACTTTTTTGACGAACGGCTGGAAAGGGCCGATATTCCGGAACTGGCGGTCGACGATGTGGCAGTCAGCGCAGCCGGTAACAATTCGATCCTGAGCTTTACTCTCCGGCAAAAAACAGAAAAGCCTTTTACCCTCAGTGTGCCGATTCGCATCCGGACTTTTTCCGGTGAGATTACCGTCAAGCAGGAGATCAAAGAGCTCATAACACCAATAACGGTCACCCTTGACCAACGACCTCTGGAATTTACCATCGACCCCGAACACGCCTTTCTCAGACAGCTTGCCCCGGAGGAATTTCCGGCGACATGGTCAAGGCTGATGGGGGCCGAAAAAAAACTGGCAATTCTCGCCCAAGAAAGTGATCGGCAACTCTTCCAACCCCTGCTCGACTCCCTGAACGGCAAGGGCTTGACCGTTACCACCGCCGAGAAGGTCAGCAACAAAGAGCTCGCCGATAACAATCTGCTGTTCCTCGGCGGCGATCAGCTGCCGGCAAGATCCCTCTTCGGACCTCCACCGTCAGCAGCAACCGGCCTGATCCTCGATGTTCGGCGCAATCCTCTCTCCCCTGAGCACGTCGCGGTCCTGGTCAGCAGCGGCGACCGGGAAAACACCAAGGCGATCATCGGCCGACTCAGCCATTACGGCAAATACTCCTACCTGGCGTTTGCCGGCGGTCGCAACACCGAAAAGCGCATACAGCCTGTTGAGTCAGGCCTGCGCGTCGTCCTCGAAGAACTGCCGGGGGGTGGCGCAACCTCGCAGCTTTCCTCCTTTCAGCACATTGTCGATAAACTTGCCGAGGCTCGGGTGGTCTATGTCGGCGAGGCCCATACCAGCTTTGCCGATCATTTGCTGCAGTTGCGGATCATTGAGGCCTTGTATAAAAAAAATCCCTTGCTGGCCATTGGCATGGAGATGTTTCCCGTCTCCTCGCAACCGGCACTTGATCGCTATCTCCTTGGCAAAGAGCCTATCGACGAACGAAGTTTTCTCAAAGAATCAGGATATTATGACGTTTGGCGTTACGACTACCGGTTTTTTCGGGATATTATCAATTTTGCCAAAGCCAAGGCAATCCCGGTGGTCGGCCTGAACCTCGACCGACAGATCGTCTCCGAGGTATTTCGCACCGGTGGTACGGACGGTCTCAGCCCCGAAACCCTGGCATCGCTGCCGACTGATCGTGATCTTGACATGCCGGGATATCAGGAACGGCTTGCCGATATGCATGAGGTGCATGTCCAGGGCAAACACGGCAGCGGCCTGGGCGGCGGTTTCCTTCAGGCCCAGGGTCTCTGGGATGAGAGCATGGCGCAAAACATCGCCGACTATTTGACGGCGCATCCAGGCCAGAGGATGGTAGTGCTGGCCGGAACCCAGCATACCCGTAAAGACTCCGGCATTCCACCCCGCGTTGCCCGGCGATTGCCGGTCCGCCAGGCCTCAGTCATGAACCTCTACAACGACAGCGACCCGGCCGACCTTGCCCGGGTTGCCGACTACTTCTTCCTGGTTGCCGGCCAGGACCTGCCGGAAACCCCAAAAATAGGGATAATGCTTGATACCGAGGGCAAAGACGGCCAACCATTTCTGAAAGTGAGTCAGCTCAACCCGCACGGCAAGGCTGCTGCCGCCGGATTTGCGGTGGGAGATCGCCTGCTGGAGATTAATGGCATAACCGTCGCCGACATGGCCGACTTGCATATTGCCATGCTCGACAGCAAAAAAGGAGCTATTATCCCGGTCAAAATCTCCCGCACAGAAAACGACCAAACGCGGGAGCTGGAACTCCGGGTGGAATTGACCGTCCCGCCGGTAATGCCGCAGCAACCATAGAAAACTATTGAAGGATCGTAATCCCGGCCAGAGGTGTAAAAATCGCCTGGGCACGCGTACCGGAAGTGTTTTTTTCATGTCAACCCTTTGCAAAAGGAGAATCGATGTATAAGATCTGCACTTTGTTGGTATTCATTATAAGCTTAATAACCCTATCTGGAGAATCAGGAATGGCAAAAGCGAAGCTGAAAGACGGCCTTTACGCCCAGTTCAACACCACCAAAGGCGAGATCATCTGCGCCTTGGAGTTCACAAAAACCCCGCTGACGGTGACCAATTTCGTCGGTCTTGCCGAAGGTGTCAAGGAGCTCGGCGGCGGCGCCAAAATGAAAGGTGACAAATTTTATGACGGTTTGAAATTCCACAGGGTCATTCCCGACTTTATGATCCAGGGCGGTTGTCCCCTCGGTACCGGCACCGGTGGCCCCGGCTACACCTTCCCCGATGAAATCGATCCGAGCCTTACCCACTCCGGGCCGGGAATCCTGTCCATGGCCAATGCCGGACCGGGCACCAACGGCAGCCAGTTTTTCATCACCCACGTGGCCACTCCCCAGCTCGACGGCAAGCACACGGTCTTCGGCCATGTGGTTTCCGGTCAGGACGTCGTCAACAAAATCGCCACCGGCGATGTCATCGATTCCGTGTCGATTATCCGGGTCGGGGCAGCTGCCGAGGCCTTCAAAAATGATCAAAATGCCTTCGACGCCTTGCTGAATAACTTCGGTAAAAACAAGAGCGCCAAAGAACAAGCCGCCTTGGAGGCTGAGCAAAAACTCATTAAAAACCAGTGGCCGAACGCCATTACCACTCCGTCCGGGTTGAAGTATGTGGTTGTCGCCGAGGGTCAGGGCGAGTCGCCGCAAAAAGGGGCGGCAGTCACCGTCCACTACACCGGCAAACTCTTGAATGGCAAGAAGTTCGACAGCTCCATCGACCGCGGCCAGCCGATCGATTTTCCGGTCGGACGCGGCCAGGTCATCAAAGGGTGGGACGAGGCCCTGCTGTCTATGAAAAAAGGCGAGAAGCGAGTACTCATTATCCCGCCCCAGCTTGGCTACGGCCCATCCGGACGCGGCCCGATCCCCCCGAATGCCTATATGGTCTTTGATGTGGAACTGGTGAATTTCCAGTAACCACTTATATTTTCAGGAAGAAAGGGCGATTCGGTAAACTACCGAATCGCCCTTTCTTAAAAACTCGATAGAGATACTCTCTTCTCCTCGCAACCTCCTTTGCCACATCAATAAAGCAGTACAAGGCCGCAAACAAAGGCGCTTTTTTCAGACTTGCTGAATGTATCTCGACTGCCCATTTCCTGCTTCCACCCGACACTTCGCAGAAGCTTGGCCACGTTGATGCCGAAACCGGACATCGAAGGCCTGGCAACCTGAGGGTTCCGGCATTTTCCAAGAGCGGTCAGGGCCTGACATTGAGGCTGGTCATGACAGAAAACTCTTTTGCAGGAATCACCGGCATAGGCCTTGGCGCGCCTATATCCCCTGTCGGCGGCGGCCCGTTCGACCCCCGCGGCGATCTCATGGAGGAGTTGAAAAAGTTCGCGGTTGTCGCTGGAAAAAAGCACCTCAGACGGATACATCAACCCTGAAAAACAATGCCTGGCTGTATGTCTTCAGTTCCTCCCGCAATGGTGCAGGACCGGCCACGTGCGGCGGACAACTCTTCGACAAACCGTAATTTTCGCAACGAGGTTGCCGACAACGTTCAGCCAGTTGATCCTCGACAACGATATCTCCCGCGGCAACGATGGCCGCTTCCGTCGCTCCGGCAAGACAGGCCTCTTGCAACAGTTCTTGAAGGTGTTCGCTAACCGATCTCAAGCTGCAATTCCTCCATATCGTCACCCATGATGCCGGGTAGTCGTTCAAAGTCATATTTATAACCGAGGTGGATCATCCGTGTATTGCTTTTCATAATTTCCATGAGGAGGGTTTTCAATCCTATCTCTTTTGCGACGCCGATACAAAACTCCATAAGTATGCTGCCGATACCCTTGCCTTGCCAGAGATCGGCGACAGTAAAGGACAATTCGGCACTTTCGAGGTCGGCAAACCTGTTCAGCCGCACATCGCCGATGATGGTCTCCTCTTCTCCGTCGTCAACAGCCAGAAAGGCTAGATCCCGATCATAATCCACCTGGCACAAGCGGGCCAGATAGTCATGGGGCATATTGATACGTTGTTGGCCGAACCGAAAGAATACCGACTCCTTGGACAGTGTTTCAAAAAACCGGCGCAAGGCAGGCTCGTCTTCGCCGCGTATTGGACGGATATGAATAATCGTGCCGTCTTTCAATGCAGAGTCTTTCTCGTATTTAAACGGATAGGGGGGGATGGAAAGATGCCGGGGGCAGAGGTCCCCCTGCGTCCAGCGATATTCTTTCGGCAGACTTTTATCGATATGCATGACCACATCCCGGACAATGCAGTCATCATCCATGAGTATCAACGGGTTGATATCTATCGAACCAATCTGCGGAAGATCGATAATCAGCTGGGAAAACCGTACCAGTATTTCCTCAAGGGAGCGCAGCCCGCCCTGCAAGGAGTCAAGTTTTTGCAGGTAAAGATATATCTTGGTTTCCTCCATCATTCTTCTGGCAAGCGTCTGGTTGAGAGGCGGCAGACCGATGGAGAAGTCTCTTTCGGCGAAAAAATTCTTGCCACCGAGGCCGAAGGAAATGACGGTGCCGAAACTCAGGCTTTTTTTGGCACCGATCATCAATTCGTAGCCCCGTGTGGTAACCATCGATTGGACGATTATCAGGACATCGTGATCATTGCGTGAACAGGCATGATCCTGCAATTTGGCGAAGGCCTTTCGCACCTCATGGTCGTCCTTGAGGTGCACAAACACCTTGCCTCCCCCATTGCTGTCGCCGCTTTTTGCACCGTCAATCTTTAAAACAACCGGAAAGCCGAGGCACCGGGAGGCGTGGACCGCTTCGTCGGCACTTCCGACCCTGATTGTCTCGATGGTCGGGATGCCGAAGGACTTGATGATCCGGCCGGCTTCATCGGCATGGAGAGTATCACGCCCCTCCCCAAGACAACAACCGATGATATCTTTGGCGGTTTCCAGCTTCGGGGAGAAATCCTTGATGATAATTTCCGGGGTTTCCTGGAGAAGTTTCAGGTTATAGTCATACCGATACATGTACAAGAAACTCTTCACCGCCTGCTCGGGGTTATAATAGGCCGGTATCCCTTCATTATTGAAAATTTCAAAATGGTCGAAAACGGTTTCCTCGCCAAACCAGGTTGAAAACAGGGGAATCGCCGGATGCATTTTGGCCGCGGCGACAATTGTTTTGGCAATGCTTTTCACATCGATACCGGGGAAAGGGATACAGATCACCATGACACCGTCGACAGCCTCGTCCTGCAGGCAATTTTCAATGGCCACCTGGTAGTCGGCAGCCGTTGCATCGGCCAGGAGGTAGAGCGGATTTTGCAGCTCCCGATGGATGGCCAAACCGGCACTGATGGTGTCGAACGTCTTTCTGCTTGGTGTCGCCAGGACACCGCCCATGCCCTTTAATGTATCGATGGCCATTTCCGACGGGGCAAGGCTATTGGCGATAATCATCAAACGCTTGCCCTTTGGCCGATTTTGCTTGGCGATCGTCTCAACCATCGAGAGCAGATCGACGATACTGTTCACCCGGAGGCAGCCGGCCCTTTTAAACACCGCCTCATGGACCATATCCTCACTGATAAGGGGGTCTGTATCGGTTACCGACAGCAGTGATAAAATGCCCGACTTACCAGGTTTGACAACAACAATAGGTTTACTTCGCGCAAAATTTCGGACGGCGGCCATAAACCTTCGGCCGTTATTGATCGTCTGGAGGAAGAGGAAGATCGCCCTGGTTTCGCCATCACCTCCAAGAAAATCGATGGTGTCGGCGATATTGATATCGAGTTTTGAACCGAGTGAGATGAAATAACTGAAACCGACTTTTTTACTGATGGCATGTTCGAGAAAGGTTGTGGCAAAAATACCGCCTTCGGAAATAAAGGCAATATTGCCTTTCTGCGGGATTTCCGGGTAAAGGCTGGCATTGAGGTTGATTGCCGGCCGGAGAAACCCGAGGGAATTGGGGCCCAGGACGCGGCATCCGTAAAAGGCCGATAATTTCTTGATCTGTTCGTCGATAAGAGCGGGTTGCTTGACCCGCCAGGTATAATCCGGGGCAAGGATGGTGACCCCCTTCACCCCTTTTTGGCCGCAGTCCTTGAGAACCGTCTGCAGATTTTCCGGACCTTCCGCCAGCAAGGCAAGATCAATAGGGTGCGGAATGTCGGTGATGGTTCGGTATGCCTCAACGCCTTGCACGCCTCGCATGGTCGGATTGACCGGATGAACAATACCTTTGAAGCCTTTACCGATGAGATTTCTGAAAATGTGATAGCCAATCGACCTTTCATCCTCGCTTGCCCCGATAACGGCAATCCTTTGCGGATTGAACAGGATATTCAGATTCTTGAGTGACATACGTCATTCCCCCCCAGTTTCCTTTCGCGAATTGACAACAAATACTCGACCGCTTAGCTTCTAGTTGAGATTTACCGATTCACATTTTTTGCCCGGAGAGTGAATTATGCAGCTGCTTTCGTTTCGCATAATAGGACACCCTGCCATTCCGGATGGTTCTTGGCTGAATGTCGGCAAAGGGGTCACTTTCGTCAAAACCGATAGCTCGGCGCAGGCTCAAGGTCTGATCAAAACGCTGCAGACCATCAATCCGCCCTACGACCTCAACCATGTAGATCCTTTCAGCGATCTTTCCCCGTTCACTGCCGGCAACCACTCTCACAAAAAAATCATCGCCGCTAAAAAGACCGCTGCGCTGGCGATTTTTGCCGCCTCACCCCGCCTCGTGAAAGAACTCTCTTCTCTCGATCCGGCATTTTACGAAACTGACCGCATTGAGGTGGGCAGACGCCGCGACCGGAGCCGGTGGATGAATTTTATTGAACTGCCGGGCTCAATCCGCTGGGGTGAGATCGAACCAACCCTCAGAAAGCTGCTGGCGCAGTGTGGCCCGGAAGCTACGGCAACAATCGAAGGGCTGCAAAATACTCAGGCGAAGTTCAGCAGCTCCGATCGCATTAAGGGCGAGGGAGCGACGGAACTGAAAAAACAAGCGGAAATGCTGCGCTCTTTCCTGCCGGAGCAGGTGCAAGGGCAACTGGAGGAATGCCTCTTCGCCATTGATCGTGGACAACGCTTCCGACTGGCAAAAGAGAGGGTTGCCGACTTTCTGCCCCTGTTCTTGCCCATCACCTATGAAACGTGTGAAGACTATGCCGGAAAAGCAGACGACACTTTGACTGCCCAAACACCTGCAGCACTTTTTTCTTTTATGACTGAGCGTCTCAAAAAGAACCAGGAAAAGCAAGCATCTTTTGAACAACGTCTGGCACGAATCAACCTCCGCCTGCAAACCCTCCACCCGGAACTGGACCTCAGGTTCAGGGAGGAAGGAGCTTTGATCATGCTGGAGTCTCCGCAAATCTCTTCTTCTTTGTCCCTTGCAGAAATGAATCCTGTTCGTAGAATGAAGTCGGTACTTGCGGGTCTTGCGACCATGCATGAGGAACACTGTGGCTGCTATCCTCTCTTTTTCATTGATTTCAAAGAGTGTCTCCTGAAAAAACAGGAGCAGGCGGAGATGATGAATTTTCTCTTCATCCACTCTTCAGATTGGCAGTCCCTCGTCATTTCCGACGATGCTTTTCTTGAGTATTGCATCAGCCAAACAGGCGATGGCAGCGATAGTGCGCATCCACCTGTGGCCTTGGTTGATTTGCTGAACGCTGATTGATATTTTGCCGTTCAGACAATTCATTAAAAGCGAAAGGCTTTTGCAAATTTTCCATCAGTTCCACATCATTTCTGGTCCAAGCAAACAAAGCCGTTGACACAGTGTGGCACATCATTTAATATATGAACAAATGATCATATAATGGAGGAACCACATGTTACAACTGCACTCCGCCACGGACGTTTGCGAAGGGTTATGCGAACATGACCAGATTGTCTGCATGGCAAAAGCCGAGATGCTCATTGACGAAGATGCCCGGCAGATTGCCGAAACATTTAAAATTTTAGGAGATCCCACGAGGATTAAGATCCTGCATGCCCTCTCCAGAAGAGAACTTTGCGTCTGCGACATTGCCGCTATCGTTGCCATGGGGCAATCGGCAGTGTCGCATCAGCTCCGTCTACTGCGGGGGGCGCGACTGGTCAAATACCGCAAAGAGGGCAAAATGGTCTGGTATTCTCTTGATGATGCTCATATATCACTGCTTTTGGCACAGGGCATTGAGCATATTCAACATGGGTAAAGATAATGAAAACAGCGAACTTAATCAAACCCACAGAAGGATTGGCAGGACAATTTTGTCAGGGTCCGTGTTGTGCTGATGCCGGTGAAAAAATTACACCAGTTAGTTGCGGTTGCCAAGACACTACAAATATTGACGGTCTTTTTGATATTAATAAAATAGGCAATTACCTCGATTCACAAAGAACAGCAATCTCTGCCACAGCCGATCCAGCCGTCCACGCGTCACCGGCGGGTCAACAAAAAACAGCGGAGGATCTTGCCTCTACCCGGAAAGGGTTGCAGAAGTCGGTTTTTCGTATCTCCGGCATGGATTGTGGCGATTGCGCGGCAAAACTGGAAAAAAGAGTTGCCGCTTTACCGGGTGTGAGTTCGGCGATCGTAAATTTTGGTGCCGGCAAATTGACTGTAGAGCATAGCATCGCCGATTCCACACTCATCCAAACAGTGAAACAGGCCGGCTATGGGGCGATAAAGGAAGGTGCTGCTCGGCAGCCGATGCCGGAAACCGTTTGGTGGCAAAGCGCCCGAACCCTGGCTACCGCCGCCTCCGGAATGATGCTGGCAACTGCCACCATCCTCGATTGGTCGGGAATGACCGGAGGCATTGTTACCTGGCTTTATGCACTCACTGCCATTACCGGCGGATTTCACGCAGCAAAAAGCGGCTTGTACGGCCTCCGTTCTTTATCACTCGACATGAATTTCCTGATGACCGCCGCCATAATTGGTGCAGCGGCCATTGGCGAATGGAGCGAAGGTGGTGCGGTCGCCTTTCTGTTTTCCGTAGGCAATACCTTGCAGACATACACCATGGATAAGACCCGCAGGTCCATCCGCTCTTTGATGGAACTCGCTCCACCGGTGGCCTTAGTGCGAAGAGACAATAATGAAAAACGTTTGCCGGTTGAGGACATCGTCGTAGGTGATATCGTTATAGTCAAGCCCGGCGAGCGCATCGCTATGGATGGCATTGTCGAGAGCGGGGTATCGTCGGTCAATCAGGCCACTATCACCGGCGAATCGATTCCCGTTGAGAAAACAGCAGGCGATACGGTATATGCCGGTACCGTCAACGAACACGGGGCCTTGGAAATCAGTGTCACGAAAAGTGCCGACGATTCGACTCTGGCCAGGATCTCCCATCTTGTCGAGGAAGCCCAGGCACAAAAGGCCCCCTCGCAGCAGTTTGTCGATGTATTCGCCAAGTACTATACCCCGCTTGTCCTCGTGCTGGCCGCTGGAGTTATGGTGGTGCCATGGCTGCTCTTCCAACAACCTTTCGCCCCATGGTTTTATAATGGGCTGGTATTGCTGGTTATCTCCTGCCCTTGTGCCCTGGTTATTTCCACCCCGGTAGCTATCGTCTCGGCTATCGGCAATGCCTCCAGGCGCGGTGTTCTCATCAAGGGCGGTGCCTATTTGGAGGTGATGGGCTCTATCGATGCTATTGCTTTTGACAAAACCGGAACCTTAACCCAAGGCAAACCGGTGGTCACCGATATTGTCGTTACCGACGGGTATGCCGAGTCAGAATTTTTAGCAATGGCTGCGGGCATCGAAAAATGGTCTGAACATCCCCTGGCCCATGCTGTCGTTGAAAGAGCCAAAGGGCTTGCCTTAAAAACTGCCGTGCATTTCAAAGCCCTGGTGGGACGTGGAGCGCAGGCGGAGATTGATGGTCAAATGATATACATCGGCAACGTCCGGTTGTTTGAAGACCTCGGTTATGATTTGACCGTGCATGGAACAACACTGGCCGATCTTGAACAACAAGGTAAGACGGTCATGCTGATGGGTGCAGGAAATGGCATTCTCGGCATGATCGCGGTAGCAGATACCTTACGGGAAAACAGCAGGGATGCAATAAAAGCACTTCATCAAGCCGGGATGAAACACATAACCATGCTCACCGGTGATAACAACCGAGTTGCCGGCGCAATTGCCAAGAAACTTGATCTCGACACTTTTTACAGTGGTCTGTTGCCTGAAGACAAGGTCGCAACAGTTAAGAAAATAGCCAGTGACTACGGCAAGATAGTTATGGTTGGCGACGGTGTGAATGATGCCCCGGCAATGGCCGCAGCGACGGTAGGCGTGGCCATGGGGGTAGCGGGATCGGATGTGGCGCTGGAGACGGCGGATGTGGCGTTAATGACCGACGATCTCGGTAAACTGGCCTATCTCATCAAACTCAGTCACAAGACCGTGGCAATCATTCAACAGAATATCGTTTTCTCTCTGTCGATCAAAGTGATTTTCCTGTTGTTGCTCGCTCTCGGCATGGGAAATCTTTGGCTTGCCGTGTTGGCCGATATGGGTGCATCGCTTCTCGTTACCTTGAATGGCATGCGGCTGATGCGAAGTTTACAGTGAACCGTGCAAATCTCCCCTAGCTATCCTTTGTTCTCGGATTGTTTCGCCTTCTTCGCATGATCCTTGGCGATCAGCATATAAATCGACGGAATAACGAAGAGGGTGAACATGGTGCCGATCGCCATCCCTCCCACCAGCACCAGGCCTATAGAGTTCCTGGCCAGAGCGCCCGCGCCGGTGACCAGGGTCAGCGGGAAATGGCCGGCGATGGTGGCCCCGGAGGTCATGAGTACCGGGCGGAGACGGGTGATCGCCGCTTCGACGATTGCTTCCCGTTTCGACAGGCCCTTTTCCTGGAGTTTATTGGCAAATTCAACGATCAAGATACCGTTTTTTGATACCAGGCCAACGAGGGTAACCAGGCCGACCTGCGAGTAAATATTCATCGTCGTGGTCCAGCCGTGCGTCCAGAAGGCAACGCTTGGGTCGGGCATCTTCAGGAAGGTGAAAAGCAGGGCCCCGAACATCCCCAGAGGCACCGAGCCGGCCAGGATGATGAAGGGATCGCGGAAACTGTTGAACTGGGCGGCGAGCACCATAAAAATGAGAATGACCGCAAAGCCGAAGGCCGGCAGAAATTTATTGCCCTCCGTCCGCAGTTGCCGTGACTCGCCGGTGTAATCAAGGACGTAGCCTTTCGGGAGGATTTTTATCGCCTCGTCTTCGAGAAAACGCAGGGCCTCATCGAGCGGCCGTACCGCAACCCCGCTGATCTTCACCGCGTTGAGCTGCTGAAAGCGGTTGAGCGAGCGGGCGCCGGTGGAATTCTTGATGGTGGCCACCGTCGACAGCTGGACCAGTTTGCCGCCCGGTCCGGTCACATAGATATTTTCCAGTTGATTGGGATTCAGCCGTTCGATCCGCTGAATCTGCGGGATGACCTTGTAACTCCGACCGGAAATATTAAAGCGATTGACGAAATTGCCGCCCAGCATGGTGCCGATATCCGAGCCGACCTGCTGCAGATTCAACCCCAAATCCGCCACCTTATCACGGTCGATGACTATCTCCGACTGGGATTGATCCATCTTCACATCGATCAATGGCGGAAAGGCGAACATCTTGCTCTGCATGGCCTTCAGCTGGATCTGCTGGGCAAACTGGAGGATCTGATCCGTCTCGGCGGTAGAAGCGATGACAAATTCCACCGGAAACTGACCACCACCCGGTAGCGCCGGCGGGGTCACCGGAAACATTCGGATACCGGGGATGGCATGCAGTTTCTGCTGCACCTCCGGCATGATCTGAAAGACATTCCGTTCACGTTCTTCCCAGGGTTTCAGGACCATGCCGCCGAAACCAGAGTTTGGAAAGGTAATCTGGAAGGTAAATTCGGTCTCGGGGGTGCTCATGAAGGCCTCGTTGGCCGCTGCCGCATAGAGACTGTTCTGGTCAAGCGTCGAATTGGCCGCGCCATCAAGGATGCCGAAGATAACCCCTTGATCCTCAGCCGGTGCCAACTCCTTGGCCGACATGATAAACATCGGAAAGGTCAACAGCACCAGAACCAGCCACAGGGTATAGACGGCGGGTCGGGCGTTGAGCGTACCACCGAGCAGCCATCCATAAAACTTTTGTATTTTTTTGAAATCCCGGGAAATCTTGCCGGCAAAACCGCGTTGTTCAAGACCGGGTTTGAGGATCTTCGCCGACATTACCGGCGACAGGGTGAGGGCGACGACCCCCGAGATGGTCACCGCCCCGGCCAGGGTAAGAGCGAATTCCCGGAAAAGCGAGCCCGTCAAACCACCCTGCAAACCGATCGGGGCGTAAACCGCCGCCAGGGTAATGGTCATGGCGATGATCGGCCCGATCAGTTCTCTGGCACCTTTGATCGCCGCGTCGTAGGGCGACTCGCCTGCCCGGAGGTGCCGCTCGACGTTTTCCACGACAACGATGGCATCGTCCACCACCAGTCCAACGGACAGGACAATGGCCAGAAGGGTGAGGAGATTGATGGTGAAACCGAAGACCTGCATGAGAAAAATGCCACCGATAAGCGAGACCGGAATGGCCACCACCGGCACCAGCACCGACCTGAACGAACCGAGAAACAGATAGATGATAATGACGACAATGAGCAGGGTGTCGAGGAGGGTCTTGATGACCTCCTCGATAGCATTGGTAATATAATCGGTGGCATCATAGCCGATTTTTGCTTCCATACCGCTGGGCAGCTGTTTTTGAATGGCCTCCAGTTCGGTCCGCACCCGCTTGATGACATCGATGGAATTGGCATTGGGCAGCGGCCAGATCCCCATAAAAACGGCGGACTGCCCGGAAAAACGTACCTCCGACCCATAATCCTCGGCGCCGAGGACCACCTCGGCAATATCGTCAAGCCGAACGACGGCGCCGGCCTCCTCGCGAATCACCAGCTGTTTGAACTCACGCACCGAGCGCAGATCGGTATTGGCGGTGAGATTAATCTGGATAAGCGAACCCTTGGTCTGGCCGACCGCGGCCAGGAAGTTATTGCTGGACAGGGCCTGGCGAACCTGGGCCGGGCTGATATTGTAGGCGGCCATCCGCTCGGAATTGAGCCAGATGCGCATGGCAAAGGTCCGACCACCGAGGATATCGGCACGCTGGACTCCTTCAATGGCCGAGAGGCGCGGCTGGACAATCCGCACCAGATAATCGGTAATCTCGTTCTGAAGCAGGTCCTTTGCGGTAAAACTCAAATAGGCCGAGGCGAACTGACTGTCCGCCGACTGGACGTTAAGCGCCGGCACCTGGGCCTCGGGCGGCAGGTCGCCGCGGATCTGATCGACCTTGGAACTGATCTCCGAAAGGGCTTTGATCGGATCGTAGTTGAGTTTCAGCCGAACATTGATGGTGGAAAGCCCCTGGGCACTCTGCGATTCGATGTAATCGATACCGTCGGCGGCAGCGATCGCCCGCTCCAGCGGCGTGGTAATGAAACCTCGAACCAGATCGGCACTTGCCCCGACATAAACGGTGGTGACGGAAACCACGGCATTGTCGCTGCGCGGGTATTGCCGGACGTTCAGGTTGCGAATGGCCTGCAGGCCGACAATGACAATAACGAGACTGATGACCAGGGCAAGCACCGGTCGGCGGATAAAAAGATCTGTAAAATTCATGATTCTCAGCTATCTTCCGGTTTCGGGGCAAGGTTGAATTTGGGGGCGAGTTTATTGTCGACAACCACCGACTGACCATTGCGCAGTTTAAAGACTCCGGTAGTGACGACTGTGTCGTTCTCCGTTAACCCGGACACCACGGAGATAAAATCCCCACGTTTTTCGCCAAGACGAACGAACTGTTGACGAACCACCTTGCCTTCCTGGCCATCTTTTTCATCCTTTGAATCGGCAACGACAAAGACCGAGTCGCTATACGGTGCATAAAGGACGGAGGTGGCCGGAATGGCAAGCACCTCCTCCCGGGCAGGCAACACCACCTGAACATTGACAAACATGCCGGGTCGCAGCAGCTCCTGGCCGTTTTCGAGGGTTGCCTGTATTCCTAAATTGCGGGTAAGGCTGTCAACCTGCGGGCTGATCGCCGTAATCTTGCCCTCGACAGTCTCGCCCGGCAGAGCATCCGAGGTGATCCGCACCGGATAGCCCATCTTGATCTGGCCAAGTTGATGTTGCGGCAGCTGAAAATTGGCGAATATCGGATTGAGGGTTTGCAGGGAAACAATAGGCGTTCCCTCTTTCAGGATCTCGCCGAGATTGACGAGGCGGATACCCAGTTGCCCGGCAAAGGGTGAATGGATGTTCTTTTTGGCGATGGCCGTGCGAATCGCATCGGCCTGGGCCTTGTTGGCCTTCAGCTGCGCGTCGGCGTTGTCGTAATCGGCACGTGATATGGCGTTTTTGCTGACAAGCTGTTCTATACGGTTAAAATTATTCTGGGCGAGGGCGATCTGCGCCTCGGCGGAGCGGAGTTGGGCCTCTTCCGTGGTGCTGTCCTGTTTCACAAGAAGATCGCCGGCGCGCACCTTGGTCCCGGGTTCAAAGGCAATACGAACGACCTTGCCGGGGAGTTCCGCGGCCATGGTCACCCCCTGCACCGCGGTAAGACTGCCTACCGCACCAATCGTTGCTTCCCAGGTGCTTTTTTTCACCGCATCGGCGGTCACGATCTCCGGCGGAAAAGTCATGGCCTTCCCCTGATCGATCATTTTTTTGATTTGCAGGGCTTTAATCCCGCCGATTCCCCCCGAGAGAAGCAGCAGCCCGAGAATTGTAAAAAAGACTATTTTTTTCATGGCAATAATCCGCTAGGAGATGATGATAACCGCTTTTCTTCGCTTACGTTGTTACAATAACATCCCTCCTCACCATGTCAATTGCCCTTCAACCTTCTGAAACAGCTTGACAGGAAAAACCGACCGCGGTATAAAGGCGGACTGAACATTCACTCCTGCTTTTTCACTTACTTTCTCGACTATGAACAACCAAACTATCGACAAACGCACCGCCATCCTCAGGGCCGCCATGGCACTGATCGCCGAAAACGGTTTCCACGGTTCACCAACGGCGATGATTGCCGCCAGGGCCGGGGTCGGCACCGGCACTATTTACCGCTATTTCGCCGACAAGGACGAATTGATCAACGAGGTCTTTAAGGACGTCGAGACCCGCTTGAACGGCACGTTGATGAAGGATTATCCGATCAACCAGTCGATTCGCTGTCGCCTGGATCATTATTTTCGGGGCCTGATCGGTTTTTTTATCGCCAACCCGATGGAGTTCAAATTTCTCGGACAATTCTACGACTCGCCCTATGGTGTGGCCTTGCGCCGGGACAAGATCTTTTCCGAGTCGTCCCATAATGGCTACGGTTGTGAAACTATAAAGAATCTCTTCGAACAGGGCATTGCCGAGGGCATCATCAAAAATCTGCCGATCGTTATTCTTTTCGCCCTCTTTATCGGCAGTCTCATCACCGCCACCCGTGACCATATCCTCGGTTTTATCGAATTTGATGAACAGCTGCAGCAGCAGATGGCAAACGCCTGCTGGGATGCGATAAAACGCTGACCGATGGTCCACAGGGTTCTGGTGATGCTTGAAAAATATAACCCCGGGATGTTACTCCATGGTTTTCCTCCCGTCCATTCTTGTTAAGGATATGTCAATATGAAGAATACGAGAAAAAATCTGTCGTTTACCGCGCTGACCCTGATTGCCGGCATGTTGCTCTTTGCCTGCAAGGACGCCAAACAACCTCCGTCACCCTCTTCCGCCGCCCCTGCGGCCGTTGAAGTCAGTACCATGGCGGTCACCTCGCAACCGACGTCCCTCAGCGTCGAACTGCCCGGTCGAACCGCCGCCTACCGGGTGGCCGAGGTCCGACCCCAGGTCAGCGGCATTATCCAGAAACGCTTGTTCACCGAAGGCAGTGTAGTCAAAGCCGGGGAACTGCTGTATCAGATCGATGCCGCAACATATCAGGCGGCCTTGGCAATAGCCGAGGCGGCTCTCGCGAAAAGCGAAGCCATGGAGTACTCGGCCCGGTTACGGTCGAACCGCTATCAGACCCTGGCCCGCAGCAAGGCGGTCAGCGAACAGGAACAGATCGATGCCGAAGCCACCTGGAAGCAAACCCTGGCGGAGGTTGCCGCCGCCAGGGCGTCGGTGCAAAATGCCCGGATCAACCTCGAATATACCCGGGTGAATGCTCCCATTGCCGGGCGCATCGGCAAATCCCTGGTTTCGGAAGGCGCTCTGGTCACCGCCCAGCAGGCGACGGCCCTTGCCACCATTCAGCAGTTGGATCGTCTCTATGTCGATGTCAGCCAGTCCTCCAATGAACTCCTTCAGCTCAAAAGAAGATTGCTGGCCGAGAAGGCGCAAGGGGCCGAACAACTGCAAACCGAGGTCAAAGTCGTCCTCGACGACAATTCGGTATTCAGCGAAACCGGCATGCTGGAGTTTTCCGATGTCTCGGTCGATCAGTCGACCGGCACGGTGACCATCCGCGCCATCATCGGCAATCCCCGCCACGAACTGCTGCCGGGGATGTTTGTCCGCGCCCGCTTGACCTCGAATCGACCGCAAAACACCATTCTGGTGCCGCAGGCGAGCATCGTCCGCAACAATCGGGGCCAGGCCATGGTCATGCTCGTTAATAAGGATTCGGCAGTCGAAGCCCGACCCGTCGAAACCGGCCAAAACCTCGGGGATCAGATCACGATTACCAGGGGACTTACCGACGGCGAGCAGCTCATCGTCGCCGGTCTGCAGAAGATCAGACCGGGTGTGCCGGTAAAGGTCGCCACCCCACAGTCCGGAGCAGAGGCGCAGGCGGCCCCGGCACCGCAGACACCTGCAAAGAAGGCGGAATAAGCCATGGCCAGATTTTTTATCGATCGTCCCATTTTTGCCTGGGTTATTGCCATCGTCATCATGCTGGCGGGCGCCATTTCAGTGATCAAGCTGCCGGTTTCCCAGTATCCGGAAATCGCCCCGCCATCGGTGCGGATCACCACCAAGTATCCCGGCGCTTCCGCCCAGACCATTGAGAACAGCGTCACCCAGATCATCGAACAAAGCATGACCGGTCTGGATAAATTTCTCTATATGAAGTCCGAGAGTTCCTCCTCCGGCAATGTCACCATCACCATGACTTTCGACGCCGGCACCAATCCCGATATCGCCCAGGTACAGGTACAGAACAAGTTGCAGCAGGCCATGGCCCTGCTGCCGCAGGTGGTGCAACAGGAGGGCATCCAGGTCAATAAATCGAATTCGACCTTTCTGATGATCGTCGGGCTTATCTCATCCGACGGCAGTCTGGTCAATTTCGATTTGGGCGACTATATGGTCAGCGCCCTGCGCGACCCCCTCAGCCGAACGCCGGGCGTCGGCAGCATCCAGATCTTCGGCAGTCAATACGCCATGCGGATCTGGCTCGATCCGAACAAGCTCAACAGCTACCAGATGACCCCGGGCGATGTGGCCGCCGCCATCAAGGCCCAAAACAACCAGGTTGCCGTAGGTAATCTCGGCGGCTCTCCATCGGTTGCCGACCAGCAGGTCAGTGCAACGATGATGGCCAGGACGATGATGAGTTCGCCTGAAGAATTCTCCGAGATCCTCCTGAAAGTCAAACCGGACGGCGCACAGATCCGCCTCAAGGATGTCGCCCGCGTAGAGATCGGCGCTGAGAGTTACGCAACCCTCAACACCTTCAATAACCAGCCCGCCGCCGGTATGGCGATCATGCTTGCCACCGGGGCCAACGCCCTGGCCACCGCCGAGGCGGTGAAGGCGAAGATCGCCGATCTTGCGCCCTATTTCCCGGCCGGCGTCAAGGTGGTCTATCCCTACGATACCACCACCTTTATTAAGATATCTATCGAAGAGGTGGTGAAGACCCTGATCGAAGCAATCATCCTGGTCTTTTTCGTCATGTATCTCTTCCTCCAGAACTTCCGGGCGACCCTTATTCCAACCATCGCCGTGCCGGTCGTTCTGCTCGGCACCTTCGGCGTCATGTCGGTGTTCGGCTATTCGATCAACACCATGACCATGTTCGGCCTGGTGCTGGCCATCGGCTTGCTGGTTGACGATGCCATTGTCGTGGTTGAAAACGTTGAGCGGATCATGGCCGAGGAAGGCTTGTCGCCCCTTGAAGCAACCCGCAAATCCATGGATCAGATCACCGGTGCCCTGGTCGGCATCGCCCTGGTGCTGTCGGCGGTCTTCGTGCCGATGGCCTTTTTCGGCGGCTCCACCGGCGCCATTTACCGGCAGTTTTCGCTGACCATTGTCTCGGCGATGGTCCTGTCGGTTTTGGTCGCCCTGATCCTCACCCCGGCCCTCTGCGCCACCTTACTGAAACCGGTGCAAAAGGGTGGGCATGTACAAAAACGCGGTTTCTTCGGCTGGTTCAACCGCTTTTTCGAGCGCAATGCCGACAGGTATCGTGGCGGCGTTGGCTACATCCTCAAACGCACCGGTCGGTTTAGTATCGTCTATCTGCTGTTGATCGGCGGCACGGCCTTCTTTTTCACCAAACTGCCGACCTCCTTCATCCCCGAGGAAGACCAGGGTGTTTTTCTCACCATGGTCCAGCTCCCCGCCGGTGCCACCCTGGAACGGACGCAAAAGGTGTTGAATACCGTCCGCGACCATTACCTCACCAAGGAGTCGGCCAACGTTATTTCGGCTTTTGCCGTCGCCGGTTTCAGTTTCGCCGGACAGAGCCAGAACACCGGCATGGTCTTTGCGCAACTGCGTGACTGGAAGGAACGGAAAGATCCGCAACAATCGGTAAAAGCCATTATCGGCCGGGCGATGGGCTCTTTTTCGAAGATCAAGGAAGCGATGGTTTTTGCCTTTAACATCCCGGCAATTCCGGCTCTCGGCACCTCGACCGGTTTCAACTTCTTCCTGCAGGACCGCGGCGGTCTTGGCCACGAGAAACTTCTGGAGGCGCGCAATCAACTGCTCGGCATGGCCGCCAAGAACCCCGAGCTCACCCGGGTCAGACCAAACGGTATGGAGGATATGCCGCAGTATAACGTCGATATCGACTATGAAAAGGCCATGGCCCAGGGTGTCAGCATCAGCGACCTCAATGCCACCCTCTCCACCGCCTGGGGCTCCAGCTATATCAACGATTTTCTCCATCTGGGACGGGTGAAAAAGGTCTACCTGCAGGCCGATGCCCCCTTCCGCATGCAACCGGAGGATCTCGGTTTATGGTATGTCCGCAATAATAAGGGAGCGATGGTGCCCTTCTCGACCTTTACCAAAGGCAACTGGAGTTTCGGCTCACCGCGTCTGGAACGCTATAACGGTAATCCAGCCTTCGAGATCGTCGGCGAAGCGGCGCCCGGCAAATCGAGCGGCTATGCCATGGACCTGATCGGCCAGATGGTCGCGAAACTGCCGGTCGGCATCGGCTACGAGTGGACCGGCGCCTCCTTCCAGGAAATGCAGGCGGGCACCCAGGCCCCGGGCCTGTACGCGATTTCCCTGCTGGTGGTCTTCCTTTCGCTCGCCGCCCTGTATGAAAGCTGGTCGGTACCCTTCTCAGTCATCCTGGCGGTACCCATCGGGGTGCTTGGTGCCCTGCTTGCCACCTATACCCGCGGTCTGGAGAACGACGTCTATTTCCAGGTCGGCCTGCTGACCACCATTGGCCTCTCGGCCAAAAATGCCATCCTCATCGTCGAGTTCGCCAAACGGCGCTACGACAAAGGCAAGGATCTCGTCGAGGCCACCGTCAAGGCCTGCCGGCAGCGTCTTCGCCCCATCCTGATGACCTCGCTGGCCTTCATGCTCGGCGTCCTGCCGCTGGCCATCAGCACCGGCGCCGGCGTCAACAGCCGGCATGCCATCGGTACCGGCGTGCTTGGCGGCATGATTTCGGCGACGGCGCTCGCCATCTTTTTCATCCCGCTGTTTTTTGTCGTGGTGATCAAGGTGTTTACCAGGCGTCGCGGCCAAGCGGAAAAAGCGCCGACGACGGGGAACAGGCCTCATGACCAATAAAGAAATATGTAAACGATTGTTGAAGGTGATCTCTCCCTATCAGGGAAAACTCCTGATCGCCACGCTGGCGATGATTGTCGTGGCCGGTTTCACCGGGGCTCAGGCCTACCTGGTAAAAGACCTCCTCGACAAGATTTTCATGGAAAAGGATATCTTTTTCTTGAAACTTCTGCCCCTCCTCGTCCTCGTCATTTTTTTCTTCAAAGGGGTCGCTTATTATATCTACACCATTCTCCTGGAGCAGGTCGGCCAATCGGTCATCCGCGACTTCCGCCTGATGATTTTCAACCACCTGCACCGACAATCCCTTTCCTTCTTTAACAAAACCCCGACCGGCACCTTGATGTCGCGGATTATTTCCGATGTGTCGCTGTTGCAGCAGGCAGTATCGAACGCCCTGGTGGGTGTTGTCCGCGATGTTTTCCAGGTGGTCATCCTCCTCGGTGTGGTCTTTTATATGAACTGGCGTCTGGCCATGATCACCTTTATCATCCTGCCGGTTGCCTCCTATCCGATCATCAGGTTCGGTCGTCTTTTCAGAAAACTCAGCACCACAACCCAGGAGGAGACGGCCAATGTCTCGAACATCCTCCATGAAACGATCACCGGCAACCGAATCGTCAAGGCTTTCACCAAGGAACAATACGAAGGGGAGCGTTTTTCCAGGCAGGTTGGCAAGCTTTTTGTGCTGACGATGAAGGATGCCAAATACCGTTGCTTGCAGCATCCGATGATGGAATTTATCGGCGGAGCGGCGATTGCCCTAATCATCTGGTTCGGCGGCAACGAGGTTATCAAGGGCAGCGCAACCCCGGGCACCTTCTTTGCCTTTCTCACCGCGCTGATCGCCGCTTACGAACCGGTTAAGGGCGTCACCAAGATCAATTCGGCAATTCAACGGGGTCTTGCCGCGGCCACCCGGGTATTTGCCATTCTTGATATCGAGCCGGAGATCCGCGACAAAAAAGGTGCCGGTGTTCTCGCTCCCTTCACCACCGCCATCGAGTTCAAAAACCTCACCTATCGCTATGATGACGAGGCAGCGGTGCTGACAAATATCAATCTGCGCGTAGGGTGCGGCGAGGCGCTGGCCATCGTCGGCCCGAGCGGCGGCGGCAAAACCACGCTGACCAATCTTATTCCCCGCTTTCTCGATCTCAAAGAAGGGAGTATCCTCGTTGATGGCGTCGATATCAGGGAGGTCACGCTGGCCTCCCTCCGTGGTCAGATAGCCATGGTGACGCAACAGACAATTCTCTTTAACGATACCGTGCGCAGCAACATCGCCTATGGAGACCAGCAGGCACCGCTGCAGGCGATCCACGACGCGGCCAGAGCGGCCCATGCCTTCGAGTTTATCGAGGCTCTGCCGAACGGCTTTGAGACCATTATCGGCGAAGGCGGCGCCAGGCTTTCCGGCGGCCAGCGGCAGCGCATCTCCATCGCCCGGGCGATCCTCAAGAATGCCCCGATCCTCATTCTCGATGAAGCCACCTCTGCCCTCGACACCGAATCTGAGCGGGAGGTCCAGAAAGCCTTGGAAAACCTTATGAAAAACCGGACGACCTTTGTTATCGCCCATCGCCTGTCGACGATCAAGAATGCTTCGAGAATAGTTGTTATCAAGGACGGCGGAATTGTCGAACAGGGAACGCACGAGACACTTCTCGCCCAACAAGGAGAGTATGAAAATCTTTACAATATGCAGTATAAGTAGATACTTTCCCCTATTGCTCTGTGAAGAAAGGTCCGTCACTCATGTGGCAACGAAAACCGACACTGATTCTTGATCGAAGTTTGCTCTTTGGCAAAGGTGGAGTCCGCGATGTGTATCGACACCCGCACCTTGCCGAGAAATGCATCAAGATAATCCACAACCCGAAACGGCTGCGCTCCGTCAAGCGGGAGATCAGATACTTGTGCCGATATGCGCGCCAAGGCAAACCTTTTGAACGACTCACCCGTTTCCATGGCTGGTGTAACACCAATTACGGGACGGGGGCCATCTTCGATCTGGTACGCGATTATGACGGGCGTTTTTCGCAACCCCTGTTCAACCACGCCACCGGTCAGGCGCGCCCATGCCTTTCACCCAGTGAGATTTTCCAGCAATTGAATGATCTATACCAACATCTTCTCGAACATGAAATCATCGTTTGCGACCCGGCACCGCGCAATCTCTTAGTCCAATATCTTTCACCGGGAAAACCAAGGCTGGTGGTCATCGATGGTATCGGCAATCCCCATTTCATCAAAATCGCCGACTACTCAACTGCCTTCGCCCATCACCTGATCAAAAAAAAATGGCGATACTATGTGGAGACCAATCCTCTTCTGACGGAGGCCTTTGCCAACTCCCAACTGTCCGATGTCCTTGATCCTCCGTTATCATTACCAGCAAAAGGCGGGGAGATTGTTCGCATCACCCTCCTCCCCTGTCTTATGAGCGTCCTGGAAAACGTTCATCCTGACATTTTCAGTGTGTTCGCACGACGGTCAAGGGGATATGAAACAACCCCGTTCTGCTGCCCCGGACGGAGGAGTTCGCGAGTGTCCCCATGAAATACCAGATAGAGAAAGTTTCGGTCCATTCTTCCTCCTCGACAATAGATGCTTAAAATATAGATCAAGCGACTGCCACAACGCAATAAGGAGTTATGGTATGGAAGATTTCAAAGAAAATCGCCAGTTCTTAAAAGACAGTCTCCGCAAAACCATCGATTTCAGGACAAGCGACCAACACCAAGGGCTGCCCATCCCCCCACTGGAGGAACCGGCCGATCAACAGCTGCCGCGAATCTCTCTACCCGACAGAGAGTCGTGGAGCCTTGCTCTCCAACCAAAGGATCTGACGGAAGCCATCGGCAACCGACAAAGCAGACGAAACTACAGCAACGAGAAGTTAAAAATCGAGGAGTTGGCGTTTCTCCTCTGGGCAACCCAGGGAGTGCGAAACCCGGGCCTTCAACAGCCCCACTTTCGCACGGTGCCTTCAGCCGGAGCCAGACATAGTTTTGAAACCTATCTGTTCATCCATCGGGTGGAAAAGGTGCCCCCGGGTTTGTATCGCTATCTTCCTCTCTCCCATGAGCTGGTTTTTCTCAAGGGTGCCGATGATGGCAGCAAGAAAAGACTCTCCCGGGCTGTTCTCGGACAGCAGTTCGTCGCAAGCAGCGCCGTGGTGTTCGTCTGGACAACCGTGCCCTATCGTATGGAATGGCGCTACCTGGAGGCGGCACACCGGGTCATCCTGCTCGACGCAGGCCATGTCTGCCAAAACCTCTATCTGGCCTGCGAGGCAATTCATGCCGGAACCTGCGCCATTGCCGCTTACGACCAGGAAGCCATGGACGACCTGCTCCAGGTAGACGGAAAAAGCCAGTTTACCATCTACCTGGCACCGGTTGGCAAGTATGAGAATTCTTGAACAGATACTCCCATGAATACATTTAAAGACGATATTCTTGAAAAAACCAAGGGACATGTCGAGGACATAACCGAGGAACCGCCCTTAGTGTTGTTTTACAACGATGATTTCACCCCCAAGGGCTTTGTTGTCGAGCTGCTGGTCACTCTCTTTCATAAAAGTCTTATCGAAGCCACCGAATTAATGTGGCGCGTTCATGGAGGGGAAAGAGGTGTGGCGGTATCTACCCGCGTGAGATTGCCGAATCAAAGGTTGCCGACGGCATTGCCCTGGCACGCGAATACGGTTTTCCTTTAAAATTAACCATGGAACCGGATATCTAAGCCAAAACAAAAACAACCTGGCTGAAGAATACCTGGAACAGCTCCTACTCTCTTTTGTCGAGGGGCGGGTGCCGGTCTTTCTTCGCGAAGGGCAAATGGTGGTTTAAAGCATCGATATCCCCTTCTGCCAGACTGTTAACCCTGTCAATGAGCTGCTTGAAAATCATCTTCAGCCGCGGGTCATAAAACCGGTGCAGGCTGGTGTTGGATACTGCCGCAAAGCCACGATAAATTTTGTGCGGCGAACCGGCACCGGGATCAAACGTTGCGATGCCGTTGTCGATGGCCCACTCAATAGGGGCATAAAAGCACATGTTGAAATGCAGATCTTTGACAGGTTCCGCACAGCCCCAATAGCGGCCGATCAGCTGGCGGTCCTTCACCAGCGACATTGACATGGCGATGGGAACCGGACCTTGATCCTTGAAGGCGGCAACGATCAACAGGCGGTGGCGATAATCCTGAAAGATTCCGGTAAAAAAATCGCCGTTGAGAAACCGGGCCGCCCAGGGACCGTAGCGATCATTGGTGTTGAGATAGTAGTGATACATGGCAGCAGCCATTTCGGTTGTTATATCGTCGCCCGTGAAGGTGCGGATATCGATGCCCTGCCTTATCATGCTCTGCCGTTCACGACGAATATTGCGTCGCTGGACCGAATTAAAGGTCTGTAAATACTCCTCGAAACAACTGAAATTCAAATTTTTCCACAGGTAGGATTGATGCTGCCAGCCGATGAATCCGTCCGACGGTAACCCGGCAAACCAAGGTACATCGACGTAATTGAAATGGCAGGAGGAGAGTTGCTCCTGCTGGCAAAATTGATCGATGGCAGCAAGCATGCGGCGCAGCAAGCCGGGCTGATCAATACCCTCAGCCATCAGAAACCGATAACCCACGGACGGTGTTGCCGGGCTCATGCCGACCAGCTTGGGATAATATTTCACCCCATATTCCCCTGCCAATTGCGCCCACCCGTGGTCGAATATAAATTCCCCGTCACTATGCGTTTTCAAATACAGCGGTGCCGCACCAACCAGTTCCTGTCCATCCCAGACGGTTAAATGATGCGGTTGCCATCCGAATTGAGGCGAAATACTGCCGGATGCTTCCAGATGATGCAGCCATTGCCATTCCAGCAAGGGTGTCGACAGCGGCAGGGCCAGCTTATCCCACTGCCGGCGATCCACTTTATCAATGGCATCAAGCCAACGGACTGTCCACAACACTGCAGTATCCATAGGTTATCGAATTTTCCTCAGGTTGGTCCGGAAAATGCTCTCTGCCCCACCAGGGGCCGTCAATAGTGTCCTTTCCCGGATTCCAAAAATAAGGTTGATCGGTCCCTTTGTCACCAGACAGGAGGGGGATAGAGAGAAGGGAAGAAAGCGAATATATCTAAAGAGCCGTTGTTCCAGTCGGAAAAGATCTTATCCTTTCGAGTATAATGAAGATATGGGGGAAAAGGGCATTTTCAGACAGCCTTACCGTCGCACATGTCAGTATGACCCAAAAATTACCTGCTTATTTAAGCGTTTGCCGATGGAGACTTTCTGCCCGAGAACATGAGACGGGCATCTTGCAAGAAGCTCCACGCTCAGTATGATGTAAGGCCTTATTACGGGAAATGTCCCTTATTTTTGTCGCGGTCGACAATGGAGGTGAAACATGAAACTGCATGTGTTTTTTGCGGCAGTCGTATTACTGACCTGCAGCGGTTGCGTGGCCTACAACTACGCTGACCCATACCCTAATGAGTATTACCCGTATGGTTACAATGATTATCCAAACAGTTATAATTACTACGGATACAGTCCTTACTACTCTCCATACAGGCCATTTTTTTATCCGAACATTCTTCTCGATTACCGTTATCGTGGTTACAGGGACCATGGCGTTTACCGTGGACATAAAAACTACGGTCATTTCCATGGCCGTCGCCACGGTGGCGGCAGGCATTAAGCTTCCTGCGGCGACTTGTAACGGCAAGTGTCCCAGGTTTCCCAGACAATTTAAAAAGCATACATGAACTTAAACCAGAAATTATTCCCCTCGGGACGATTTTCGGCATCAAATTCGTTCTGCCACTTGAGGGTAAAAAACATGTTTTTATAGCTGTAGCTTGCCTGGGGGCCTAAGGCCATTACCCGGCCTTTGAAACCGTCCGTTCCTACTTTCTCACCATCCTGCTCGTCGTTGGTGGTCTGGTAATAATAATACCCACCTAAACCCACCGTCAGGTTGTTGCCAAAATGGTAGCCGGCGGTGTAATCAAAATGAAATTCCTGGCCTGATTTGTAGTCTGTATCGCTATTTTCCAAGTTAAAATCATACATGAACTTACTTGACAGCTCAAAACCGTTATCCGATAAATAGGTAAATGCCACTACCGGCTCAAAGGTCCAATAATTGCGCCCGGTATTCGCCAGATCATCTTTATCGTAATTTCCCAGGGGGAGATAAATATCCAGTCCTGTCGTGACGTGGAAGTTCTTGGAATGCCAGCCGAGAATAAACGGGTCGACAATAATGTCGCCCAGGCCTGCCTTGTCATCCTCTCCCATGGTCGCATCGACGTTCATGCTCACAAGCGGCAGGAAGGCGTGCATTGCCCAGTCGGCCCCAAGTATTTTATATGGAGTGACATGGATGAGACGGAATACATTGACAGCCACATCGAGGTCGAACTTCGGGACCAGGTTGTTGCCGTTTTGATCTTTGAGTGACGTTGCGCGGTAGTACTCCACGTAATCGATAAAATAGGTTCCAGGAGGAGGCAATGCGCCTGACATGAAATCCTCCGCCCCGTTCGGATAGGCGCTGCCGCCACCTTCAGTGGCTGATGCTGGTCGATCAAAAGGAACCGTCCAGATAAAGAGGCCGAGTAAAAAAATTGTCCATAACAGGGGTCTGGTGTGAATTGAAGGTTTACGCATGATTCATCTCCTTAATGGTTAAGAAAAATCAATTTTTCATGTGTTTCTAAACGGCAGAACATAATTGATAAGGATGAGAATTAATAGGGAAATATAAACAGGGAGAAGGGTTTTTAGATTTTCTCTTAACCGCACGGGAAGCCTTAAGGCTCCCCCGTACCGCCAATGCAGAGGGTGACAAACAGAGATGGAGTCAGGCGAATATGGCTGCACGGATATGGAGTCTTGCCTGAAAGTATCGGATTTTTAACGCTATTCACATTTCCAGAGCTGACCCTTTGCCTGTTTGCAAAGACGGGGAAACCTTGCGGAGATGCGGCGTTCGCTGTCATAAATGAAGGAATTACAAGCAGATGCCTTCCCAGATGTCTCCCGAACTTGTGGAACTCGCGGAATCCCTGGAATCCATTTTTATGGTTTGCTCATTCCTTGTAGACGTTGAGAATCATCTCAACTTCCCGTTTGAGAGTTGGAAGATCATCTTGCGCTGTTAGCCATACTTCTTCCATATCCACGCCAAAATAGTGATGAGTCAATTTGTCTCGCATACCAGCAATATCGCGCCAGGGAGTATGTGGGTAATTGTCTCGTGTTTCCTTTGACAATTGTTTTGTCGCTTCACCGATAATCTCGATTTGTCGAATTACACCGTCCTGGATCAAATATCGTTTATGAAAATCCGCTTCTGTAACTCCTTCTAAGTAACAAATTGAAAATTATGCCTCAACAATTTGTAATCCAATGGATTTTGCTTGTCTGAGTATTCGCTTCTTGAATCGTTCCTGATGAATCTTCTCATGTTCTGCAAAAACAGTTTCATCAAAAGGTTTTCGCTCTTTGACGAGGTGATATATGATCCGGGCGAGTTTATGTGCTGTTGCCGTTATTGCTTTCGGCGCTCCATGCCGAGAACGGATCCGTCGAAAATAGTCGCCAAGGAAGGATTTGCTCCGCCAGAGCGAATTGGCTGAGATCCGAAGTGCCTGGGCAACGCGATTTGAGCCTGGTCGAGTACGCGATGACAGTATTTTTCCACCACTGATTTTATTGGTTGGACACAGTCCGAGCCAAGAACAAAAGTGGCCGACAGTCTTAAATTATGAGAGATCCGGTCCTACTTCAGTGAAAAATATATGGGCGGTCAAGTCGCTGATGCCGTCAATCTGGGTCAAATCTGTTCCCAATAATCGACACATGTGGGTTTTTAGATCGAAATTAGACTCGCCTTCTGTGCGTTCCGTTGAGATTCTTTGTTGGAGGAGTGGAGAATCGTCCGAATCAATGCGAGCATCAAATTCTTTCAAATGACTTTCGATTTCCACATCGCAATCCTGGATCATCTGCTGTAATTACGATAGGATTGTAAAATCTGTTTCAGAGTAAAAATATGCTCGCGACGATAGTCTCCCTTAAGGGATTTGACGATCGTCTGTTTGTCAGCCTTTATTCTTCGATCTTTTAGATCGGCCAAGTTCAACGGATTACGCTCTCCGGCAAGGATCGCGTCGATAATTGCCATACCGGTAACTCCGGTAATATCACTGATGACATTGTGGATTTGCAGATTCATCTGGGTCAACGATTTTTGCATATGCTGGACATGCGATGACGCCGCTTTGACTAAATTGTCTCTGTGTCTGAGCAAAGAACGCACGGCACAAATATCTTGAGTCGGCCGAAAGGAACCGCGCAGCAGCCCCACCGAATGGAGATATTGCAGCCATTGGCAGTCCTGAACGTCGGTTTTTCGACCGGGAACATTTTTGACATGTCGGGCATTGACGAGCACAACTTCAAAACCGTAAGCCTCCAGGATTTGAAAGACCGGAATCCAGTAAACACCTGTCGATTCCATGGCGATCGATTTGATGCCACAGTTCCTTGAGCCATTTGGCGGCTCATGTAGGTCATCGGTGAATGTTTCGAATCGTCTGACCGGTTTGACCGATCGATTGGAGGGTACGGCCACATAGATTTCAGTGGCACCAATATCAATCCCGGCGGCATCGGGTTGCAATATGTGAAGGGTTAACTTCGATATTTCTTTTTGTTTTGATTTCTTACCATATTCAATTCCTTGTCAATATGGCGGTGGCCGAATGGTGATTAAAAGTATTCTTCTAAACGGGATAGATCTGTATTCCCTAAAGGGGTATACGAGCTTCACCAATGCATGGGTCACGGCATTCGGGACCACGCTATTAAACGGGTTTCTGCTTCAACAGAAGACACCATTGACTATTCGGCCTACTTCGCATCACCAATTTGCGGAAAAGTAATAATCAAAAAAGGTCGCTTCCGCGACAGTTACTTTTAGGTTCGGTCCCGGGCCCGGCCGGGGGATGCGCTTCCAAGTATTCTTCTATTCGATTTATTGCATCCATGGTGTCGGAGATAGGCGATATCGCTACGCGGCATAGATTGTCTCCAAATCGTGAATTATATTGTCACGAATGTAGGGGCTCAAGGCACCTTCTGTTATTAAGTCGACTTTTCTCCCTAAGGCCATTGCGAGTTGTCGCTCTAATCTCACTACACTCAATAAACTTTTCCGCTTCCCAAATTTGACGAGTAAATCAATATCGCTTTTTTCCGTTGCTTCTCCTCTCGCGATAGAACCGAAAAGGCTCACTGATGTAACATCGTTTTCACGACATATTCTAATAAGGCTATGTATATCAAAGGGGTAAGTAGCCATTTAATCTCCTCGCTTATTTTACTTAAAAATCACCTGCTGTCAATTGAGCTTCAGCCTCCATCGAGGCAGGACACAATCACCTGCGGCCTGCAGTGTTCCCTGTGTACGCTTCACAACTCTTGTTCACCGATCTTCCGACTCCGCCAACCGCGCAACACTCGGTACGGGCTGTTGGTTAGACTTTGCCCGATGGGGACTTCCTGCCCAGGAACTAGGCAGGGCACCCTATAAGAAGCACCAAGCTGCGCTTGGCGCACTAAAGGCAAAATAACCAGCTTTGTCTGGTACATTTTATTGTTGGAAATTGATAAAGTTCCCAGACTTCCACCTGAGATTTCCCCAGAATTTTATTACGGGAAATGTCCCAAATTTTCCCCCAATGCTTTTGATGGGCATCAGCGGCCCCGAAATGGTTGATGCGAAACGTCAACTATGAGATACCGTTTCAACAGGCCGCTCCTTGATTTGGTCTTGAAGACTCTGCAATACACGGAACTCCATTCACTATCAATCCTTACTGCATTAACGCTTAAGCTTGCCACAAGCAATCTTATGTTTTGTTCTGTTCGAGAGCTTTCTGAAGTGTCAAATGGCACTGCCCAACCTTCTGACGATATGTAAATTCGCCCCGTAAAGCTGTTGTTGCTGTAGCTTGACACCTTGCCCTTAAATATTTCCGGCGCCTCCTCCGTAAACTCCTCATTCATGTACTGAAATGTTTCGAAAGTAAACGGGGCTCCAACCGGACGGGATTGCACCCCCACGCTAGAGAATATATTGGCTTGCAGCGCGGTCTTATTCTTGTAAATTGGGCGATGAATTTCAGAAATAGAGCTTGAGCACTTATCTATCAGGGAGTCAATCTGGTGTTGCTCGACCTTCGGCGACTCTAGATCGTTCTTCTTGTGCTCTTCATAGAGCTGACCAAGGGACTTGTCATAATCGACATGAAACCCAAGGCTTTCGGAAATTAGCAGATCGTAGACAGAGTGAACTACATGACCTAATGGCGTATCCATTGGCGTAGTGGTCGCAGAGTAGATGTAACCGTTCACCGGGATTTTAACGATCCTCTGAAAAAAAGCTAGCGTTCAAAGTCTGATTCTGTTACGTTCATTTTCATGAACGTTCTTCTCACCTACCGCAAAAGGGTAATTACCCAAGACGATCTCTCCTTCATTCGCAAGGTCATAGACGACTACCAAAAGCGAAGGTCGCAGCGCCATTTCCCGTAGACTCTGTGAGGCCTGGGACTGGCGTCAGGCCAACGGCCAGCTCAAAGACGGTGTCTGCCGTGGACTTTTACTCCAACTTGAACGAAATCAACTGGTAACTCTTCCGCCCAGGATTATTGACAACAATAATAATGCCCAGAGACGAAGAAAAACTCAGGCGACTTTCGATTTTCAACCAACCTCGATAGATGGTGCCTTGGCTGATCTTGCACCGATCGAACTGCGACAGGTTCGAAGGACGCCTGAAGAGAAACTCTTCAATGCCCTGGTCCGACAGTATCACTACCTGGGATATACCCACCTGGTTGGCGAACATCTCAAGTATCTGGTCTATGCCGGTGACAGGGTGCTGGCCTGCTTCGCCTTTTCCTCGGCACCATACGCCATCGACTGCCGGGACAACTTCCTCGGTTGGTCGCGAGAGGCCAGGGAACTCAACCGCCACCTGCTGGCCTATAACAGCAGGTTCCTTATTTTGCCATGGGTCCGGGTGCCGCACCTTGCTTCACATCTGCTTGGCCGTATTGTCAAAACCATTTCTCAAGATTGGCAGAAATTATACCATCATCCGATCCTCTGGCTTGAAACCTTTGTCGATACCGAAAAATTCGCCGGGAACCTGTTATCGGGCAGCCAACTGGACCTTCCTCGGATTGACCTCCGGTCGCGGCACAAAAAATAAATCCCAAAAGCAACTGACCTCCATCAAGGCCATGTACGGCTATCCCCTGATCCGCAACTACCTCGACAGGCTCTGCAATGAATAGGCAGGAAGCCCAGTCGTATCTACGATTCCGGCAGGGAGGCGGTCATCGAGAAACTCCTGTTCTCTTGCCGCAGCATATCCGCCATCTCGAACAGAACATCGCCCGCTCTGACCAGAAATTCGTCAAACTCCTCGCGCCCACCTTCTTCTGATCCACCCGGCATGAAAAAGGCTAAAAAGAAGACAAAGAGCGTACGTAAACAGGGTGGACAGCCCGGCCATAAGGGCAAAAACAGAAAACTCCTGCCGGCCGAAGCAATGGATAAAATCCATGATATCTTCCCGGACCGTTGCGAACTTTGCCGAAGTCCTTTAGTAAAAAACTTTATCAACCCTTTCGTGGGGCCGGCACGGCACCAGGTTTTTGATCTGCCGGTGATCGTCCCGGTCAAGGAGGAGTATCGCTGTCACTCGCTACTTTGTCCTTGCGGGCACAGCACGATCGCCTCATTGCCCGAGCATGTCGCCCACTCCAATTTCGGTCCCCGAACCCACGCAGCCATCGCCTACCTGGCCTCAGTACATCGCGTCACCCGCAGGGGAATTGCCGAGATTATGCAATCGCTCTTTGGCGTTACAATCTCCACCGGTGCCATCTGCAATGCTGCCGAACGTGCCTCCAACGCCTGTTTGCCGGTAGTCGGCGCCATCAAACAGTATGCCGCTTCGGCCCTGTTCCTGAATATTGATGAAACCGGCTGGAAATACCAAGGAAAAAGTCGCTTTCTCTGGACTTTTGTCGCTCCAGAGGCCGTCCTCTTTCATGTGTCTCCCAGTCGCGGCGCCAAAGTGCTGCGAGAAGTGCTTGGCGATTCCTTCGCCGGTGTCATTACCAGTGACGATCATTCGGCCTATGCAAGCTACCATAAAAACGGTCTCCGCCAACTCTGCTGGGCACATATTATCCGCAAACTGAAAGCACTCAAGGAAGATCGGTCAAGTCCCCATGCCTCTTGCTTCGCCAGAAACATGCTGGCGGAAATTGAGACTGTCTTCTCCCTCTGGCATGCTTTTTTGGGCTCCGGAGGCTCCAGGGAAAAATTGCTGCTCGATACTCTGCCCATGCGGGAACGGATGCACGATTTCTGTGTAATTTTCCGATACAGTTCTGATCCAAGAGTGCAGACTAGAACAAAACGGCTGCTTGACAACTGGCAGCACCTTTTCACCTTCCTTGACCATCATGGCGTCCAGCCCACCAACAATATTGCCGAACGAGCCATCAGGCCTGCCGTACAATGGCGGAAAATCTGTTTCGGGTCGCAGTCGCAAGTTGGAGAGCATTTTACCGGGCGCTTGTTAACTGTGGTCAGAACTTGCCAGCTTCATGGTATCAACGCTTTCGAGTTTTTGACGAAACTCGTCAACGCCTCCTTCTCCGAAAAACACCTCCCTTGTCCGACGTTATCCTTGCCGATTTAACTCCTTTTGACACCCATAAGTTGGACAGCAGCGCGACGTATTCTTTTATCCCGGTGAACGGTTACAACTGGCCACGCTTGACCTCGTGCCCCTGCCATCTTCCATCCTCATGGTTGGCCGATAAAATCAAATGTAAAAACACATGAACCATGTTAGGAGATTTATACCACTCCCAATCCAAAAGAATTCTGTGTAACTTTATCCAACCGCTAGGGTCCATAAATCAAGTCGCTCGTTTTTTCGATTTCCACAAACTCTCAGAGCGTTCCAAATCCCATTGGCAGCCTCGGCAAATATCATGCTGCTGAGCCATGTCACACCACTTGATGGAGACGAGTAGGCCCCGCTGCATAATGCAGGGCCTATCTTCTTTTTTCTGGTCTGCGGACATTTATTCTTGCTGACCGGCTACTGCCTCGATTTTCTGAAGCTCCGTCCGCCGCTCGCCTATCTCCGCAAAGAGAGCTGCTTTCTCGTTTGGATTCAGCTTGTCGATACTGGCCTGGACGGCAAACGCCCAGCGGTCAAGATCCAAGCTGTTCATCCTGCTGTAAAGCTGCTCCTGAAAGCGGAGATATTCAGTTGAATAGCCGCTCCCGGCGACACCCTCTTCGGACTGTTCCCCTTCCAACCTTCGAAGTGCATCAATCCTGGTCAGGGCGGCTTTCTGAGCCATGGCATAGAGATGGTTGGCAGATGGCTGGTGTTTCGCCTCGATAGCCTTGAAGAAACTTGGCATCTTCACTTCCGCCCATTCATTGATGGACTGGACGGTTTCACAGTCATTGATCGATTCACAATGCTCGCGGTATATCGCATAGGCGAGCACCTCCCCGCGATCGTCTTCATGTGGCAGTTCCTCGGCCAGACGGAGTCTGGTTGTTTTTCGGCCAGCGGAAGAGTTCCGCAAAATTTTGGATGCCGTCCAACTCCTCTTTGAATGTGGCTATTTTTGCCTCCCTTGTGTCCGACATATGGAGGAGGATCTGTCGGAGCCGGCGACTTGGAGGTCTTCTTTCTCTCCTTTTTACCTGCAGGAGGAATCTTCTGTGGTCCCTGGCGGCGGAGGAAGGGATGGCTCGCCTGCAGGCTGACTCGGGTCTATGGGCGCAGCATCGGAGGGTGGGGGAGGATCGGGGGGATTTGTTGGAGTAGTTCCGGCCTCAGGTTGAGTGCTTTGCGGAGGAATGATAACCTCTGCTTCAATGATCGGCCCCTTGCCGCCAAAACGGGAATTAAGATCACTGGCGCCGGCGGATCTGCTTGGACCGGCGGCTGCCGGTTCTGACGTGTCGTAAATTTCTTCAGCAGTTTGAATGCCCATTAATAACTCAGGAGCGTACAGCCGGCCGAAAAAGGCTGCCGCCCGGTACCGCAGCATCAATTCCGCCAGGGTTTGCCATTTGGATGTCTCCTTGCCATTTTTATCTTTCTTGCTCCACCACCCTTCAGCCTTGGCCATTTCGATGGACACTACCGGTCCGGTCAGTTTGTCCCTGGAGGTCAGTTCATAGGCCCAGGCGTAGCAGCTCCGGTCATCTCCCTCGCCGGTTAATTCAAAGCGGAGAGGGCTGTACCGGCCGCAACTGTTGATCATCGCGATGACAAATTGGGCGGAATAGCCAGGACGGCCGTGTACGAGATAGGTGTTCTGCATTACCGCCATGGGCGAGGCGCCGATTCGCATAGCGAGTTCGAGGGCGATAAGACAGTCGGGTAGATTTTTTTGAAAGTTGGGTGGAATAAGCTGGCTCTGAGCAAGAAGCGTGGCCATGCGCTGGCCGTCTTCAAAAGCTTTGATGTTGAAAAAAACGGATTGATGCTGCACCAAGGCGTGTTGCTGTTCATATGGCTGCAATGAGTTTTCCATTGTGTCAATCTCCTATCTGTTTTGAATGTCCTTCCAGTTTTCACTCTTCTGTGCCCAGGCGGGAAGAGCGGTGTCGACGATCATGTCGAGGTTGTAAGACGGCCAGTAGTTGCGCCGTTTGTAGTCGGCGAACATGTCCAGATTTCGCCGGAAATTGTCGACCCCATATGCCTTATCCTCTCTCGAGGCGCGATACAGCCCGATCGAAAAAGGCTCATCCTTCTCTACGGCAATGAAAACGAATTCGTTGATCTCGCCGGGAGCAACCCAGTTGATCACCTCGCGGTACATGCCGGCCTGGACAAAATATTTGAATGTATACATGTCCCGGAAAAACTTGCCGGCGGAGGCATCGGTGGTGGATTTCAGGTCGACGACAACATCCCCGGTTTTGTAATCCGGACGGACCTTGACGAGTTCGCCGGTAATCGGATCGCTTGCGAAGATACTGGACTCGGCAAAACCATCGACAACCAGGTTTTTGGCAATGGGATGCCGACGAACTTTCTGGGCCATACCCATTGCCATGTCGTAATCTTTGACGTCGAGAATGGTCATGTCCCCGTTGATCGAGGCTTTCCAGTCCTTGTAAGCGGTGGAATTTTTGTTGAGAGAAGGGGCAACAACGAACAATTTTTCGAACTTTTCCGGTTCGAGAGTAGCGGTGTGAAATGCCTGACCTACATCCAGGTGTTTTTTTGTTGTGTCCGGATCATTCCCCAGGACGTATTTCCAGTGGTACTTTTCGGGATTGTCCGCGAACAGCATGAGCCCAGACTTGCTGATACCAGCCGAGCCATGATAGGTCTCATTGCCCATGTCAAAATAGACGCCCGGTTCAAAGACTTTTCTTTCTTTCGCTGGTACCGGGCAATCTACGTGTTGCGATTCGTTTGCTGGCATGATACTTTTCCTTTGTGGTTTGGTTGGTTGGTTGGTACTCCGGCCAGATGTTCGCGCATCTGGCCGGAGCTTTTTATAACAGCGTGGTTTCGCCGGTGAGTATCCTTGAGATACCTTTTTGGCGCGCTATCTCTGCATTGGTTCCAGTGTCCTGGCCGGTACCGACGCCGG
>CAWDST010000032.1:0-316526 GCA_963804965.1 uncultured delta proteobacterium
GCGCGGCCAGGGATCGGTCCCCGTCACGACCACGCCGAGGACCAGCACCGCAGCCGCCGCCGGTTGACCATGGCGAGGTAGCCGCAGCAGCGGGCACGGCGGCCCCGCATGCGCTTGCCGACGACCATGTAGCCGGCCGCCGCGAGGGCTCCCGCCGAGCCGCCATGAGCGTCCCCGAGCAGGGCGCGGAGGGAGACCTCGAAGTCCCCCCAGGAGATCATCGCCACGCCGGCGAGCGCCAGCGCGAAGCAGCCAGGTTGCGGGCCCGGATCGGCGCACCGAGAAAGCGCGGCCCCAGCAGCAGCACCCACAGCGGCGAGGTCGTCACGAGAACCACCGAGGCCGGAGCCGAGGTCAGCCACAGCGACGGGATCCAGGTGCCGAAGTGCAGGGCCAGGCACAGGCCCCGGCGAGCAGCGCGGCGCGCGCTGTCAGGCGAGCCAGGCGCAGCGAGCCGCGCACCAGCGCGAGCGGCAGCAGCAGCGCCGTCGCCAAGACCATGCGCCACATCGCCACGGCGAGGGGCGCGGCGACGGTGAGGCGCGCCAGCGGCGCTCCCCACGAGATCGCGAGCACCGCCAACGCCAGTCCGGCGTACGCCACCGGGCTCCTCATCGCGAGAACGCCTCCGCCAGCCCGGCCGCGAGGCCGAGGGCGAGCTTCTCGCGGAAGCCGCCCGTCTGCAGCAGTGCCCCGGTCCTCCTCGTTGGTGAGGTTGCAGATCTCGACGAGCACCGACGTCGGGACCCGGCTGTACCTCAGCACCGCCGGCACCCAGCGGGAGCCGCCGCGCAGCACCGAGGAGCGCACCGGCTGGTAGGGGTGCACCGCGACCACGGAACCGCCCGGCCGCCGGCACGATCGCCTCGCCGAGCTGGGTCGACAGCGCCTCGGCCCGGGAGTGGAAGCCGCCGGGAAGCGCGGCGCTTTCAGGTCGCGCTCCTCGCACGGCCAGATGCCGGCCGGGCTCGGCGCGCGCCGGCCGCAGGTGGCGACGGGCACGTAGACCATGAGGCCGCGCACCGAGGGGTGGAGCGAGTCGGCGTGGATCGACACGAAGGCCAGCCGCTCCGGCGCCCACCTTCTGCGCCCGCAGGCGCTCGAGGACGGCGTTGGCGAGCACCCAGCGCAGGTGTACTCCGGTCGAGGATCGGAGAGGTCGTACGGAGGGGTGGACCAGCAGCGCTGCTGCGCGACTCTGCGGGGAGCACGTCGACGATCGCGGGGCGCCCCGCCCGGTGGCGTCGCGCACCGTCATCCACACCGTCGCCCGGGTTTCGCGCTGCAGCACGCGCCGCACCCGTGGCCATCACGTCGTAGGCGTAGGTGCTCTCCCACACCCCGCCGACCATCGCGCCGGTGTCCCCGCCGCCGTGCCCGGCGTCGAGGATGACGTGGATGCCGTCCAGGTTGGCGGCGCGGATGGCCCGCCGGATCGCCGCCAGCTCCTCGCGCTCCTTCTCCCACGCCTGGCGGCCGCGGGTCGTCGGCCGGCAGGTACTCCGGGAGCAGCAGCTCGAACGGGATGCGGACCGGATAGCCGACCGGGATCTTGGTGACGTCGTCGATGCCCGAGACGCCGAGCCAGCTCGATCGCGGTGGCGTTGACGTCGACCGCGAGCAGCTGACCGGTGAAGCGGACGACCACCGCGGAGTAGAGCGCCTCGCCGGGCCGCAGGCGGTAGACCGCCTCGCGTCGCGGTACTCCAGCTCGCCGACCCCGCTACGGTGTCGGCGAAACCCGGCGGTACGCCGTCGGCGTCCGCAGCGGCACGGGCGACGGCAACCGCGGTCCCGGCCGCCACGACCGGGGGCGGACGACGGCGGGGGACGCGGCGACGAGGCCCGCGCCGGCGGGGACTCGGCGGAACTCGGGCGCCAGCAGCCCCACTGGGATCAGCACGCGGACTCCGCGCGGCGGGTACAGGCCGAGGTCGGGATTGGCCTCGCGCAGGTCGGGGTACGCGCTCCGTCGCCGCTCAGCCACTCGGCCACCTCCCACCACGACTCGTCCTCGCCGTTCCAGGGTCCGGCGATGACGTGCACGCAGCCACCGGTCTCCCGCCGTCGGCGGGGAACGTCGCCGTCAGGCGGCAGCCCGCAGCTCCCCGCGCACCAGCTCCCAGGCACCCGCACGCGCACATCGCGCAGCGGGCCAGGAGCTGCGGGTTCACCTCGCTGGCAGCTCTGGAGCTCGCCGCCAAGCCGTTCCCGCGGGCGGCCAGCCGCGACCAGCCCTCGCCGGGACCGGCAGCACGAGGACGACGGGCGCCTCACCGCGCACCCACTCGACGCGGTTCCCGTCCGCGAGCCGAGCCGCACCTCGGCCGGCTGGCCTACCGCAGCGGCAGCAGCCTAGAGAGCAACGCGACGATCACGTTGCCGCGCCCGCCGCGTTCGAGGGTTGGAGGGTCGGCCGGCCGAAGCCATGGGGGCGATGGTAACACGCGGCTGGACCGCGGCCTGGTGGTGATCCTTCACGAGCGCCGCCGGATCGCGTACCCGTCACCGCCTGGATGCCCTCAGGAGCCGCCGGTCTGCGCCGTCTGCGAGCAGGCACGCGCCGACCTCGCTCTGGAGGGCCTGGCTGTCGCCGGCGAGATCGCGGTCCGTTGATTCCCGCGGCCAGGTCGGCCGGCCGTGGAGGTGACGTGGCCGCCTGGCGCGGCCGCGGGCCGGGTGTCGGTGCTGTCCCCGAGGCCGCGGCACGTGGCGGGTGCTCGCGAGCTCCAACCCCCGAGTCCCACGACCTCAGGTCGACGTCGAGCGCTTCCCGAGCCCGAGGTCCGCGCACCCGTCCCGTCGCGGCGGCGACGCGAGCGATCCGCGGGTCGGCCAGCGCCTACTCTCCGCCCTGGGCTCCGCGGCGTGACCGCCCTGCGCCGTTCCCCGTGCTCTCTCCACCCCGTCCGGCGAGCCGGTCGTGCTGCTCGTCGCTCCACGCTCTCGACGGCCCGAGCGCCTCGCGCTCGCCATGCTCGTCGCCCACCTGCTCCTGCACCGCCTCTCGCGGTGCCGCAGGCCGAGACCGCCCACCAGCTCGGGCTGACCCACGCGGCCCTCGGCGCCTTCGACCCCGGGACGCTCCTCAGGCTGCTCCCCATCCCCGCGGTCCTGGTCGACGGAGAAGGGCGGATCGTCAACTCGCAACTCCCGAGCCGCCTGGCTCCTCCGGGGTCGCGGCGGCGCGGTCAGCGGGGCCGTCGAGGCGCTGCCGCTGGAGCCCGACCGCCCGTGGAAGGGGCACGCGACGCGATGGGAAGCGACCCTCTCGGGTGGGAAGGAGCCCCTGCCCGTCCTCGGCTGGTCGAACCGCACCGGGGCCGACCGGACGCTCGTGCTGTTCGAGCCCCACCCCGAGACCCGCCGGCGCAGCGACGAGCGACGGATCCGCCGCGCCCTCGCCGACAAGCTCCGGGAGCTCGCCGCCGCCAACCAGATGCTGGAGGAGCACGCGAGAAGGCGATCCCGCTTCGTCTCGGACGCGGCCCACGAGCTCAAGACGCCGCTGGCCATCCTGCGCTCGTACCTCGAGACACTCGACGACGACCTCGCGGACGGCCTGTCCGCCGAGCAGCGGGAGTTCCTGGCGGGCAGCGATCCACGGCGCCCGGCGTCTGCAGCGGCTGATCGAGGAGCTCCTCGACCTCGCGGCCCTCGAAGGCGGCCACCTGGCGATCTCGCTCGGCCCGGTCGCGGCCCGCCAGGTCATCGCGGCCGCGGTCGACGAGCTCGAACCGCTGGCCGCCCAGGGCGGCGTCGTGCTGTCCACGCGGTGCGTCGACGGCCTCCAGGTCCGGTCCGATCCGGAGCGCCTCGGGCAGGTCGTCCGCAACCTGGTGGAGAACGGGCTGAAGTACACCCGGCGAGGCGGTGAGGTCATCGTCAACCTGGCCCGCCAGGGCGATCGCGGGGTCATCTCGGTCCATGACAACGGCGTCGGCATCTCGCCGGAGGCGCTGCCGCGGATCTTCGACGAGTTCGTCCGCGGCCCGAACAGCCAGGCCGCCGCGGGCGCCGGTCTCGGCCTCGCCATCGTCCGCCGCCTGGTCCTGGCGATGGGCGGCCGCGTCTGGGTTGACTCCAGTCCCGGCCAGGGGAGCCGGTTCTTCGTCGAGCTGCCGCTGTGGTCGGGGGACGCGTGAGTCCGGACGAGGCCGCCCGCTGCTTGCGCGCGTCGAGAACGCTCAAACGGATCTCGGCCGCTGCCGGCGATGCGCCGCTCTTCCTCACCGGCGGCTCGCTGCGGGACCGGCTGCTCGGCCTCGTCACCCACGACATCGACCTCGTCACGACCGGCGAACCGCGTGCCCTCGCCGCCCGGCTCGGGCGCGAGCTGGGCGGGCGCCCGGTCCGCCTCGGGCGGGAGCCTCACGTCGCTTGGCGGCTCGCGGCGACCTCGGACAGGTGGACCTCGTCGGGGCGCAGGGGTCGTTGCACGAGGACGTCCTGCGCCGCGACCTCACCGTCAACGCCATGCTCTGGCGACTGCCGCACGGTCCCCTGCTCGACCTCACCCGCGGCCTGGAGGACCTCACCGCCGGCCGCCTGCGCACGGTGCGCTACGTCAACCTGGTCGACGACCCCGTCCGTGTGCTCCGCGCGGTCCGGCTCGCGGCCACCCGCCCCCAGTTGCGCCTCACCTTCGAGACCGAGCGCCAGCTCGCCCAGGCGGCGCCGGGGTCGGCAGGCGCGGCACGGGAGCGTGTGCTGGAGGAGCTCGCCTCCTTCTCGCCGGACCGGCAGTGGAACGCGCCCTGCTCGGCGCGGTCCGCTGCCGGCTGCTGGTGCCGCTGCTGCCGGACTGGCAGACCTTCGACCGGGGGCCCGAGTTGGCACGCGTGGCTGGGCGGTTGGCGGAGATCGCGCGCCGCCGCGACGGCTTCGGTGCGGGGGCCGTCGATGTCGCCATCGCGATCTTGGCCGCACCGGCGGCCGGCTTCCCCGAGCGTTGGGACCTCGCAGCGGGCGCCAGAGCGCTGGCCCACGCGGGGTACCCGGAGCGCCGCGCACGACGCGTCAGCCAGGCGGCGGGGCGTCGCCGTGCGGCTCGCTTGCGTGCTCGGCGCGGACCTCCGCGACGCCCGCGACCTCGCCGTCGAAGCCGGATCGCTCCTCCCGATGTCGCTGGCCTGGGCGATTTCCGGGCACCACGAGGGTGAACCGTCGGTAGCCGCGGCGACTTCGCTGCTCCGCTGGTGGCGGCGGTTCGCGGCGCCGCCCGCTGCTCAGCGGTGCCGAAATCGCCCGGCTCCTCAACCTCGGGGAGGGTCCCACCGGGCCGCCGCCATCCGTCGCCTCCACGAGCCCGGGCCCGGGGCGAGGTTCGCACAGCCGATCAGGCCCGTGCCTACTTGACGCGTTGACCCCCTCGGGCCGCGACGTGAAGAAGGATCAGAGCTATGTGCTTCACGTGCTGGGTCAAAAAGACCTTGCACGGGCGATGTTCCCCTGCGGCGAGTTTGTAAAGGAAGAGGTGCGGCAACTCGCGCGCGAGTTCGGCCTGCCGACGGCAGAGCGCGCCGAAAGCCAGGACCTGTGCTTCCTCACGCAGGGCGACTATCGCGGCTTCCTCGTGCGCAATGCGCCAGAGGTGGCCACGCCCGGCCCCATTTTGAACACCCGCGGCGAGGAAGTGGGCCGGCATGACGGCTTGCCGTTCTACACCATCGGGCAGCGCAAGGGCATCCATATTGCAGCGCGCGCCACAGATGCCGCGCCGCTGTATGTGCTGAAGCTGGATGCAACGCGCAATGCGGTGATCGTCGGCACCATGGATGAGCTAGGCGCGCGCTGCGCCGGCACACGGCTCATGCACTACGTGAGCGGCGAACCGATCAGTGAGCCGCTGCGCTGCACAGCCAAAATCCGCTACAAGGCGAAGGAAGCCGGCGGTGTTTTGACGCCGCAAAAAGATGGCGGCGCATTGTTTGAGTTCGATGAACCACAACGCGATGTGACCCCCGGTCAGGGGCTGGTGTGCTATGCCGGCGATGAGGTGATCGGCGGTGGCATCATCTCGAAGATGTGAGAAGCGCAGAACGAAGATCGCCGAGCAAATTATTGCACGATGCATCGCGTTATGCGCTCTGAGTTCTACTGCTCTGCGTTCTCGTCATTCTCGCCCTTGATCAGATCCTCGATGATGGGCCGCACCCGATCTGCATCTTCAGCGCGGATGACCAGCTGCACGGAGCCGATGCCTGCTGGCGAAACAGCCCACGGCATAGTGTGCCCATCTTCTGATTCTGCACATAGCATGGAATGCCTTGCATCCAGCAAGGTTTTGGCAAATCCCACGTCCACGAAGTTGCCGGCATAGGCCACAATCAATTCCATTCGCTCGTTGCTTTCTGACATGGGCGTTCTCCTTTGGCTCGGCGACACATCGTCCGATGCAATCTCGCTGAGCGCTTTGAGCCGTATTAAAACAGAAACCCGACAGTCACGTTGTCGGGTTTCCATGCGTCACTTCTCCGGCAACGCGGCGATGCCGGGCGATTCCTTGCCTTCAAGAAATTCCAGCGATGCGCCGCCACCGGTGCTGATGTGCGCACCTTGTCGGCAACGCCGGCCTGCTCGATTGCAGCCACCGAGTCACCGCCGCCGATCACGCTGATCGCACCTGAGGACGCCACCGCATGGGCAATTGCCATCGTTCCCTGCGCGAAGCTGGGCATCTCGAAAACACCCATCGGGCCGTTCCAGATAATCGTCTTCGCGTTGGCAGCGCATTTTTCAAATTGCGCCACTGTGTGCGCGCCGATGTCAAGCGCGCGCCAGCCGGGCTGAATCTGCCCGACAGTCACTTCCCTTCTTTCAGCATTATTGTCGAACCTGTCGGCAATCACCACATCCACCGGCAGCATGAGCTTGCCGCTGCAGGCTTCCGCCAGCAAATCCACTGCCTGTTTCATGGCGTCATTCTCGACCAGCGAATCGCCGATTTCGTAGCCCTCTGCCTTAAGGAAGGTGTTGGCCATGCCGCCGCCGATGATGATCTTGTCGGCCAGTGGAAGCAGGTTCTTGATCACGGGCATCTTGTCGCTGATCTTGGCGCCGCCGAGGATGACGACGAACGGATGATCCGGTTCGGCGAACACTTCGCCCAGGTACTTGATTTCCTTCTCCATGAGCAGGCCGGCGACGGCGGGCAGGAAGTGCGCCACTGCTTCCGTCGAAGCATGCGCGCGGTGCGCGCTGCCGAAGGCATCGTTCACATACACATCGCCAAGCGCGGCAAGTTGCTTGGCAAAGCCCGGGTCATTCTTCTCTTCTTCCTTGTGGAAGCGCAGGTTCTCGAGCAGCAGCACATCGCCGGCCTTGAGCGCCTTCGACATCGCTTCGGCTTCCGGGCCGACGCAATCTGGCGCAAAGGCCACTGGCTTCTTGAGCAATTCGCCAAGGCGCTCTGCCGCCGGCTTCAAGCTCTGCGACGGGTCAACCCCTTTTGGCCGGCCCAGATGCGACATGAGCACCACCGCCGCGCCCTGATCCAGCGCATATTGAATGGTCGGCAACGCGCCGCGAATGCGCGTGTCATCGGTGATCGCGCCATCCTTCAAAGGCACATTGAAGTCCACCCGCATGAGCACCCGCTTGCCCTGCAATTTCGTCAAATCTCTGATGGTTCGCTTGTTGAACACGTTTATCTCCTGCACTGCGCCGGCAGCACGCTGCGCCGGCGCTCAAATACTTTGCAATCAGCGCTGAATTTTACCGGAGGCGGGCACGCTTCGCGCCGGCTGAGCGGCCAGCGCCGGACTGTTCAGGGGATGAGATAACAGGAGGCATTGCGGCGCGTGCAAACGCGGCGCTCGCACAGGCTTTTGCTGTACACGCGGGTGTAGCCATAGGGCATGAAATCGACAACAACCAGCCGTGACGTGAGCTCTGAGGTGGAGTACATGCTACACTGCCGCAGGCGTGTGTCGCAGGCAAGCACGCAGGTGCCACGGTCGCATGGCGCGCTGGCGGCTGCCGGCCTCATTGTCATCGCGTGCAGCAAACCCGGCAGGATGATGGCAAGTTGCAGCAGCCTTTTCAGCCGGCGGCTGAAAAAGGCCACTCGATGCGGGGCAGCGCCAACAGTGAAAAATCGCATCGCACGATGTTTAGAAAGTGATTGCAAATCTATCAGAGATAGCATAGCACACGCATTTCCGTTCTGCTATGCAGAAACAAACAGCATTAACAACATGAATGCGCAAGACATTCTTCGTGGCGCCACAGCTTTGGGGGTATCGCTGTCATCTGACCAGGCCAGCGCCTTGCTCACCTTCCGCAACATGCTGGTGGAATGGAACGAGCGCTTCAACCTGACCGCCCTGACAGATGATGCATCGATCCTCGCATTGCACTTTCTCGATTCATTGACCGCCGTGCCGGCGCTGCATGCGCTGCAAGCGCAGCGCAACCGCCCGCTCACACTCATCGACGTCGGCACGGGCGGCGGCTTCCCAGGCGTGCCACTGAAAATTGCTTTGCCCGCATTGAGCGTCACGCTCATGGATAGCACGGCGAAGAAGGTGCAGTTCTGCAATGAGGTGATTCGCGCATTGCCGCTGCAAGGCGCGCAGGCGGTGCATGGCCGCGCCGAGGAAGCCGGCCATCTGCCGCGGCACCGCGAGCAATATGATGTGGTGATTGCCCGCGCCGTGGCGCCATTGCCCACGCTGGTGGAGTACCTGATGCCTCTGGCGCGCGTGGGCGGCCTGTGTATTTGCATGAAAGGCAGCGATGCTCACGCCGAAGCCGCTCAGGCCGGCGTCGCCACCAGCACGCTGGGCGGCACGCTCAAGCGCATCGACTCGGTGTCCATCCCCGGCCGGGAAGATAAGCGCGCCCTGATCTTGATCGAGAAAACCCGCCCGACCCCAAAGCTGTATCCGCGCCAGGCTGGCGCTCCGCGCAAATCGCCGTTGCAGTGAGTGAAACTTTTTCAGAAGAGGCTCATCCAAAAATGTCGAACATGACGTGGACGGGCGCAAACAACCCGCAGCGATGTTGTTGCTGTTCGCTCTACATTCGATCTTGAATTTGACCTTCCTTCCGACGATGCATCTTTGCGAGACGCACCAGACGTTAAAATCAGACCATGTCATCAACGCGACCTTTGCGCATTCTGATTGCCAAGCCCGGGCTGGACGGCCACGACCGCGGCGCAAAAGTGATTGCCCGCGCCATGCGCGACGCCGGCATGGAAGTGATCTACACCGGCCTGCGGCAGACCCCTGAAATGATTGCCAACGCCGCTGCCGAAGAAGATGTCGATGCGGTCGGCATGAGCATCCTCAGCGGCGCGCACAACACCCTGTTGCCGCGCGTGGTTGAACTGCTGCGCGTCAACGGCATGGCCGATGTGCCCGTGTTCGCCGGCGGCATCATCCCGGATGAAGACATCCCCGCGCTCAAGGCTGCCGGCGTCACCGCAATCTTCGGCCCTGGCACGCCGTTGTCAGAGATTGTTTCGTTTGTGCAAAGCCACACGCGCTTGAGGCCAGAAGGCAGCGGCACCGCATGAGCGAGCCATTTGCGCTCTCGCGCCGCGATCTGGCGCGGTTGATCACCGGCATCGAGAATGGCGATGCAGCTGCACTGAACAGGGCGAAGGCCTTGCATTCACAGGCCGGCCACGCCGGCCTCGTCGGCATCACCGGCGCGCCAGGCACTGGCAAAAGCACGCTCGTCGCAGCGCTGGCAAAAGAAGTTCGGTCACGCGGCCATACAGTCGCGATTCTATCCATCGACCCGTCCAGTCCATTCAGCGGCGGCGCCATCCTTGGCGACCGCATTCGCATGCGCGAACTGTCTGGCGATGCCGGCGTGTTCATTCGCAGCATGGCCAATCGCGGCGCAAAGGGCGGGCTGTCACATGCCGCTGCCGATGTGGCCTCGGTGCTCGACGCCGCCGGCTTCGATTTTATTTTCATTGAAACCGTGGGCGCGGGGCAGGCAGAAGTGGATGTGGCGCGCGTGGCCGACACGGTCGTGGTGGTGGAAGCGCCGGGCATGGGTGATGACGTGCAGGCCATCAAGGCCGGCATCCTCGAGATCGCCGACATCCTGGTGGTGAACAAGGCCGACCGCGAAGGCGCAGATGCGACCGTTGCCGCATTGCAGGCGGCGCTTGAGTTGGGCGAGGCCACAAGCGGGCATCACGGCTTGTCGCTGCCCACTGCGATCCATTCCACCCAGCACAGCCGGCGCATGCCATTGCTCAAGACGGTTGCCACGCGGGGTGAAGGCGTCGCCGATCTGCTGGATGTGATTGAGCAGCACTGCGCGTTGATGTCAGGCAACACAGAATTGCGCCGGCAGCGCGCCGAGCAGGAGATCTTGCTGCGCCTGGGCCAGATGCTGGTGGCAGAGGGCGAGCGCCGGCTGAGCCGCGATGCCTTGCTGCGATGGGCAGATGCCTGCGCCGCCCGCGAGGCGCATCCGGATGATGCTGCGCGAGATTTGCTGCGAAGCATTTTGCCGGCGCCATAGGCGATCAATCCATCAGGCGTTTTTGGCGACAGCCAGGAAGATCACGAACCATCACAAGAAATGAGCGCGACTTCGCGCAATTTCATGACAAAACGCCTGATTCCAAAACGGAAATATCTATCATGCTCACACTCTATCTTGTTCGCCACGGGCAGACTGCCTACAACGCCACTGGCCGCGTGCAGGGGTGGCTGGATGTGCCGCTGGATGATGTCGGCAAGGCACAGGCGCTCAGCGTGGGCCAGCGTTTTGCCAACAAGCGCGTCAACGTGGTGTACACCAGCCCGCTTTCGCGCGCCGCCGAAACTGCCAGGGCGATTTCAGCGGCATGCAACCGCGATGTGATGCTGGACCTCCGATTGCGCGAATACAACATGGGGGATTGGACCGGCTTGACTGGCGATGAAATTGCCGCTTTTACGCCGGCGTATCACGTTGCCAATCATGAGGCGCAGATTCCAAATGGCGAATCGGCGATCGACATGCGCCGGCGGGTGGATGCGTTCCTTGCTGACGTGATCGCCAGGCACACCAGCCGCGAAACGGTTGTGGCGGTGTCGCATGGCGGCACGCTTGGCATGGTGGTGGCGGCGATGCTGAACATGCCGGCGGTGCGCCGGCAGCCCTTCACGTTTGGCAACACCGCAATCGCAAAAGCCACGCTGGAACATGGCCACTGGCGGCTGCATAGCTTGAATGACCGCTGCCATTTGCGGCTGGAGTAAACAAAAACCTGACGGGTCTTTGGGACCTGTCAGGTTTATATCGTTCAGGCCGGCTCGCCTGAAGGCGGTGAGCCGCGCTGTTCGCCGGGCGGCGAGCCATCGCTGCGAACCACCGACGTGACCAGCGAGCCAATTGCGCCAAGGGCGTCACCGATGCGCTTGAGCGCCGGCTTCTCTCCAAACTGCTCAGCGTAATTGGCGGCTGCTTCCTCTGCCGGCACGTCGCAATCACATTCCTCTTTCAGGTAATGCTTGTGATCGATGATCCACAAATACAGGTCGGCCTCGGTGCGGTTCGGGAAGTCGCGCAGAATGCCCTCGGCGCGAATGGATTGCACGATCGGCATGTATACATTGTCGTACCAGTCAATCACCGCTTCATCTTCGCTGATGTCGCGCTTGAGATCAAGACCCATGAAATAGCGATGCACGGCGATATGCTCGATCAACCGCGCATAGCCGCCGCCGATGGAGAAGCGGATTTGCTGCCCAGCCCGCAACACATCCAGATGGGTACGCTCCAGAAATTCTGCATATTCGCCCAGCAGCACCAGTGTGTCGGCATCGATGTCATCGCTGGTCAGGTTCACTGGCGTCACTGCTTCCTGAACATCGGCATCGATGAACTTCACGCCGTGCTCTTTGGCCACAGACACGCGATGGTTGCCGTCAAGCACAAAATACACGTCACCGACTTTGTATAGATTGACAGGCGGCAGAGACACGTCTTCGTAGAAAGCGCGGTTGATCTTGCGCCAGCGCGTGCTTGTGGTGTCCTGTCGCGGGAGAAAGGCGTCATCGAAGTCGCGGTAGCGCCCCACACTGCCCACAATGCGATCGACTGGCACGGACTGCACACCACGGCGAATGAATCCGCGCAGTTTCAGGATGTCGCGTACATCATCCCAAGCCATCAATGCAGTGTCCTGTCCGCGCACCAGCGCCCAGGCTTGCCGGAGGAAGCTCTTTGAGCGCGCCCAACGGAAGTCGGAGTTGTCTTGTGGTGTCAACATCTCTGTCATGCAAAAAGATACTAGCACCCGCGCATGAGTATTGTGTTAAGCGGTTTAACTGGAAAGATTGTCAGTTGTCGTGGCAAGTTTTGGCAAGTGTCAGAAGATGCCTATCGGGGGAATGCCTCTCGCACGCCGCCGTCCACTGGAAGCATCGCGCCGGTGGTTTTGGACGAGCGATCACTGACGAGCCAGAACACCGCTTCCGCCACATCCTCGCCGGCGATCTTCGTTTTCAACAAATTGCGCTGGGTGTAGAAGTCCTCCAGTTGTTCCACCGGAATGCCCTGCGCTTTGGCGCGCTTTTCGCGAATCTCCGGCGACCACAGGTTGGACGTCAGCACCGCATCGGGGTTGACCATGTTGGCGCGGATGCGCGCCGGCCCGCCCTCGATGGCGAGGATGCGGCACAATTGCGCCTCGGCGGCTTTGGCTGCGCTATAGGCGCCGAAGTCTTTGCCCGGCGCGGTGACGTTCTTCGTTGCATTGAATACCAGACTGCCGCCGATGTTCTGCGCCAGCAACACGCGCATGGCTGCGCGGCTGACAAGGAAATGGCCAGTCGCGTTGATACCCAGGCTCAAGCTCCAGTCCTTCAATGACAGGTCGGCAATGGCCGCGACCTTGGCGATGCCGGCGTTCGACACCAGCACATCCACCCCGCCATATCTCAGCACCGTTTCGTCATATACCCGTTGCACCTGCGCCTCATCTGTCACATCCAGGGCAAATGCCACTGCACGACCCGGCCCATTCACGAGAATGATGTCATCTGCAACCGCCTGTGCATTGACCAGATCGATATCAGTGACCACGACGTGCGCGCCCTCCGCAGCCAGCCGCTGTGCGATGGACTTGCCGATGCCATTTGCCGCGCCTGTCACCAGTGCCACCCGCCGCGAGAGTTCCTTCTCCGCCGGCGCAATGGTGAGTTTGTGCAATTCCAGCGGCCAATATTCGGCGTGGAAGGCGTCTTTGTCAGACAATGAGACATAGCCGCCGAGCGACTGCGCGCCGGCCATGATGCTGAAGGTGTGATGGGCGATGTCGGCGGCGACCGTCGCAGCGAGCATGTCCTTGCCGGCAGTCCACATGCCCACACCGGGCATGACGATGACGCGCGGCAGATCGCTCACCATCGCGGCTTCGCTCGCCTTGAGCAGTGTTGCGTCGTGATGTACATTGAAGCGCCGGCGACATTCGGCAACGTAGGCCCTGAGATGATGTTCGAGATAGTCGCGAAGTGCATCGCCACCCCCACCCCAGCCCGCGCTCCCTTCCGCTTCGCTCCCGGGATGTTCGTCCAAAGGGAGCGGGGGCAGGAAGAGCGCTGCGCGCTTGGTGTTGAGCATGTGGTCAGGCGTGGCAGCGCCGGCTTGAAGCAGCCCCTGCGCATCGGGCCGGCTGAGGAATTGCAGCGCGTCCTCGCTCGCATCGAAGCGCAGCACCACGCGCTTGTCCTTGCTCAGCAACCCGCGCAGGATCGGCGTGATCTTCAACGCCATCTCACGCGCTCCGGTTGTCTTTTGACCCTTGATCTCTTTACCGTGACTCAAGACATATTCCTCGGCTTGCGTCACCAAGTCGATGTGCCGGTCATACGCTTCTTTCGCAGTTGCGCCCCACGTCACCAGACCGTGATTCATCAGCACGAGGCCGCGCGCGTTGGGATTGGCCTGAACCGCAGCGCCGACTTCTTTTGAGAGCAGGAAACCCGGCCGGCGGTACGGCACCGTGATCACATCGTTGCCAAAGCACGCGCGCACCATGGCATCGCGCGCCGGCGTGTTGGTCAGCATCAGGATCGCATCGGCATGGGTATGCAACACCGCCGCGTGCGGGATGAAGGCATGCAGCAGCGTCTCAATCGACGGGCGCGGTGAGTTTGGCGCGAGCAACGTGTGCGCGATATATTCCACCATCTGTGCGTCGCTCATGTCCTCGCGAGCCATCAGCGGCAACAGGTCGTCCAATCGCACGCCTGGGAAATCGCTGCGCTGCATGGCCTTCATGTCGCTGCCGCTGCCCTTGATGCGCAAAGCGCGCACAGGCCGGCCGGCGAAATCGATCTCTTCGGTTTTCAGGCTGTTGTTGCCGCCGCCCCACAGCACCAGCGCCGGCTCGCTGCCAGCCAGCCTCGCCTGAACAATAAGCTGGTCGATGGGGTCGAGGGTTGCCGTGTCATCATCGCGCCATTGGTTGTGCATGGCTGCATTATCAAGCCGGCGGGCCATGCCGGCCGGAATGGTTTTATTCAAACAACCAACACCAAAGACCATAGCACCCGTCAGGTCTCACCGCCGAGCAACCTTAAATCGGGTTAATACACAAAGAGTAGAATCTGACTGTTGCAAACTGACCGCAAGTAAGGGGAAGACAAACCAGAGACAGGTATCGCTTATCACAGTAGCGCGCCATCGCTTCGCCGCGTCCTAGTGTTGAATGTGACGTATGAGCCACTGAGCGTGATTCCAGTGCCGCGGGCAATTCACTTGCTCATGGCTGATCGCGCGGAACTGATTGAGGGGTCGGATGCGTATATTCACAGCGAGCATTTGCGCCTGCCGGTGCCACAAGTCATCCGGCTGCTTCACTACGTACGCGTCCCGCACAATCTTCCGCTGCCGCTATCGCGGCGCGCGTTGCTGCTGCGAGATGAATATACCTGCCAGTACCTGCGGCATCCAGCCCGGGCGCGAGAATCTGACCATCGATCATGTGATTCCACGCTCGCGCGGCGGCCGGACCGAATGGGAAAATGTGGTGGCGGCTTGTGGCGCATGCAATCGCAGGAAGGGCAACCGCACGCCCGACGAAGCCAACATGAAAATGCAGCATCACCCCCACCGGCCTCGCTTCTGGGCCATGGCGCTGCTCACGATGGCAAATAATGACGTGTGGCGAAAATATCTGGGGCCGAATGTGAACGGCAATGGGCATGCCCGGTAATTTTGAATAATGAGTTTTGAGTTTTGAATTGAATGAGTCATCATTTGTCAAACGTCATGCGTCACTCATCATTCATAATTCGCAATTAAACATTCAAAATCAAGATCATGCGTCGTCTGCCTGACATCGTTGCACTGACCATCCTGATTGCGCTTGCGGCTTTCGGCGCATGGTTTGCGTGGCCAGGCACTGCGCAATCGCTTTACACCGCCACCGGCGAGAGCGAGCGCTTCCCGCAGCTCAGGGCGCTATGGAATCTGGCGCTGGAGCAAATGCGCCCGCCGCTGGCGCTTGCGCCAGATGCGCAGATCAGCAACCTGCCGGCCAACCCGCTGGGCGTGAACACCTTTCTGGAAGGCGAAGTGGAGCCGGCGAAGCGAGAACGCGCGTTGCAGATGATCGCCGACGCCGGCTTCCAGTGGATTCGCCAGCCCTTCGTGTGGTCAGACATCGAAATTCACGCCAAAGATGATTTCGAAGACCGGCGCAACGAACCCTACCGCAGCGCGTGGGACAAATACGACAACATCGTTGACCTTGCAGAGAACAACAAGCTCAACATCATCGCGCGGCTGGGCGCGCCGCCGGCCTGGGCGCACGCCGGCTATGCCGACCTCGGCGATTTCGGGCCGCCGGCAAACTTCGAGGACTTCGCAGATTTCGTGGAGGCGACCGCGCAACGCTATAAAGGCCGCATCACGCACTGGCAAATCTGGAACGAGCCAAACATCTTCCCCGAATGGGGCAACCAGCGCGCCAACCCCGAAGATTACGCAAAGCTGTTGTGCCTTGCCTATGACCGCTTGAAGAAAGTCGACCCGAACAACGTCGTGATTGCAGCCGCGCTCGCGCCGACCATCGGGCAGGATGGCGGCGGCTACCCGGGCGGAGGATTGAACGACCTGATCTTCTTACAGCGCATGTATCACGCCGGCGCCGGCAAATGCTTCGATGTCGCCTCTGCTCAGGGTTATGGCCTGTTTGGCGGGCCATACGAGCGCCGCACCAGCCCGCTGCAAACCAACATCACGCGCCACATGCAGATGCGCGACATCATGGTGAGCAACGGCGATGCCACGAAACCCATCTGGCTGAGCGAGGTGAACTGGAACGCGGTGCCGAACACGCCGGAGGAAATCGCGGATGTCAGCCGCTTCGGCATCGTGACGCCGGAAGAACAGGCGAAGTTTGTGCCGGAGGTGTTCGAGCGCGCGCGGCAGGAATGGCCGTGGGCCGGCGCGATGAGCGTGTGGTTCCTTAAACGGCCAAGCGACGCCGAGAAGAATCAATCCTGGTATTACTTCCGCATGCTGGAGCCGGACTTCACACCCACGCCGCTGTGGGAGTCGATGAAGCAATACGCCTCGACAAGAAAATGATGACTGATCCGCGGTCAATCCGAATGTGCACGAATTCATTTGCGGGCATTCATGCTTTTCGCCAAGTGAGCAAGGCAGATTCGGGTTGTGGACATACAATCCGCATGGCAGGTGCGAAATGGATTCTAAATGGCGCAAGTTCATCATGGCGATATCGCCGTTCATCGGCGTGACGATCTTCTTGTTTGTCATCAATGTGATGACAGCCATCCTCAGCGGGTCGTCTTTCCCTGGTTCATCTTTCCCGCAGCGGCATTCCTCATCCCGATCTTCATCATCTTCACAGGCATCATGCTGAAGGAAGACAACTCGCCCGAAGCACGGGCGAAGCGCGAAGAGGCGGAAGCTGAGCGCCAGGCGAAAACCGCCGGCGCTTCGATGAGCACATCGCTGCAATCGAAGGTCAACACCGCCCGCATGTATCAGAAGCAGATCAACAGCATGGCGCAATCGGCCAAGGAGCCGATGAAGAAATCGCGCTTGGAGGACCTTGCGGAGCAGGTGCGTGAATGGGTGGGCTCAGTTGAAGCGATGGCCAGGCAGGTGGACGACTTCTACCGCAATCAAGTGATCCAGAATGACCTGCAGATTGTGCCGGCGTCTGTCCGCACGCTCACACGCCAGTTGTCCAACGAGCATGACCCGGCCGTCCGCGAACAGATTGAACGAACATTGGCCGCGCGCGCAAGCCAGCTCAAGGCGCTGGAAACACTGCAAAGCCGCGTCCGCCAGTCCGAAGTGCAGTTGGAGAGCACCATCGCCGCCATCGGCACAATCTACTCACAAGCACTCGCCATTCAGTCGACCGATCAGATTGCCGATTACGGGCATCTATCAAAGGAAGTGGACGAGCAGGCGAAGGCGCTGCGCGATCAACTCGAAGCGCTGGAAGAGGTGAAGTTCGACAAGGACAAGCAGTTTCTGGCGAGTTGAGCGCGCCGGCGATGACCTGCGACTTGGCCTGTGCGCCATGCATGGCTCACCATTTTCCAGCCTGCCATTGCTGGAGCATCACCTGGTGGCGAAGCTCCAGCTTCACCAGCTTGCGCTTCGCCTTCATCATGTCACGAGCTTGCACAAACGTCAGCCCTTGACTGTCCATCAGGTAAGCGGCGAGCAAGGTGGCCGAGCGGCCGCGGCCTTTGGCGCAATGCACCAGGATGGTGCGGCCGGCAGCGGCTTCCCCCTTCATCCACTTCACAGCACTGTCAATCGTGTCGCAATCCGGCGTGGCCACATCCGGCACGCTGTAGCGCACATGGTGAATGTCATGCTTCGCATAAAACGCTTCGTCGTCGGCGCGCTCGGCGCGTATGTTGATGACAGCGTTGATGCCATGGTCGCGCAGGAACTGATAATCGCCGGCGTGGGACGGCGCGCCGCCCAGCCACAATCCATCTTCGATCTCCGTGAACCACTCATTGCCCATCACTCGCTCATACGTGAAGCGTATGGCGGGATATAGCTTGTCGAAGATGCGATGCCCCAGTGAAAGTTCCTTTGCCACGCCATCATTTTCCCACGAGAGATTGGACGGACAGCATGAACAGAATGATTCTGCGCATGCTGTCGAAAACATCATCGCGGTTGCAGGCGCATGAGGATGCCCGGCGATGGCCGCAGCGTGGCGACCGGCTTGGCCACCACCTTCTCGCCTGGCACGAGCTGAAGGCGATACTTCTGCACCACTGCCGCGGCGATCAACTGCGCTTCCATCATCGAGAACTGGTTGCCGATGCACATGCGCGGGCCGGCGGCAAACGGGATGTAGGCATACTTGTGGCGGTTGGCGCTGCGCTCCGGCGAAAGCGCTCCGGGTCGAAACCTTCCGGGTTGTCCCACCAGCGTGGGTCGCGGTGCAGGACATACGGGCTGATCATCACCTGGCTGTCCTTCGGAATCTTGAAACCGCACACCACATCGTCTTCATTTGCGGTGCGAACGAACATCCAGGCCGGCGGATACATCCGCATCGATTCTTCAATCGCCATACGCGTGAGGTGCAGTTGCGGCACATGCGCCGCGCTCGGCACGGCATCGCCCACCACGCGCATCACTTCCTCATGCATCAGGCGCTCGTAGCCAGGGTTCTTCGAAAGCAGGTACCACATCCACGACAACGTGGTGGCAGTGGTTTCATGGCCGGCGAAATAAATCGTCGCGATCTCATCGAACAGTTGCTGGTCGGTCATGCCCTCGCCGGTCTCATCATCACGCGCCTCTAGCAGCATCGAAAGCAAATCGTCACCCTGCGTCTTGCCGCTGCGGCGGTCGGCGATGGTCTTGAACACCACCTCGTCGATCTTCTGCTTGGCGCTGCGATAGCGCACGTTGACCGGCGTCGGCCACGATTCAGGGATGTTGATCGGGGACATCATGCGCTGGTTCATGAATTCAAGCGCAGCGGTGAAGGACGGGCTGAGCACATCGAAGCTGGCTTCCACATCCGTGCCGAACATGGTGCGGGTGATGACAGCCATGGTGGCGTGCAGCATCTCGTCATAGATGTCGAGAGGTTCGTTGCGTTGCGCGAATGGCTGCCAGCGCGCCAGCATCTTGCCGGCTTCGTCGGCCATATCATCGGCCATGCGCGTAATGCGATCGCGATGGAAGGCCGGCTGCATCATGCGGCGCTGCCGGCGCCAGAAGTCGCCTTCGCTTGCGACCAGTCCATTGCCAATCAGCGGCAGCTTGCCATAGCCTTTGCGCCAGTTCTTGTTGTTGTCCACCATGATGTGCCTGCCGGCGTCGGGATGGTTGGCAAAATAGAATGCGCGATTGCCGAGGCTGAAACGCGCCACTTCCTCGTGCGATTGCGACAGCTTCAACAGAAAAGTCAACGGGTCTGCGGCAAATTTTGGCAGCACGCCGACCAGTGGATAGCCTTGCGGGCCGGCGGGATTGCGCTGCGCGGGGCATCGACGTCTGGGGTGATCGGGGGTTGAACGGGTGATTGACTCATGATTTGCACAGCGGCGTTGTGCATCAGCCAAGTCGATCCATTCAGTTGCATCAACCTTGCACGCCACAACCCCGCAGGTATTTCCTTAAAGATAAGGATACGCTCTTTTGCAAGACTCAGTTGAATCTGAGAGGTGCGTCAGCAATTTGTTTTTTAGTCCTCGGCAGGTTACAAAAACCTGCCGAGGACTGTGTGCAAAATGGTAACATTTGCGCCGCCGGCGACACGCCGGACACGCAGTGAATCAACACCATGGCAGGCACGCGCTAATCCCCTTGGACTTTCACGCTTGTGATCGTCCATTCGCGCCGATCAATCGCGGCTCCACTGCCGCCTCGCCTGTTTATCGTTTGTGTTGATTCAAAATGATCCAACCTCACTCCCGCGTCGCGCGCCTCAGCACTGCGCGCATCGTCACACTCGGCGCATTCGTCGCCAGCCTGCATTTCTATCTGCCTGTCTACGTTTTCTATCTTCAACAACGCGGCTTGAACTTGTTCGAGGTGAATCTGCTTCAGATCGCCGCGCTCGCTTCGCAGTTCATCGCCGAGGTGCCGACCGGCATCCTGGGCGATAAATTCGGCCGAAAGCGCTCTGTCATCGCCGGCCTGGTGCTGCTTGGCATCTCAGAAGCGTCCATGCTATTTGCAACAGCGCTCTGGCAATTCATCGCGCTGCAAGTCGTGCTAGGTTTCGGTTTTGCATTCATCTCCGGCAGCCAGCAGGCGCTGGTGATCGACAGCATCCCGCGCGACGCGCCCGATCATGAGGCGCGTGTCAAACGCGCGCTTGGGCAGCTCAATGCGGCATCTCAACTTGGCTTCGTGACCTCATTTGCGCTGGCCAGCCTGCTCTTCACCGACACGCAACTCGCCAGGTTCATGATTCCAATTGCCATGACCGCCGGCATGTTGTGGCTGGCTGCGCTGATCGTTTCATTCGCGCGCGAGACGCCTCATCACGCCAAAGGGCAGGCGCATTCATCCTCGCTGATGTTGTTGAAGTCCAGCGCCGGCCTGCTGCGCAACGATCCTGCATACCGGCGTATTGTGCTGCTCAGTGTGTTTGCCAACCCGCTGGGGTGGTACTGGATCGCGCTGTATCAGCCGTTTCTGGCACAGGCGGATGTGCCGGCAGCGTGGTTCGGGCCGGCGCTCGCCATCGGCACACTGATCGCCGCATGGACAAGCGCGCGCGCCGAGCGCATCGAGCGCCGGCTGTCGCCGAGACACGGCCTGCTGATGCTCACGGTGCTGCCCGGGGTGTTGTATGTGCTGATGGCTTTCGAGCACAGCGCGACAACGGCGCTGGTGTTGTTCGTTGCCCAGCAGGGCGCCATGAACACTGCGCAACCGCTGATTGGCGCATATGCCAACCAGCGCATCGACTCTCGCTATCGCGCCACAGCGTTGTCGCTCATGTCGCTGCTCACCACACTGTATCTGGCGGCGGTGGGCGTGCCCATCGGCGCACTGGCGGAATGGTCGCTGCCGGCGCTTTTCCTGCTGATGGGCATTGTGATCATCGTCAATGCGATTGTGTTCCGCATCAAATTGGATGGATGGCATGCACCTCGACAGAAATAACCAGCTCGAGTTCTGGATAAGAGTAGCGATGTCATTCTGAGTCCCTTTTCGGGTAAATGCGAACCGTTTCAATCACACATTATCCGAAAGGGACGAAGAATCTCTACAAAACGAACGCTTGAGCCGAGTTTGGCAGAGTTCCTTCACTGCGTTCAGGATGACAAGTTCCAGGTTTTCCTTATCCAGAACTGACGTCGTTTATTCATCCTGCCAGCAATTCTGTTCATTCTGTCCGATTCATTCTGTTCAAACGTCACAAACTCAATGAATCACCCATTGCGCATCGGATACCAGGCAGATGCCGCCGCGCTTTTTCAAGATGGGCCGAATGGCTTCGACCAGCGCGTCCAGTTGCTCTGCTTCGCAGGTGGTGAGCAGATAACTGTTCTTGAACACATCGGTCAGATCATCGCCGGTTTGCGCGCCGCGCACACCCTGCCCCACCACATCGCGAATGATGGTGTAGCCGATGATGCCAAGGCGCTCCAGCACGCGCCGGACTTCGCGCATTTCCAGCGCGTCGGTGATGATTTCAATTCGCTTGATGCTTTGCATTTTTTTGCAAGAGAATTGAGAAGAGAGACTTTTGAGCAATGATTCTTTTTCTCTCTTCTCTTGTGAAGGTCTAACGCCAGAACTGGTTGATCACCGCCATGTAGAGCGGGATGCCCAGTGCTACATTAAAGGGGAAGGTGATCGCCAGCGCCATCGAGACATAGACGCCTGGGTTGGCATCGGGCAGGGCCATGCGCATAGCCGCCGGCACCGCAATGTACGACGCGCTGGCGCACAGCACCGTGAACAGCAGCGCGTCGCCGGCGCTCATGCCAATGGCGCGCGCAATCATCATTGCCACTGCTGCATTGAACAACGGCACAGCCAGCGCGAAGCCGACGGGAAACGCGCCCAACTGGCGCAGGTTGGCAATGCGCCTCGCGCTGACCAGGCCCATATCCAGCAGAAACAGGCACAACATGCCCTTGAAAATGCCCTCCGTGAAAGGCATGAGCGCATTGCCGCCTTCATCGCCTGTGAGAAAACCGATGAACAGGCTGCCCATCAACAACAACACCGAGCCGTTGAAGACCGACTCGCGAATCAACTCGCGCCAACCATTGCGCGACTCACCCATCGCCGGCGCGGTTCATGCGCGCCAGCGCCACGCCGACGATGATCGCCGGCGATTCCATCAGCGCCATGCCGGCCACCATGTGCCCGCCGTGCTGCACACCCAACTGATCAAGAAAGGCCACCGCCGTGATGAAGGTGACTGCGCTGACCGAGCCATAGGTGGCGGCAATGGCTGCTGCGTTGCTCACGTCCAGCCGCCGGCGCAAAATAAAAAAGGTGTAGAGCGGCACTGCTAGCGCCATCAGCATGGCCGCTGCAAGCGTCAGCGCCACCATCGCGCTTCCGCCGCTGTGCCGCAATTCCACGCCGCCCTTGAAACCGATCGACAACAGCAGATACATCGACAACAACTTGGGCAGCGGCTGCGGCATGTCCAGAGTCGGACTTCACAGCGATGGCGAGCATGCCCAGGAAGAAAAACAAGATGGGGCGGGCTGAGCAGGTTCGAGGCGATGACGTTGATGTCCATGTTGATGGCATGAAAAGACCTGGCGGATGGACATTTCCCCTGGCAACACCCGTCAGGTCTTCGGACTCACCTCACCATACCATGCAGCCAGAGGGCGAAGTTGTAATACAGCGGCAGGCCGAGCAACAGATTGAATGGGAAGGTGATGCCGAGTGAACTCGTCAGGTAAATGCTGGGGTTGGCTTGAGGCAATGTGGCGCGCACAGCCGCTGGCGCATCGATGTAGGACGCGCTGGCGGTGATGGCGCCCAGCACAAAACTGCCGCCGACTGACAGGCCGGCCAGCGTGCCCAGGCAGATGCCCAGCACGCCGTTGAAGATCGGGACGCCGATGCCAAAGGCGAGCAATCTCGGTCCCAGCCTGAAGAATTCACGCAGTTGCCGCGCAGCGACCATGCCCATCTCCAGCAAAAAGAGCGTGAGAATGCCGCGAAAGGCATCTTCAAACACCAGACTGATCGGCTCAAAACCCGAGGGGCCGATGACGTAGCCAATGAACAAGCCGCCGAGCAGCAGAATGACGCTGCGGCCGCGCAGGGTGTCGATGATGATCTCGCGCATCGGCACGTTTGCGCCGGTTTCTGCGCGGCGCATGCGCCATCGCGCGATAAACAGCGCCACCAGAATGCCCCACTCCATGATGCTGACCATGACAGGCAAAAACGGCTCAGCAGGTGTGTTCAGCTTTTCTGCCAGCCCCAGCGCGGCAAAAAACGTGACTGATGAGACAGAGCCATACAGCGCAGCGATGCCGGCGGCGTTGGGGATATCCAGCTTGATGAATGCGCGCGCCAGAAAGTAACAGGCAATCGGCACGAAGATGACCAGCGCAAGTGTGGCCAGCACGGGCGCCAGGATGCTGCTGAAGCCGGCGACTGCGAGTTCCGTGCCGCCCTTCAACGCGATTGAGAACACAAGGTAGATCGAGATGGCATTCAGCACAGGCTGGGGAAACTCCAGCTCGCTGTGTATGAGCGTGGCAACCACGCCGACCAAAAATGCCAGCACCAGCGGCGACAACAAACTCGCCCTAAGGATTTCCGCCATCTCACCCATGTTCTGCTCCCTTGTTCAACAACGCCTCACAAGACACACATGCACAAAGACATGGCTGAAGTGCATCGCTGCAACTGCGACTTCGAACCTGCGAATGAAACACTGCGCCCAGGTGAAAGTTTCGCAGTTCTGTGGAAATGAACGCGCCACAGCGCGACACCATGCCGGGCTGGTATGAAAACAAAAAAGGGACGCTTGGCGCATCCCTTTCAAAACAAATCTGGCAGAGCCTTACTTGGCTGCCGGCGCGCGCGCCGCCACGGTGCGGTGCTTCGTGCCCCACAAGTCTTTCTCAAACCACGCCACCACCAGTGGCACAGCATTGAACACTGATGAGTACGTCCCGCTGACGAGGCCGATCAGCATCACGGCGATGAATTGCTTGATGCTTGCGCCGCCAAACAGCAACAGCGCCACCATCACCAGGATGTTGATGAGCGAGATCGTCAGAGAGCGGTGCAGTGTCTCGACCACGCTGCGGGTGACGATGTTCTCAAACGATTCACCCCGCCGGCGGGTCAGGTTCTCGCGGATGCGGTCATACACCACGATGGTGTCCTGCACCGAGAAGCCCAGCACCGTCAGCATGGCTGTAATGAAAAGCGCATCGACTTCCCAATCGAAGATGATGCTGAGGATGGCGGTGAGGCCGGCGGCCACCAGCACATCGTGAACCATGGCGATGATGGCGCACACGCTGTAGCGGATGGCGTGATCCGCCTTGCGGAAGGACCACCAGATGAACAGCAAAATGGCGACTGACGAGACCAGAACTGCCAGAATCGCCGTCTGGGTCACCTGCGACGCCACCGTCGCGCTGACCGACTGCACCGACGAGCGGCCCTCATCCAGCGGCGCGATCTTGCCCAGTTCGCTGCGAATCTCCTGCGCCTGCTGGCCTTCGATGAAGACTGTGCGCACCTGCCAGGTATTTTCCTGCTCGGTGCCCAGCCGCGTGACAGACGGGTTGGAGACGCCGAACTGGTTGAACGCGCCGCGAATCTGGTCTTCGGTGATTGGCCCGTCGAACTTCAACTCAAAGCGATTGCCGGCGAGGAAGTCCGGGCTGAGTTTCCAGGGCGTGTGCGTCGGCAGCGTGGCGACGTTATAGAGCATCGCGAGAACGCCAGGGATGATGATGATCAGCGAGAAGATGAAGTAATACCGCCGGTTCTCGACAATCTTGAAAATGTTGAACATGTTGGTGGTTTTGGAATCAGTAATGCGCCGATGCGCGCATGAAAGCTCACTTGCGCATTACCAGTTGCTTCCTAGACGCCCAGGAGCGCCTTGCGCTGCTGAACCGCTTCGGTTGTGGACTCCGAGAACGTCAATCGCATCAGGGTGCGGGTGACAAACATGGCGGTGAACAAGCTGACGCCGATGCCGATCGCCAGCGTAATGGCAAAGCCTTTCACTGCGCTTGCGCCAAAGGTGTTGCCGAAGAAGAACAGGATGCCGCACACAAGCAGCGTGCTCACGTTCGAGTCGCGAATGGACGGCCAGGCGCGCTGGAAGGCGGCTTCAACCCCGCCGCGCAGCGTGCGGCCGGCGCGCAACTCTTCCTTGAACCGCTCGAAGACCAGAATGTTGGCATCCACAGCGGTGGCAATGGATAAGATGAAGCCGGCAATGCCGGGCAAGGTCAATGTGACCGGCAACAATACAAAGATGGCCAGCGTGAACACGGTGAAGAACAGCAGCGATATCACCGACAGCACGCCAGGCAGGCGGTAATAGATCACCATGAAGACGGACAGGGCGATGAGCGCGATAATGCCGGCGATCAGGCTTTGACGAATCGAATCCGCGCCAAGTGTCGCGCCGATGTCGCGGGTGGTTTCCAGCTTCAGAGGCACCGGCAGCGAGCCGTAACTCAGAATCAGCGCCAGTTGCCGCGCGCCCTCCAGTGTGAAGTTGCCGGTGATGGAGCCGCCGTCGCTCAGCACGGCCTGAATGCGCGGGCACGAGAGCACCTGATCATCCAGCACGATGCAGAGCGCCTGTTGCTGCCGGCTGCTGGTGAACTGGCGGAAGGCCTCCTGATCCTGCGGCTTGATGCCAAACTGCACGATGTGCCGGCCCAGGTTATCAAGTTGCGGATTCTGCAGAAGCAAGTATCTCACCCGTAAATGCGGTCTGGAATACTTCTGGCGCAACTTCAGTCGCTGTGATCGGTTTGGAATTCGGGCTGGTCTGCGGGAACAGCAATGTGCCGTAAGTCGCAAACGTGGTCGAGATGATCGAGCCATCCGGCGGCGGACTGAACGCCGCCATCCACGAATTCGAGCTGGCCGGTCTGCTTGATCAGGTCGATGGCAAGGTTGCGGTCGGTGACGCCGGGCAGTTCCACCAGAATGCGGTTGTCTGCTGCAACTGCACGATGGGCTCAGACACGCCGAGGCCGTTAACGCGGTCCTCGATGATGCGTTTTGCCGATTCCATTTGCGCTTCAGTCGGCACCACGCCGCCGGCCAGGTCGCTGGCCAGCAGCACTTGCAGGCCGCCTTTCAGGTCAAGGCCTTGCTTGATCTGAAGGTCGCGGCTGCGGGGTTCCTGCCAGAAGGCCAGGTTTTTAATGGGATCAGGCTTCGGCACTGGCAGCACTACATAGAAAGAGAGTGCAATCAGCGCGATGACGAGGACCAGCCTGATGATGGTATGTTGACGCATGAGTCGGTGACTTTCCTTGCGAGCAGAGTTTTCGAACAGAAATTTTTGATGCGCGCCGGATTATATAGCGGCGATCTTTGGGAACTTTCGCCGAGGTGCATCCAGCGAAACGACGAAGCGGCAGACGAGCAAGGGGTGACGAGGGAATGAGGCGGTGCGGAAATGAAAAATTCAGCCGGCGGGTTGAAACTGCATCACCTCATCCCCTCACCGCCTCACCCTTTCAGGCGCTAGTCAGGCAACTCATCCGGTTCAGTCAGCGGCACTTCAAACAGGGCTGCGCCCCGCCGGCGGGGGAAGGGCATCTTCGCATTCGCCGATGGCCGCTCCACATGCCACGCATCCAGTTTTGCTTCATCGAATGCAATGCCCAGCCCGGGGTCATGACTCAGCACGACGTAGCCATCCTCGATGGTGTGCTGGTGAATCATGCCCTGGTCGACGCCGGCTTCAAGCACCTCGATCATGTTGTGGTTGGGCAGCGCCGTGCCCAGATGCGCCATGTAGTTGGCCGGGCAGTTCATCAGCGAGACCGGATGCTCGAATCCGTGCGCCATGTCGGCCACCATCATCGCGCCGGTGATGCCGGATGTGCCGACGCCGATCTGATAGACATCGGCAGCCTCGTTCGCGATGAGCGCCATGAAATCGCCGATGTCATGCAGATTCTCGCCGGTGGACACGGCGGCATTCACGCCCTGCGACACCTTGCGCAACCCGCGATAATCCCAGCGCCGCGCCGGCTCCTCCACCCAGAACAGGTCGTAGGTCTTCTCCAGCTCACGGACATGGCGGATGGCTTGTTTGGGTGACCAGTATTCGTTTGAGTCGATGATCAGGATCGGCGTCTTGCCGCTTCTGGCCAGCGCGTCGCGCATGATGCCGATGCGGCGATGGTCATCCTCCAGGTTCAGCCCAACCTTGACCTTGCCGGCGTTCATGCCCTTTGCTGCAAGCCCTTCATAGAACTTGCGCAGTTCATCATCGCTCAGGCTCAGCCCGATATCGCTGGCGTAACCCTTCACGCGCCGCGATGAGCCGCCCAGCGTGCGCCACAGCGGCTCGCCGTTAATCTTCGCCTTCAAATCCCACAGCGCCACATCAATGCTGCCAATGGCGCTGGTGATGACGCCGCGGTTGCCGCCTTTGAAGGCGTAGTCCATCATGCGCTTCCAGAGGCCGCGCACCCCGCGCGGGTCGTGGCCGGCGATCAATCCCTCCACCATGCCGGCGATCATGCCTTGCATGCCCGGCCCGCTCAGTGAAATGCCGGTCACACCCTCGTCGGTGTCAAGGAAAACCGCCATCATCGCCATGCGCGTGTTGCCATGCGGGCCGTTGGCATCCCCAAGCGAGCGTGTCAAGCCGATTTCGTAAGGTTTGAATCGAACACCTGTAATTTTCATGGTCTGCATGATTGTAGAGGCGCGAGGGGATTTGCGATTTTTGGTAACTGCTCAGGCCGATGTCATGCCTCGCCGAGCCTCGGCATCCCTCTTGCGTCGCAAGAATGCGATTCGTGATTGGCCTCTCTCGATTCGTCTACGCATGTGGCACCAGGGATTCCTCACTGCGTTCGGAATGACAATTCAGTGGCTGAGCAGTTACGATTTTTGGTTGAATTTGATGGATTGCCGCTCACGGCATGCCCCATCAATCCAAAATCTAAGTCGCTCATCATCCTGCTGGCTATAATGCCGCCGACCTGCCGCACACGCGGCATTCAAGGAGAAGGCAAATGAGCGAAGAGGCCAACAAGTCGATTGAAAATAAGGTGCCAATGGGTGAAGCGCTTGAGACTGAAAACAAAGTGCGCACTGCACTGCGCCAGGTGTATGACCCCGAACTGGGCATGAGCGTGATTGAGCTTGGGTTGATCCGCAAACTGGATGTGACGCCGAACGAAGTAAACGTGACGATGATCCTGACCACGCCGTTCTGCCCATACGGGCCGGCGATGGTGGAGCAGGTGAAGCAGACCGTTCAGGAATCTTCCGAGCGCGTCGCCAAAGTCACCATGGGACTGGAAATGTGGGAGCCGACCATGATGGAAGACCAGGCTGCTGCGAACTGGGGCCTCTACTATTGACGATTTTGGATTTGCGATTGCGGATGGGCGTTCGCGCCGTCAAAAATCCGCAATCCAAAATCCAGAATCATTTCCCCAACCGCAGCGCAAGCCCTCCGGCCGACGCGCGCGCCAGGGCAGCAATCATACAGGCCAATGGTGATCGACAACCCGGCGTTGATCAGCGCCGTCATCAGCAGCGGGCCGATGAAGATGGAAAAGTTCACCACGGTCTGGTGAATGCCAACATAGCCCTCATACTTTTCAGGCGGCGCAGACTGCACCAGCAACCCAAAACTGGTCACCTGAAACATGACCGTCGTGACGCCGCCGACAAAGCCGGCGATCCACGTGACCGGCAGCGACGGCGCAAGCGCCAGAATCGCCATCTGCAAGCCAAGCCCCATGCAGCCGGCGGCGAAGATTTTCGTATTCCCAAAGCGCTCGACGAGCGCCGGCATCACCACGCCAAACGCAGCCAGGCTGACCCAGAAAATGGCCAGATACCAGCCAAATTCGACATTGGTGGCGCCAAGCACACGCACCATTTGCAGCGTGACCAGCGGGCCAGGCGCATTGAGCGCGATCTGCGCAAGCAGGGTGACGAGCAGGTAGTTGCGCGCCGGCCCGTGCGACAGGATTTCACGCGTGCTTGCGCGCGGCTTGCTCTTGCCGCCCTTCGTCAGCGGCTCCGGCTTCGTCTGCATCAGGCACCATGTGCCGGCAAGCCCAATGGCAAAGGCGATGACGCATACGATGGCGTAATTCACCGGCAGGTTGAAGGCATCCAGAATGGAAGCGAGAATGACCGTGAACAATGCCATGCCGACGCCCAGCATCGTCCAACGCGTGCTGACCAATCTCGACAGGCGATCAGGCAACGTCATGCGCGGCAGGTAGGTCGTGAAGGTGTAGAAAGAGAGTCCGGCAGCGAAGTTCAGCATGACCACCACCAGCACAATCGCCTGGGCCTGGTTCGCTGGCAGCAACAGCAGCAGTGGAATGACAAGCAGCACACTGCGCCATAGCATCAACGGGATGAACATCGCCGGCCGCCAGCGCGGCATGCGCTGCAGCCACGAAGGACCCAGCGACGATGCCAGCACCAGCATCAACGCAGCGCCGGACGTCAGAATGCCAAGCAGCAACGGCGATGCGCCAAGCCGCGTGACCAGGACCGGCACATATTGCTGGATGACAACAAGCGCCGGCGTGGCGAGGAATACCTCAAGCGCATGCCAGCGCTCATTGCGCAGCGCATCTTTGTATGAGATCACTTCTTATCCCCTCTCGCCATGGGAGAGGCGGCGTGTGGCCGTGGAATCTGCGTTGAAGGCAGCCATCCGCACAAATCAGCCTTTGCCAAGCATAAATTTTTCAAAGGCCTCTGCCGTCCACGGCAGCGCCGGCTTGAAGAAATGCTCGTAAATGGCCTGTGCATACACACGAATCTCATGCTGCGCTTCCTCGGCCATGCGCAGGCTGAGGAAGTGCATGAGGTTGTGCGCGTCCACCTTGCACACCCATGTGTAGTACACCGCAAAGCCAGGCAGGAAGATGCGCGCCTGTTCACGCGCCACGCCCATGCTCAGCGCCTTTTCGTAAAGCTGATAACCGTGCTCATAATGTGCAAGCAAATCCTGCGTCAGTTGCGCGCCGTCCTCCAGCGTAATCTCCCCCAGGCTGGCCTGCTTGTTCGATGGCGACTGCTTGCGCCACACATCCGGCACATAGAAGTCATTTTCATCGAATGCCACATAGCGTCCGGATTGCGCGTTGAAGTTCCAGGTGCGATGGCGCACCCATTGCCACCACGTGACCACCGGCGCACGCACGCGGAACTTGAATTCGACCTGCTCGAATGGGCTGGTGTGCCGGTGCTGCAAAAGATAGAACAACAGCTTCTTATCCTTGTCGGAGCCTTTGGTTTCGCCCAGAAACGAGACGCGAGCCGCGTTGATGATTGCCAGATCATCTCCCATCAGATCTTGCAGTTCAACGAAACCTTTGTCTAAAATATCCACACGTGTTCCGAGAAGATCCTTCGATGCCATGATGCGAATAGTACTCCAGTCGGCGCAAGGGCACTGTGGCTTTCGCCGAAGAGGCGCAATCGATTCATGAAAATATCGAGTGATGCAGAACTGGAAGCCTTCGCTTCCGAAATTCAACGCAGCGAAGCCGGCATCAACCTGGCGCGCGCCGCGCTGGTGATGGGCAGGTTTGAGTATCCGGATTTGAACGTCGCCGGCTACCTCAGCCAGTTCGACAAACTGGCTGAGGTAGCCGGCCGCGCTGTGCACGCGCCTGGCCTGCCTGCGCTCACCCTCGCACAATTCCTGTTCGGTGAGCTGGGCTTCTGCGGCAACGCCAGCGACTACGCCGACCCGCGCAACAGCTACCTGAACGAAGTGCTGGATCGCCGGCTTGGCATCCCCATTTCACTATCGGTGCTGTATATCGAGATCGCCAGGCGCATTGGCATTCGCGCCGAGGGCGTCGGGCTGCCTGGCCACTTCATCGTGCGCGTCAACATGAAGCAGGGCGAGGTGATCTACCTCGACCCATTCCACGGCGGTCATGCGTTGACAGAAGAAGATTGCCGCACGCGTGTGGCAACGGTGACCGGCGGCGTGCTGCCTTTTCACGAGTCGTTTCTGAATCCCGTGCAGTCGCGCTACATCCTCACGCGCATGTTGAACAACTTGAAGAACTTCTATGCGTCTGCGAATGACCACCCGCGCGCGGCGAAAGTGATCGAGCGGCTGCTGGTGTTGAATCCTGACGACGTGACCGAGATGCGCAACCTGGGCGTGTTGTATGGCCAGATGGGAAAACGCCGGCAGGCGGTCGATCTGCTGGAGCATTACCTGAACGCGTGGCCCAATGCGCAAGATGCCGAAGTCATCCGCGGCTACATCAAGGCCATCAGTGATCAGGCATCGAAGTGGAATTAGCGCCATTCACTTAACCCCATGAATGCGTTCTAATGCCGGCGATGAAAATCGCGCAAGCCGGCATTATCCTTTTTGCAGAGCACTACACCCAATGCGTAACGTTCTACCACGAGGTGTTGTCGCTGCCTGTCATTTCTGCCACGCCGGTATCTCACCGTCCTTGCCTTTGATCAAGCCTATTTGATGATTGAGAAAGGCGGTGTTTCTTCTCCAAAGCAAAAGTTGCGCAGCCAGAATCCGACAGTGCTTCGTTTCAATGTCGCTGATGTCCAGGAAGCTGCGGCAGAGCTAAAGGAGAAAGGCCTGCCTGTCGACATTAAAACTTACACATGGGGCGTGATTGGCGTATTCACTGATCCTGACGGTAATCGGTGTGAACTGAAAGATGCCTTTTAGAGCCAATGGCCGGCAAAAAGGCTCCTGTTCAGAGTGCGGCTCAAAAACGCTGTACACATGCGTTGCTTTCTGATGCGCGCAGTCAAAGGACGCCGTGTAAAAACGCGCGTGCTGCGCCAACTCCTGCAAGTCGCTCGATTTACGCCGGCTCGCTGCGCGACACGCGCCGCACGCACAACGCAAACAGGATGATGCTGGCAATGATGTAGGTGACAGTCAGAATCAAAAACGGCGATGGCGTAGTCACCGACAATGCGCTCGACACAAACGCCGGGTTGAAGCGCAGAACATCGCCTGTGATGGCAAAAAATCGCTGGCTGGCGACGACTGCGCTGATCGGGCTGAAGCTGATTGCAAGCGTGAGCAGCGTCTCCGCGAGGCTGGCGATGAACATCGAACGGCCAGTGGAAGGCAGCGCCAGTTGAATCGTGGATGAGCCGATCAGCGATGCGAGCGGAATGCCAATCACAATGCCGAGCGTAACGGCATAGGTGACCACCGTTGCGCCTAGTGTGGTGCGCGATCGCGCCGAGGCATACATTCCCAACAGCGAAAAGAACAGCGCCGATGAGAGCAACACGCTCATCACGATCAACAGTTCCACCGGCTCCACGCCGCCCAGCAGGAAGGCCAGGCTGAACAACGGCAACGTCGCGAAGATCAGCAACAGCGTGAAGCCAAGCGCGGAGGAGAGCTTGGCAAGCACGATCTGTCGCGGCGACACCAGCGTGGCGCGCAACAACTCGAATGTGCCTTGCTCGCGTTCATTGCTGATCGTGCCCACGGTGAACGCCGGCGCCACAAAGCACACCAGCAGCACCTGGATGCCCACCAGGAAATAGAAAACCACCGTCCCCACCTGCCCGCTGCTGCCCACAGTGCGCGTGCCGCTGAGAAACTCGCGGCATACAACAACACTGCCAGCGCGCTGACGATGGCCAGATAGATGGTGATGATGGTGTACGACCGCGCGCTGCGCATGCGCGACACAAACTCCCGCCCAGCAACGGGATTGATGCGGAACAGATTTTGGATATTGATGGCAGGCGCGCGCATGACTTACACCTCTTCTCCGAACGACACCACCTGCACGCCGCTGTGCATGAGCGACTTGAGCAATGAGCTGGCATCGCCATACTCCCCGTCGAAGGTGATGTGTATTTCCTTCAGCATCACCACGCCGGCCAGCGCAGCATTGCTTGCGACCGTTGGATCAACCACCAGCTCCACAGCCACCACGCCCTGCCCATTCCTGATCAGGTTGGCCGCAAGCACAGGATCGCCCAGAAAGCGCACCGACAGCACGCGATGCGGCGGCAACACTGCGCCGATCTCCTCGATGTCGCCGGCGCGCTCGATCGTGCCGTCGCGCATCACAGCCACATGGGTGCACACATCCTGCAGCTCGGCCAGATGCGTGGCGGTCATCAGGATGGTCTTGTTCATGCCGCTCAGTTCACGGACAAGTTCGCGCAGTTCCACCCGCGCGCGCGGATCGAGGCCGGCGGTGGGGTGATCGAGCAGCAAGACTTGCGGGTCGTGCGCAAGAACCCGCGCCATGCCGAGCCGTTGCTTCATGCTGCGGGTCAGTTGATCCAGCCGGCAGGTCCTTGCGATGATTCAGGTCGACCAGTTGCAACAGATCATTGGCCAGCGTGGCCGTCTCGCTGCGAGGCACACCGTAGCACGACGCAAAAAAGGCGATGTATTCGGCGCAGGTCTGGTCGCCATACACGCCAAAGTCCTGCGGCAGATAGCCGACCAGTTGACGCACGCGCATTTTGTCTCGCGCAACAGAGGAGCCAGCAATTGTGGCATCACCGCTGGCGGGCGGCAATAGCGTTGCAAGCACCTTGAGCAGCGTGCTCTTGCCGGCGCCAGACAGGCCAACCAGCGCAAACACAGACCCTTGCGGCACAAACAGCGACACGTCATTGAGCGCGGTGTGTTTGCCAAACGTGCAGGTCAGGTTGTTGATCTCGATCACAATGTGATTGTAGAGATTGGAGATGAGAGATTGGAGATGAGCTGTGAGTTTGCAGCTTTCGGGGGCAGAGTGTCGTGGCAATCCCGAATCTCTGTCCTCCAATTTCTATTGCACATTGCTTGTCGCCTCAATCGTCCGGCGGATGCCTTCGTCCAATGTAACCTTCGGGACAAAGCCGAGGCGCTCGCTGGCGCGGCTGAGGTCGGCGCACAGTCGCGACACGCCACCACTCTCGGCCGTCACCCGCAATGGCGTCAACTCCTTGCCCATGCAACGGCCCATCGTTGCGACCACGTCGTTGATGCTGGTGGGCACGCCGCTGCCAACGTTAATGATCAGGCGATTGACGGTGGATGCATTCGCCGCTGACATCAAGGCATTGACGACATCATCAACATAGATGAAATCGCGCTGCTGCCGGCCATCGCCGTGCACGATGATGGAGCCGCCGCCAATCGCCTGGCGCAGCATCGCCGGCACCACCGGCGGGTGCGAGGCGCGCAGTTGCTGCCCCGGGCCATATGCGTTGAACACGCGCAGGATCACCGTGTCGATGCCCCACAGCGCGCCGATGGTGTTCAGGTAATGCTCGGCCGCCAGCTTGCTCACCGCATACGGCGAGCCAGGGTTGGGGATGGCATCCTCGCGCACGCGCGCTTCATTTTGCTCGCCATACACAGCGCCGGACGAGGTGAACACGATGCGGCGAACGCCGGCGTCGCGCACAGCCTGGATGAGCGATACCGTTCCGCCGACATTCGTGGCGTTGTATTCGCGCGGGTAAAGCACGCTTTCGGACACGCTGACGCGCGCCGCAAGGTGATACACCACATCGATCCCCTGCAACAGCGACCACAGCTTGGGGATGTCATTCACATCGCCGCGCGTGAAATGCACGGATGGGTCGAGACGCGAAGGGTCGCCGGCGCTCACATCATCGATGACGCGGATGACGTTGCCCTGCCGGGCAAGCGCATTGGCCAGTGCCACGCCCAGGAAGCCGGCGCCGCCGGTGATCAGGAATTTCATGTTAAAAAATTGGAGATTAGAGATCGGAGATTAGAGATTAGAGATTTGAGATTTGAGTGATTAGGGGATTTGGCGAGTCATCTTGTCACCCCTTCTCCCTTTCTCCCCTTCTCCCCTTCACCCCATCACCCTCTTCTCCGTCACCCTGGCGGCCATGTCAGCTTGCGCCCGCCCAGCAAATGCAGGTGAAGGTGATACACGCTCTGGCCGCCGTCGGAATTGCAGTTCATCACCACGCGGTAGCCGCCGGCGGCGATGCCTTCCTGTTGCGCAAGCTTCCGCGCGGTGAGCAGCAGCTTGCCCAGCAGGCGCTCGTCTTCTGGCGTGGCGTCGTTTAACGTCGGGATGATCTGATTCGGCACGATCAGGATGTGCGTCGGCGCGACGGGATTCAGGTCTCGAAATGCCGTCACATCCTCATCCTGATAGATGATCTGCGCCGGAATATCCTTGCGCACGATTTTTGCAAACACGGTATCGCTGGTCATGTGGTGTCATTTTAGTCGCGCATCACTTGCGAGTCTGCTCCATGTCGCTCAGGTTCAACTCCAGCGCCTTGACCGAGATTTGAATCTCGTAGATGGAGATGGCGAGCGAGATGGCCATGAAGCTCAGGCTGAATACGAAGATAGCCTTGCCGGCGTCGGCCCAGCCGGCGAACAGCAGGCCCATGCACACGATGCACAGCAGCAGGCTCGACGCGCCGAAGAATTGCATGTTGCGGATCAGCACCACCCTATGCCGCAGGTTGTCGATCTGCTTCGAGATCAGCGGGTCATGCTTGTCTTCGTAGCGGTCGCGCAGGTTGCGGATGACCGTGGCCAGCGCAAGGAAGCGATTGGTGTAGGCCAGCATGATGAGCGAGATGGTCGGGAAAAGCAGCGCCGGCGTCGTCAGATTGATCTCCATGCCGGCGATTGTAGATTCAATGCGATGTGGTTACAATGTAACCATGTTGACAGTTTCTGTCGTATCGGTTGGGAATTCACGCGGCATTCGCATCCCCAAAAAGTTCCTCGAGGAGATGGGCTCGCCCGACACAGTCACCCTGGATGTGAAGGATGGCTTGCTGATTGTTGCGCCAGTTGCGCATCCGCGCATGGGCTGGGATGACCCAAAAGCATGGCGTAAGTCAAAACCAACCCGACAGAGATCTCGAATGGCTCGATGCTGATCTCATTGCAGAGGATATTGAATGACGGCCTTCAATCGTTTTGATGTCTACCAGGTCAACCTGGATCCAGTCATCGGCAGCGAGATCGCCAAATCACGCCCATGCGTCATCATTTCTCCAGATGAGATGAACCGACACCTGACCACTGTCATCGTTGCCCCGCTGACCGGCAGCATCAAGGGATGGCCATCGCGCGTTGTTTCAATTTTCAGCGGGAAGAAGGGTGAAGTTGCTTTGGATCAGATGCGCGCCGTGGACAAGCGCCGGCTGGTGAAACATCTTGGCGAACTGGAAGAGAGCGTTTGCGCTGGCGTTCTCGCCACCCTGGCCGCGATATTTGCTGCCTGAAGCCCCCGACCTCCCCCATTCGATGGCTCAGTCTGCATTTGATCGCGTCTTGAGTCATCGTCGCCATAGATGGGGAGAAGATAAAAAGAGCAGGTGAGCTTCGATGAAGCCCACCCGCATCAGTTAACCCAACAACCAAACAACCCATCAACCTGCCAACCTATTTCACCATCCCGCGCAGCACCGCCGGCAGAATGCCGCCGTTCTTGTAGTAGTGCACTTCCACCGGCGTGTCCAGGCGCGCCACTGCTTGGAAGGTGAATGACGTGCCGTCTGGCCGCATGCCATGCACAGTCAACTGCTGGCGCGCCTGAATGTCATCGTTCACGTCGATGCTGTATGTCTCATCGCCCTTCAAGCCAAGTGTCTCCCAGCTCTGCCCTTCGAGGAACTGAAGCGGGAGCACGCCCATGCCCACCAGGTTGTTGCGGTGGATGCGCTCGTAGCTCTCGGCGATCACAGCGCGCACGCCGAGCAACGTGCTGCCCTTGGCCGCCCAGTCGCGCGAAGAGCCGGTGCCGTATTCCTTGCCGGCCAGCGACCACCAGCGGCGTGCCGGCGGCCTTGTATTTCATCGCAGCGTCGTAGATGAACATCTGCTCGCCGGCCGGCTGATAGGTCGTCACGCCGCCTTCAACGCCGGGCACCAGCAGGTTCTTCAAGCGGATGTTGGCGAATGTGCCGCGGGTCATGATTTTGTCATTGCCGCGCCGCGCGCCATACTGGTTGAAGTCGTCCTTCGCCACGTCGTGATCTTCGAGCCACTGGCCGGCGGGGCTGTTGAGGGCAATGTCGCCGGCCGGCGAGATGTGGTCGGTCGTGATCGAGTCGCCAAACAGGCCGAGCACCCTCGCGTTCACGATCGGCAGAATCGGCTTCGGTTCCAGCGTGAAGCCATCGAAGTACGGCGGCTCCTGGATGTAGGTGCTGTATTCGTCCCATGGATACAGCTCGCCTTCCACGCCATCAATCTGCTGCCAGGCCTCGGTGCCGGCGCGCACGCCGCCGTACTGCTCGATGAACATCTCCGGCTTCACATGCGCGACGATGGCATCCTGAATTTCCTGCTGCGTCGGCCAGATGTCCTTCAGATAGACCGGCTTGTCCGTCCTTGCCTGTGCCGATGGGTTCGGTTGTCAGATCGACATCGGTGCTGCCGGCGAGCGCGTAGGCGACCACGAGCGGCGGCGAAGCGAGATAGTTTGCCTTCACCAGCGGGTGCACGCGGCCTTCGAAGTTGCGGTTGCCGCTGATCACTGCGCTGGTAACGATGTTGCTCTCGGTCACGGCGTTAGCCACGAGCATGGGCAGCGGGCCGCTATTGCCGATGCAGGTGGTGCAGCCGTAGCCCACCAGATTGAAACCCAGCTTTTCGAGCGGCGCCATCAAGCCGGCGTCGGCCAGATATTCGGTCACCACTTTGCTGCCCGGCGCGAGCGACGTCTTGACGTACTTCGGCACGCTCAAGCCCTTCTCAACAGCTTTTTTGGCTAGGATGCCGGCGCCCAGCATCACGCCTGGGTTGCTGGTGTTCGTGCAACTGGTGATGGCTGCAATCACCACCGCGCCATGCTTGAGTTCATAGTGCTCAGCGCTTGCGCCATCGCCGCCTGGCACTTTCAGCATCGCGACCTTGTCCAGCTCATCCGTCTTCAAGCCGAAGCCGCGATCCTTGGTCGGCGCTGTCAGCGCGCTTTCGAACTGCGTCTTCACCTGCGTCAGCGGCACGCGGTCCTGCGGGCGCTTGGGGCCGGCGACGCTCGGTTCCACCGTGCTCAGGTCCAGCTCAAGCGTGTCGGTGAACACCGGATCGGGCATGTCGTCGGTGCGGAACATGCCCTGCGCCCGCGCATAGGCTTCGGTCAAATCAGCCACATCGGTTCGGCCAGTGTTGCGCAGATAGCGCAGCGTCTCGGCATCGATGGGGAAGAAGCCCATCGTTGCGCCATACTCCGGCGCCATGTTGGCAATGGTGGCGCGGTCGCTCAGGCTCATGCCATTCAGGCCGGCGCCGAAGAACTCCACAAACTTCTCCACCACGCCCTTCTTGCGCAGCATCTGCACCACGGTCAAGGTGAGGTCGGTGGCGGTCACGCCTTCGCGCATGGCGCCATGCAGCTTGAAGCCGATCACTTCCGGCATCACCATGTAGAGCGGCTGACCCACCATCACGGCCTCGGCCTCGATGCCGCCGACGCCCCAGCCCACCACGCCCAGGCCGTTGATCATGGTGGTGTGGCTGTCGGTCCCGACAAGCGTGTCGGGGAAGGCCACGCCATCCTTCAGCATGGTCACCTTCGCCAGATATTCAAGGTTGACCTGATGCACGATGCCTGTTCCGGGCGGCACCACGCCGAAGTTCTGGAAGGCGCTCTGGCCCCACTTGGCAAACTTGTAGCGCTCATTGTTGCGCTGGAATTCCATCTCCAGGTTTTTCTGGAAGGCGCTGCCGGTGCCGAAGAAGTCCACCTGCACCGAGTGGTCGATCACCATGTCAACCGGCACCTGCGGATTGACCATCTTCGGGTCGGCGCCCAGCCGCGCGAGCGCGCTGCGCATGGCCGCCAGGTCGACCAGGCACGGCACGCCGCTGAAGTCTTGCAGAATCACGCGCGCCGGCTTGAACGGCAGTTCGCTCGAACCGACATTTTTGGGGTTCCACTTGGCCAGCCGTGCCACATCGTCCTCTGTGATCATGAAGCCATCGCACTGGCGCAACGCCTGTTCCAGCATCACCTTCATGCTGAAGGGCATGCTGCTGATCGCGCCAAGGCCGGCTTTCTCAATCGCTTCGAGGCTGTAGTAATTGACTTTTCCCTGCGTGGTATTCAGTTCGCTGAGGGCGTCAAACGAGTTCATGCTCATGTGTGTTGCTTTTCCTGCTGAATGTCATGCTGGGCGAAGCGAAGCATCTCTGCTTTGCATTCGCAACGATTTACCTCGTAGAGATTCTTCGGCCCAAGCGGGCCTCAGAATGACAACTACAGCATGCTATGGCGAGCGCGATGAGACCACCTGCTTGTCGCTGGCAGATGTGTCGTGGCGGGTGGACGTGATCAGTCTCATCTCAATGAAGGTTAGCATTGTACTGCGCTTGCGCCGGCGCGCCATCGCAAAATCTGCTCTCCTGGGGAAAGGGTTGAGGTGCAAGGGCGCAAGGTGAGTTGATGCGATACTTTGTGAATGCTCAACTCCGCCTCGATTGCCGCAGTGGATGCCGCCGGCTGGCGCGGGCCGTTCATCCGGCCGCTGTACGACAGCTACTGCTTCAGCAATCTGCCGGCGCTGGCGCAGCATGTGCTGACTGGCAATGGCGATTTGGGCATGCCGGCGGACGTGCTCGGCGCCCTGCCCCGCCGCCATGAAAGCGTGGTGCTGTTCTTCGTGGATGGATTGGGCTGGCGATTCATCGAGCCGCGCCTGGAGCGCTACCCATTCCTGCAGCACATGTTGAAAGAAGGCGCTGTGTCGAAGATCACGTCGATGTTTCCATCGACCACCAGCGCGCACACCACCGCCATACACACCGGCCTGCCGCCGGCGCAGAGCGGCGTGTATGAGTGGCATCAATACTGCGACCAGCTTGACCGCATCATCACGCCGCTGATGTTCGCCTACCCGCGCGACAAGGTTCGCGACACGCTGGTGAATGAAGGGCTGAAGGCCGCCGATGTGTTTCCCGCGCGCACGATATATCAGCATCTGGCGCGCGCCGGCGTCAAGTCGCACGTCTTCATCACCCGCGATCTTTCGCGCAGCGTGCCCACCCGCGCCTTGTGCGATGGCGCATCCATCCTGCCCTACAAGACTTTTCCTGAGGCGCTGGTGAATCTGGCGCAGCAATTGCGCCGGCGCGTCCACCCGACCTACTATTTTTCTACTTCTCCAACATCGACACGGTCTGCCATGACTACGGCCCGGCCTCGCCGCAGGTCGACGCCGAGATCGACGCATTCTTCACCGCGCTGGAACGCGTGCTCATGCCGGCGGCGCGCGACAGCAAGGCGCTTCTGCTCATCACCGCAGACCACGGCCAGGTTGAGATCGATCCAAAAGCCACGCTGTATCTCAACCACATCGTGCCGGGCTTCAAACGCTACATTGCCGTCAACCGGCTCGGTGAGTGGCTCGTGCCGGCCGGCTCGCCGCGCGATTTCTTCATTCACATTCAGCCGCACCTGCTGGATGAAGCGCAGCAGGCTTTTGAGCGCGCGCTGTCCGGCAAGGGCCTGGTGCTCAAGACCCAGGCGCTCATCGACGCCGGCTTCTTCGGCCCGCAGCCGAATGAAACGTTCATGAAGCGCGTGGGCAACCTCGTCGTGCTGCCGTTCAAGGGCGAGTCGGCGTACTACTACGAGCGCGACTTCTTCGAAAACCGCTTCCACGGCCATCACGGCGGGCTGACGCGCGAGGAGATGGAAATTCCCCTGCTGGCCTGCGTGCTGTGATGGCGATTGGCTAAAGGCCATGAGCAATGCGCCCCGATGTGTTGCTCAATCGCTCATGACCTGATTGACGCATCCCGCGTTGCCCTTTACCATCGCGCCCACTCATGAGCAACCCCGCCATCACCTCGCCGGCGGCCGTCGCGGCGCCGGCCATTGAACAGCCCGCGCAGCAAACCCGAATCAACCGCCTCGGGATGTTCGGCATCACCAGCGGCCACACCAGCGTCGACATGCAAACCGGGTCGCTGGCCATCCTGCTGCCGCTGCTGCTGGCCGAGTTCAATCTAAGCTATGGGCTTGCCGCGTTGATCATCAGCGTGAACAACCTGATCATCGCTGTTGCGCAGCCGCTGTTCGGCCTCATGGGCGACCGCAAGCCGATGCGCTGGCTGATCTTCGTGGGCTGCGTGCTGTGCGGCACAGCCATGGTCAGCGTCTTGTTTCTGCCGTCCTATGGTCTGGTCATTGCAGCCGTGGTGCTCAGCGGCATCGGCTCGGCCATGTTCCACCCCGAAGCGCTCTCTGCCATGCGCGATGTCAGCGGCGAGAAGAGCGCGACTGGCACATCGGTGTTCTTCTTTGGCGGCAACCTGGGCTTTGCGCTGGGGCCGCTGCTGGCCACCCTGCTGATCGCCTCATTCGGCAAGTTCGGCGCCGGGGGCATGATCGTGCCGACGCTGATTGGGCTGGCCATGCTGCTGTCGCAACGCCGGCTGATCATGAGCGGCGGGAGCGTGGTGAAGGCGCGCGGCGCGGCCGGACGTGTGCAGGTCACATCGCGCCGGCGTGTAATCGCGCTGGTCGTGTTCTTGCTGGCGCTGATCGCCATCCGGTCGGCCATCCTCTCCGGCCTGCAAACATTCATCCCGTTGTACTTCAACCGCTACACCAGCATGCCGGCAGGCGAAATCGGCCTGATGGTGACGGTGCTGGTCTTCTCCGGCGCGTTTGGCACGCTGCTGGGCGGGCCGCTGAGCGAGCGCATCGGCCGGCGCAACACCATGTGCGCTGCAATGGTCGTGGTGCTGGCCGCGCTGCTCATCTTCATGCGCGCTGACGGCGTCGCGCAACTGGTTGCGCTTGGGATCGCCGGCGCGTTCATCACCATGCCCTGGCCCATTTCGGTGGTGATGGTGCAGGAAGCCATGCCCAATAATATCGGCCTGGCAAGCGGCCTGACGCTGGGGCTGGCGTATGGCGCGAGCGGCCTTGCAGTCAGCCTGATGGGCGGCATGGCTGATGCGTATGGGCTGCCGGCGGTCATGACGCTGATCACGCTGCTGCCCATTGCCGTGTTCATCATGAGCCTGTTCGTGCCAGAGCGCAGCAGATAGAGACTGGAGTCATGCCATCGGCGACATCGGTTTGCCGGGGGTGAATTGTCGTTCACCCATCGGCTGTTGCCTGATCATCCTCACCAATCCCGATAAACCATGAATGACATTTTCAAAAAACTCAACTACAAGGATCAGGCGGCGATCCATGTCATCAATGCGCCAGATTCGTTCAGCGGCGCCGTGGATGAGATGCGATCCATCGCCGTGGTGCGCCACTCGCTCAGCAAGGCGAAGGGTGTGAACTTTGCGATTGCCTTCGCAACGAAGCAGGCTGAGGTGGACAAGTTTGCGCAGCAAGCCGGCAGAAGCAGCGAAGGTGATGCTGTGATCTGGGTGGCCTACCCCAAGGGTTCATCGAAGAAATTCAAGTGCGAGTTCAATCGCGACACCGGCTGGGCCGAGATGGGCAGGCAGGGCTTCGAGCCGGTGCGCCAGGTCGCCATCGACGAAGATTGGTCGGCTTTGCGATTCCGCCGCGTTGAATACATCAAAACCATGACTCGCAGCTTTGCCTTGACCCAAACGGGCCAGGCCAGGGCGAAAAGCAAGCCTGCTGCGCTATAGCACTGCCGTCGGATGACATGCCACTTGCTGGAGCCATAGGTCCGAAACGAGGGATTGCTGCAATAGCCGGCCGCGCTGTTAAATCTGATAAACCGCTTCAAAAGCGCCAAGTTATGCATTTCATAGCTTACAATACACAGGATTACAGGCTACCGACACGGTTTCCACTGAGACAAGTGAACTTATTAGAGGCAATATGTTTGCCTTTTGCGAAATCGCGCGTAGTGTCAAAAATCATCATAGCGTCCGCACAAGGAGAACTGAGTTACAACCATGGCTACAAAAACAAAAACCGCAGTAGCGAAGCCGCAGGCTGCAAGCAAGACCGCTGCCAAACTGGAATCAGCGTCCATTGAGGTGGCCAACAAAGGCCTCGCCAGCGCCAAGCGCGGCGTGAAGAAAGTGAAGCAGGCTCAGGGCATGGCTGCTGAAAGCCGCACCGCCCTGGTGCACGGATCAGCAGACGTCGCGGAAGGTGAAGCCCGCCTGGCCGTCGCCAACCGCACAGGCCGGCTGGCCGACCTGGTGGCGATCGCCGGCGCCAACGACCTGGGCCAGGGCGCTGAAGCGCTGGCCACTTCGGATGACATTTTCGTGCAGAGCGAAATTGTGGGCGCCTTGAGCGAAGCTGACCTGCTGCGCGGCATGGATCTCTCGAGCATCGCCGGCCAACTCCGCACCGCCAGCGATGTGGTCGCTGCGCGAGGCATGTCCATCCTGGCCGACTTCCTTGAAGCCAAGAGCGAGCAGCTTCAAGAGCTGGCGACGCTGGCGATCTTCCGCGCCGGCGCCACTCGCGCGCTGGCCGGCGCCATTGCCGACAGCGGTGAACGCGTGGCCGAGCTGGGCGCGATCGAAGTTGAGGAAGGCGCAACGCGAATCGAGGTCGCTGAGGCGGGTCGCGAAATCAGCGACAGACTCGTGGCTCAAGGCCTGGATCAGATCGAGCGCGGCGAAAGCCAGGTGGAATGGGCCAACGACGAGCAAGCCGAGGCCAGGAAGGTGGCAGTGAAAGGCGTGGGCGATGTCGTCGCCGGCGCGGAAGCCATCGGCGTGGCCGAGACGCTGAGCGCCACATCGCGCGCCGTCAGCAAGCGCAAGAAATAGTCTGCGCTTTGCTGGACGCACAGCAAAACCCTTTCTCATCATAAAAAAAACCGGCCTTGCAAGGCCGGTTTTTTTACTGCCTGGCGCTTTGGCGCGTGGATACGCAATCAGCTGTAACACACGCAGTATTCAACCTGCCCGAAACTTGACGTGTCTGTTAATCTATAATCCTTGAGAGGCAAGCACATGCAGACGCAAACACCCGCCCCCAGTCTGGATAGCTACATTGACAGCACGCCTGCTGCGCTGGGCGGCAAGCCGCGCATCGCCGGCACGCGCATCGCAGTAACGCAGGTGAAAGCCTTGCGGCTGCGTCTCAGCATGTCGTTCGAGGAAATTGCCCAAAGTTACAGCCTGCCCCTACCGGCGGTGTATGCGGCGATGGCCTATTACTACGCGCACAAGTCCGAGATCGACGCGCGTGATGCAGAGGATGCAGCCTTCGTGGACGACTTCAGACAGCGCCATCCCTCACCCCTTGAGGCAAAACTGACCGCGTTGAAGAATGCCAACACCTGAACTTCGCTTTCATCTGGATGAAAGTATTCCAATGCCTGACGCAATCGCCGGCGCACTTCGGCGCGCTGGCATTGACGCGACTACCACGACCGACGCCAACTTGCGCACGACTGACGACATGGCACAGATGGAGTATGTGAGGCAATCTTCGCGCGTCATGGTGACATGTGACGCTGACTTTCTGAAGCTGGCCGCGCAGAACGAAGATCATGCCGGCATTGTGTTCTATGCGCAACAGGCGCGTCACATCGGGCAGGTGGTGGAATGGCTGGCGCTCATGCACAGCGTGCTAACGCCAGATGAGATGCGCGGCCAGGTGCAATTCATCTGACAAAAAAACAAGCCATATAGCTTGCATTTTTGGTTGTCCTGCGCACTGTCAGACAGCACCTCAACCGCGCCAGCATGCGATGCGCGACTGCAGAAAGAGCGCGAAGCTCAGCAATTCTTGTTGCGCATCCGGCGGCAGCGTGGCAAGGATGCCCACGGCTTCGGCTACTGAGGGCGTTATCTGAGTGGTCGCCATGTGGTGAGTATATGCCTACCCCCATGGGATGGTTTGCATCTTGCGCCATGGTCATGCTTGAATGCTCAGCCCCACCCCTTCGAGCGTCACGCGCTGCAATAGGTTTGGACTGCCAAGGAGCTTCTTTGCATCCAGAATTTCAATGCCGGCGAGCCGCCCATCGGCAGCGTAATCGATTGTGATTCCAGGGGCAACGTGTTCGCTCGTCACGGTCGTTTTGATGAATACAATCCGCAGCGCGTCTACTTCAACGTCATAGCTTATCTTCATGGCTCTTGTCCTTCGGCTGGCGCCTGAAAGTAATAGGTGTAAACCGTGATGACGACAATCTCCGTTTCATCGTCCACGAGGATGGGGCGCGCCCACCTGATTGCATAGCGCTTGCCGTTCCAGTCCGCATCGAATGGGAAATCCCTTTGGCATTCCTTGCGATTTGGCCTATCGATATCTTTCTATTCGGATGCGCGGATTGCCTCTTCCACATCGCCGGCGCGGAAGCCATCGGCGTGGCCGAGACGCTGAGTGCCACATCGCGCGCCGTCAGCAAGCGCAAGAAGTAGACCGCTGTTTGCATTGCTGAACGCGAAGAGACAAAACGGCTCTTCCCCGCACATTCAAAAACCCGGCCTCGATGAGGTCGGGTTTTTTTACATACACATTCGATTCAGCAAAGATGGCGTGAAACTTACCGCAATGCCATTGGCAGCCTGACCCGCTCGATTGCTGTCAGGCCGGTGATCTTGGTTGCGACAAGCGTAGCTTGTGCGGAGAATGCACCATCGGCAACAATTGTCGGCGCAGTGCGCACGTTCACACGCACATTTGCACCCTCTCTCACGACAGCAGATCGATCATCGAACAGCGTCGAGTCGTCGATGAGGAAGGTTTGCCCGTTCACTGTCCACTGGTTTCCGTTGAGACGCAGCACACCCAGGAGATTGTCACCACTGTCCGGCGCATCCTCTGTCTCAATCTCGACAGCCGTGCGAACACCTGCAACCATCACGAAGCTGACTTTGACGAAAGCGCCTGTGATGAGCGCGCCGTGCCTTTCCGAAAACTGCGTGCTGGAAGTGGCGTTGTAAGTTGCTCCGGCAATCTGCCACTCACCCACCAACCCACCTACGGGCTTAGCCTCCACAAACCCATACGAGCGGCTGATGGCACCGTTTGCGCCGGCGGGGCAATCATCCTCGCCTTCGGCCTTGATCTTGTCTGCCACCTTTACGGTGCCATTAAGGTGGTAGTGTGCCTCAACACACTGGCCCACATTCAACGTGCCGCTCAACAGCGTGCTGCTGCTGACTGAGAGTGTGTTGCTGGCGATCACCCATGTGCCGATCACGGTTGGCGCTGCGGGCCGAGATTCGATACGGCCATACATTTTTGCGGACGCAAGGTCGTCTTCCACGCCAGGCTTGCGCTCAATATCTGTTGCGATCAATGAACCGCTTGTTGCGCGCGTGAAGTGAACCTCCACGATGGCACCCACTGCAAACGGGCCATCGCGCAGCGTGGTGCTTGGCGTGACGGAGTATGACAACCCGCCGATCTGCCATATGCCGATCAAGCTGCCGGCTGGCAATGACTCAACCTTGCCCGTGGCTTCATTGTCATCGTTCACCCCGGAGCAATCGTGCAATTGCTTGCTGGAGATGCGCAGCGCGGTGGTCGGCGTGATCCATTTCACCTCAGCGCACACGCCCAGATTCAGCGCGCCATTGGATTCACGGAAGGTCGTCGTGCCGCTGATGGCCTGGTAGGTGGTGTTGCCGATCTGCCATGCGCCGAACAATGTGCCTGAAGGGGGACGAGACACGATCAAACCCGTGCTTTCAACTTCACCCGTCTGGTTGCTGCCGCAACTGTCATCACTTGAGATACGCAGTGCAACGCGCTGGCCGGCTTGAATGACATACTTCACTTCCGCGCAGCCATTCAGCGACAGCGGGCCATTGTCCTGGCGGAACTCAGTCGTGCCATTGCTTGCGGCATAGGTATTGCCATTGATGACCCACTGGCCAAACAGGGTGCCGCTGGGGAGCGCGGTGATGATGCCTTTGTCCGAGAGATCATCAGAAACCGGTGAAACCGGCCCTGTCTGCGCATGTGAAAAGTGCGGCACAGACAGCAACACAGCGATGGCCGCGATGCCGGCGATGAGGACAATGAAATGTTGTGGACGAAGTCTAATATGGGTTTGATGTGTCATTCTGGTTCTTTAACGCATGAATACGGTGATATGTATTTCCCGACCATCATGCACAATGCAATTCTAGTGACAGAGCATAATTGACTCATGCCTCATCAACTCAATGCAAAATGAGCGATTGGCGAGTGACACAATGGGTATGTCAATCGGAGGTCACCGGCGATGTATTTTCAAGTGATCGGCGGCCATGTCATTACGCTGACGGTGTGGCGCATCTGTGACAAAATAGAGAGAGAGCCGGCAAAGAAGCCGGCTCTCTGCGTTTCTGTTGAACAAGCAATCACGCAATTACGAGGCGGTAACACTTAGGGCAACCATGCCAGAAGCAGCCATCAACAAACACAATCACGCGCTGCTTGCGAAAGACAAAATCAGGTTTTCAACGCAGGTTGTCACTTTTAACTCAAATGCGCCTTTGTTACCGTCACGTATCTTCTGAGCTAACTCATCTGCACGCTTCATCAAATCCAGTATTTGCTGATGGATGTCGTTATAAGTCCGCATCTCTTCAGGCATCAATTCCGCGATGGCATTCTGGTCGAACCACGGTTTTTGGTATTTAGAGAAGAACTTTTCAAGCGACGAGACTTTATACGCAAAGCGCTCATCATCCTGGGTGATTGTGCGCAAGTACACCTTCCAATCTCGGTTTCCCTTGCGTGAGTTGCAGTCTTTGCAGCACGGCAACAGATTGCCGACGGTGTGACCATAACCCGAATACTGTGATTTTTGAACCAGACCCGTCACGTGATCCCATGTTTCAGCCAGCGCTTCATCACAGTAAGCACAATGCAGATCCTGTTCAGGGTCTTGTCCCAAATCCACAATGGCTTGTTTGATGAGCGCATCATCGTAGACATCGTTGATTGCAATCGCAGATGCAAACGCGTGATTGATCGTTGTGACACGCCGGCCATAGATCGAATATGGCCGCAGATGATCCTTGATGCTTTCGCGCCTCATCGCTTCCCCTCCAAAAGCCATCGAACATCCACGTTCAATGCTGTGGCAAGGGCAAGCAGTTCGAAGTCGGACACGAGTCGCATGCCACCTTCGATTTTTGCGATGGCAGACCGATCGAGTTTGACGCCATGGATGGCAACTCGACCAGAAAGTTCATCTTGTGTTAACGGCGGTTTCGAGGAGAGCCGAGCCTGCTTGACACGTGCTCCAATGATGTTCTTGCCCTGATGCGTCATTGCATCAAAGCGTAATCATCAGGCGCAAGCAGCGTGTTCTAAATTAGAACACGCTCGTTGATTCATCGGGCTTGTGTGAAATCAAAACCCCGACTTCGTAAAAGTCGGGGTTTTGACACTCACGGATACATCCGGTTTAACAGCCTCGGGAACGGACTCGCCTCCCTGACGTGCTCGATGCCGCAGATCCACGCGACGGTGCGCTCGACGCCGAGGCCGAAGCCGCTGTGCGGCACGCTGCCGTATTTGCGCAGGTCGACATACCAGCGATACGCTTCCATCGGCAGGTCGTGCTCGCGAATGCGCTGCTCCAGCAACGCGCCATCGCTGATGCGCTCGCTGCCGCCGATGATCTCGCCGTAGCCCTCTGGCGCAAGCAGGTCGGCGCTCTTGCACACTTCGGGCCGGCCCGGAAACGGCTCCATGTAGAACGCCTTCACCGCCGTCGGATAGCCGACCACGAACACCGGCTTCTCATACAACTGCGTCAGCGTGGTCTCGTGCGGGCTGCCAAAGTCCATGCCCCACGTGATGTCGAGCAATGACGGGTCGTCGATGCCTTCGAGCGGCCGGCCGTCGTGGCGCAGCACCGGCTCGCCGGCCTTCAACTTCGCATGAATCTCCTGCAGCTTCACCACCGCATCGTCATACGACATGCGCGGGAACGGCGGCGCAATGTGCTGCAACTTTGCCAGGTCGCGCTCCAGCACCTTGAGTTCATTGGCGTTCTCGCGCAGCGCGGTCTGCACGATGTGGCTGACGAATTGCTCCTCGATCTCCAGCAACTGGTCGAGGTCGCAGTACGCCGCCTCCGGCTCCACCATCCAGAACTCAGTGAGATGCCGGCGGGTCTTGCTCTTCTCGGCGCGGAAGGTCGGGCCAAAGCAATACACGCGGTTGAACGCGAAGATGTTCGCCTCGTTGTAGAGCTGGCCGGTCTGCGCCAGATAGGCCTTCTCGTCGAAGTAATCCACCTCGAACAGGTTGCTCGTGCCTTCGGCGGCGGATGGCGTGAGCACCGGCGTGCTCATCTCCACAAAGCCGTGCGTGTCCAGCCATTCGCGAATGGCGCGCATGACGGTGGCGCGCACCCGCAGCGTCGCCCATTGCTTCGATGAGCGAATCCACAGGTGGCGGTTGTCCATCAGGAAATCCACGCCATGCTCTTTGGGGGTGATGGGGTAATCCTCGGCGCGTTGCAGCACGACGAGCGACTGCACATCGATCTCGAAGCCGCCCGGCACGCCCGGCGCGCGATGATCGGCTTTGACGTTGCCGGTCACGATCACGCTGCTTTCCTGCGGCAGCTTGTCGGCCAAGGCAAACATCTCTTCGCCAACATTTGGCTTGAACACCACGCACTGGCAAATGCCGGTGCCGTCGCGCACTTGCAGAAAGGCGAGCTTGCCTTTGCCGGTTTTGTTGTAGAGCCAGCCATGCAGCGTGACGGGCTGGCCGGCGTGTTGAGAAAGGTCTTTGATGGAGACAACGGTCATGCGCTTGATTTTAGCGCCGACCGAAGCAATGATGCTCGCCGGCTCACAGCTCACAGATCAATTGAATCTTCGCCGGCCCGCTGCGATGGACGAAATGCACTTCGATCAGGTGCCGGCCGCCGGCGATCTTCGCCGTCCGGTCCCAGGCATTCGGCCCATCCCAATTGCTCAACTCCGGCACCTGCACCGCATCCACAAACACGCGCACCTTGTCGTTCGCTTCGATGGACATGCGGCAGGTGTAGCCATTTTTCGGCACGATCACATCGCGCAGCCATTGCACTGAAAAGTTGTCTGGTTTCACGCCCAAGCCCGGCTCACCCGCCCAGGTGAAAGACAGCGTGTTGTCGTGCCGGATCATCACCGGCGGTGAATTCATGTTTTCGTTGTCGTAGTAGCGCCCCAGCCAGTAATCGTTTCGCTTGGGATCGGGATACCAATCCAAGGTCAATGACGCCAGCCCGCCGTCGCTGTAATACTCGACTGTGATCGTGGTATCGCCGGCGCTTACAGGCAATCGATGCAATCCCCGCCGCTTTGCGCCAATCTGATACGCGTCGATAGCCGGCGGACCGGCTCTTAGCGGGTCATTGATCCAGACGCGCGCGCTGCCTTTCACGTTCAACGCAAACAGATAGCTATGTGTCTGTGGGAATTCAAACGTGCCAGTGAACACAATGCGGTAATTTCTATCAGGCAAGTCAATAGTCTCGTCTGAAGCGGACCAGTTGAGTTTGGGACTGCCGACAAGCTGGTGCGTTATCGTTGCTGGCGCTGAATCCTGATCACGGTCCATGAAATATTGAATTTCCCATTCATCACCGTCATTCCTCGGTGGAGAGGCGACGACATTCTGGGGTTGAATCTCCTGCGGCACCTGCGCGGCAATGGCCTGGCGCGGTTGAGAGGGTGGTTGCGCCGGCGGCAGCGGCTCAACCGTGGGCACGGGCATGGGGATGAACGGCGCAGTCGCCATGTCGCCGGCACGCCTGCCCTGCGCCACCAGCAGCCAGCCGCTGCGCGATGCAATCTCTGCGTCAACCGGCATCTCGCCCGAATAACATGAGCCTTGCGGACTGGCAGTCAGCACGGCGATGGGCTCGCGCGCGCTGTCGATGCTGGCCTGTGAAGGCGTGATGAAGATGCACGAGCGTGTCGCCGGCGTCGAACCCGCCACACTGCACCACCAGCGCGCCGGCGTTCCATGTGTTCATCACACTGCTCGCCGGCTGCGCGGCAAGCTGGCGCGGAGCTTCTCTTTGCGGCGGCGTCAGCAACAACACAAGCAGCGACAGCGCCGCCGGCGCAGCAACGAGCAGAATAATCACAACCGGCCAGGATGCGCCGGCTATTTTCATCGAATTCGATTGTGTCGATGACTTCCCAGAATCAAAACGATAACTCACAGCGAATCCCCCGATCGCCAGATGGCATGGCACAGTGTCAACAAAAAAGCGCCATCACTACCGCCGCGCAGAGCCATTTTTGTGAGCAGTGGCCTGACGGCGTCTAGGAGAATTCTATGCGAATCTTCAGAATCAGCGCGGAGGAGCGCGTCAATGGCTCATGCCATCCCGACCCACTTCCTTGATCTGGTTCTTGCCGCGCACGGCGTCCCAGATGCGATTGATGCCCCATGCGCCAGCTACCAGCGTTTCGAAGGAGCTCAGGCGATACGCGGCGACATCGCTGCGCAGGCTGTCCAGCTCATCGGTCAGCGCGGCTTCCATTTGCGCGGTGATGGCTTTTGCATCCACCGGCGCAGTGGCAATCGCCGGCGCGCCAACGCTCATGAACGCTTCCGGTTTTTGCTCACCGATGAACTCGTAACGCAACGCGAATGGAATAAGCGCCACCGGGCTGGCTTGAGCGGCCTTCTTCACAATGTGGCCCATGCCGGGGAAGAACTTCAGCGGTCGCACGTCGTTTGCAAGGATCTCGCCCTGAGGGAAGATCAGCAGCATGCGGTTGGGGGCTTCAGTCAATCGATCAACGGCATAGGCCACGCTCTGCATGGCGCTGCGGCCATCGCTGCGGTTCACGCTGAACGCGCCACAGTAGCGAAAAAAGCCGTAGCGCGCCAGCTGCGTGTCTTCCACCATCACGTAGCCATCGCGATGCCAGCGCGCTTCATTTGCGGCCATCGGCATGTGCCCGTCCCACCATGCGGAGTGATTGCCAAACACGATCACCGGCATGTCTTTTGGGAACGGCTGCGCCTGGCGCATACGCACCGCGTGAAAACCACCGCGCAAGGCCGGCTTCATCAGGACTGAATAGATGACTTTGTTCCAGAATGGGCTCTTCTTTGCCGGCAGCATTGCACGCCAATCATACATTTCAGGTTTCACATCTTTCATGTCTTTCATTTGCATTTCTCATTTGCACGCCGCAAGTTGCGGGCGGCGCGACTGAAGGTGTGAGATGTGAAATCCGAAATTCCGAAGTCATGAATTCCCCTCTCTGCATTACAATCGCGCGCAAAATTGCGCAGCGCGAACTGCAATCGTCGCCTGCGCAATTTGTCTATCAAGCGAGTCAATTAGCGAGGAGAAAGAAAAGCACATGAAAAAGATGATCCTTTTCAGCACGCTGATGGCGGCATCGTTGATGCTGGCCGCATGCGCTGCGCCGGCTCCTGCTGCGCCGGCTGCCACATCCGCCCCGGCCGCTGAAGCCGCGGCAACCACAGCGCCAGCCGCCGGCGGGTTGCCCGATCTGGGCGGTCGCGAAGTCAACATCGCCATCGAAAACGCCTACATCCCGTTCAACTACATCCGCCTGGACAACGGCCAGGCCGAGGGCTGGGACTATGACGCGCTGGCCGAAATCTGCAAGCGGCTGAACTGCAAGCCGGTGTTCAAAGAGATTGCCTGGGACGGCATGATCGCCGCGGTGGCATCCAAGCAGTTCGACATGGCCGCCGACGGCATCACCATCACTGATGAGCGCGCCAAAACCGTCGATTACTCGGACGGCTACATCAAGGTCGACCAGCGCCTGCTGATTCGCGCCGATGAAACGCGCTTCAAGTCGATCGATGAATTCAAGGCCGGCGACTTCAAGCTCAGCACGCAGAAAGGCACCACCAACTACGATGAAGGCGTCAAGCTGGTGGGCGAGGCGCGCGTGACTGCGCTCGACGACTTCGGCTCGGCCGTGCAGGCCGTCATCTCGAAGGACGTGGATGCTGTGATCATCGACGACACCGCCGGCCAGGGCTATGTGGGCGTGAATGCCGACAAGGTCAAGATGCTCGATGGCATCGTCAGCCAGGGCCAGGAGCTCGGCTTCATCTTCCCGAAGGGCAGCGATCTGGTGGCCCCTGTCAATGCTGCCTTGGCGGCGATGCGCGCAGACGGCACGCTGCAAAAGCTTCAGGAGAAATGGTTCCCCAAGGGCGAGCAGGTCATCACCTATGACGAAGTTGGCGCCGGCGCCTACGGCACCCCCGAACCGACCAAGGCGCCCTAACCGCAGTCTGGACAAATCTCTTTAGACAGAATGGACAGAATGAACAAAATTTAAGGTTCATTCTGTTCATTCTGAGTATTCTGTCAGAGACTTTCATTGAGACAGAATACATAGAATGGGCGGGAGGATGGACAAAATACTCTTCCGTTCATTTTTCCGGCATTGTTTTCATTCTGCCTGAAAGCCGGTCATCTTGCATCTTCACTGCCTTCGGATATAAACCCACCTCATAAATCGCATGGTTGCCCAAACACCGAGACCGGAATCTGCCCAGGGTCGGTTTGTCGACCGCATGTCCGACTGGCCGTGGTGGCTGCTCATCATTGTCCTGCTCGGCGGCATCATCGCGTGGCAGTTTGCCACCGACCAGACGTATGCGACGATCATCAGCCGGCTCATCAAGGGCATCGGCATCACCGTCCTCACCACGATCATCGCTTTTTTCTTTGCCCTCATCCTGGGGCTGATCGCCGGCCTGGGTCGGGTGAGCAAGAATCCGATCCTCTTTAACGCGGCAACGCTGTATGTGCAGGTCATTCGCGGCGTGCCAATCCTGGTGCAATTGCTGGTCATTGCATTCGTGCTGGTGCCGGCGATGGTGGCTGCGCTGAACGCGCTGGGAAACATGCTGGCGCCCATCCTGGGGCCGGAAAATTTCCTGACTGCCACCAACCCGCAGGATGTGCCCTTCCTGACGCGCTGCATCGTAGCGCTGGCTGTGGCTTATGGCGGCTTCGAGGCGGAGACCATTCGCGCCGGCATCCAATCCATCGGCAAAGGCCAGATGGAGGCGGCGCGCTCGCTTGGCATGAGCTACAGCCAGGCCATGCGCTTCATCATCCTGCCGCAGGCCATTCGCCGCATTCTGCCGCCGCTGGGCAATGACTTCATCTCCATGCTGAAGGATTCGTCGCTGGTGTCTGTGCTGGGCGTGCGCGACATGACCCAGGAGGCGCGCCTGTATGCCTCGGCTTCCTTTCGATTTCTGGAAACCTACACCTCGCTGGCATTCATGTATCTGATTTTGACGGTCATCCTCTCGCTCGGTGTGAAATGGGTTGAGAACAGGCTGGGCACCGAAAACAAGAATTAAGAATTTTGAGTTTTGAATTTTGAATGGTGCTGCCCATTACAAAATTCAAAACTCAAAATTCAAAACTCAAAATTCAGAGATGATTGAAATCAAGAACCTCGTCAAACAATTCGGCAAGCTGCGCGCGGTGGATGATGTCAGCCTGACCGTTGGCAGGGGCAAGGTCACGGTGGTCATTGGGCCGAGCGGCAGCGGCAAGAGCACCGTGTTGCGCTGCATCAATCACCTCGAGGTGCCGACCAGCGGCGAGATCTGGGTGGACGGCATTCACCTCACCCAGGACTCCAAGAACATTAATGCGGTGCGCGCCGAAGTGGGCATGGTATTCCAGCAGTTCAACCTGTTCCCCCACCTGACCGTGCTGCAGAATGTGATGCTGGCGCAGAAGGTGGTGCGCCGGCGCAACGAGAAGGAAGCTCGCGATGTGGCCATGCTGCAACTGACGCGCGTCGGCATCCCTGAAAAGGCGGCAAGTTACCCATCGCAGCTCAGCGGCGGCCAGCAGCAGCGCGTCGCGATTGCTCGCGCGCTTGCCATGAACCCAAAGATCATGCTGTTCGACGAGCCCACGTCTGCGCTCGATCCCGAGATGATCAAGGAAGTGCTGGACGTGATGCAGGAGCTGGCAGCCAGCGGCATGACGATGGTGGTCGTCACCCATGAGATGGGCTTCGCGCGCAACGCCGCTGATGAAGTCGTGTTCATGGACATGGGCAAGATTGTCGAGCAGACTACGCCGGAGACGTTTTTCACCAATCCAAGCGAAGCGCGCGCGCGCAATTTCCTGGATCAGATATTGAGATGAGCGTTGGAACGGAGAACGCAGAACGATGGAACGTTCCAACGTGCTGCGTTCTAACGATTTGCATTCAGTGGAGGTTCATGATGGCACGAAAAAACACGCTCGCCGGCATCGCATTGGCGTTCACCCTGCTTCTGGCCGCGTGCGCCGCGCCGGCCCCTGCGCAGCCGCAAGCACCAGGCGCAGCGAGTGAGGCCAAGCCGGCCCAGCCGGTTGCCGGCGGCGCGCTCACCATCGGCATCGTCGAAGAGCCTGAAACGCTCAACCCCTTCATCACACAACTCGTCACCAGTTTCAACGTGCTGTCGGGCGTGATGGAAGGCTTGATGGATTACGACACCGAGCAGAAGCTGCAGCCGCGCCTGGCTGAGTCTTACAGCGTTAGCGAGGATGGCCTGACCTACACCTTCAAGCTTCGCAAAGGCGTGAACTGGCACGACGGCCAGCCCTTCACCGCAGCCGATGTGATGGCGACGTGGCAGATCATCATGAATCCCGATTTCGCCGCGTTCAGCCAGCTCGGCTGGGACCAGATCGAAAAGATCGACACGCCGGATGACTACACGGTCGTGATGACGACGAAAGAGAAATATGCGCCGTTCATCACGTATGTCGGTGCAAGCCCCATCGCCCCCAGGCACCTCATCGACAAGGGCATCGATTCCTTCAAGCAGGAATTCGGCCGCGCGCCGGTCGGCACCGGCCCTTTCAAGCTGGCCAAGTGGGACAGCGCGCAAGCCATCACGCTGGAAAAGTTCGATGGCTACTGGGACGCCGCGCGCAAGCCGAAGCTGGACAAGATTGTGCTGAAGATCGTGCCAGACAGCAACACCCTGCTGGTGCAGCTCAAGACCGGCGAAGTGCAGATGAGCGACGCCATCTCGTCACTGCAAATCGATGAGGTGAACAAGATGGAGAACCTGGCAATCACGCTGCGCGACGGCACAGACTGGACCCACATGGACTTGAAGCAAATCGACTTCCTGGCCGACAAACGCGTCCGGCAAGCCCTGGATTACGCCACACCGAAGCAGCAGATTGTGGAGCAATTGCTCAAGGGCCTCGGCTCTGTCGGCTTCGGCGACCAGGCGCCGGGCACGCCGTGGATCAACCCGAACATCCAGCCGCGCCCGTACAACCTGGAGAAGGCAGCGGCGCTGCTGGCAGAGGCCGGCTTCACCAAAGGCAGCGACGGCATTCTCGAGCAGGACGGCAAGAAGCTCGCCATCGAGCACTGGATTCCCAGCGGCGACGAGCAGACCAAGCGCGTGCAGCAAGTCATCGCCGCATCGTGGCGCAAGCTCGGCATCCAGGTCGATGAGCGCGAAGAAGACATCAAGAGCATCTGGGGGCCGAACGGCTACCAGTTCACGAAGGCCATGACCGCCGGCCAGTATTCGTGGACAAACGGCAACGACCCGGACGACATGTTCTACTGGCACTCATCGCAGATTCCCCAGGAACCTACCGGCACCGGCGGCAACACCATCGCATTCTTTCAGCCGTTTAGCTTTCAGAAAGAGATCGACACATTGACTGAGCAGGCTGCAGGCGAAACGAACCTGGAGAAGCGCCAGCAACTGTATTGGCAGATTCAGGAATTGTTGCACGAAGAAACGCCGGTGATCTTCATGTACTGGGGCAAGCGCATCTACGCATCACCGAAGTCGCTCGCCGGCTTCAAGGCCAACAGTTACAACTATCTGCTGTGGGATGCGCAGGACTGGGCCTTCACGAATTGAGAATGTTGAATGAAGAATGTTGAATTGAGGCTCAACGCAGCGATTCAAAATTCAAAATTCAAAATTCAAAATTTTCAATTCATGCGCGCCTACTTCACCCGCCGGCTGATCGGCGCAGTGCCGCTGCTGATCGGCATCGCGGTGATCTCGTTCATCTTCATGCAGGCCATGCCTGGCGGGCCGACGGCGCTGCTGGCGCGCAACAGCCGCATGAGCGCCGCCCAACTGGAGAACGTCAAGCGCAGCCTGGGCCTCGACCAGCCCATGCATGTGCAGTTGTCGCGCTGGCTGCTGGGCATCGCGCGCGGCGATCTCGGTTTGTCATTCACGCAGTTCAGGCCGGTCTCGCAGGTGATTGGCGAGCGCATTGGCCCCACCATGCGGCTGATGATTGTGGCGATGGTGATGTCGGTGGCAGGGGCCTTGCTCGCCGGCATCGTCTCTGCGCTGCGCCGCTACTCCGTGCTGGATAACGTGATCACAGCACTGTCATTCGCCGGGCTGGCCATGCCGGTGTTCTGGCTGGGCTTGATGCTGCAATTGCTTTTCTCGGTGCGACTGGGCTGGCTGCCGGCCGCCGACATGACCAAGGACGCCGGCGTGCTCGACGACTTTCGGCATATCCTGCTGCCGGCGATCACGCTTGCTTTCGGCACCGTTGCCAGCTGGAGCCGCTATCTGCGCTCATCGATGCTCGAAGTGGTCAACCTCGATTACATCCGCACCGCCCGCGCAAAAGGGCTGCAATACAACACCGTGGTAACCAGGCATGCCCTGCGCAACGCGCTGATTCCATTCGTCACCGTCGTCGCCATCGATATTCCTTTCTTCCTCACCGGCGCCGTGGTGACCGAGACGATCTTCAGTTGGCCCGGGCTGGGCCGGCTGTTCTTCGATGCGCTGCGCGCGCGCGATTACCCTGTGCTGATGGGATTGCTGGTGTACTCAGCAGTGCTCATCGTGGCGTTCGGCATCATCGCCGATTTCGTCTATGCGCTGCTCAACCCGCGCATTCGATACAAGTGAGCACTTTTTACAGAATGAGCAGAAGGGATTTTCCTGGCTATTTGCGATTGGCTAAATGCCCACTGCCGGCGTCTTAGCCAATCACAATTCTGTTCATTCATCCGGCATTCTGTTCATTCTGTCTAGAAAATGGAGATCGCAGCGAACACCACCGCGCCAGCGCGCGCCGGACGGCAACCGCTCAGCTATAACCAGCTCGTGCGGCGCCGCTTCTTGCGACACAGGCTCGCCGTCGTGGGAGTTGTGCTGTTTTCGATGATTGCGCTTGCAGCCTTCTTTGCGCCGCTGCTCACGCCTTACGATCCGGCTGAGCAGGACCTGTTCAACATCGCGCAGCCGCCCAGCCCCGAGCACCCATTGGGCACCGATGAGCTGGGCCGCGACCTGTGGGCGCGCGTGCTGTATGGCGGGCGGGTCTCGCTGACCGTCGGCATTAGCGCAGCCCTGATCTCAACATTGATCGGTGTGACTGTTGGCGCAATCGCCGGCTACTATGGCGGCACAATCGACAACCTCCTCATGCGGCTGGTCGACCTGCTGCTCGCGTTCCCGGCCATCTTTTTACTGTTGATTCTGTTCTCCCTCATCCGCCCCTCGCTCGGCGCGGTGATCTTTTCCTGGGCATGTTCGGCTGGTTTTACCTGGCGCGCGTGATACGCGGCGAATTCCTTGCGCTGCGCGAGAAGGAGTTTGTGGAATCGTCGAAGGCGCTTGGGGCAGACAGCCGCCGGCTGATCTTTCAACATCTGCTGCCGAACGTGATGGGCTCCATCATCGTCGCCACCACGCTTGAAGTGGCCTACAGCATGCTGGCCGAAGGCACGCTCAGCTTTCTCGGCTATGGCGTGCCAGCGTCCACGCCATCGTGGGGCAACATGCTCAATGCTGCGCAGAGCTACTACACGCAAGCGCCGCTCATGACCATCGTGCCCGGCCTTGCGCTCACGCTCACGGTGCTGTCAGTCAACTTCATCGGCGACGGCCTGCGCGACGCGCTAGACCCGCGCGCCTAGTTTTGCTGCATTTGCACACTCTGGGTGGTGGTGGCATCAGCCGGCGAGAATTAAGGGACATGCAGCGAGTGATCGAACGCAGACAAAGAGGAGATAGAGAATGGCTGGGGTCGCTTTTGCAAATAAAACACTCGAAGAAGTCAGGGCTGTCAGGGTGACCGTCACTGATGATTCGTTGATTGTCGATCTCGATGACAGCCGCACCATCAGCGTGCCAATCGGCTGGTTTCCACGCCTGCTGCACGGCTCGCAAGAAGAACGAAACCAGTGGCGACTGGTCGGCAGAGGCATCGGCATTCACTGGCCGGCGCTGGATGAAGACATCGGCGTGGAAGGCTTGTTGCTGGGCAAGAAATCGTCGGAAGGCCCGGAATCATTTCGGCGCTGGCTTGATGGCCGGACAAAAGCCGTATAATCTCCCGCACATTCAGACCCATTGCCCTGCGCAGTAGGCAGCGCGAATGCGAATGCAGAGAGTTGGCGGCCGGTGCAAGTCAACATCGCAGCGATGCCGAAATGGAAGGGAATGTCTTTTGGACCCTAAAGGTCTTAAAGACCTGTAAGGTCTGAGCCAAGAGTGAGTGCGAACTTCGCACTAACTGGGGTGGCACCACGAGCGTGTGATTTTCACAGCCCGTCCTCAGACGTGAACAACGTTTGAGGGCGGGCTTTTTTATTCGGAGATTGGGGATTAGCGACTGGAGATAGATCGCGACGATTTCCAATCGCTAATCTCCAATCCCCAATCTCAACCAATCATGAGCATCCAAAACAACATCGTCTTCTCCGGCATCCAGCCTACGGGCGAGATGCACATCGGCAATTACTTCGGCGCAGTGGCCAACTGGGTGCGTATCCAGAACAGCGGGCAGTACCAGCCAGTCTATTGTGTGGTGAACCTGCATGCCATGACCATGCCCTACGACGTGCCGGTGCTGAAACAGACCACCGAGTCGCTGTTTGTCGAACTGCTGGCCGCCGGCCTCGACCCCGAGAAGTCCATCGTCTTCGTGCAGTCGATGGTGCCGGAGCACACCGAGTTGAGCTGGGTGCTCGGCTGCGTGTGCAGCTATGGCGACCTGACGCGCCAGACACAGTTCAAGGACAAGAGCGACCAGCTTGAAGGCAAGCAGGACGCCTTCATCAGCGCCGGCCTGTTCACCTACCCCGTGCTGCAGGCCGCCGACATTCTGCTGTATCGCGCCGGCCTCGTGCCGGTGGGCAAAGACCAGGAACAGCATCTGGAGCTCTCGCGCGTGATCGCCAATCGCTTCAACAAGCAGTTCGGCGAATACTTCCCAGAGCCGGCGGTGCTCAGCACGCAGACGCCCAAGCTGCTTTCGCTCAATGACCCGACCAAGAAGATGAGCAAGAGCCTGGGGCCAAAGTCATACGTCGCCCTGTTTGAAGATGAGGCCACCGTGCGCAGCAAAGTCCGCAGTGCAGTGACCGACGCCGGCGACCCTGCCCAGCCGATGGGTGACGGCGCGAAGAACCTGATCGGCTTGCTGCGCGCCTGCGGCAAGGACGCCGCAGCCGGCGAGTTCGAGAAAATCTATGCCGAAGGCCAGCGCCGCTACGCGCCGCTCAAAGATGCAACGGCTGACGCGCTGGTGGAACTGACCGCCGGCATGCGCGCGCGCCGCGCCGAGATCATGGCCGACCGCGACAATGTGAAGCGCCTGATGCACCTGGGCGCGGAGAAGGCCAGAGCCATCGCAAAGCAGACGATGAAAGACGTGCGCCGCATGACCGGGCTACCGAAGATGGGCTAAACGTGATGCGTGATGCGTGATTCGTGATGCGTGATTCGTCAGTCGCGATGAGTAAACAGCGAAAACGGCTCGTAGCTATCAGGTTCAGCGTGTAGAGTGCTCAGTACGTTTTACGTTTCACGTTTCACGTTTCACGCCATCGTGGAGAGAAGAAATGAAAACAATCAATGACTTGCCGGAGCCGGCGGACTTCGACCCGGTGTACGGCGATTTCCCTTCACTCGAAGACCAGGTGAAATGGGCGCGCGAGCTGGGGCCGATCTACAAGCGCAACTCGCAATGGGGCGACGACGTTCATATCGAAACGGCCGGTCATAACCAGCGTCGGAAAGCGAAACTTCGGAAGTTCCGGCGTGAAATCGAGCTTCTCCATATCCTTCAGGAGCGTATCACCGACCTCACTATTCGCGTTTATGGTCGTAACTTCAGAAAGATAGGTGTCGCGATTTTTGGCTGAATAGAAAAGCATCGAAAAATAATGCATGAAAGCGGCCTTTTTCGTTGCCTCATCCGTGACTTGTATCGCTGCCATTCGCTCGTTCGTTTCGGGGAAAACCTGCTCAAAGAGGAAAATGGTATCAGCAAACTTCGGGGCTGCCGAATCGCAGAGGATCAACCGTTCAATCCTTTCCGGGTAACGCGCCGCATACGCTATGGCAAGATAGCCGCCGAATGAGTGCCCTAAAATGTTCAGACGTTCGTAACCAAGATATGCCCGCAACGCCTCCAGGTCAGCGACTTGGTCGGCGACCGTGCAAGACTGCCCCGGCGTTAAAGCCGGAGATTTGCCGACTCCGCGTTGGTCGTAGAAAACCACCGGGCGATCCTTTGCCAACTCATCCAGGGCCGAGGAAGGGTGCAGTGTAGAGTGCATATAGGTGTGGTCTACGCCGGGCCCGCCATTGATGACCAATAAGGGCGTGCCGGTCGTCGCGCCGCGGATCTCATAATAGAGTGTCGCGCCTTGACCCTGAAAAAACTTGCCGGACTCGAACTTCTGGCCGAATGCCGGTAATGGTGCCAGAAGGCACAACAAGATGACGATAAAGACTCTGCCGGGGTTTCTATTCATGCACATTTTCAAAATCAACGAGAAAGAGTTTTTGTTCCATATTTTTCTCTCATTTGTAATGAATGGGTCGTTGTCGCTATTTTGTTGCTCGAGTTCTCCATTCTATCCATTTTTTTAACATCCAAAACCAAAAACAAAATAACCAGCCTATTTCGGTGACATTTCGATACCCGGCCAGCTCCCTGCAGATATTTTTCCCGAATAATGGTATCATGCCCGCATGATTATGCCTCTGCTCCAGAGACCAGTCCAGGACAGCGGCCCAACCCTGAGCGGAGAATCACCTATGTTATATGACGTGGTAATTATCGGTGGAGGTGTGGTGGGTTGTGCAATTGCCCGGGAACTCTCCAGGTTCCGGCTGAAGATTGCCTTGACGGAAGCGCATTGCGAAGTCGGCTTCGGCACCACCAAGACCAACAGCGGCATCATTCATTCCGGGCATCACTCCCCGCCCGAGTCCTTGAAGGGCAAGCTGGTAGTACGGGGCAACCGGCTGTACGACGAACTACAGCGAGACCTGAAGTTTGGTTTCAAACGCATCGGCGAGCTGGACATCGCCCAAAGCCAGGAGGATCTGCAGATCCTGGCGCAACTGAAGGAAAAAGGCGAGAAGAAAGGGGTGACCGGACTCGAACTGTGGGACCGTAAGCGCCTTTTGCGCGCTGAACCCAACCTCAACCCAAATTTACTGGGCGCCTTGTACGCACCGGCGGCCGGGGTCATCAATCCTTACGAATTAAGCTTCGGTCTGGCGGAAAGCGCCGAAATCAATGGCGTCAAGTTTTTTCGTGAAAATCCGGTCTCCGCCATCGAACTCCATGGCGGTGTCTTTGTCGTCAAAGGTTCGCGTCTTGAAGTTCATGGACGGTTCGTTATCAATGCTGCCGGTGTGTTTTCCGACAAAATCGCCGAAATGGTCGGCTTGCACGACTTTCAAATCCAACCCCGCAAGGGCGAGGAGTACATGCTTGACAAGCGGCTGAGGGGCGTGGTCAACCATCTCATCTTCCCAACTCCTCAACCAAAGAGCAAGGGTATCCTCATTATCCCGACCTTCGACGGGACTATCATGGTCGGACCCACCGCCGAGGACGTGGAAGACCGTTACGATTTTTCCACGACCCTTGCCGGTGCACACAGGGTTTTCAGTCAGGTGAAAAAATACTGCCCGTCAATATCCGAGCGCGATGTTATCACCGAGTTCGCCGGTCTGCGGGCGGTTGCCGACACCAATGATTTCATCATCGGGCCGACCAGGGTCAAAGGCTTCATCAACGTCGCCGGAATTCAGTCGCCGGGACTTACCGCCGCCCCGGCCATTGCCGAATACGTACGGGAAATTTTATGGGACGAAGGCCTGAAGTCCGAAGAACGAAGTGATTGGCAACCGGCAATCGACGGTCCCTCCCGCTTCGCCCTGATGAATACCGAACAGCGCCGCCTCTGGGTAAACGGCGACCCGCAGCGGGCCAAAATTGTCTGTCGCTGTGAACTGGTGACCGAGGCGGAGGTGCTTGATGCCGTGCATCACGGTGCAACCACCCTCGACGGCGTCAAATTCAGGGTTCGCACCGGCATGGGCCGTTGCCAGGGTGGCTTCTGCACCTCGCGCGTCATGGAGATTCTCGCCCGCGAACAGGGGGTCCCTCTGCACCTCGTCACCAAACGTGGCAAAGGTTCGGAGATGTTCTATCTCCGCCCGGAAGACGAAGAGCCTGGACGCGGCCAAAAGGGAGAAGCGAAATGACCGATCTGCGAGCGCATTACGACGTGGTGATTGTCGGCGGCGGGCCGGCCGGTCTGGCGGCAGCCGTTGGGGCTCGGGACTCGGGCTGCGGCCGGATACTGATCGTCGACCGGGAAAGGGAGATGGGCGGCATCCTCAACCAATGCATCCATTCCGGTTTTGGTCTGCACAACTTCAAGGAGGAATTGACCGGACCCGAATATGCCGATCGGTTTATCCGTCGCGTGCGCTCCGAAGCGGGAATCGACATCCTCTCCGAGTCCTTCATTCTCGACATCTCTCCCGATCTTCGGGTAACCCTGATGGGCAGTACCGTCGGTCTATGCGAAATCCGGGCCGGGGCCGTCGTACTGGCCATGGGGGCCCGGGAGCGCTCCCGTGGTGCCATCCGTACGCCCGGCTATCGACCGGCGGGGGTGATGACCGCCGGTCTGGCCCAGAAGATGGTCAATATCCAGGGGTTATTGCCGGGCAAAAGGATCGCCATTCTCGGTTCGGGCGATATCGGCCTGATCATGGCCCGCCGCCTCACCCTGGAAGGCTGTGAGGTCACCGGCGTCTATGAGCTCATGCCTTACTGCAACGGCCTGACCCGTAACGTTGTCCAGTGTCTGAAGGACTTTGACATCCCGTTGCATCTGTCAACGACCATGGCCTTTATTCACGGCCGCGATCGCGTGCAAAAGGTAACTCTCGCGCCGGTTGCCGCTGATTTTCAGCCTCAGCTGGACAAGGCCTGGGATGTCGCCTGCGATACGATTCTCATGTCGATAGGACTCATCCCCGAAAACGAGCTCTCCCGCCAATTGCGTCTGCAGATGGATCACATTACCGGCGGCCCGAGGGTTTCAAGCACCCTTGAAACTTCTTTGCCGGGTGTCTTCGCCTGCGGCAATGTTCTCCATATTCACGACCTGGTGGATTATGTCACCGAGGAATCGTTGCGAGCAGGGGCCTTTGCCGGGGAACTCTCCCAGGGCAGACGCAGACCCCAGGACAATATCGAACTCCAGGCGGGGAACAACGTTCGCTACTGTGTACCGCACACCCTCTCGCCTGACCGAGAAAATGCGGTGTATCTGCGTTGCATCCACCCGCAAAAAGATTCCGTCCTGCGCCTCGGTAATTTCCTCGAAAAACCCTTACGACATGCGATACCTTCGGAGATGATCCACCTGACAATCAAGCCGGAAATCCTCCAGCGCTTTTATGGTACCACGTTACGAATAGACATTGTCCCGCGGGAGGAAGCATAATGAAAAAGCAAATGGAACTGATATGTATCGGTTGCCCGATGGGCTGTCATTTGCAACTGGTGATCGAGGACGGGGCCATCAAGGAGATAGAGGGGAACGAGTGCAAAATTGGACCGAAATATGCCAGGCAGGAATTTACTGATCCACGCCGCATGCTTTCGACCACCGTTGCCTGCAAAGACGGCCTTTGGCCGCGACTTCCGGTCAAGACCGCCGAGGCCATTCCCAAGGCAATGATGATCGAAATCGCCCGCCGACTGCACCTTCTGACCGTCACGGCTCCGGTTGAAATCGGTGAGGTCATTGTCGAAAACGTCGGCGGCACCGGCATCAATGTGATTGCCACCCGTACCATGCCAAGAGTCCAACTTCCGGCGAATGATACTTAAGGTCACGACCAGACATGACCGCAGTAGATGCACTCCGCAGTGTGCACACACTGGAGCCCACCGCACTCCGGACATGCCCATCGCTTACGCTCCGATTCGACAAAGGCCTCAATGCCGATGTCGTGGATTCTCTGGAGATTGTCAAGCATACTCATCCGGTACTTCGTGCGGTACCGGATGTTCAGGCGCTTGAGGCGAGGACAGGGGAAGTTTGCACATTCGCTGCAGAAGCCGGATTGGCCCGACCGGAGCGTTTCACACCTGCGAATCGTGCAGGCGAGGACGGACTTGGCCTTGCCGTCGTCTTCCGTCCTGCAGCCAAGACAGCGGTTCTTGCCTCTGAGGTAGCACATGCATAGCCCGCAGTTCATGCCGCACGGCGCAACCAGCGACAATTCCAGCGCCTGCGGCGTCAACTTCTCTCCGGGTTTCACCTTGAGTGGCACTTGCTTTTGCCTCCAGTGCGACCAACGGTTTGGTTAAGGGGCGGAAACACTACACTGATTTAAAGAAGCAGATGGGATTTTCGACTAAGTGTTCCTGTGCGTGAAATTCCTATTGCGCAATCGTGTTTTCGTCCCTCTTCACCCGTTTGTTATCTGATTTGTCATTCTGTTTTTCCATTTCATCATTTAGCATTTCTTGAGTGATTGTTTTTGCACCTTCTTGGGCTGGATCACCAGAAAAAATTAATATCACAAAAAAAACACAAGTAGTAAATACAAGAAAAGACACTGTGACTAGAATTCTTTTCAGTAATTTTATTTTCCCTAGAGAAAAAAATAAAATTATAGAAATACCTAAAATTATGGTGAAAAGTTTAATCATTATTTTCTTCAGATAACTTCTGAAGTCACCGGCGCAGCGCGGCTTTATCGCGCAGCGTCCGTTGGCGTCCGTTGGAATGATGGGTTAGTGCGCTATGGGCTGAAGCTTGAAACACTGATTTCTTTCAGCTCATCCGATAATGAACGAAGTTCGGTACTTGAAGCCGTCAATTGCCCAGCTTTTAGTTTTTCAGGGTTGTGAACAGCCAGGTTTCTTGTCTGGCGCACAGCGTTTAGGCGCTCGGAAAGATCAATTGGCAGAACTTCCGATTGTTGAAGGACTCGGATTGCCTCAAGAGCCGAGTAAACCCGCTCAACGCGCGCGCGCGCCAAAGTTAGCAGCCTTGACTCGATTGCTGACCAAAGCTGTAAGAACATTCCCAATTCCTTAGCCTCGATTCCGCCGCCCGCTTCCTGCCCTATTTCTCGGCACAGCTCTCGAATCCGATCATTTTTGGGATACAGTGCCTCAATCGGGATTGGATCGAAACCTTGGCCCCAAAACTCAAGTTTTCTAGATATTTGAAACTTTGCGATCAGTCGGTTATTGAAGTCGAGCTCGCTCTTCGATGAGTAATCCGTAGTGACCTCATCTGTGCCGGCTAAGTAACCTTCTTGGAAATACGGGCGAAGTGCGTCAGGTGGACAGATACTCAACAGGCGCACATTGACTAAATCGTGCTCGGAATTGACGGAGATTCGATTGGTAAGGTACGGCAAGCCAAATACGAATATGAACGGATTTTCGTCCGAGTCTCCGGTGTGTGCAAAGCTGCATGCAACACGCAGCGACTGTGTGAAATCCAATAGTGGCGTCGCGCACACTTCATAGTGCTGCAGTATGCTCCACTGTATGAGTCGTCGCCTACGAACCTCAGATGCACCTTCAATCTTTTCCCTCTGAAATGCTTCAGAAAGTCGCTTAGAAGCGCTTGAAAGAATACCAAATCGAACGTCAAGCTCACTTTGGCTCAGGCGTTCGCCTCTGTAAATTGATGGGTAGAAGCTTGATGCACGAGCCTTATTCTTGTGATCGAATGCTTGGCCTCTAAAGAACAATAGGTGGTCTTTGTTGGTATACGATAGCCTAGCTACGCGCTGCATTAGCTCACGAAAAGATACTACTGGCAGCGCAGGCGCTTTCGCTACTGGTTGGTCGCCGACGATCGCCGCGAGTTCTGGGGTTAATTGACCGACTATTGAACGCATAACTAGCGTTGTCTCCCTTTGCGCGCTCTAACGCGAAAACCACCGGTTTGTCCGGTGCATTTTATTGGTTGGAGATGGGTAATGTGTCCTCACATTTCCCGGCACAAGGGTAACCATTTTCAAAAAACTGCAGGTGGTTGAAACCCAACTAAGCATTTATCGTTTTCGATTTTTCTATTGCAATGTTGCCGATAGATTCCAGTAGACGGGAGCGATCTTTGAAATTTTGCGGGTCGATTTCTTTTTCTGCTAATGCTTCCAATGCAATACTTATTACTCGACTCAACGTTTCAAGATCTGCCTCCCTGATCGCTTTCATACACTGTGGGCCTAGCAAGCAACTCATGGTGATGCTCCTTGTCGAAGTTTTCTTCGACGCCTAATTTATTGATATAAAAATGTATATTGAAAAAGGTGAAAAAAGGGGACATCCATGATAAGTATTGTCAAGGGGAAAACGGAGATTTCCCTTAACCTCCAAGAACGTTCAAGCTTCACCACCGATCCCTTCGCTGAGTTACCACTGAAGGAAGCGGAAGCGTACGAGACCGGTCTGAGAATGGGCCCTTCGAGAATGCTCGTCGGAAGACCGGTCTCGTACGCTGGAGCGGATTTACGGCTCGTTTAAATTCCTGGGACTTCTTTTTCAACCTGCTTCATCTCGACCTTTTTCTTTCTCTTCAAGGGTCAGCATCGATCATGCGACCAGACATCCATTTGCTGCATTCTGAAGTCCGATACGGTTCAGATCGTGCCGTACCTTCAGCGACTTCCGCAGAAGATTGAGTTTGGGCCAACCCGCCAGCCTCGAAACAGATTAAGCGTTGCATTGCCAAGTCCGCATGCAGAGTCCCCAATTCGGCGAGGACCGGCGGGAAGATCGTCAGTTCAGCAGGGAATATGTGTTGTTTTCTCAGGCCGCCTTCTGTTCCTCCCGGAGCGATAAAATCGGCTTCCGGTTTTATCAACCGCCATCATATAGGCAACCAGCCTTCTGGCAACGGCAAGGGTTGCCCTGTTCCTGTTTCCTTTTTTCAACTCCCGTTCATGTATGGCAGCCAGTTGCGGATTCCAGTGCGGGGCAATCTTGGCGGCCTCAATGAGCATGGTTTGCAGATGTTTGTTGCGTTTCTTGGAAATCGGCCCCCGTTGCTCCTTGCCGGCAGATTCCCGTTGAGCGCTGCACAGGCCGCAGTAGCTGATGGCCTGCCGAATCGAATGCAAACCTTGCGGGATCGCCGATTTCCAGTACCCAGGTCAGCGCGGTTACCTCGCCTACCCCTGGGATCGTCATAAGCCGTTGAACTCGATCCTGTATCAGACTGTTGCTGCGCAATGCCTTGATCAGTTGCTTTTGAACGTGCATGGAACATCTCAAAACCGGCACGGCTCAATTTCAAGAGTTCCTTCACCGATGGCGGGATTTCCTCAACCGTCTCCAGCAGCCTGTGCGAAATATCTCTTGCCGCGCAGGCGTGCTCTTGTTGTAGTCAGCCCCAACTTCCATAAGCAGGCCGGACATCTTGTTCTGCATCTTGACTGCGGTTCGGACGATATGATTGCGATAGCGCAGGATCCGCCGCAACTCCCGGATATCTGTCCGGCAACATGTGGCATTCCGGCAAGAGATTTACCCGCAGGAGATCGGCAATTCTTTCAGCATCGGCGCGGTCGTTTTTCTTTTTGGCGGCGGTGATCGCCTTGAGCATCTCGGGATGCGCCACTTTCAACTCAACTGCATACGGGGCCAGGTAGTCGTAGATCCAACCGGTGAAGATGGTCGCCTCCATGGCTCCGATCCATGGCCCTGGTAATCCATTGACCCATTCATCCAATGCTCTTCTGCTGGCCTCAATCATTCCTTCTCCGACGAGACGACCATCAATCGCTTTAATGCAGTAAGCAATCACTTTCTTGTGAATATCTAACCCGATGTAGTAAAGTGTTCTCATGGAAACCTCCTTGTGGTTTTTTCTGGGCGCATCCTGTCGGCGGATTCATCCCAGCTGTTTGCCTCATACAAACATTTTGAACCACTTGGAGGTTTCCTGCAAGACTGTCTACTTATTCATTCAAACAGGTGTATTAATCTGCCACTTTTCCTGAGTTCTTAACATCCATTTTCAACGAATGGCTATCGAAACCAACGACACAGCACTACTCTTTCTAGACAGGTATTGCAATAATTTTGGTCCGAACAGCAATGACCATAAGTTAACATGTAACAGTTTAGTGCCTTCAGTGTTGCCCGATCATCCCGAATTGTTATAGAGGCTGGAAAGAGCAGTGGGCGTATCTGAGGTAAGGAGGGTTTCCAGGAATTGTCTTGGATGTACTCCCTGCCTCCTTGCAGTTTGCACCAAACTTGAGAGAACGCTATGGGCATTCATGCCGTTTTCCGATCTGGTGCCAAAAGATGTTTTGCGGAAGATTACCAGATGCCTCAAAGATTGTTCTGCATGGTTGTTTGTTGGTGGAACAGCTGGATTACGAAGGAAAGTAAACAGGGCGGTCTGAGTCGGTCCGACCAGAAACTTCCGCAGGTTTTCGCCGGGTTTGAAATTCAACGGTTGTTTGCAAATGCGGCCAAGGAATTTGACGAGTTGTTGTTCAATGCGGCCTGCTTCGGCCCAGGCAATCTTTCCGATTTTCAGCTTTTTGGCGGTCTTGCAGGCAGCTGTGAATAACATACCTACTTGCTCACAAAACCGATCAGTTTTTGCATCTCTGTCCTTGAGCGGCAAGAGGCTGTACTCCTTTCTGATCTCCTTGGCTTTGGTGATGATGTGCGCCAGGCACGACTGCCACTGACTACCGATACCGTTATAGGCAGCGTATCGATCTCTAACGACGATGCCTTCGAACTTTTTGCCGAAAATGGCGTTCGCAATCTCTGCCGAGCGACTTTTGGCGATATGAAAGAAGGCAAGTTGATCATTGCCTGCAAACCATACATAGTGTCCGCTCCCGTCATTGCGCCATGAAGTCTCGTCGGCATGAACCACCTCGGAGACCCTGATTTTTTCACGTAAATCCACATAAAGAGGCGCCCCGTATTTGGAGGCATTTCGGTCAAAGCCAACGGCTGCGGCTGGGACAAACGACAACCCGAAAAGATCGCGAAACATCAGGGCGGTCTTTCGATACGATATCCCAATGCGGTAACGTAGATAGATCGCCACAGATTTTGCAACCGGACCAATGGGGGCATTGAGAATCTCGCCTTCGCCGGCTTTGACCACCAGGCGTTTGCAGTGGATGCAGTAGGCCTGGTCGTGCTCATAGTTGGTGACCAGGGTTTTCGGTGTGACAACGATATCTTCCTGAAGATGTTCGTATCTTTCCGTTGACGGTAAAAGATCGCTGCTCTGGCAGTGGGGACATAAGGTCGGAGCAGGTACCTGGACTGTTCGATCAATGTGACTTGGTTTGGTTCTCGTCCATCCGGGATGGCCTACCGGCGCACCACGCTTCTTTTGGCCGGCAGGAGGGCTATTATTTTCGGTAGAGTTGGCTGGCACTTTCTTGGTGTTCGCCTTGAATTGCCTTCGATGCAACAACGTTAGTTTGGCCTTCACCTCGGCGTTTTCCTGTTCCAGAATACGGATCTGCTCATCACGCTTTTTCAATTCAAGGTGAAAACGATCTATTATCCGCAGGTGTTCCTGGTACCGCTTCGCACCTCGCTGATATTCGCCAAACACCCAGGTCGTGGATAACTGCCCTAAATGCGGACAAGCGCGTTGATAGGGACATTTGAACCTCGGTGGCGGGTTGATGTATTTACTCATCTTTCAGCTTGAGCAATTCCCAATTGATTTTTGACAGGGTCTGCAAAAGCTTCCAGAGTTGCTTGTAGCGATTACTCATCTCAATGGCTATGGGCACAATACTCTTTCTGACATACAGGGTTACGGTTTTGCCCGTAACTTTAGTCGTCAGGTTATATCCGGACATCGAAGGTGGCTTTGCCACAGTCCCGATCAAAAAACTGTCAAGCATCCTGCAGATGTCTTCCTTGAGAACTACTCGCTGTGTTTCCAAGATCTCTTTTCGGTTCAAGCTTGTCTCCATATATGAGTATAGATACTCATATAATATTTAAATAAAAAACCCCGAAATGTCAATGACATTCTCAAGGGATGACTGGAAAAATTGTGGGATGGTGACCAGAAAGGACTAAACTGTTACCCTTACTAGATGGATAAAATATATCTGTCACCATTTTTTCATCACCATTTTTTCATTTTTTTACGGCATAGCTGAGACGCTGTTCGCGGCGTTCAAGCTTGTCGGGAACCCGGTCGTCGGCATAAAGCGCCCAGTAATGGAAGAGATCCTCGCGCGCGCATGCCGTTGCCGGTGATGTCGTTGATGATGGAATATCCGTAGCCATGGTGCAGGGCGTCGACAGCAGGAACATCGCGGTTGATGCTGTCGATAATGATCGCCAACTCCGGTTCCGAGTGCATGCTGCCAGAGTAGCTACGCATGACCAGCGGTTGGCCATGGCCGACCAGGCAGGAAGCGGGTTTAATGAAAAAGGCCGGATGATCGGGGGCGCTGATTTTCCGGGCGTTGCTGGCGCTGTTATTCATGGCCACGCCGCAGATCTTGCCCGACTTGGGTACCGGTGTCCGCCAGAAAATTTCGTCGCAGGAAATTCTCGCTGCCGCCTTGTTGGTGCGAAGAGCCAAGGCCACAAGTTCCAGCCCTTTTTCATCAAGCTGGATCCGTTCAATCATCGTCCTTGGCACAGTTACCCCTGGGCCAAGAGCCAGGTCGATAATGTCATTTGTGCCCCGCTGCCACTCTGATACATTCTTTGCCTTGGTGGGAAAAACTTGCCGAATTCAACCGTTACTCCTTTTGAGAATCTTGGTGGGGTAATCTGTCAATCCCCGGCTCCGCATGCCCATTGAGAGAAGGTATTACATGCAATGTACCGGGTGTCAATACTCTCCTCCGCTCTGCTCATGCTCCGGCGGCGGAGGGGGAGTGGCCCGGTCAGGAGGGAGTTGTTCGACGATTTCTCGGTCCAATCCCAGCTCCTTTATGAGAAACTCGTCGCGTTCTGCACCACTTATCCGCACACGGTCAATGCATCCCCTGCCGTCAATCGTTACCTTATGGCCATAGGCAATGCCGGTAACCGTATCGCCGGAATTGGTCCTGATATAGACGGAATAGTTGAAAGGCCCCCACCGCCTTGTTCGTTCATTCATTTTGACGAAAAGTTCATGTGATACTCCAAAATTATTGAGGCTGCACCGACAGCCGTCCGGCATATGCAGAGGACGCCACTGCACATCCCAGGTCAAATCCTTTCGGCAAGCCGTAATTCCCCAGGCTGGATGGTTGATTGCCACGGTGTCTCTTCCGTCCAAGCGCAGTGGAATCTGATGAAGTATCGAAGCGTCAACGAGATACGCCGTCTCTTCAATATATGCAATAACCGTCCCGTGGTTGGGCGGTTCGTCCGGCGCAACGTGCATAGTGGCAAGTCCGCGCTGCACCTTGAAACCAAGGGTGTGCAGCAGTGCGAATAGGGCGCCGTTGCCGGCCCAGCAGGTACCGCCGACTCCGTGGCTGAGCCATCCTTGGAAGAAATCGGCGGGATCATCACCGGGTAGAGGACCACTCGCCGTGCCTTCAAGATGGATGCGTTTGCGCAGATTGTCAAAGGGGATCTTGGTGCACCAGGCGCTGTAGATCACTTTCGAGGCCGCCCAGGGTGGCTTTGGGCGCTTCGTCGAAGCCGAGTTTTACGAGGATATCGCCGAGAAGCGTGTCATCAAGCAATGTGTGTGGCACGGACATAGTCATCATCGCGAAAATGCAGAAGTGCCGAGGAAAGGTGTTTTTAGAATTCTTTTGGACAGCCTCTTGAAAAGACACTATTTTCCTTTGAGGGGAATTGTCAAGGTCGGCGACCGAACCAGGAAATCCAGCCGGCAATGCCAAGGTTTGGGATATGTGTCGGGACCGATAAAAATCAACCAATCTTGAAGTTGTACCCGCCCATGAAAATACTCGGAATCATCAGCTCCTGTGCCGGTGGCGATTGGCCGCCGCTTCTCGCCCTGGCCTCAGGGCTAGCCAGGCGTGGCCATGAGGTGAAAATAGTCTGCGACATCGGCACGGAACCGGCAGCGCGGGCGGCGGGGCTAGCTGCCATATGTTTGCCGGAGCAGCAAAGCCTTGGCATTCGCTTCAATCCGAGGTTGCAGCAAATTATGGCAGGAAAGGAAAAGCTCGCTGGTGATACACCGAACCCTTTGGCGGAGTGGGGGCTGGCAACTTTGCCGCTTGTACAAACGGCCTTGGGGTATTGGCAGCCTGCCCTGGTCTTGGGCTCCCTGTTCTGTCAGCACCTGGCAGAGATGGTGGCGGCCGCCTGCAGTGGAACATGGTGCTGTGTCAATCCAAGCTTTTTCTTTGGCGATAATACCAGCAGGCCTGAAGGGAGCGATTTTTCTCCGATTGGGGCCTTGATGTACGAACATTGGCTCCTGCCGTCTCTTTGCCGGGCGGATATTGTGTTGCATGCCACCGATGCCCTGTTTGATGCAGCCAAGCCCCTGATGTCAAGCCATCTGCATGTTGGGCCTTTGTTCTGGGAGATGCCCGGGGATATCCCCCCCTGCCTTCTTGAGCCGGGACTGCCATGGATTCTCCTGTCCTTGAGCACCGCCCAGCAGACGGGGGACCTGGAAATTGTAGGTCGAACTGCGCAGGCGCTGGGGGATAAACCTTATCGCATTTTGGTGACTCTACCCTCGCCGGAGCATATACAGAAGCTGGGGAGGCTGCCCGACAATATGTATATTTCCGGCTATCTCCCGCACAGCGCCGTTCTGCCATATTGCCAAATGATGATCAGCCACGCCGGACACGGCCTGGTGTTAAAAGCCATGCGCAACAAAGTGCCCATGGTGCTCATCCCCTGGGGTCGTGATCAGCCTGGTGTTGCCGCCAGAGCTAAAGCCCGCGGCGTGGCGAGGATTATTGCCAAACAGGAATTGAGTGCTACGGCTCTTTTTGATGCAGTCCGGCTTACCCTGACCGACCCGGCTGTCGCCGAGTGTGCACGGCGGGAATCGCTGCGTCTTGCAACTTGCAATGCTTTGTCCTCGGCTTGGAGCCGCCTTGAGGTCTTTGGCTGGCAATGAGGTTTGCGCGTCACCTATGAACTGCAGGAAAGAATAGAGCAGCCGGCCCGGTTGAGCGCCCATTCAGGGCGTCTTGCGGCGAAATGCTCCTTTTCCGGTTGATCGGGTTGATAGCAGGCTTCAAGGAGTGTTTTCGGAAGAGGGACACCCGCAGGTCAACCCCCTTCCCTCGATGTAGCTTCGTGCAATGCCCGTAAGTTGGAAAGCGTCCCGGCTGAGATAGTGGATGAGGTCCTGGCGAAGCTCACGCCGATCTTCGAATAATCCCGATTGCTGTTGGTGAAACAGTGGTCGCCAATCCTCCGAGTACCGGTCGAACCGGACCAACCCCGTTTAGCTGAGGGGCAGAAGAAAACTGACCACCGCCCCTGTCATGCAGGTGGCGAGGGTGCCGGCAAGGAGTGCCCGCATTCCCATGGCGACGATTTCCGATCGCCGTTCCGGGACCATGCTGCCAAGACCGCCGATCATGATGCCCAGGCTGCCGAAATTGGCGAAACTGCAAAGGGCGTAGGTCATGATCAGGCGGCTGCGCAGGCTAAGGGCTTCGGTCGGCAGCTGCGCCAGATCGAGGAAGGCGAGCAGTTCGTTGAGGATGGTCTTGGTGCCCATCAGGGCGCCGGCGGTGTGCGCCTCGGCCCAGGGGATGCCGAACAGCCAGACAATGGGGGCCATAATCAGACCGAGCAGCCTCTGCAGGGTCACCGCCTGTCCACTAAACTGCGGCAGCAGCCCGAGGAGCTGATTGACGAGATGAACCAGGGCAACCGCTACCAGCAGCATGGCGATAATGTTGAGGAGCAGATGCAGGGCGTCGATGGTCCCCCGGGTGATCGCCTCCATCGAACCCGAAGCACCCCGTGCCGGCTCCAGACTCCCGGCGGTCTGGTCGCCGGTTTCCGGACACATGATCCGGGCAACGGTCAGCGCCGCCGGGATATGGATAAGGGAGGCGGTGAGGATATGGCCAAGCGGATCGGGGATGACACCTTTAAGAAAGGTGGAATAGAGGATCATCACCGTCCCGGCGATGCTGGCCATGCCGCAGGTCATGAGAGCAAAGAGTTCGCTTCTGGTCATCTCCTTCAAATAGGGTTTGATGAACAGAGGAGCCTCGACCATCCCGAGAAACAGGGTGGTGGCGGTTCCAAGGCCCAGCGCTCCGCCGATATGCAGGGACTTCTGCAGCAGCAGGGACAAGCCTTTGACGACCATCGGCAGAATCCGCCAATAAAAGAGCAGGCTGGCCAGGGCGCCGATGACCAGTACCAGGGGCAAGGCCTGAAAGGCGAAGACAAAGCTGTTGGCCGGCTCTGTGACGGCAAACGGCGCATTGCCTCCGCCGACATAACCGAAGACGAAGGAAGTTCCCGCCCGGGTGGCCTCGTCGAGGGCGAGAACGGCGCGGTTCAATTGCAGGAACAGTCCGGCAAAGAACGGCACGTTCAAAAAGAGGGCGGCGATGAGAAACTGCAGGAGGAGCCCGGCCGCGGTCCAGCGCCAACTGACCGCCCGGCGGTTATCGCTGAACCCCCAGGCAATGGCGATGAAAACGACCAGTCCCAGAACCGATTGAAAGGGCAGAGAGGGCATGAGGGATTCTCCGCGTGCTGTCCGCGCCTAGGCAGCTATAATTGCTTTAATTCCTTGATCCATGATACAGATGCCCGACCTCCTTGGCCATCAAGGCCTCGGGGATAATGCCGGTGACCTGGCCGCCCGCCTGCAGGCAGGAGTCGGCCATCAGACCCATCAACCCGACATTGCCGCCGCCGTAAACCAGGCCGATGCCTCGTTCCGCCAGCAATTTGCCAAGATCGACTGCGGTTTGCGCATATTCATCCCGCCCGCCCTTCGACGAGCCGCAGAAAACACAGAGGGTGCGGGGGTTCCAGCTGTTCATAGCATTTAATTGTTTATTTGAGTCGTAGCAGAGAAACCCCTTCAGGGTAGAAGAGGTCGTTAGCAAATTGGCAAAAACTACCCCTTCAGCGCCGGAATTGCAAATTTTTATGATTCCGGGAGTGAATCGTTAAGGGATAGAAAAGCCAGCAGGAGGATGGAAATGCATGACAACAGACAGATCAGTCGAGAGGTCTTCAAGGTGGGTAATGGCTAACCGATTGCTTTTCGCAAACTGGATATTATTTTCCTATACGACATTGCAGCTTATCATAACTCGTGCAAGTGCATTCATAATCCTTTTTTTATCGGGGACATTCATGGCAAAAATTCTCCTTATCGACAACGACTGCCGAAGCAAAGCGACCTATCTCGAATCCTTTGCTTTACCGACTTTTTATATGCAGGACTTTTCCATTCAGGGCATTACCGTCGGCGATTTTAGTGCTGCCCGTCGCCTCCTTGACCAGGCCGGCTATACAGTTCTTGACAAAAACAGCGGAGCCGATATCATCTTCGACGACATAAAACAGCTGGAAGCGATCCTCTCCCTGCTGCGAGAAAGCGACCCGCAATCGGAACTGCGGGATATCGCCGATACTCTGTATCAAGCCTGATAGCGGCGTTGCCCGTCCGGTGGACGGGGGAAAATGAAGGGAACGCGAAAAGTAACAGCAAGGCGGAGCATCTGATGCCAAACGATTATTCAGTTGAGATCCATAAATATCTCAGCGACAAGATCCGCGAGGCGGAACAAGCAGTAAAACTGGGCGATCAGCATACCGCAGCCCATGCCCGGGGACAGCTGGAGGAACTGATGTGGATTCGCAGGTATCTTCGGGAAAATATCGATCTGAAAAACTTCGTTTACTACTGAGCAAACAACCACAATGGCCTATAATTATCTCCTCGATCTCTACCAGGCGCTTGCCGAACGGCAGGCGGAAATATTAAAGTCTGGCGGATCGCCGGACGCTGCCCCCGCCGAGGAACACTACCGGCAAGGCCGGCTCGACACAATCAACGACTTTCTGGCCTTTTTAAAGGACAACTATCACGCAAAATTGCCGCGCCGACTGCAAAAACAGTAGGCCGCTCACCGCCAACCAATTCATCATCCGCCACGGGTACATGCAATGCCAACAGTCCAAGACCTGCTGAAGAAGATCAACTATATCGAAGCCGATATCGAAATCCAGAAACAGATTCTTTTCTCCACCCCCTCCGATCAACGGGCGGAAATGGAAAAGACGGTGGCGGTCATTGCCGCGAAAAAGGCGGAGATCGAGACGCTACGTCAACAGATCAAGGCGCTTGATCCCGCGGAATTCGAACGAATCCTGGTCTTTGAAAAAGCCATAGGGGAATTTAAGAACCTTGCGTCAACCAGGAAGTTTACCTCCATCACCGGCAAGAACATCAATGAATCCTGCCAGCTGGCCCTGCAGAGCGGTGCCACTGTCGACTGCCTCATCAAGGCCTGCGACGAGGGCGGCAACTGGACGATCATCACTCTCGACGGAGAAATCCGCCATTTCGACCGGGCGGACGTCGCCGAAAAGCCGGTCGAAACGAAGGTTCATTAGCAGACACCGGAGTCATCCTAAATGAAGGTCGGGTCGGTAACCTTGATCATCGCAAAACCGCCCTGAATATTGCGGGTGTTGGTGATGCCCCGCGAGCTGAGGAAGACCTGGGCCTCATAGGAGCGGGGGCCGGTATCGCAGATCAGGAACAGCGGTTCGTTGCCGGGGATCTCGGTATACCTGTGCCGCAACTGGTCCTGGGGAATATTGATCCATCTGGCCCCGTATTTTTCCTTGAAGGGTGCCGCCTCCTTCCCCCCCCGGACGTCGATAATGCGGGTCGGTTTATGTTCGAATTCGTTGAGAAAATCGGCGGCGTCGATCGGCCGGTTGTTGCCGACGAGGATATTGTCGAGGGCGTTGCCGGCATTATTGATGACATCCATGGCCGAGGCAAAGGGCGGCGCGTAGCCGGTTTCCAGACTGCACACCTCGTCGACGCTGAGGCCGTGGCCGAGGAGCACGGCGATGGTATCGACCCGTGACTTCACCGCATCGCCGTTTTTCCCGGCCGCCTCGATGCCGATGATTTTCCGTGACTTTCGATCGGCGAGAAGCGAAATGTAGATGAGCTCCGAACTCGGGTAAAAATGGGCATGATCGGCCTGGGATACCACCCCGTACACCGGATCGAAACCGGTTTCCTTGGCCTGACGGTAGGTCAGGCCGGCCTTGCTTATCCCGAGTTCGAAGAGTTTCAGGCAGAAGGTACCGACCGTCCCCTGAAAGTGACTCTGCCCGCCGCTGATATTGGTAGCGATGATCCGTCCCTGGCGGTTGGCAAGCGAGCCGAGGGCCATGAGCATATTCTCGCCGCTGATCAGATTGCGAACCTCGACGCAATCGCCGCCGGCATAGATATTCGGGTCGCTGGTCCGCATCCGCTGATCGACGCTGATGCCCCCGGACCGCCCCAGGGCCAGACCCGCCTCACGGGCCAAAGAGGTGTTCGGTCTGACCCCTGCCGCCAGGACGACGATATCGACTTCCAGCGACTTCTTGGAAGTCCTCACCGCCAGTTTGCCGGTTTCCGGAACCTCGGATACCTCCAGGACCCTTGCCTCAAGGAGCAGTTCCACCCCGTGCTTGCGCAGTTCGGCCGCCGCCACGCGGGCGATGCATTTGCCGAGCAGGGTCGGAAGGACCTGATCCTCCATCTCCACGAGGGTCGTCTCAATTCCCCAGAGGTCGGTCAGGGCCTCGGTGATCTCAAGGCCGATGGCCCCAGCCCCGACAACCACCGCCTTGCTGACCTTGCCGGAGGACATCATGGTTTTCAGGGTCTTGGCATCGTGCAGGTCGGATACGGTGAGCACGCCGGGAAGGTCGGCTCCGGGAAAGGGCGGCCGGACGGCCCTGGCACCGGTTGCCAGCACCAGTTTATCGTAGGGCAGGAGTTCCTCAACGCCTGTCTCCAGATGGCAGACCCGTACCTGTTTTTCCCGACGTTTGATCTCTCTCGCCTCGACCCTGGTGAGCACCTTGATGCCTTTGCAGTTCTCAAAAAAGGCCTGGTCGCGAATGGCGTGCGAGGTCGTTTTATACAGATCCTCGATATCGTTGATATCGCCGCCGACATAATAAGGGATACCGCAGCCGCCATAGGAGATGATGTCGTCCCGGTCGATGAGGGTAATTTCAACCTGGGGATCCAGCCTTCTCAGTCGGCAGGCCACCTTCGGCCCCAGGGCCACCGCACCGATAATCACCACTTTTTTTGCCATTGCCTTGCCTCTTCTCTGGTTAAACACATCGATAATACTTGGTCGAAATCAGAGGGTATTGTAGTTGTTTTGACAAAACAGACAATACTACAATGTGTGTATTTGCACATATTCTTGGCGAATTTTTCGCTTTTTTGCCGTGCCTCGGGGCAAATCGACGGTCTGCATTTTTGTGTTGGCAAATCTGATCGTTATCTGGGACAATGGGCAAAATCGATTTTCCCTCACCTACCGAGAACAAATGCCATGCAAACCCACATTGATTTCACCGGCCTCAGTGACCTTTTTCGAAAAGCTCAGCAAGCGGGTCGCGACTATCTTTTCGAATATGAGGTCTACGATTTTATCCGACTGATCGGCGGAGAGACGCCGCCGCAATTCGTGCTTCTCGGCAAAGACAATCGCCTGGACGGACGAATGCTGCGCGATCTGCCCGGCAAGAAGGTGGTCATCAAGGTCGTCTCTCCGACCATCCTCCATAAAAGTGACGTCGGTGGTGTCCGGATAGTCGGCAAAAATGCCGATGAGGTCCTGTCCACCCTGCGGCGGATGAGCTGCGAGATCCCCGAAAAATATGCCGAGATTCTGCTCCGCAACCCGGATCATGCCCCACCCGCCTACCGGGGTTTGTCTTCCGCGGAATTGCAAAAGGCCATCGCCCGAGATATCCGGGGCTATATCCTCTGCCAGTATATGCACCCCGACTCCGAGGAATTCGGCAACGAGCTTCTGGTCAGTCTGCGCAACACCCGGGAATTCGGGCCTATCCTCAGCGCCGGTCTGGGGGGCCGCGACACCGAACTCTATGCCGCGCGCTTTCGCAAAGGCCAGGCGGTGGTTTCCGCCTCGACCGAGCAGGTAAACGGCGAGACCTTTTTCGAGCTGTTTCAAAACACCATCTCCTACAAGAAGATGGCCGGCCTGACCCGCGGCCAGAAACGCATCGTTACCGACGCCCAGCTGCTCGAATGCTTTTCCGCCCTCATTCAGGTGGCCCGCTATTTTTCACCGACCGGATGCCTCAGCCCCTATATAATAGAGGAGCTGGAAGTCAATCCTTTTGCCTTCAGCAATTATCTGATGATGCCGCTGGACGGCCTTTGCCGGTTTTCCACGGTCAAACAGATCCAGCCGACCCGGCCGATCGCCAAAATCGCCAAGCTCCTTCATCCCGCCTCCATCGGCATCGTCGGCATCTCCGCGCGGAAGATGAATATCGGCAGGATCATCCTGGAGAACATCCTTGCCAACGGCTTTCCCCGCCAAAACCTGGTGCTCATTCATCCCGAGGCCGAGGAGATCGACGGTATCGCCACTCTCACCGATCTCGGAGCCGTCCGGAAAAAGCTCGATCTGCTGATCCTGGCGGTGGACGCATCGCGAGTGCCGGAGATGATCGGGAGCATCCTACAGGGCAATCTCGCCGAAAGTGTCCTGCTCATTTCCGGCGGTCTGGGGGAACAGGAAGGGCAGCAGCATCTGGTGCAGGAGCTCCAGGAGAAGATCATCGCCGCCCGCCGTAACTCCCTGGAAGCACCGGTCTTTCTTGGGGCAAACAGCCTGGGCATCCTTTCCCATCCCGGCCATTATGATGCGATGTTCATCCCCGACTCCAAGCTGCCGAAAAATCGCGGCAGCCACCGCCGCACCCTAGCCCTGGTCAGCCAGAGTGGCGCCTATATGATAACGCGGATGAGCAAGCTGGACTTTCTCGACCCGGCCTATGCAGTATCGATCGGCAATCAGATCGATCTGACCGCCGGCGATTTCCTGCATTTCCTCAATACGGTGGACGAACTGCAGACCCTGGCCTTTTATATGGAAGGCTTCACCGATCTGGACGGTCAGAGTTTCGCCCAGGCCGTCCGGGAGGCGATCCCCCGCGGCAAGGAAGTCATCTTCTACAAGGCCGGCCGCACCCCCGAAGGCAAGAGCGCCCTTTCCGGCCACACCGCCTCCATCGCCGGCGATTACATGGTCTGCGAATCGTGTATCAGCCAGGCCGGGGCCATGGTCGCCGAGACCTTCAATGTCTTCGAAGGATTATTGCGGCTTTCCTGCACCCTGCACCATAAAACCATTACCGGCAACCGCCTGGCGGCAATCAGCAACGCCGGATACGAGGCGGTCGGTATCGCCGACAACCTTCTTGGCGATGACTACCGGCTGGAGATCGCCAGCCTCAGTCAGCGGACGAAAGAGCGGTTGCAGACCATCCTCACCGCCGCCAACCTGGCTGCTCTCACCGGCGTTCACAATCCGCTGGACATCACCCCGATGGCCTCGGAGGATGTCTACGTGCAAGCCATTGCCGCCTTGCTGGACGACCCCAACATCGATATTGTCATAGTTGCCATAGTTCCGCTGACTCCCATGCTGCACACCCTGCCAAAGGAGATGGTGCAGGAAGACAGGAACGGCCAGGAGAATTCCATCGTTACGCGGATTACCGAACTCGGCGCGGCGTCGACGACGCCTCTGGTGCTCGTCGTCGACAGCGGCCCACTCTACGATTATATGGCCGATGCCTTCCAGACCCATGGCCTGCCGGTATTCCGTTCCGCCGATATCGCGGTAGGCGTGCTCGGCAAGTATATCCACAATCGCCTGCAATATCGGTCTGGACCGCGGCTACCGGTGTCAAAGGAGATTATAGAAATTTAAAAATTATCATCCTGCACAAATTGACCAACAGCCACCTATTTCCACTCACAGCAAAGAATGCCCAACCGTAACGACCTGTTTTTCTGACATTCTCGACAATGGTCGGAGAACATGGCGGGATGTAAACAAACACCGCCGAAACTTGACAAACACCTGACCACTACGCAACCACAAAAAGGTTGTGCATCCCAGCCCATTACCTGGCAACCACCTGCCCTCAAAAAAGCATCGCCAAACACCGTTTACTACAGTACGCACAAATGGCACCACAATTCATCAAAGCATCCTCCATTACTTTTTTGCCGGTGCCCGTGAGATTTTTCAACGACTCAACTTTTTCCTTGCCATTCATATTTTTTTCAATTCATCAAGTGTTAAAAGCGATTGATAATCGAAGCCGTTTATGGTACCAATTTCGTGTTGTTGAATGACTTCAAGAAGATGCTGCAATGATTGAGGCAGAATTATTTTGCAAATTACCTGGAGAGCTTTTTGATTCAACCGACTCGCTCAAACTCCCTTCTTTACTCTGACGAACGTTCCAAATTTCGTTCATTGGTGGCAGTATCGGTATCACACTGCCGCAAACTATACTGGAGACGCTGTACCTCTTTCACTGGCTCACGCAGAGCCGCAATCTAACAAAGGAGTGCAACATGGTTTTAGATCCTACCAAACACGCGGACTGGGAAATTGCTCAAGATGCAGAGAAAACGATGTTAACCATCTATGAGATCGGCGAAAAGCTTGGATTGACCAAAGAAGAACTGCTTCCCCAGGGTCACTACATTGCCAAAATCGATTTCCAGAAGGTACTCAAGCGTCTGAAAGATAAACCAAACGGCAAATACATCGACGTTACCGCGATCACCCCGACGCCGCTCGGCGAGGGGAAATCCACTTCTTCCATGGGCCTCGTTCAGGGTCTCGGCAAGATCGGTAAAAGCGTCTGTGCCGCCATCCGTCAACCTTCCGGCGGACCGACCATGAACATCAAAGGCTCGGCGGCCGGCGGCGGTCTTGCCCAGTGTATTCCGCTGACTCCCTTCTCGCTCGGCTTCACCGGCGACATCAATGCCATCATGAACGCCCACAACCTGGCCATGGTTGCCCTGACCTCCCGTATGCAGCATGAGAGAAACTACAATGACGAGCAACTGGATCGTCTTTCCGGCATGAAACGCCTCGACATCGATCCGACCAATGTGGCTATGGGCTGGATCATGGATTTCTGCTGCCAGGCTCTCCGTAACATCATCATCGGTATCGACGGGGTTAACGGCAAGACCGACGGCTTCATGATGAAATCGAAATTCGGTATCGCCGTTTCCTCCGAGGTTATGGCTATTCTGGCCATGGCCACCGACCTGAAAGACATGCGTGAAAGAATGGGCAAAATCGTTGTTGCCTACTCGAAAACCGGCAAAGCCATCACCACCGAAGACCTGCAGGTTGCCGGTGCCATGACCGCCTGGATGGTTGACGCCCTCAACCCATCCCTCATGCAGACCCTCGAAGGCCAGCCGGTTATCGTTCATGCCGGCCCCTTTGCCAATATCGCCATCGGCCAGAGCTCGATTATCGCCGACCGTATTGGTCTGAAACTCGCCGACTACCATGTCACCGAGTCCGGCTTCGGTGCCGATATCGGTTTCGAGAAATTCTGGAACCTGAAGTGCCGTTACTCCGGCCTCATCCCCAACTGTGTAGTCGTTGTCGCCACCATCCGTGCCCTCAAGTGCCACGGCGGCGCACCTGTTCCGGTTCCCGGCAAGCCAATGCCGGTCGAATACAAGACCGAAAACGTCGACTGGGTAGCCAAAGGCTGCGGCAACCTCATCCATCATATCAGAAACGTCCGTAAGGCGGGAATTCCTTCGGTTGTCTGCATCAACGCCTTCTACACCGACACCGATGCGGAGATCGCCAAGGTTCGTGAGCTGTGCGAAGCAGAGGGCTCCCGCGTGGCACTGTCCAGGCATTGGGAAAAGGGTGGCGACGGCGCCATCGAATTCGCCAAGACCGTTGTCGAGGCCTGCGAAGAAAAATCCAATTTCAAACTGCTGTACAGCCTTGATATGCCGATCAAAGAGAGAATCGAACTGATCGCCAAGGAAGTATACGGCGCTGACGGTGTTGACTATTCAGCCGAAGCCAACAAGGCCATCGCCAAAATCCAGGCCGATCCGAAACTCGCCGGGCTGGGCATGTGTATGGTAAAAACCCATCTGTCACTGTCCGACAATCCTTCGTTGAAAGGCGTACCCACCGGCTGGCGGCTGACCATCCGTGAGGTTCTCACCTATGGCGGTGCCGGCTTTATCGTTCCTGTAGCAGGCGCAATCAGCCTTATGCCTGGAACCAGTTCCAACCCGGCATTCAAACGTGTTGACGTCAACCTGGAAACCGGCAAGGTCGAAGGTGTGTTCTAAACACTGATAATGAACAGCAAGGGGCGGAAGGCTGTGCCATCCGCCCCTTTTTCCTTGAATGAATTGACCTACAACAAAAAGGAGCCTGAGCCATATGACTGCTGAGATTATTAGTGGTACAAAGATAGGCAAAGAAATTCTTGCCGAGTTGAAACTTGAAGTCGAAGCGATGAAAGCCAAAACCGGCAAGGTCCCCGGTCTTGTCACCATCCTCGTCGGAAGTAGCCCCGCATCCATCAGCTATGTCACCCTGAAGGTAAAAACCGCCATCGGCCTTGGATTTCATGAAATCCAGGACGATCAGCCGGAAACCATCTCCGAGGTCGATTTGTTGGCCTTGATCGACAAATACAACAACGATCCGGCACATCCATGGTATTTTGGTACAGCTGCCCTTACCGAAGCACATCGATGACAAAAAGGTTCTGAATGCCATCCATCCCGACAAGGATGTCGACGCCTTCCATCCCGTAAACATCGGACGCCTGATGATCGGTGGCGATGAAGTTCGTTTCCTGCCTTGCACCCCGGCCGGTATTCAGGAACTGATCGTTCGTTCCGGCACCGAAACCTCCGGCGCGGAAGTGGTTGTTGTCGGCCGCTCGAATATCGTCGGCAAACCAATTGCCATCATGATGGCCCAAAAGGGCAAGGGTGCCAACAGCACCGTCACCATTGTGCATACCCGCACGAAAGATCTCGCTGCCCACTGCAAACGGGCGGATATCCTCATCGTTGCTGCCGGCGTTCCGGATCTGGTAAAGCCTGAATGGATCAAGCCTGGTTCAACAGTTATCGATGTCGGTGTCAACCGTGTCGGTATGAACGCAGAAACTGGAAAAGCTATCCTCAAAGGCGATGTTGATTTTGAAAAGGCCAAAGAAATCGCCGGGAAAATTACCCCGGTACCTGGTGGTGTCGGCCCAATGACCATCACCATGCTGATGAAGAACACCCTCGCCTCAGCCAAGAAAAGCCTCGGACTGTAAAGACAGGGTTCTGACCCAAGACACATAGAAGCAGAAAAGGCGGGAGAATCGAAACCTCGATTCTCCCGCCTTTTTTATTCCAGATAAAGGGCCCGCTCATGTTACATTGAGAGAGCCCACCGGCAAAAAATTAATGATGGTGATGGTGACCGTGGTCATGACCATGATGATGGTGGTCATCCTCATGGTCATGTTTCGCGCCGCCGGTCTCATTGAGGGCAAGTTCGAGCTCGGCATTCACCGAACCCATAAGTTCGACGGTCTTATGAATGTGGTCGGCCAGTGACTTCCGACCCTCATCTTCCATTGTCCCATGCCACTTCTCGAACTCTTCCATATGGCCTTTGTTATGCTCGATCCAGTGCTGCAACATGACCCGCAGCTTTTCTACATTGTCCATTCTTTCTCCAAATCTCTCGGCCGATAATGCAAGCCCGGTTATTACTTCTGATACAGATACACCTTGCCGCCGGAAAAATCTATGCGGCGAATCGCCAATCCCGACCAAGACTTCGTCCCTTCAAAGAGCGTTGTAATCTGTAAGCTGTCGCTCAACACCTCAAGATTGGTGACATTTTCCAGCAGCAGCTCCTGGCCACCATCTTTTTCCATCAATGCACTGGTCTGACACATATAATTCCTCTTTTACATCAACAACTCTCCATCAGGCGACCACGGGCCTTGGGTACAATCCGGACCTTTCAACAATCTCAGGCACCTTTTCTTCCCATTCAATCGCCATGATATGGAAACCGCTCACCCCTTTGCACTCTTTCAGCCTCTGGATGGATTCCACTGCGAAGTTTATTCCTTCATCTGCCTGTTTGTCCTTCGGCACTCCGGACAATCTTTTGATCAATTCCTCGGGGACATCCATGCCGGGCACGGCGCGAGCCATGTATTTCGCCATACCCACCGATCGCATCGGAGTAATACCGGCCATAATGAAGACCTTTTCATGCAGACCTCTTTCCACCACACCCTTCATCCACAACTCAAATTTATCGAGATTATAGACACACTGGGTTTGGATAAATTCAGCGCCCGCAGCGATTTTTTTCGCGAGACGCGGCACCCTGATCTTAAAAGGATCGGCAAAGGGGTTGGCGGCGGCACCGACAAAAAGGTTGGGGGGCAACTTGATTTCATCGCCACTGAGAAATTTGCCTTCGTCACGCATATGCCGAACGGTCTGAACAAGCTGCATGGAATCGAGATCAAACACATTCTGCGCCTTAGGGTGATCACCGAAGCTCTGGTGGTCGCCGGACAGGCACAGCACATTGTTGATGCCAAACGAGGCGGCGCCCAGTATATCGGCCTGCAGGGCAATCCGGTTTCTGTCTCGCACTACCATCTGCAGGACAGGTTCCAATCCCTCCAACTTCAGATGGATACAGGCCGCCAGACTGCACAGTCTGGTAACTGAGGTTTGATTGTCGGTGATATTGATGGCATCGACATGATTTTTAATCAGATGGCCCTTGGTGATAATATGGGCAGGATCACTTGAACGAGGCGGACCGCACTCGCTGGTAACCGCCATTGCTCCACTCTTCAATATTTTCTCAAGTTTGCTTTTGGTTTTAATTTCCACGATTAAAAGCCCTCCAATTTAAATGATCGAGGTCCACCGGCACGATCTTTCGACCAGTCTTTGATAGGGGCGATTTTCTCATAATCATCCATTTTGCCAAGAGCCTCCAGTCGATCGACAACCAACTGCCAGGCACAGTCAAGTTCCTTGGAAATCTCGCACTTGCCCTTCGATGAGCCGCCGCATGGACCGTTGAAAAGCCGTTTGCAGCAACGACTGACCGGGCATACCCCACCGGTTGTGCCGAGGACACAGTCACCACAGGCCTGGCATTTTTCGGTGAAGTGCCAATCGGTTTTAACATCTCCGAGAAAGGTGGTATTCAGGGCCGGATACACCGGGTACTCATGTATTTTTCGGCAACAAACTGAACCCCTATGCCGCAGGCCATTTCATATATTTCTCGGCAAGGAACTGCACACCGATACCGCACGCCAAGCTGAGGACCGCCTCAGACTCGTCAAGAAGATCCTTGGCCGACTCAAAGAACGGGTGTTCACATTGTCTTTCAATGCCACCATTTTTGATCTCGATTTCTAATACCTTCCTGTGTTGCCCGCATGCGCAGCAGGGAGGCAAGGATTTCCGCCTCTTTGTTGCCACCCTGATGACACACGGCGACACAGGTATTGCATCCGAATACAGTCAGCTGCTTATGGCCCTTGACCATCTCCCATATTTCGTCAAACGGTTTCTGTTGTCCTACTATCATAGCCTCTCCACTCCTTCGTCAGTAAAACGGTAGTTCCGCCGCAAGAATCATCAGGCGGCCTGTTTTTCATTCTCCGTGGACACTTTTTTCTTTTGCAGAGCAAACCATATGGGCGATGGCCCCAAGGCACTGACCTTTTGAGTAAATTCAGTGCAAATCTCAGCCCACCTCGGCCCCTGCGCTGCCGAGAGGTTATAAAACTCAAGCCGAGCCGGATCAATACCAAGCATGTGCAGTAAGCTTCTGACTTTCTTTACTCTTTTGGCAGCGTTCAAATTTCCTTCCAGGAAATGACATTGTCCCTCAAGTCAGCCGGCGGCAAATACGCCGTCTACGCCCCGCTCAAAAGCACGCAAAATGTAGACGTGATCAAGTTTGCCGGTACAGGGCAGACGGACAACTTTGACGTTCGATGGATACGACAATCTCATCACCCCAGCCAGGTCGGCGGCTGCAAAAGCGCAGTAATGACAGGCAAAAGCGATGATATTGGCCTTCCAGTCGGCAGGGATCTCCTGTGGTTTTTCCGGACTTTTCGGTTCTTCAATTTTTTCTGCGTCAATCGCCATTATTCTTTCCTTCTTGTTGACTTGACCTACTGAATAATTGTCTTCCCCAAACTCCGATTTCTATCTTCAAACACCTTCACGGGCTTAGTGCAATTCGGTGACCGAATCGATCATTGCCAGCAGCTGATCGTCACGGAAATAATTCACCTGATAGGCCTTGGCAGGACACACCCCGGCGCAGATGCCGCAGCCGGTACATTTCACCTCGTTATGGCTGACGCGGCCGTCGGTATCTATAAACGGTGCGCCAAACGGACACTTCTTGACGCATGCCAGGCAGGACATGCAGATATCGCGATTATGCTTGGAAATAACCCCGGATACGGTGAGACTGTCTTGCGACAGCAATGCCCCGGTGCGACCGGCAGCGGCCAAGGCTTGGCTGACTGTTTCCTCAAGATTCTTGGGAGCATGGGCAAGGCCTGCCAGGAAGAAACCTTCGCTGGGAAAATCGACAGGTCGCAACTTAACGTGGGCCTCCATGAGAAACCCATCAATATTACAGGTGAGTTTAAATTTCTTGGCAAATTCATCACCATCGGGTTGCGGCCTGAGCCCGGTCGAAAGAATTACATGGTCGGCATCGATGGCCATTTCCCGACCGAGGACTTTACTCATAAGAGTCACCCTGACCTTGTCGCCCATCGGCTCAACCTTGCGGCTTCTCATCCGGGGTATAGAGGAAGAAAAGAACGCCAAGCTCCCGTGCCTTGCTGTAATACTCCTCCTTCAAACCATACGCCCGCATATCCCGGTAAATCACTACGACCTGCGCATCAGGGGCTTTTTCTTTAATGGCAATACTGTTTTTCAGGGCATCCTGGCAACAGATACGGGAACAATAATTATTTGGTTCTTCGCGCGAGCCGACACACTGGATCATTACATAGGTACTTCGATTATCCGGACCCTTTTCGGCCAGCAAAGTTTCCAGCTCACGCTGGGTGATGATTTTTTCAGAATCCTTGTAGCCGTATTCATCAGGGCTATATTCCGCTCCACCCGCGGCTATGAGAACAGCACCGTGATTAATGGTTTCCTTATTGGTAAGTGTGGTAACAAAATTACCGACAAAGCCATCCATCTTATCGACGGTCGTCGACAAATGGACAGTTATCGCCGGATTGCTCTCAACTTTTTTAATGGTGTCGGCAAGAAAAGCCTGAACATCGTCTCCTTCCAGATTGGTTCGAACCTTTTGCAGCAAACCGCCAAGGGATTCTGATCTCTCGACCAAATGCACCCCGTATCCTTGATCCACCAAGGAAAGAGCTGAAGTCATGCCGGCTATCCCGCCGCCAATGATCAGAGCATCATGGGTAACCCCTACGGAAGCGGAAGTTACCGGCAAAAGCCGCTTGGTTTTAGCAACCATCATATTGACGATTTCTATTGCCTTTCTGGTGGCATTTTCGTTGTCGTGCATATGACACCAGGAACACTGTTCGCGGATATCGGCCAATTCAAAAAGAAACTTGTTGAGACCGACTTCACGAATGGTGTCCTGAAAGAGCGGCGAGTGGGTTCGAGGCGTGCAGGAGGCAACAACAACCCGGTTCAAGACCCTTTTCTTTGATCAGATCGCGAATCTTTTGTTGTCCGTCCGGAGCACAGGCATAAATAATCGTCTCAGCATGGGTAACACCGGGTTCTTTTGATGCCGCTTCCGCTACTCTCTTAACGTCCACTGTGCCGGCAATGTTCGAGCCGCAATGACAAACGATGACACCGACCCTCGATTCTTCAGCGGAAATATCTCGTTCGTCCGGTAGAACAACCTTGGTTACTTCGGTGCCGCGTCTATCGCCAAGAAGAGCCATGACCCCGGCCGCTGCTCCACTGCCCTGAATAACCGTTTCCGGGATATCCTTTGGACCCTGGTAGGTACCGGCAACATAGACACCGGGCCGCGAGGTTTCTACCGGTCTCAGCTTAGACGTCTGGGCAAAACCGTATGTATCTGTATCAATGCCAAAAATCTCAGAGAACTCAGCGGCGTCACTGCGTGGCTCGAAGCCTATGGACAGAATAACCATATCGAATTCTTCGTGGACGGTCTTGCCGTCTTCGCCAACCGAGTGAATAAGGAGATTGCCGGTTTTCGGGTCTTCAACAATCTCGGAGATCATTGCCCTTTTGTAGATTACCCCGGCATCGTTCTTGGCCTTGTCTATATATTTGTCAAAATCTTTGCCAAAGGCCCGCAGTTCCATGTAAAAAACGGTGGACTGCACGTCTTTGTCATGCTCCTTGGCAATGATCGACTGTTTGGCTGCATACATACAACAAACGGAAGAACACCAGGGATTGGCGTTATGAGCGTTTCGCGAACCGACACACTGCACCCAGGCCAGGCGTTTGGGATGCCCACCGTCTGAAGGTCGGGTTACCGTGCCGCTGAAAGGACCGGAGGCTGACAATATTCGTTCGAACTGGAGAGAGGTGACAATATTTTTATATTTGCCGTAGCCGAGTTCCTGACGTATTTCCGGCTGATAGGTTTTCAGACCGGGGGTAAGAACAATGGAACCGACCTTAATCTCAACTGCTTATCGCGATCCTCAAAATTAATGGCCTTGGCCTCGCAGGCCTTTTCACATTTCCGGCAAACATTTTTGGTGAGGTACAGACAGTGCGCCGCATCGATCGCCCGGGTATTCGGTACGGCCTGGGGGAACAAGGCATAGATGGCTTTTCTCTTGTCGAGGCCCTGGTTGAAAAAGTTGTCGACTTTACTGGGACATTCAGGCTCACAGGCCCCGCATCCGGTACAACGATCGGGATCGACATAGCGGGCCTTCTGTTCGAGGATCACGGTAAAGTTGCCTTCTTCACCGGAAACCTTAGACAACCCTGCACATGGTGTGCATTTTGATATTGGGATGGCGGCTCGACTCAACCATACGCGGGGAAATCATACACATGGAACAATCGCCGGTGGGGAAGGTCTTGTCCAGCCTGGACATCGTCCCGCCGATTGACGGCTCGTCATTGATCATGTGAACCATCAGGCCACTGCTGGCAAGATCAAGGGATGCCTGCATCCCGCCAATGCCTGAGCCAACCACGAGTACTGAACCTATCCTGTCCTTGTTGTCCTGTTGTGGGGTAATCCTGGTCACTGCAAAAACCTCCATGGGAATGGCCCTGATTGGAAATTGCCAGTCACTCAGCCGTCACCAGCCGTTTAAACAGGCAAAGCATCAAAGCAATAGGATGAGACAATGCATCGGTAAAGGATTCGATCGCATCGCATTATAATAGATATATACGGTTATCCTAGCTTTTTTTTTCAGACCGGTACGCTTTTGCGGAAATCTCATTACATTCTTAGAAGCCGTGATGGGTAGCCAGCTTCTCAAGCATCTGCACAATGCCCGGTAGCGAGCGAAAAGGCCGAATCGGCCCCGATATTGTCGCCGGCGCTTTTATCAAAAAAGATATTCAGACTCGAAGCCAGACCTTCATCGGGCCGCCAATAGCAAATCATGATCGGCACCAGAGGAAAAGGCAGGAGGACCACGGAGACATCGGACTCGAACTGCTTTTCTACCGCCCTGCCGTCAAACATATGCAAGATATCGTCAAAGAAATCGGTATATTTATCAGCAAGTTGTTGCAGCACATCTTCGCCGCGCTTTTTAAAGAGTGCATATTTCTCCTTCCCTCCGGGCAACTCCCGGTAGGAGACCCACTGCCCACAAACCTTCGCACCTTTACAATACAACACGTACTGCAGAAGAGGGATCACCACCCAGGGAATCAGATGGAGATCGGTGGCAAAACTGCCGTCTTTCCTTATACCAAACAACTTACCGAGAATTTTCACCTGCAGGACATCGCCATGAAGCTTCGCGGCGATACGGGCGGCGGTTTTAGAAAAATCCAACCTTGTCACTTGGTTTTTCAACTCGGCAACATATGCTTCCAGGTCATTTTCCTGGCTCAACTGCTTGTCGCCAGCAGATGCGAATTGTGCTAGAATTGCCCCATCCAATCTTGGGCACTCTTTGATCCGCCGTGTCCCGCAAAAGACCGCACCGGCAAACGCCAGACAGGTTTTTTCGCCGCACTCACGACAGTTACTTTTTTCAAGAACCTTAAATATTTCCATGGCATTTTTTGCAACGGCCATCACACTCCCTCCTGTGCCTCAAAGCATGATTATTGATTTTCCCCAGGAACCCACCGGTTGAAAAAAGACTTTTCCCAATGGCGCATCCCCTCTTTAACTTTTCCTTCAACCAATACTTGACGAAAACTTATGAACTATAGTATCACTGCGACGTTATGTCATAAATTAATCATGAACGAGAAGGTGCTTCACCACAATCTTTCGTTCTCGTTGAGTCGTCATCACTTCAATATGCAACTTGCCATGAACCTGAGAAAATTGACCTGTCAAACCACTCTAGCCCTCATTGTCTTCTCGTCTTTCAGCCCTGCTATCGCTTTTTCCCAAGCCAACCAGGCGACTGATAGTCCGGCAATCCCCGACGCCGCCACCAATCACCTCCAGTTCGGCCATTGAGGAGGGCTGGTGGGCCAGTCAACCGAAAGAATCGAAACTGCTGTATACTAACCTGACCGCCGCTGCCCTCATCGGCGTATGGGGGCTTATTGAATGGGATTACGGTTCGGAAGGCTGGAACAATGCCGATGAGGGGTGGTTCGAAGAGGACTCCAAATATGGTGGTGCCGATAAACTCGGCCACTTCTGGGCAACCTATGCCTTTTCCGATGCCCTTACCGGTTTGTACAAAAGCTGGGGATACTCCTCCGACAAAGCCAACACCTATGCGGCGCTGTCGGCATGGACAGTGCAGACTTTCATGGAGATCGGTGACGGCACCAGTGATTCGCAGGGTTTTTCCTGGGAAGACATGGTGGTGAACACCGTCGGGGCTCTGACCAGCGTCGTCATGGAAAGAAATCCGGAGCTTGATCGAATGATTGACTTCCGGGTGGAATATGTTTTCAATGTCGAGGTGAATGGGATTTTTGACGACTATTCCAATCATTACTACTCGATGGTCTTGAAATTCGACGGTTTTGACGCTTTTCAGGAAAACTTTCTGAGATATCTTGAACTGAGTGCCGGATATTATACCCGCGGGTACGGAGAACCGGACGAGGAGGACAGCAGGTCGTTCTACGCTGGCATCAGTTTCAACTTCTCTCGACTGCTGCGAGAAAATGGTTGGGAAAAAACCGGCAAGACCCTTGAATACTTCCAGCTGCCATATACCGTGCTGAAAGCTTCTCATGATCTTGATTAATCAGGAGAAGTGTGACCAATCAATCATCGATTCAATCTTTCAACCACAAAAGGAGATACAAAATGAAAGCTATCATTTCCAAGGAATGCATGGGTGACAGGAATTGCAATAAACTTTGCCCGGAGGTTTTCGAGTATGATGAAAACCAGCTTCTGTCCATCGTAAAATTCGATGTGATCCCGAAGCATCTTGAGGGGATAGTACAGAAAGCCGCCGCCGAATGCGGTGCCAATGCCATTACCATTGAAGAATAGCGGGAGGTAGGTCATGGCCGGTTTTCGTAGCAGTAAAACCGCACACAACCTGCTGCTCTCCTATTCTGCCGAAGCCCAGGCCCGCACCCGCTACAACTTCTTTGCGGAACAGGCCAGGGCTGAAGATCTTCTTCACATTGCCAGGATCTTCGACGAAACCGCCGAGCAGGAATACGCACATGGGTTGCGGTTCTTCAAGTTCTTCAACGGCGGTGAACTGGAAATTACCGGAACCTTCCCCGCCGGTGTCATAAAAGATACCCACGCCAATCTCCTTGCATCAGCGGATTTAGAACTTTATGTCCACGACAAGATGTATAAGGTTTTTGCTGAGGTAGCCGAAGAAGAGGGATTTTCCAGAGCTGCAGAAACATTTACTGCCATCAATGTCGCCGAGGCACATCATGAAGTGATGTTTCGCGCACTGGCTGACAACCTGGCCTCCGGCCGAGCCTTCAAACGAGCGGAAACGGTGATCTGGAAGTGCCTGAACTGCGGTTACCTGCATGAGGGCACCTCACCGCCGGATAAGTGCCCGGCATGTGTCAAACCACCGGGATATTTTGCTATTCTTGAAAAACCTTGGTAAAGGAGAAGGCCATCGCCGTTAAGCGATGGCCTTCTCTAAATGGTGAAGAGTAATTTTTCGACCAATCCTTTGCCCTTCAAAGAAGCGAAAGTACTTTCTCAATCGCTTTTTCCAACTCCTTGCTATGGATCCTCCCGGCAAAATGAACCGGACTCTTGCCGTAGATGGGATCCCAGCCGGCCGGATTAGCAGAACAGTAAAACTGCGTGTCAAGGCCGATCTTTCTCACTGCATCGTCGACCGGATGGCCAATGAGTCTTCTGGCCGCTTCCCACGTGGCCCCGCAGGGTGCGCCGCGCACAACTTGCACCTCGAAAATCTTACCGTCTTTTATTGCCACCGTAAATTCAGGCGCCCCGAAGTGCTCACCATAGTTGCCAAGGCCAACCTGCCTTGGAAGGCCACATCAGGTGGGCGGGGTAAACAGGCCTTTGCCGGTTATTTTCTTGCCCGAAGCAATAACTGGGATGTCTTTTCGCGCACAAAGAGCTGCAAGATCGGTTGACAGGTCGTTGTGGCGTAAAAAATCCAACACCAGCTCACAGGAAATATCCTTCGGCAGATAGCCGCTGGTGTTATCAAGCAACCGGCGGCAGCGGTTCATCGATGTTAAAGACCTCAAGGTCAAACAGGTCGCCACCGTATTTCCTCAGACCGGCAATTTTCTGCTCCCCGCTGCCGTTTTGCTGGAAGACCACGAGCCGTTGTCGGGTATTCGATACTTTTTCTTTCACCGATAGATCCTTTACAGACGTTTCAGATATCCAGACGAACCCACCTGGTACAATACCGGTAGGCCGCCTCAAGCAGTTTCTTGCTGTTTTGCCCAGCATGTAAAAGGACATGTAACTCGCCGGCCCGGTCACGGCAGAGCAGCATGCCATCACCCAGTTCGGTACACTCCCGGCCGTCGCTGATCGTCACCGGCGCGTGGATCTCGGTAATCGCCAGCTCTTCATCCTGAAACTGAAAATAGACCATTTGCGCCAAGGCGTGAAATTCATGCTTGGTATTACCGCTCTGTTGGCATGAGTAGGTCTTGATGTACCCCGGCTCGGTTACGGCGATCGCCGGGACGACAATAACCGTCTGGCCATCGTCTATCGTCACCTCCGTTCCTTGAATGACAATACTATCTTTCATATTTCATACAGTTAGCATTTCTCAAGTTTCACCGCGCATACCTTGGCTTCCATAATTTTGCATATCGGATCCATGGCATCGCTGGTCAGAAGATTGGCGGCGGCTTCCCGATAATGGAATGGGATAAAGACCACGTGCCGCGGGACAATATTGCTGACTCTGGCCTTGAGGCTGATCGATCCCCGTCGTGAACTGACCGTCAGTTTCTGACCGTCGGCAACACCCATCACTTCGGCATCAACGGGATTGACCTCGACAAAGGGTTCCGGCGCCACCGCGTTCAAGCCCGCCGACCTCCTGGTCATCGTTCCGGTATGGTAGTGAAACAGTTCCCGACCGGTTGTCAAGACAAAGGGATATTCCTTATCCGGCAATTCCTTCGAGGCGACGAACGGCACCGGCGTAAACAGGGCCTTGCCGCCCGGCCGGTTAAAACTTTCCTGGAAAAGATATTCCGTTCCCGGATGATCCGTTGTCGGACATGGCCACCGCAGACTTTCTATTTCCAGACGACTATAACTGATGCCGGCAATACCGGGCCAAAGAGCGGCCACCTCGGCAAAGATCTTCTGCCGGTGACGGGGTACTGTCAAAATTTCCCCGCCCGTCCATACGCTTATAGATTTGATCGATAATAAAGAGATCGGTCTTTGCCTGCCCCGGCGGATTGACCGCCTTCCTGACCCGCTGCACGCGTCTTTCCGAACTGGTAAAGGTGCCCTCTTTTTCGGCAAAAGAGGCACCGGGCAGTACCACGTCGGCCAGTTGCGCCGTTTCGGTCATAAAAATATCCTGGACAACGAGGAATTCAAGACTCGCAAAGGCCTTGACGGCATGGCTGGTATTGGGATCGGACATGGCCGGATTTTCCCCGAAGATATACATACCCTTCAATTGCCCGGAGAGCATGGCGCCGGTCATCTCGGTGGCACCCAGGCCTATCTTTCCGGACAGGGACTTGCCCCAGGCCTTCTCAAATTTTTCCTGTGCCGCCGGATCATCAACCTTCTGGTAACCGGGATAAACATTGGGCAGACCGCCCATGTCGCAGGCCCCCTGGACATTGTTCTGGCCGCGCAGCGGATTGACTCCGGCGGCGCGCTTGCCGACGTTGCCGGTGAGCAGGGCCAGGTTGCCGACGGCATGGACATTATAGGTGCCCATAACATGCTGGGTGATGCCCATGGCGTAATAGATCCCGGCATTTTTTGCCGAACCGTAGATGCGGGCAGCCTTGACGGATATCTTTCGCCGGCACCCCGGTGATTTCTTCACCGTATTCAGGAGTAAAAGACTTAAGGGATTTGACAAAATCCTCATAACCTTCGGTTCTCGCGGCAATAAACTCCTTATCCTCCAGCCCTTCGGCGAGGATGACGTTGCGTGATCGCATTGAGCAGGACCGAGTCGGTACCGGGCCGCTGTCGCAGCCAGAGGGTGGCAAATTTCACCAGGGGTATCCGCCGCGGATCGGCGACGATGAGTTTTGCCCCCTTGGCTACCGCCTCCTTCATGCGCAGGGCGATGATCGGATGGTTTTCCGTGGTGTTGGAACCGATGACAAACAGCGCCTCGTTGTCGGCAATCTCGGCAACCGAGTTGGTCATTGCTCCCGATCCGAATTTTGCGGCCAGTCCGGCCACAGTTGCGCTGTGTCAGTAGCGGGCGCAGTGATCGATATTGTTGGTACCAATCCCGGCCCGGAAGAGTTTTTGGAAAAGATAGTTTTCCTCGTTGGTGCACCGCGCCGAACAGAGTCCGCCAAGGGCGTCGGCACCGTGTTTTTCTTTGATCTCGGTCATCTTTTCGGCAACATAGTCAAGGGCCTCATCCCAGCTGGCCGTCTCGAACTTGCCGCCCTTTTCCCGGCGGATCAGCGGGGTTTTCAGACGGTCGGCGCTGCCGATAAAGTCAAAACCAAAGCGTCCCTTGACGCATAGCCAGCCCCGGTTGTGGTTGTCTGTCTTGGAATCTACTCTAATCACCTGGTTGCCATGACTGCGCAGGGTCAGATTGCAGCCGCAACCACAGTAGCCACAGGTGGTGTCGGTGAATTGCACTCCTTCCATACGCGGTTTGCCGGACCAGAGTCTTGCCGACAAGGCTCCGGTCGGGCAAACCGAGACACATTGTCCGCAGAATTCGCAATTGAGATCCTCGCCAAAAGGCGGAATGACTTTTGCCTCGAAGCCCCTTTCCGCATAGCCGATGGCCCCGACGCCCTGCACCTCTTCACAGACCCGAACGCAGAGGCCGCACATGACACACTTGTTCTGTTCCCTGGTGATAAAAGGGTTGGCATCGACACGATTATGATCGCGCATTGCCCCCTCGAAACGATTCTTGCGAATGCCGTAAAAGTAGGCCAACTCCTGCAACCGGCAATCGCCGGTACCGATGCAGGTCATGCAATCGTTGGGGTGGTCGGAGAGCAGCAGTTCGACCGTGGTCCGGCGCAGGCGGTAGAGTTTTTCACTGTTGGTTTTCACCACCATGCCGCTTGCCGACCGGAGTGGTGCAGGAGGTGACCGGCTTAGCCATGCCGGCGATCTCGACGATACAAAGCCGACAAGCGCCAAAAGGTTTCAGGCGAGGGTCATGGCAGAGGGTTGGAATGTCAATCTTCAACTGTTGAGCAGCCTCCAGGACGGTGGTGCCCTCAGCCACGGCTATCGGTTGGTCATTTATGGTCAGATTGATCATGGTTACTACTCCTTTAAAACGGCGCTGAACTTACAGGCATCAAAACAGGACCCACACTTGATACACAAGGTCTGATCGATTTTGTGGGGCTGTTTCTTCTCGCCGCTGATGGCATTCACCGAGCAGGCTTTGGCACACATGGTGCAGCCGACACACATGTCACTGCGGATAAAGAAGGTCAGCAGCTTGTTGCAGACCTTGGCCGGACACTTCTTATGTTTGATGTGTGCCTCATATTCGTGCCGGAAATAGCGGAGGGTGCTGAGCACCGGATTGGGTGCCGACATGCCGAGACCGCAAAGGCTTGAGTCGCGTACATCTTCGGCGAGTGTCTGCAGCAGCTCGATATCTTCCTCCCGGCCCTGCCCTTCGGTGATCCTCGTCAGGATTTCCAGTAAACGCTTGGTGCCGATGCGGCAGGGAACACACTTGCCGCAGGACTCCGCCTGGGTAAACTCCAGGAAAAATTTGGCGATATTGACCATGCAGTCGGTTTCATCGAGGACCACCATCCCGCCCGAACCCATCATCGAACCGACGGAGGCAAGTCCCTCATAGTCAACCGGCAGATCGATATGCTGTTGCGGGATACAACCACCGGAGGGGCCGCCGGTCTGCACCGCCTTGAACAGCCGGTCACCCTCGATGCCCCCGCCGATCTTGTAGATGATGTCTTTCAGCGGCATGCCCATGGGGATCTCGATAAGACCGGTATTTCGGATTTTGCCGGTGAGGGCAATAACCTTCGTCCCCTTGCTTTTCTCGGAACCGATGGATGCATACCAGGCGGCACCCTTGAATGATGATCTGCGGGATATTGGCAAAGGTTTCAACGTTGTTGATAATCGTCGGTTTGCCCCACAGTCCTTTATTGGCCGGGAACGGTGGCTTGGCCCTGGGCATCCCGCGGTCGCCCTCGATGGAGGCGATCAACGCTGTTTCCTCGCCGCAGACAAAGGCGCCGGCCCCGAGTTTCACTTTGATTTTTAAGTTAAAATCGCTGCCAAACAGTTTTTCCCCGAGATAGCCCCGCTCTTCCGGCCTGTTTCAAGGCGAGCCGCAACCGGTCGACGGCCAGCGGATATTCGGCACGAATATACACATAACCGACCGAGGCACCGATGGCGTAGGCACCGATGATCATCCCTTCGATAACCGCGTGCGGATTCCCCTCAACGACCGAACGATCCATGAAGGCACCAGGGTCACCTTCGTCGGCATTGCAGATAATATATCTTTGATCGGCCATATTCGCGGCGCAAAAACCCCATTTCACACCGGTGGGAAAGCCACCGCCGCCGCGGCCGCGCAGACCGGAATCCTTGACGACCTGAATTACCTCTCCTGGGTTGCATGGTGGACAGGGCCTTTTCCGCCGCCTTATACCCTCCGACGGCAAGATATTCGTCAATCGATTCCGGATCTATTCTGCCAAGATCGGCGAGAACCCTCTTCGTCTGGTTATCATGGAAAGTATGGTAATCGTCACCTACCAGCCATTCATTGATGGGTCTTGCGCCAAGGACATGTTCGCGGACCAGTCTTTTCACCATATCCGGCTGAATATACTGATAGGTGGAAACCTGCCCATCAACCGCAATATCGACCAATACATCGCGGGCACAGAAGCCTCGACAGCCGACCTTATGCAGGCGGCACTTTTCCATGACCACGGCGTTTTCGATGCCGGCTGCTGCAAATTCCTTGATGAAATGCCCCCATCACCAGATCACCGCCGGCGGCGATACCGCCGGTGCCCATGCAGACATTGACAACTATTTCACTGGCCATTGCTTGTCCTTTATACTCACTGAGATTTGTGACGATTTGTAATAGCGCTTTCATCTGTAAAATATAATACCCAATGTACCACAATGTGGCTATTATTTTAGTTGATACCAAGAACCGCTTGTTTTTATTGTTTCCAAAGTCCGACCTGGAATTTGACAATCCCGGCACTATCTTGTAAGTATCAAGACCGAATCCCCGGCCCAATTGCCAACAGGCCACCGAAGTTGTCACAACACAGCCAACAATCCTTGCCGCTATCCTGATGAACGCCCCTTCTCTTGCCAAAAACTGTCTCATCGCCCTTCTGAAAAAAGGCAGTGCCACCTACTCGAAACTGAGCTTCCCCATGCACTGCGGCGTATACACGGAAGTTTCCTCGGACAGCTTTGTTCTCCATTTCAATAGGAACGGTGAAATAATCCGTGCCCAGGGCAAGAGAGAAGCGTGGGGGCACCCCCATGAATGGCTGAAACGAACCATGGGCAACGATTGGGTGTATTACTCAACCGGTGGTTATACCGGGGTATTCGAGGCCTTAGGCGAGTACTACCTGCCGAACTTCGCCTATCCATCGAACAATCTTCTGGGAGGCCATCCCTTTGCCGAGAAGATCATCAGCCGCTTGGCGGACTCCTGGTATCAGATGTTTGCCGAGCTTGCCGAAGGTCAAGGCGCTGCGCCGGAACCGATTCGCCGCTTTCTGACGACTGCCCTGGCCAATACCCCTGCCTGCTTGGAAGAAAAGGCGAAAAGGCTGCACAGGATCATCGGCGGACGGATTTCCGTGCTTCCGCCGGATGCCCGGCATGTCGAATATAATCTCATCCCCCTGACCATCTCCCGGGGTTGTCTCCATAAGTGCCGGTTCTGCAAAGTGAAAAATGCTATTCCCTTCAGCGTCGAGACACCGGCCGAGATCAGCGAGCAGATCGGCGAGCTGAAAGACCTGTATGGTGCCGATCTCACCAACTACAACGCCCTCTTCCTCGGTGAACACGACGCCTTACAGGCGGGAAATGACCTTATCTGTTTTGCTCTCCAAGAGGCCTACCGAGAGTTCGGTTTTGCCCACTCCCACATCGCGGAGCACAAGACCTTTCTCTTCGGCTCCGCGACCTCACTGGTCAACGCCCCTGAACAATTATTTATAAACCTGGAAAAGCTGCCGGGGATGTACTATATCAATATTGGCCTCGAATCCGCCGACCAGGAGACCCTCGACAAACTTGGCAAACCCATTTCGGCCGGATTAGTGGAAGAGGCTTTTACCCGTATGCAGGACATCAACGACCGATATGGATCGATCGAAGTAACAGCCAATTTCATCATGGATGGCGAGCTGCCGGCCAATCACTATCCGGCAATCCTGGAACTGCTCCGGGAAAGACAGGTACACAGTAAACCCAAGGGTTCGATCTACTTCTCGCCCCTGACTTTCAATCAACCTTCCCGGGCACGTCTCTTTGAATTCAACCGGCTGAAAATTCTCAGCCGATTCCCTACTTTTCTTTATATAATTCAGCGCTTATAATACTCAACCATGGCAAAAACCCGAACAAGGCGCGTGGAACTGAAGATCGACTGGCCACGACCAGTATTCCTCGTCTTCGCCTCCTTTGCCACCAGCACCTGGAGAACTACCGATGAATGACGCAGCTCTGTTGAGAAAAAACACTTTAACCTCCCGCGATCAACTCAGCCGGGAAGAGATAACCACGAAATCGCGGGCTATCCAACATACTCTCTTAAGTCTTGACCAGATCAAAAACCGCCAATCGATCTTGGTCTATGTCAGTTTTCGCAGTGAAGTCGCTACATTCGACCTCATTGACATTCTGATCGATATGGGCAAGACGATAACCGTGCCCATTACTCGAGTGAAAGAAAAGAGACTCGACGCCATCCACATAACCAATCCGGCCGAGGACCTGCAGCCAGGTTACTGCATGATCCCCGAACCAAAGGAAGAACTCTGCCGCACAAAACGAGTCGCCCCAGAGGAGATCGAGACGATTCTCCTGCCTGGTTCGGTTTTCGATAAACGGGGCGGCCGGTTCGGCTACGGTGGCGGCTATTATGACCGCTTCCTTGCCAACAACCCGGCAGCCTGCCGCATTGGATTGGCCTTTGATTTGCAGATAGTTGACAAGGCCCCTCTCAGCGCCCACGACCAGATCCTCGATCTGGTGGTTACCGAAACGCGGATCATCACCGGGAGAAAACATGAAACAGCGGTCTGAGTTGCCATACCGCCGTTCTCCCCCAACCCCATCCACCTACTACCGTGTGGTATATTTTAAGTGACACCCGAGTACAACATTGTTATTGTCTGTAATGAAACATAATTTCAAGATGTTTTGCGTCAAAATGCCGTCACATTTTCAAGGAATACGTTTGAAAATATCGAAACATTGATGAGTTATTGCAGCTCCCAAAGGGCAATCTCCTTTGGATTTTAAAATTCACTCATTATGGAGCCTTGCGCGATGGACAAGAAACTTGAAGACACAATGGAAGATATTTATCTGAAATATATCGACAACGATGACAATATCATAACGGTGTTACAAGACATTCAGAATGAGTTTGGCTATGTCCCCAAAGATGCTGTAGAGTGGTTTGCCAAAAAGACCTATACGCCGGTCTCAAAATTTTACGGAGTCATTACCTTCTACTCACAGTTCCATCTTGCACCCCGGGGAAGAAATATTGTCACTGTTTGTTGCGGCACTGTGTGTCATGTCAAAGGGGCACCAAAGGTTATTTCCAAGATTAAAGAAGATCTGAAGCTCAAAGGTGAAGATCAGACCACAAAAGACATGCTTTTCACCATGGAACACGTCAACTGCGTTGGCGCCTGCAGTATTGCGCCGGTTGTTATCGTCAATGACAAGGTATTCGGCAAACAGAGTGGCGACAAAATGGTTAAAAACCTCAAACCCTACAAAGAAGAAATCCGCAATTAGCAGGCATTCCATCCACGCATCCGCAACTCAGATAACCGGCTGCTCCCCCGGAGCAACCGTCATATGCGTTTCTTGGATAAATTATCGGCATCAGGTTGCACGCAATCTTCGGGCAAATCTGTAAATAATCATAGATGTTGATATAAAAATACGATACCTTCTCTACAAGCAATTGTTGAAAGCGAATCACTCCGAGAACGTAAATCCTATATCACAATTTTATTGTATCAGGAGGTACTGCATGAACTTGCAAAAGATCTATGAATACGCCCTCCAAAGAGAACAAGAAGGGTATCAGTTTTTTAAGTCAAATGCCGAGAAGGCATCACATGCTGCGGCGACTGAGATCTTCGAGAAACTCGCGGACGAGGAACTGAGACATATCCAATACATCCGGAACCTCATGGCAAACCCGGAAAAGGAGACGGCAGCAGCAAGCGACGCTCAGCTCGAAGGGGACGGTTGGTTCGAGGATCGTGCCCGCAAAGAGTTTCTCAGCCAAACCTTGATCGAATCGATGATTCCCGATGTTGCTGTTTTGCGGACCGCCTTTCTTATCGAACACGATCTATCCGAGTTTTACGAGATGGCTGCGCAGAAATCAGCCGGCAAGGCCCAGACGGCCTTCAAACAACTGGCGAAGTGGGAACGGGGCCATGAGGCGTTTTTTAAGGAATTGCACGATAAAGTGTTTGAGGAATACACCCAAATGCCGTGGGGCGGTTGAAAAACCATTGAACAAACGAAAAGAGCCTCCCTGTCAAAGACAGGGAGGCTCTTTTTTACCATCAGGTTAGACTCGTTTTACGACATTTACCGCGCACACCTTAAGCTCAGGTATTTTGCAGATAGGATCGTGAGCCGGGTTAGTCAGGATGTTGGCACAGCTCTCGATGAAATGAAAAGGCATAAAGACTGAACCTTGGGCAATGCGCTTGGTCACCATGGCCTTGGCATCAATGGTTCCACGACGGGACGAAATGGTCACCCAGTCGCCATGATTGACATCGATTTTCGCCGCGTCTTCGGTATTCAGTTCCAGGAAACCTTCGGCAATTTCCGCATCGAGGGTCGGTGAATTCCTGGTCATCGTTCCGGTATGGTAATGGGCAAAAACCCGGCCTGTGGACAGCCAGAAGGGATATTGTTCATCAACGATTTCCGCGGGTGGCAGAAAGCCCACCGCATGGAACAGTCCTTTGCCCCGGGCGACCTTATCTTTATGGAGAAACCGCGTGCCGGGATGTTCGGGAGTCGGGCAAGGCCACTGAATGCCGTCTCCTTCCAGGCGTGGGTAGGTTATTCCAGCGTAGGAGGGGGTGAGCGAGGCCATTTCCGTAAAGATCTCTTCCGGCGAACCATAGTTCATCGGATAGCCAAAGCGATTGGCGATCTCCTGAATAATCTGCCAGTCCTGCCGCGACTCGCCCACCGGTTGCCACCGCCTGGCGAACCCGACTGACCCGTCTTTCGGTATTGGAAAAGGTACCGTCTTTCTCGGCAAAGGACACACCGGGCAAGCACCACATCGGCAAGTTCGGCGGTAGCGGTAAGAAAAATATCCTGGACAATAAGAAGTTCGGCCTTTTCCAAGGCCTTTTTCACATGGGTGAACATCCGGGTCACTGACCACCGGATTTTCCCCAAGTACAAAAAGTGCCTTGAGCGTGTCCTTTTCCAAACCTTCCAGCATGGCCGGTATGGTCAGGCCAATCTTCGTTGAAAGGTCTTCAACCCCCCAGGCCTTGGCGAATTTTTCAGCGGCAGTGGCTGTTGGTTACCGGTTGATAAGCGGTAAAGACATTCGGCAGGCCGCCCATATCGCAGGCGCCCTGCACATTATTCTGGCCGCGCAGGGGGTTGACCCCCGAAGACTCCTTGCCGAGATTCCCGGTCAGCATGGCAAGGTTGGCGAGCGATTTGACATTGTCGACTCCGGTGGTGTGCTGGGTTATCCCCATGCAGTAGACCAGAGAGGCCTTTTCCGCCTTGCTGTAACATTCGGCAATCCGGCGGATATCTTCTGCCGAAACACCGCAGACCTCGGCGGCCTTTTCCGGGGGATAGGCCTCTACCACCTTTTTAAACTGCTCGAACTCTTCCGTTCGTTCGTCGATAAAGGCTTGATCCTGCCAGCCATTGGCCAGGATCACATGCATAATACCGTTCAGCAGGGCAACATCGGTACCCATCTTTTGTCTGACATAGATATCGGAAATTTCCGAGATATGCACCTTGCGCGGGTCGGCGACGATGATTTTCGCGCCGTTCTTTTTGGCCCGGTAAATACGCGTGGCAATGAGCGGATGGGCAACCGAGGTGTTGGAACCGATGATAAAAATACAGTCGGCTTTTTCAAATTCCTCGATGGAATTTGTCATCGCCCCACTGCCGAAGGCTGCGGCAAGACCTGCCACAGTTGAAGAGTGTCAGAGGCGAGCGCAATGGTCGACATTGTTGGTTTTCACTGCCGCCCGGGCAAATTTTTGCAGCAGATAATTCTCTTCGTTGGTGACCTTGGCGGAGGTAAGAAACCCGATACTGTCCGAACCGCTTTTTTCCTTGATTTCCTTCAACCTTGTGGCGGTATAGTCAAGGGCCTCGTCCCAGGAAACTTCCTCAAGTTTGCCGTTTTTGCGCAGGAGCGGTTTCTTCAACCGTTTCTCGTTATGAACAAACTCATGGACATTCCATCCCTTAATACAGAGTTTTCCTTCATTTACCGGGCTCGTTTTGCAGGGGATGGTCCCTACCGCCTTGCCATCCAGCACTTCCAGAAAAAAATTGCAGCCGCAACCACAGTAGGTACATGTCGTCAGTACTGCCCTGTAATCCATAGACGCTCCCATGTTATTTCTTCCCTTCCGCAGAATCTATTTTGTTTAACGGTGACCTTTGTCCTCTGATCATCCCAGTCTTAAAATCGAATTTATCATCCATGATGCTTCCGACCTTCTTATACAAGGTCCTGAGAGGAATACCGGACGGACAAGCCTCTTCGCACAGGCCGCAATCGACACACCTGCCGACCATATGCATGGCGCGAGTATGATGAAAGACCGGTATCTCCGGCGGTAATTCACCGCTTTTCACCAAATCATCGCATTTCAGGCTGCACTCGTTGCAGAAACACATCGGACAAACATTGCTGCAGCCATAACACTTGATGCATTTGACAAATTCGTCCATCCAATAGGAGAACCGCTCGGAGAGCACAAGGGCATCGACTGCCGCCACCGATTTCTGCGCACCAGCTTTGGCGCATTCTCCGGCGGCAATATTTTCGGGGAAGGGTTGCAAACACTCGCAGGCATCGGCAAGCTCCTGCGGACAGGTGATACCGACCGCAACGACCTTTTTCGGATTGAGTTGATTCCAGGTATAAAGGGCCTGCAAGCCCCGATCATCGCAACCTCTGACGAGAACCCCCAAGGTCTCTTCCGGATAGGCCTTGGCGATATTCATAAGATATTTGTTCAAGGGGTATCTGGAGTCACCGGCAATCTTGTTATCGCCAAGAGACATGGCCGCCAGATCGTCACCCTTTTGAAACAGATGGGGAGCGATATGGCCATTTTGCCGAACAAGTCCAAGAAAACCTTTGATCTCACCCTTTTCCAGAAGCTCTTTTACTTTATCCTTAATCGAGTCAATCATAAAAACACCCTGCCCATAAGGGCTCAAGATTATGCCAATTCTTTCCTGTAATCAACCTTCAAGGGTGATGGTCCGAGTTCGCGTAGTTCATCGATAAATGCATCGAATTCATGGACCAGTTCGGGGGCTTCGGCGGAGGATACCCAGCTTGCCTTCAAGCGCCCTTCATCGATACCACTGAATTTGAGCATTTCTTTCAAAACTGTGACACGCTTCTTGGTGGAATAATTACCATACAGGTAATTGCATTCACCCAAGCGTCAGCCGCCAACAAAAACCCCATCGACTCCACGTTGAAAAGCAAGAAGAATATGATGCGGCGATACACTGCCACTACACATCACCCGGACCGTACGAACATTCGCCGGGTACTGCAAACGACTGACCCCAGCCAGGTCAGCAGCTGCGTATGCTCACCAGGTGCACAAAAAACAAACGATTTTGGGCTCAAAAATGTCGTTACTCATTTCCATTATCCTTTTTTTTTCTTGGAAGACCACTAGATGGCTCGAATCTGAGCCAGTAGCTGTTCCGGTTTATAACCTCTGAGTATGGCACTGTGCGAAGGACATGTTGATGCACAGTTGCCGCAGCCTTTGCAAAGAATCTCCTTCACTTCACAGACATTGGTCTGGCGATTAAAGGAAATCGCCTCATAAGGGCAGACATTGAGACAGCCCATACAACCGACGCAGGTCTCGGCATCGATTTCGGCAACGATAGCGCTTTTGACCAGCTTATCCTTAAAGAGAATCGCACCGATGCGTGACGCCACGCCCATTCCCTGAGTCCTGGCCTCAACCGATGTTACCGGATATCTGGCACTGCCGCAGACAAAGATGCCATCGGCGGCAAAGTCGAGGGGACGAAGTTTGGCATGCGCCTCCAGGAAAAAGCCGTTCTTATCGGAGGGAATTCGCATAAGAGCAGCAACTTCCGGAGCATCGGGACGGGCAATTAATGGCGTGGAAAGTACCACAAGATCGGACAGAAATTCTTTTGTTTCACCGAGCACCGCATGATGAAAGACCACTTTCCCATCGGAGACGACAGGTGGTCTTTTGGGATCGTAGACATCGAACTGTACACCCATACCCCTGGCATCCCAAAGCATCTGCTCCTTTACATCACCGTACATCTGCATGTCGCGATAGAGGACGTGCACCCCGGCTAGAGGAAATTGCTTCTTGATGATCATGCTGTTTTTCACCGCAGTGGCGCAGCATATTCTTGAGCAATATTCCCTGGTCTGGTTCCTGGCTCCGACACATTGAATCATCACTACACGGCTGGCCTTAAAGGTCCCATCCTTCAGCCGTTTTTCCAGTTCGATCTGGGTGATGACATTCTTGCCGTTGTGTCCGAAAAGGCCTTCCTGGATGAGGGGAATCGCCCCTGAGGCGACAACAATGCAGCCAACCTTGGCATCGACTTTTCCGTTCGGTGTTGCGATAGCAACTTGGAAATTACCAATGTATCCGGTTATCGCAGTGACTTTCGAACCGGTAAGGGCGGTAATTCCAGATGTAGCCATGACCTTCGCGGCAAGCTCGAAAACCTGCTGTTCGGCCGATGCCCCTGATTCAAGGAGATTCAAATCGAGCATCAGCCCACCGAATTTTTCTTCCTTTTCGACAAGAATGACCTCAAGGCCCATTCCAGCCAAAGCTTCGGCAGCCGAAAGGCCGGCAATACCCCCGCCGATAACGAGAATCTTGCGCACCAGCGAGGATTCGATATCCTTCTGCGGCTCAAGCGTCGAGCTTTTTGCAACGCCCATCCGAACCAGATCCATGGCCTTTGCCGTGGCAATATCGCGCTTGCCCATATGCACCCATGAACATTGATCGCGGATATTGACCATTTCAAAAAGATACGGATTCATTCCCGCCTGGGCACAGGAACTGGCAAAAAGCGGATGGTGGGTCCGCGGCGAACAGGAGGCAACAACAACCCTGTTGAGATTGTTTTCTTTGATGGCATTCTGGATTTCGCCAATGCCCGATTCCGAGCAGGTGTAGAGATTTTCCTTGGCGTACACCACCCCCGGCAGGGTCGCCGCATACTCGGTGACGGACTTGCAATCAAGGTGCCCCGCAATATTGGAACCGCAATCGCAGATAAAGACACCTACTCTTAATTGTTCAGTATTTTCCCCACTCTTTTTCTTCATATTCTTAAAAACCTTTTTAAGATATCTTGAGTAATTTTTCTGGAGTCACTGTCACCGTCTGTACCGCTCTGGAAGCGGCGCTGCTTGCCTGGGCAACCGATTCCGGAATATCCATGGGGCTGTGGGCACAGCCGCAGACAAAGATACCTTCCCGCGTTGTATCAAGGGGATTTTCCGGACTGGTTTTAAAGAAACCGAATCTGTTAATTTCAATGCCGAGAATTTCCGACAATTCTTTCATCCCTTTGGCCGGAGCACAGGCGGTGGCCAGGATCACCAGATCGAATTCTTCCCGTTTAACAACCTGCTGCTGGGTGTCTTCGTAGACCAGCACCGGATTGTCATTCGGGCCTTTGACGATCTCAGCGACCCGGCTGCGCCGGTAACTGATGTTCGACTTGTTGCCGCCCCGCACCTTATACTCGTCGAAGCCTTTGCCGACGGCACGAATATCCATGCCAAAGATGACTGAGGTGGTGGCATTTTCATGCTCATGGGCGATAATTGCCTCTTTGATCGAGTGCATACAGCAATACCCCGAGCAGAATGGATAAAAGCGCAGATCTCTCGAACCGACACATTGAATAAAGGCGAGTCTTTTGGCGGTGGCAAAGGTCTCTGCCTTCTTTTGCAATTCGGCCAGCCTGTTCTTCACAGGCAAGTACTCTTCGTATCGCAAGGCCCACTGTGCCTGTTCGGGGTCGGCTGCATCGGCGGTATGGGTCTTATAGAACTCGGCCGACTTTTTGCCGTGTTTTTCTTCGAACTTGGCAAGGATCTTGAGAAACTTATTTTCTTCCTTTTCCAGCTCCTTGATCTGCATGCGCACGGCGACATCCGAGGGACGGTCGATATGGCCGTGCGTCGGGCCACTGGCACTGAGAAACCTTTCAAATTCGACAGCGGTTACCACATTGGGGAGGTCATTGTATCGATATTCGGCGATCTTGCCCGGATCGAAGATGGTATAGCCGTTGGCGGCGATGATCGCCCCTATTTCCAGATCGACGATCTTATCTTTCTGCTCGAAATCGATGGCCCCGGCCTCGCATTTTTTTTGACAGATCCCGCACTTTTTCCCGTTGAGTACTCGGCAACTGATCGGGGTCGATGGTGTGGGTGGAGGGAATTCCCTGGGCAAACCAGCTGTAAATGGCCTTGCGGGTGCTATGCCCTTCGTTATAAAGGTCGAGCACGTCCGTGGGGCATTTTTCCTTACAAGCCCCACAGCCCGTGCATTTATCCTCATCGACATATCGCGCTTTTCGCCGCACCCGAACCTTGAAACACCCGGCGCTGCCTTCAACCTTTTCGACTTCGCTATAGGCCATCAAATTAATGTTGGGATGCCGACCGACATCCAGCATTTTCGGCGAAAGTATTCAGATAGCGCAGTCGTTGGTGGGAAAGGTTTTGTCGAGCTGCGCCATCTTGCCGCCAATACTCGGCAGACGCTCAACCAGATGGACCTTAAAGCCCATTTCAGCCAAGTCCAAGGACGACTGGATTCCCGCGATGCCGCCACCGATAACAAGCATGTCCCTATTCACAATCTACCTCCTGTTAAGGCAGTTAATATATCAATTTCAGGCGGTCTCTGCTATTTTCAGAGGCCCCAGAGATTGTATTACCTCGGTAAACGTAGTCGCCACTTCGGCAAATTTGGTGCCTTCAGCCGAAGATATCCACTCAAGGCGAAGCCGTTCCGGCTCTATCCCCAGAACATCGACCAGCGCTTCCGTCGTTTTGAACATTTTTTCAGCCTTTACATTACCTTCCAGGTAATGACAGTCGCCGATGTGTCAGCCGGCGACCAGGACACCATCAGCACCGTTCTGAAATCCCTTGAGAATGAAATTGGGATTTATCCGCCCGGAACACATCACCCGTATGATACGAAGATTTGGGGGATACTGAAACCTGCTGACGCCGGCCAGATCTGCCGCAGAATAGGCGCACCAGTTACAGGCAAATGCTATTATTTTCGGTTTGAATTCCCCTGACATTTTCTATTCCTTAAAAAGTAGATTCTTACTGCACTGATCCTGACGATCAGCACTCAGCTTGATACCCGCTTGCAGCTCTGCCCGAAGACAACCGAAGGGCTGCGCACGAGCTTATTACTCAAAGGCCGTCTCTACCATAGTCAGCACTTCCCTATCGCCAAAATGGTGCACTGAGGCAGCTCCGGTCGGACATGCCACCGCGCACATGCCACATCCCTTGCAAAGTGCCTCTTTTACCACCGCAGCCAGCATGGCCTTATCATTTTCCTGCACGGCAATGGCATTAAACGGACATGCCCTCTCGCACTCCCCGCAACCCCGGCACATAAACTCTTTCACATGCGAGATTACGCCCTCAACCGTTATCCGGTCTTTTGACAGCGTTACGGCAGCCCGGGAAGCCGCTGCCGCCGCCTGGGCAATGCTCTCTTCAATGGGTTTTGGGTAATGGGCCATGCCGGCAAGGAATATTCCGGCGGTGGCAAACTCAACGGGTCGCAGTTTGGCATGGGCCTCGTTGAAGAAATTATCGCTGTTGCACGACAACTTGAACATCTGGGCAAGCACCTCATTATTTCGGGGCACTATGGCCGCGGCGAGGATCAGCAGATCGGCGTGAATCTCGATATCCCTGCCGATCACATGGTCCTTGACCGTTATCGCCAAGCCGTCTCCGTCGTTTTTCACCTGCGGTTTTCTGTCCAGATCGTACCGTATAAAAATAACACCTTTTTCCCGTGCCTCTTTATAGAGGAGCTCCCGTTGTCCGTAGGTGCGGATATCCCGGTAGATGACGAAGACCTGTGCCTCGGGATTGGTTTTCTTGAAGCGAATCGCCGACTTGATCGAATGGGTGCAGCATACCTTCGAACAATAGGGCCTCTCCGGTTGTCTTGAACCGACACACTGAATGAAGGCCACGGTATTGGCCGCCGTAAGTCTCGGGTCATTGTTGCTTATGGCTTTGTCGAGTTCAAGATGGGTAAGCACCCGGTCGCTCTCGCCATAAAGATATTCCTGCGGCACATGCTCCTGGGCTCCGGTCGCCACCACCACCGCGCCATGCTTGAGGAGCCGATCCGAGCCGTTCGTCGAAACGGTTGTCTCAAAATTACCGATAAAGCCGGTGGAAGCCTTCACCTTCGCGCCGGTATATACACTAATCAGAGCGTGGCTGGTCACCCGCTTGGTCATCTCGGCAAGTTTTTCCGGGACGCTGTCCCCTTTCCAGGTGTTGAGCAATCCCAGGGCATTACCGCCGAGCTGTTCTTCCTTCTCGACCAGATGCACGGCATAGCCCTGATCGGCAAGGCCGAGGGCCGATGTCATGCCGGCGATACCGCCGCCGATGACCAGGGCACTCGGCTCGACCGAGATGGTCGGTTGACCAAGCGAAGTGATCAACCTCGTCCGGGCGACGGCCATGCGCACAAGGTCCTTGGCCTTGGCTGTTGCTTCATCCTTTTCCTTGCTGTGCACCCAGGAACACTGGTTGCGGATATTAGCCATCTCAAACAGATACTTATTGAGTCCGGCATCCCGTAAGGTCTCCTGAAAGAGCGCCTCATGGGTACGCGGTGTGCAGGCGGCGACGACCACCCGGTTCAAACCCTTCTTCTCGATGATCTCCTTAATTTTTTCCTGACTGTCCTGGCTGCAGGTAAAGAGGTTTTCCTCGACATAGGTGACACCGGGAAGAGATCTGGCCATTTCCGCGACGGCCGGGACATTGACAATACCGCCGATATTGGTGCCGCAGTTACAGACAAAGACGCCGATGCGTGCTTCCTCCGTGGTGATATCCTTCTCCGTCGGGAAGGTCTTGGTTTTGGTAAGGCTGCCCCGTGATTGAGCCAGATCGGCCTCCGCCCAGCAGGCGGCGGCACTCGCCTCCATTACCGAGTAGGGGATATCTTTCGGTTCCTGGAAGGCGCCGCAGACATAAATGCCGTCTCTTGAAGTCTTGACCGGTGAAAAACAATCGGTCTTGGCAAAATTGTCGGCGTTCAGTTCGATCTCCATCCTGCCGGCAAATGCCGCCAGTTCCTTTGAAGTCTCCATGCCCACCGACAGCACGACAAGATCAAAGGTCTCTTCCAGCGCCTTGCCGTTCTCATCGACATATCTCAAAGAAAGGTCCTTGGTCTCCCGGTTCTCGACGATGGTATGGACCCGGGTGCGGATAAACCGGACACCCTTTTCATCCTTGGCCCGTTGGTAATAGCTTTCAAACTCCTTGCCGTAGGTGCGCATATCCATATAGAAGATGGCGGTATCAAGCGGCTCGGGCGAATGTTCCTTGGCGATGACCGCTTCCTTGACCGCATACATGCAACACACCGAAGAACAATAACCATGGTCACACCTGTTAATATCGCGGGAGCCGATACACTGCAGCCAGGCTATCTTTTTCGGTTCCTTTTTGTCGGAAGGTCGCACCAGATGGCCATGATACGGTCCGGTGGCACTGAGAATCCGCTCCATCTCCAGGGAGGTAATAACATTTTTATATTGACTGTATTGGTAGGTATCGAGTTTTTGCGGATCGAAGGTGGAAAATCCGGGTGCCAGAATCACCGACCCGACCTGCAGGCGAACGGTTTTTTCCTTCTGTTCGAAATCGATGGCTTGGGCCGGACAGACCTTGGCGCAAAAACCACACTTGCCCTTCTGGAGATAGATGCAAGTGGCTGCATCGATGGAGTATTTTAACGGTACCGCCTGGGGATACTCTACATAGATGGCCTTTCGTGGAGCAAGGCCGGCGTTAAAGGTATCCGTGATTTTTTTCGGACACTTTTCGGCGCATTCGCCGCAGGCGATACATTTGTCCATGTCCACGTATCTGGGATGCTGAAGCAGTTCTACTTCAAAGTTCCCGGCGGTACCAGAAATGGATTGTACTTCAGAGAGTGTTTTGAGCTCAATATTCAGATGCCGGCCGACCTCGACCAGTTTCGGTGAGATAACTCACATCGCACAGTCATTGGTCGGAAACGTCTTGTCCAATTGGGCCATAACTCCGCCAATGGACGGAGATTTTTCAACCAGATAAACATAAAAACCCGAGTCCGCCAAGTCAAGTGCGGTCTGCATGCCTGCAATACCGCTGCCCACTACCATGACCGAGCCCTGAACCTTTTGAGGATTTTCTGAATTCATCAAATTTCTCCGCTACTAAGTAGTTATAGTGTTTGCGACAATCTGCATATGTGGAATCATGCTCAAAGCTGTTCTGCCAGATAGGCGTAGAGATCTTTCACTTCGACGTCGATATCGGTATGTGACTTGGCACAGGTCAGGTGAATCTGACACTTCGGACAGGCAGTGATAATCGTCTGTGCCCCGACCTGTTGTGCCTCCGCCAGCCTTTTGGTCTGCATGGTCTTGGAACATGAAGAGCACTCCATCCAAGCGGTCGTTCCGCAACACACCGCGTTTTCCCGGTTATTATCCATCTCTTTAAAAAGGGTATCGGGAACGAGCTTTATGAGTTGCCGCGGCTGCTCGTACATGCCCATTCGCCGTCCAAGCCGACAGGGATCATGGAAGGTCACCGTGCCATTTACTGCGTTTTTCAAGGTAATTCCCGATTCCGGCAGTTTTTCAAGGAGAAATTCTGAGATATGGCGGATGGCAAACGGCAGTTCGCCGACTACCGCCGGATAGTGCTCCTTGAAGGTGGCGTACCCTTCCGGGCAACCAAAGATGACTGTTTTGGCGCCGGATGCGACAATCGTTTCCACGTTTTTCCTGGCGAGTGTGGCAAATAATTCTTCATTGCCGCCCCAGAAGGAATCGTGGCCGCAACATCGCTCGTCGTTGCTGATGACCGGCTCGATGCCGACGGCATTGAGAATCTTCAAGATATTTTTGGCAATATCAATGACATTGAGATCGAGATACTGAAACACCGGGTTATGGAAAGGAGCACAGCCGACAAAATAGAAATACTCGCCCTGGTCCTTTGTGGTGCCGACGCCTTTTGTCCAGGCAGTCCTGTTCTGTTGGAGGGTGCCGGACTGAATGGTGGTAATGGTCTGAAAGATTCCGTGGTGACTCTCGCGCGGCAGGTTGGCAAGGGCTTTGGCCTTCTGCCGATAGGAACGAATAAACTCAGGAAAATCGATACCCACCGGACAGCGGTCGCTGCACCGCGAGCAACTCAGGCATGCCCAGAGATCATTGGATTGAAGTATATTACTTTCTTGGTCAACCAGGGTGCGCTTTATCATCTGCCGTGGCGAGAAACCGGGACGTTCTTGGCTTATCGGACAACTGCCGGTGCATACCCCGCACTCCATGCAATAATCTATTTGCTGTTTTGTGAGCTGCATAGTCAAACCTACTTGTGTTAAAAGAAAGTCATCGACAGTTATATGGCTGTTTCCGGGTGAAAAACGTTTACATCCTTCAAATCGTCACCAAGGTACACCCGCTCATTCGGCCCAAGGATGCCCAGCGAGAGGGCAAGTATCGTCCAGAAATGCACGACGTTGTAATGCCCGCCAAAATGGTGGGAAAGTTCATGAATCTGGGCATGGCAGTTATGACAGCCGGCAACACAATAGGTTGCACCGCTGTCTTTAATCTGCTCATCCTTCAGTCTACCATATTCCAGTCTTTGATCTTTAAAACCCGACTGGAGAAATCCGCCGCCACCGCCACAGCAGTAGTTATTGGATTTATTCGGATACATCTCCACCAGGTTTTCTTCACCGATTGCTTGCTTGATGGCATATCTGAAATCTTCGGCAATGGCATCGCCAAAACTTTTTCGTACGATCTGGCAGGGATCCTGAACGGTAAACTTGATCTTCAAGTCCTTGTTCCAGTCGGAATTTGGTTTCAGTTTTCCTTCTCTGATCCATTTGGCGTAATATTCGTAGATATTTTTTGTTTCAAAGCTGTGAGCGATATTAAATTTTTTCAGTCCGGCCCGGACTGCGAAGGTGATGTGGCCTCACTCGGTATTGAGGTATGTCTTAACCCCCAGGGCATCGGCGGCCGCCGCCTTCCTGCGTACCAGTAACTCCCAATTTTCTGTGTCGGCGAGAAACAGGCAGTAATTCTCTGCAGCCCAGGCCTTACTACTATAAGTCCAATCGACTCCGGCGAGATGCAGAATTTTCCACAGCGGCACCATCTCGTCAGGCTCAGTCACTGGTTCCCGGGAATTCTGGTTGATAAAGAACTCAGCGCCCACTTTATCGATCGGTGCAACCATATCGGCAAACTCAGGCTGAGCGGCCCGGTATTCTTCGAGAACATCATTGACGACAAAGATGAAATCCTCAACCGGAGTTCCCATGGCACTGCAGGATTCACTGTTCACGGCTGCATCGCAGGAACCACGAATGCCCTTAGGTCGTTGATCTCGTGGTCTGGCTGCACGAACGTTGAAAATGAGTTGGGGAATATCAATTTTCATGGGGCAGACATAGACGCAACGTTGGCACATGGTACAGGTCCACGGCCAATCGGATTTCATTACCTCTTCATCCATACCGAGAACAAGCATTCGGAGAAATTTGCGGGGATCCATGTCGAAAAGGCCGGTTGCCGGACACCCTGAAGAACAAAGTCCGCAGGTAAGACAAAGGCTGAGGTTACCAGCCGGCACTATCTGTTTGATATCATCCAGAAAAGTTCTTTTGGACTTTCCTTCAAGCTTTATTGCCACTTCAGCCATAATCATTTTTCCTTCTAAAAAGTAAATGTATACGGTGATATGCCGCTTAATGGGTTTTTGAAAATTCCGACCGTTATCCTGCCCCTGACAAGGGCTCTTTTTCAGTTCAAACTGAGGATCACAAGTACCTTCAAAAAAAATTCTGCTCACGAACCGCCACGTAATGATTTTTGTGGTACGAAGATAGTCGCAAATTTCCGGCGAGCCACTTTATCGAAAGCCAACTAAACCTAGCCCATATTTAAGCTGTTATCAAGTCTTATTGCATGACCAATCACCATCCCTATCTTTCAATGAACCCCTTTAAAACCGACCACCTATTCCTACATACTCTGGACCACAAACCTCCTTTCACACACATGCCATAACCTAAAATTTTTCACTCATTCAGAAAATTGTGCTTTGCAGTGTCATCGCCCAATCATTTATCCTTTAAACACCACAAAAATAAACTATTCTAACAGATAGGATCTGCTTAATATGGCATTGTCTTTGTGCATATTGTGCGTAACTATGGTTAAACAGAAAATTTCTGCGCCGGTTTTCTCCGATGTGGCACAGGACTGGGAACAGCAAAGAATACAGAACGCAAAAAAGGCTCTGCAAACAATTGGCAATCACCATTATTGTCGCAGAGCCCTCTGCTCTCATGGATTACTGAAAATATTTATTTGATTGTGCAGACTTTTGGGTCAAAGGCGGCTTTACAGGCAGAACACTTGACGGTTTTCTCCAACTCGTCGGAGAAAATCGCCCATTCCTTGCCACATTCCGGACATTTGACTTTCACTTCATTCAAGGTTTTGTTGCTTTCAAATCCTGGACAATGTTGATTCGACATAGTGAGTCTCCTTTTTTGAATTGTTAGATGACTATGGCCTGAAACCTGAGACCGCATTACTAGGGTGAAGATCTTACTCCACTGATCTGTCACTCAAACAATAAACGAAAAGCCACTAAAATCAAACGAAGGATTTACTCAGAATGATTTTTTTCTTCATTGCAGAGAACAAGTTGTAGTGATCACTTTGTATAACAAAGGTTTTGTGATTTCAGACAGGAGACGAGAAGGTTTATTGCTGTTTGTGCCTTGATACGCGACATGATCATTGGGTTTCGCTCAGCCCCCCATCACATCCGATGATTCTTTCGCCAAATCGGCAAGCGCTTGCCGAATCATTTTCACTTCCGCATCGAGGGCCTTGCGCTTTTCTGTTCGATAAAAAAAACCCATTCCCATTTTGCCGGTTCGAGTGAAGACAATAATGTCGTAACGATCGTTGTCGGTAAGCAGGTCCTCAACCCAGAGTACACGATCAATGTTCAGAGTAAAGTCTTCACAAATCCGTTTTACAAACTTTTCAGGATTCGCGGAGATGGACTGCCCCTCACCGGTTCGCGAGTACAGGCAAATATACTGGTTTAAAATGTCTCATATTGCTCTGCATATCGGAACGGTCGAGAATTTTTACATCATAGGAACCGGGATACCAGGCAATGGGATCAATATCATCCTTCTTCGTTCCATCCCAGCAGTATCTGCCATTAAAAATCGCCATATTCTTTCTTCCTTCCATTCTTGCAAAGAGAACACTCGCAAGGGAGACGGTATTTGCTAGGTACTGTCTCCCTTCTTTTTTACTTAGGCCGTTGCATCGAGCTCACGCCGATCAGCCATATCCGACAAAACCCTCTCCCGCGTTTTATCGATACCCAGTTGCTGGCGCTTTTTATCAATATGGGCAATCATCAGTCTCGCCATTTCTCTTGGGTCATCGGCGAATCCCCACTTGCCAAAACCGAGTTTCTCAAGATCTTCAAAAAGATGTTTTTCAAACTTGGTTCCCTTGGTCATAGGGAAAGTGTGACCGAAAACAACATATACCCCGGAGGCGACAAAATATTGGCCAATGGCGATAGCCTTTTCGCTCATCCATTCCGGTGCACAGCCAGCCACCGGAAGATCGGCGAGGCAGTCACCAAGCCCACCGACCTTGACCATCTCTGAGGCGGCAGTAAGAATCCTGCTGTTGTCAACACAAGAGCCCAAGCCGAGGATTGGCGGCATGCCAACAGTTTCACAGACTTCAGCAAGACCGGGTCCTGCGAGAGCCGCAGCTCCTGGTCCGGTCAGTCCAGCTTTTGCAAGGGCTATTTGCGAGCAACCGGTTTGCAAAACCAGCACGTCATTTTTGATCAACTCTTTTACCAGCTCGACGTGAGTGTAATCTTGTTTTGACCGCGGATTGGTACACCCGACAACGCCGGCAACGCCACGAATCCTCCCGTTGATGATATTGTCATTGAGTGGTGTAAAACTGCCACGAAATGACCCACCCAACATATAATTAATATATTCAAAAGAAAAGCCGTGTACTCCCTTTGCCTTATTTCTTGGAATTTGGACTGGCTTTTTGCGATTTTTAAACCTGGAGATTGCCTTTATGACGATCTCGTCGGTACACCCGCGCGGATCGTGCTCATCAAGTTGAATATGCAGGGCACCTTCAATTTTGGCTCTATAATTAGTGGTGATAAAAGGAGTATCATAAAAATCAGCCACTTTCTTCATATCCTGCTTTATGCATTGGATATCTACGGTCATGGCATCAACAGCACCCGTTACCAACACAGCCTCGGTACTGGAAAAATTTCCTGCATGCGGCAGACCACGGCGAGACAACGCCTCAAGGCCGGAGCAACACATTCCAACCAGATTGATTCCTTTAGCCCCACCATCCTTGGCCGCCTCTATGAGAGTCGGATCAGCAACCGAAACAACCAGAGATTCAAGAAGAATAGGCTCATGTCCGTGAACGATTATATTAACCTGATCTTCTTTCAGCACACCCATATCAACTTCTACCTCAACCGGCGAAGGTGTGCCAAACAAAATATCCGAAATATCGGTGGAAACCATTGAACCACCCCATCCATCAGCTAGAGCAGTGCGTGATATTTGTTTAGTAATGTTTTCGTAATCCTGATCAACACCCATGGCGGTCCGATGCATCATTTCCATTATTTCCCGCATTGCCCCACGCGGGACAATGCCGGCTGCTCGCCAAAGTTCCAGGGTTTTCGGTGGGACTCTTTTCATCATCGGGATCTCGCCTTCGACCTGAGTGTAGGTTCTCTCAAGTTCATGATAAAGATCCAGGGCGACAGACTTCAAGTCACGTCCTTCCGTGGGAATGTCGAGAGAAGCAGCAATCTCCAGGAGCTTGATCGGATCTTTGATGGAATAATCCTTAACCTTGCCATTGATGACATCGCGAAACAGTTCAAGCATTGCCATGCCATGATCGGTATGGGCTGCCGTCCCCGCTGCGACCATTCGCCCAAAATTTCTCGCGACAATCGTGTCGATCGTTGCCCCACAAACCCCAACCCTGTCATAGGGGCTGTTGACGTTCATCCGGCAAGGCCCCATGGAGCAGTGTTTGCAACAGGCTGACTGCTCGCCTATCGGGCACGGCTTCATAGCGTGGGCCCTGTCAAATAAGAGCTCCACCCCATCCTGTCTGGCCTTGGTGATCATCTGGGCGGTTGAATCGCAGGTTGTCAAATCCTCAACTTTGATAAGTTCTAGTGGTTTTGCCATGATGCCTCCTGATGCATAGGTTTACAAAAAAGATGGAGCAGCTGGTTTCTTATAATGCAAATGACCAGACAGCGACCAACGATGAACCTCTCCTGACAGGCAACTCCAGAAATATCTTTTACCAAAGACCCGCAATCCAGAAAGAATCTACAATGAAAAATTCTCAGAATAGGATGCGCGAATAATTTTTCCGAAAAGGCTCATTCCTGAAAGGTTCTTACTTTGAGAGAGATTCCCAACATGCTATAAATTTATGCCACACCGTGGCATTGTCAATGCATTAATTTTACGGGCGCCGGGAAAATATTCTGTTCTGTAGGTGAGCTGCCTGAAATGAAAGACACAGCAAGAGATATCAGAACAAAAAGAAACGCCTCCGGCACAGGAGTACGGAGGCGATACGATTTGCGAACGAAAGGGTGGGCTGCAGAATCAGGCGTGGATTACATTATTTTTTCATGGCCATCAATTTTTCAACTATGGCAAATAGTTCTTCCGGAGCACTGCGAATATCTTCAAAAGCCCTCCGCCCACCCCGGTCGGAATTGACGATCTCTTCTTGCTCGGGAAGAAAACCAATGATCTGGTAGTCAGGCAAAGAGCTACGAATCAATTCCTCGTCCTCTATGCCTTTCACTCGGTTCCCGAGAATAATGATGTTCTTAATACCGATATCTTTGCCGAGCTTTCTGATCTTGTCGGCTGCCGCCCGACTTCTTGAGCCGGGGTTGACGACGATGATCAGAGCGTCTACAGAAGCTGAAGTAGCCCGTCCGAGATGTTCGATTCCCGCCTCCATGTCCATGATGACAATTTCATCGCGAAACAACACCAGATGATTCATCAAAGCCTTGAGAATGGTACTTTCCGGGCAGAGACAGCCGGTACCGCCGCTCTGCACGGTTCCCATAACCAGCAGTTTGACACCGTCACGCTCCAGAGAAAACCGTTCGGGAATATCATCAACTTTCGGGTTGAGGGTAAAAAAGCCACCCATTGTTCCCGGTTTTGCCCCCGTCCGTTCAGCGATAAGCTCGGTCAGCTGCGCAATTGGCGTGATCGGTTGATCTTCTGAAATACCCAGGCCGGCAGCAAGATTGGCAACCGGATCGGCATCAATAGCGATAACCCTGTTAGTTTTGTCGGCAGCCAGACAACGAGCTAAAAGCGCCGTTACGGTGGTCTTGCCGACGCCGCCTTTGCCGCCAATTGCAATTTTTAAACTCACGTCCGATCTCCTTCCAATGTTGTGAGATTGTATTAAAAGCCTTGAAGCTATTCGTTTATGACCTTTCCTTCGTGGTCAACCATGGTAACGACAAAATTGTTTTTGGTTGCCTCTGCATACAGTTCTTCAATATGAATAGCCTGTAATTCATATTTTCTTCCTTTCTCCCGAGGCAAGCTCAGAAAACAATCGTTTGCTTCTTCCTTGGTTCGAAATGCTGGAATAAAATGAACATCCTTTTCAGCATTGTGGAGTCCGAGAAAACTTTCATCTGTTTTTTCCGGATCGCATACAAAAACGTAAACCCACCCTGTGATTTTTGCATTTTCGGTCATGACATCTCTCTCTTCAGTGGAATTGAAAATTATTATCTTCCTCTTTTGCTGAAAAGATTAGTAACCATTATTCATCCAAAAAAAAAGCCCCATCCCGGAAAGGATGGAGCTTTTGATCAACCAAATTCTGGTAACTAGATATCCAGATAGGAATCAGAAAAGAGACTTTCGCCGGTGATAACCCGAACGGTTTTCACATAATCACCCAACTCCTTCGAAAGAGAAGAAAGGCTGGGCGCAGTGCCGTCCATGGTCTGATGGACAACTTCAACGATATCTGGGCGTTTGCCCTTGGCGACAGCAGTCAAAGTAGTGTCAAGTGGATCGGATATAACCGCCTTCATCCCATACCTTTCCAACATAATCATATAGGTAGTATTGAGAATTGGCCGAAGATGTACCGGAGGTCCGTTGGAAATGTTGGATAAACCACAGGTAGATTTACAGCCTGGCGCGATATCTTCGAGCATCATCATGAAATTCAAAAGAGAAATACACTGCACTTGTTGAATATTCACTGGTGTAACGATACCATCAACCCAAATTTTCTCGTTGGGAATTCCCGCTTCGTTTGCTGCATAAAGAAGCTCGACAGCAAGGGCGGCACGTTCATTTTCATCACGCGGCAGTCCGTCGGGACCCCACATCAGGGCGACGATATCGGCCTCATATTTAGCGGCCATCGGCAGCATAACCGTGTATCGCTCGGGACGGGCCATGATCGAGTTGACGATATGCGGCTTACTGGCCGGTTTAACAACCTTCAAGCCTTCCTCGATTGCTGCAATATTAGATGTATCAAGCAGCAACGGCATATTAGGCACAACCTCTTGCACCACCTGAACTACCCACGGCATCAATTCGTGGCCATCTTTTTTCGCAGGGCCAAGATTAATGTCAATGTAATCCATGCCAAGCTTCTCCTGCTCGAGGGCTTCAGCCTGGATCGGTTTTGGATCACGCTCTTTATATGCCTTTCCAATTACCTTGGAAATGACATTGAGGCTTTCGCCATGCAGAATCATGTTTTTCTCCTTTGTAAAAATATAATAAAATAAAGTTCTTCAGTACTCAGCTAGGTTGCACCACACAAGAAACATTTTGCCGGCTTCTTCATAACGAACAAGCCGGCAAATATTAATGACCTTTTATTGTCTACCCCTCAAAAATCCTGCAAGATGGGCAGCCTCTCTCGGTCCAACGGTAATGGTCCAACCGGACAACTCTTCTTCTACATCACCGGCAATAGCAGCAGCATAGCCGGGAATGATGAGCTCAGTATGCTTGACCTTATCCATGATCCCGCTTTTCTTGACAAACATTCCGACATCATCGCCGCCGAATTTACCGGCGGCCCAGGCGGTAAGAACAGAGAGACCCTCGGTATCTTTAATGAGCAGCCAGGAAGCAACCTTGCTCGCCTCGATCTCGCCGGAAACAATAAAGTAGGTCAAAGCAAAGTTGCTGGTAACCAGGACCGGGGAATTTTCGTTCGGTGCACCGATTTCAAAAATACCCTCGGTAACCGTCATCGGCCGCTGCGGATCGGTAAAGATATTGAGCCGTTCGAGCAGCAGCGGGAAAATAACCTCGGTGGTGAGATCGGACATAACTACGATGCCACCATATTTGGCAACGAACATACTGGCGATAAGCCCTTCCGTTGCGATATTGGAAGCCATTTCACAGGGGAAGGTGATGGTCGGAAAGCCGAGTGAACGATTGCCGGCCTTGAGAGCCGCACGTCGTATAGCCGACCTGATCTTCCAGTGCTTGCTTGATTTCCCGTGAACCTGGATCAAGTACCAGATCTTTCAGCCCCATGCCGACCAGTTTGTCGGTGAGAGCTATAAGGCCGTCGATGGAATCGGCCTTTACCGCCAAGGGCAGGTCATTATCCAGGGCGATTTTGCCGAAAACGTCTGCCGTTGCTGCAGTTGCGGCATATATCAACGGTCGTTTGAAGCCGGCAGTTGCTACAGCGCCGCTGATGACATCCGCACTCTCACTCATAAGGATGAGATTGAACTCGGAGGTCTCAGCAATGAGTTTAGCCAAAGCTGCAAAAGCTACACCGTCACCATTGACATCTTTTAGTGCAACCAGTTCCGGTCGCAGATTTAAACCGACACGCTCATACTGCAGTGCATTCCATACCTTAAGCTTATTCTCGACAACCGCTACAGCGGTGTCGGAGGTAATGGTGCCGGCAAAAAGAGTCGGATTAAAGAAGGTCTTTTCATGCCGACAAAGGACAGTCTCACCGCCGGTCTTTGTCAGCACGGACACCTTTGCCGATGGCAACCGGACGGATCGGCGGAGCGGAGGCCTCGGCAAGCTGCGCCCTGGCATCATCGGACACATAGGGACAAGAGTCGAGTTCGGCCTTGCTTGAAGCGAGGTTCATTGCAAAGGCCAGGCAAGTCGGAACCCCACACTCCTTACAGTTGGTTTTTGGCAGGAGTTTAAAAATTTGTATTCCTGTTAACGCCATTTGTATTGTCTCCTTATAAATATTTATCAGCCGGTCGAGGCATGGTCAGAACAGCAGTCAACCATGCCCCTTCCAGCTTGAAAAATTATCACATAATAGGTGGCATGCTGATGGCAGGATGCCCTTTTTCCTGGAGCCATGGCAAAATCTCGTCTTCGGTGATACCGACAGTTTCATCGGCGATCATGTCGGCGAAATTCTCGACACCCATTGCCTCACCTCTGGCATTCAATCGATCACGGATCTCGTCCTTCACGACTTTCGGCATCCAGACCATGCGCAGTAAGCCGCCATCACCGAGGATGAATTTTCCTTGAGTAATGTTGAACTTGGAATGGCCGACAAAACCAGGTGAAGATGCACCACCGCCCATAACACCGGCAAGGGTGGTAAACTTCATGCCGGAAGGCGTCTCGCCGGTGTAGTCACGACCTACGGTCATAATCCCGTTACAGGCCGGCAGCACGGCGGCGATACATTCACAGCAACCACAGGTAGTCATCGGAGCCTGGCACATGGAGTAGAAGTTGTAGGTATCAATAGCGCCCTTGGAGGCACCCTTGATGAACTCATCTACGCCTTCAAAACGACCGAGAACAGGATCAAGGACCTTGCCTTTTTTAATCGGCTGATTGGGGCCAGTCGGATTGATCTCGAAAGAGGCCTTACAATCCATCCAGTTATAAGCACCGCAGAGACCGGTTCTTTCCGGGCTGACGGTACAGACATGGCTGGGTGCAAAAGACTGGCAGAGACTGCAGGAGTAGAAAGTGTCGACGGCCTCATCGGTCATCTTGTCGACACGCTCGTCACGGGTTTTATATTCGCCCCGGGCAGTTGCGGTCAGTTTGTCGACATCCTGCTTGATTGGTAAAGAGCGTGACTTGGACTTTATCGACGATCTTCTTGAAATCCTGATGGAATTTGGCATGCAGAACGACACCGATATCCTTCAGGGTAGAAGCCTTTTTCGACAGCTGGCTTACCGATACGGACCCAGGCGATGTCACGCTGACCGATATGCATGATGCCCTGGATATAGTTGATCAGATGATGAATCTGACGCTCCATAATCGGCTCAAAGTCGGTCTGGAACTCACGGCCGGCAATCTGCACGAATATGCCGAGTGGCAAGGTTCCCCCTTCCTTCATATCCTTGAGATCTGGCCCGACAACAGTGACCTTACCGTCTTCGATCTCACCCATCTGAGCCATTTTCACGAGCTCAGTACACTGGGTCTTACCACCACCCATCTGTCCATAAAGATCGCCGCCACGTACTCGCTCACCCTCAAAGGCCGGGCCGAAGGAGCAGGGGATGTCGATATGGGTGACATTGATCTTCAGACCGCGAACCTCAACGGATTTCTGGCAGATCTCGTTATGCGGCACATTGGCGACAACGTGCTCGTAGGTACAGATACCGGTCGGCAAAATCTCCGGGATATCGGTATCGGCAAGGGTCGGGAAGCCCCAGTTGACGCAACCGGCAGCGGCAACGGCCCACTCGGTACCGACGTCGCCCAAGGCGTTGACGAAGGCGAAGATACGGTTTTTGTTATACATCAGCATACGGCGATAGTCACCCGGCTGCACACCACCGAAGGCCATAGCGGCACGGTTGGCGAAACCAAGGGCGAAGACGGCCGAGGAAATATCCGGCCCGAAGGGAACGATACGGGTATTCCAACCGATCTGTACTCCAGCTTCAATAAGCTGTTCGATGACGGTTTTGCCATTATGGTTGGCAGCACAGAAGATATAGAGATTTTTCTTCTGATAATCCTCGACGATCATTTTGGCGATCTCGGCATTTGGAGCCGCGCCGACGATTGCCGCAAAACCGGGAGCCGATCCGTCAACGAATTCGACACCGCGCTTTCTAAGAATAATGTCATTGGCGGGACCGACCCAGATCTGTCCGGCTTCAACATCCGGATCTTCAGTGTCTACATAAAAATCCGGTTGACGCAGGATACGTAAGGCCTCTTTTACCTCATAGGCAAAAATACCGGCCATACCGGCATCAAGCAGCGGTCCAAGGTACGGAAGATGGTTGCTGCCCTTGATATGGGGCGGCAGAAGGCCACGGGCAAACTTCATCGGCTTCTTCAGATCTTCGAGGGTCTCACATTTTATACCGGTGAGCGAATAGATAACCGGCAGATAATATGCGGTATTAGGAAATCCTATTTTGGTGCTGGCGTCATAGGTCTGAAGAGCTGTTTCCAGCTCTCCCTCCACCTGGGATACCACCTTATAACCACCCTGTATTGCTGCAAATGCTACTAATCTTGACATGCTTTACTCCTTTATTGAGGGATTAGTAATATCGTATTGGTTTCCGTCAGATTATTCCATTCCAAGGGCTTGTCTGTCAGCCATATCCATGAGGACCCTGTCACGAGCCTTGTCGATGCCGAGTTCCTTACGTTTTTTATCGATATGGGCAATCATTTTATGGGCATGCTTGATCGGATCGGGTTCACAATCCCACTTGCCGCCGTACATAGTTTCCATTTCCTTGTAGAGATAATCCTTGAAGACCGGGGCACCCTCAAGCGGCATATGATAACCGAAGATGGTGTAGACACCGGAGGCAACAAAATATTGCCCAATAGCGATGGCCTTTTCACTCATCCATTCCGGAGCGCTGCCGGCAGCCGGCAGGTCACAGATATCGTTGCCCAGTCCGCCGGCCTTCACTACTTCAGTGGCGGCCAGGAGGATGCGGCTGTTATCGACGCAGGAACCAAGGTGAAGAACCGGCGGGATACCAACGGTCTCGCACACTTCTGCAAGCCCCGGGCCACAAAATACTGCTGCCGATTCCGGGGTAAGCAGGCCATGGATACCGCAGGCGATGGCGCTACAACCGGTGGTCAAGACGATGACATCGTTCTTGATCAGTTCTTTGATCAGGGTGATATGCTCTTCGTTGTGCTTGGTGCGGGCGTTATTACAGCCAACGACACCGGCAATACCGCGAATTCGACCATTGATGATGTTGTCATTCAATGTGAAATAATCACCGCGGAAGCTTCCACCCAGATGATATTTGATCGACTCAACGCCAAAACCGGCGATCTGAGACGATTTATGGCGAGGAATCATGACCTCGGCACCACGATTCAAGATAGTTATCGATGGCAATTTTCACGATGCGAACAGCGTCTTCCATGGCATGATGTTCATCAAACTGGATATGAATGACATTGTCCTGCTCCATCTTGGCAATCGGATGGGTGGTGATCAGCTTGGTATGGAAGCATTTTGCCACATTGGCCAGATTCTGGAAAATACACTGTACGTCAACGATCATCGCATCACAGGCACCGGTGATAATAGCCAGTTCTTGCTGCAGGAAGGTACCAACCGGCGGTACACCATGACGCTGCAGGATCTCATTGGCGGTACAGCAGATTCCGCCGAGCTGAATGCCTTTCGCGCCTTTTGATTTGGCGTATTCGACCATTTCCTGGGATTGAGCAGCGGCCACGATCATTTCCGAAAGCAGCGGCTCATGGCCATGAACGATAATGTTGACATGGTCTGCTTTCATAACTCCGAGGTTAGCCTCGGATTGCAGTGGCGTCGGGCTGCCGAACATGACGTCCTGCAGATCGGTGCCGATCATCGCTCCGCCCCAACCATCGGCGAGAGAGGTTCGGGTTCCCTGCTTCATCAGGTTTTTGTAATCCTGATCAACACCCATGTGTCGTGCGGTGCATACATTCAACGATTTCGCGATCGATATTTCGCGGCAGAACACCTTGCGCCGCCCATTTGTCCTGAAGGGGCTGCGGTGCTCTTTTCAGATATGCGAGGTTGCCGGATGTTTTGCCCCATTCTTTCAGGGCAGCTTCTCCCACGCCCACACCGATCTCATAAATGTCACGGTCCTTAACCACCCCGTCCACTTCAACGGTGGTAGCAACCCCAAAATACGGAGCTATCTGAATGAGTTTGGCCGGATCTTTAATGGTGTAGTCTTTAGTCTGCTTTTTCGCGGCAGCCAAAAAGGTCTCGGCAACACTACGTCCGTGATCCGAATGGGCAGCTGCACCGCCGGCAATCATCCGCACGAAGTTTCTCGCAGCAAATGGTATTCGCGGTGGCGCCACAAAGACCTTTACGGGTGTCTTCACCCTGAATGCCATCTTTGGGCAGGGGCAGACGACAAGGTCCCATTGCACAGTTCTTACAGCAGATGCCCTGCAGACCGATGGCGCAGGGTTTCATGGTTACGGCACGATCAAAGACCGTTTCAATGCCCAGTTTGTTGGGCCCGTCGAATCATTTCCTGGGTCGACGGTTCAATGGATGCTTCCATCGAGTCTGCGAGTTTTACAACTTTTTCAGCTTTTGTGGTTACTTCTGCCATAGCGAGGTTCCTCCTCAAAGAGTTTTTTGAGATTACCAATACCTTATGAATCATCTCAAGAGCGACACATCGTATACTTTTGCTAAAATTTAATATTTTTATCTTTTCCGGCGATGGAATCTATCCAGCATGTCAAGAATTTTTTCTTGCTGATCCTTCTGCACCGGATCGGCTGTCATGGCCATTTCCACTTCTGCATCGGAACTGCTTCCTGCAGCTTCGTGAGCGGCTTGGCGGGCCTGGGCTCGCAAGCGCATCAGGGCCTTTTCATCCTCGTCACGCCGAGCTTTGTCAGCTGCCAGTGCATCGGCAGCTGCTTTTGCCTGTGCTGCCGCATCGGCTTTGGCCTTGGCCTCGGCATCGGCTTTTGCTTTTGCTTCGGCATCGGCTTTGGCTTTGGCGTCTGCTGCGGCTTTTGCTTCGGCTGCTGCTTTCGCTGCCGCTTCGGCCTTGGCCTGGGCAGCCGGGTCGACTGCAGGTTGAGCGGCGGCTTTTACTTCCTCTTTCACCGGTGCGGCGGCCGGTGCTGCGGCTGCGGCCGGCTTGGCAGCCGGTGCTGCGGCTGCGGCAGCAGGAGCCGCTTTCTTGGCGGCTGGAGCAGCTTTCTTTTCTTCTGCGGCGATGGTCAGGTCAGGTTTCGGGGCAAGAGCAGCAAAATCAATATTCACATCGGCCAGAACCTTGGCGATAGGCGCGGAATTCTTCAGTGATCCGCCACCAGAGAGAGCCTTGATAAATTCCTTGGTCAACCTTATGGCTTCAGGATGACGCATAATAAGAAGGCTGGAGCCAGCGAGCAGATAGGAAACTGCTCCGATGGCCTCCATCATGACCCCACGCTTCTCCGGGTCTCCGAGGAGCGGGGCATCGGCTGCTTTCTGCCTGGCTTCTTTACATTTCCAGACTTCATTGCCGAGGTTGTTGATCATCGGGAACTGCAGTTTCTCATCACCCTGGACCATGGCCGCCATGGTGAGTCGTTCCATAACCGAATAGGAGTACTCCATGCCATAGCCGAGACCACCGGTGGTCGGATCAACGATCACCCTGTCCATGGGCATGCCAAGATTCTCGAGGAGAATGTTGACTTGTTTTGCCAGGTTTACATCTATCGGGGAGGAGGAGATGACCGCATGGCCATAGCCCATTGCCGCTGCTCCGACACCTTTGTAGTTTTTCTCTTCAACCGGGCCCATAACCAGGTTGTAGCCTTGGCACTTTTCGGCAACGACCTTCAGGACTGCTTCATCTTTGGCTGGATTGCCACAACCCCAGACGATGAGAGGAACATTGATTGCTTTTATAACCTTTAATACGGTCTCAGCTACCGATTCGGGGCTGGCATTCTTGTCATTGGGATCGGCGCTTTTCAGTTGCAGAACAATTGCTTCGGCACCAAACTTCTCAACACATTTTTGAGCCCAGGCCGCAGGGTCGGAGAAAACATCCTTGAAGTAGGCCATTACCGGTTCCGGCCAATCTTCCGGTGCCATGTCCCAAATTTCCATAGCAATCTTAGGCTTGTTGGGCATGCTGCCTTCAAAGGTGTAGAAAGGATAACATGTCTGACCTCCAACGGTAATGGCCGAATCACCCTTGCCGATGGAAATTGCCTTGATGCCGCCACTATAGGATTCCTTCTTTAATTCAAATCCCACTTTTGCCTCCTTACTGGTGAGTAATTATTCTCCGGAGGTTGTTGAAAACACCTGCAACAACCTCCCCTTTTCATAAACTAGCCAAACAACAAGAGGTACAAAATCCTGCCAAAAAGCTCTGCTCTTTTCTTTTGTGCGATACTCCTCCCGGCCCTTTCGACCAGGTGTTGAACGAATTATAAAATTGACACCTTTCTGTTGGCTCGGGCGTCCATACGAGCTTTTAACCTTGGAAATTTTTCGATCTCCGTGTGCGGCAAAAACATCGCAGCAATATAATTATCCATGTACGACGGAGTCTCCGACAGTTCGAAATTGGTCATTTTTTGCGTCACCGAGACAACGTCCTTGCGTATCCTGTTGGTAAGTGAGCTCATGCGTGCACCCATCAGCGAACCGTTACCGATAAAGGTGACCCGTTCCGGGTCAATTTCCGGCAAAAGGCCGATGGTCATCGCCTTCTCCAAATCTATATAGCTGCCGAACCCTCCGGCCAGGATGATGCGTTCCACCATATCCATGTTCGAGACCGACCTCTTCGAGCAGGGTCATGCAACCGCTGTAGATGGCCCCTTTGGCGCGAAGGAGATTGTCGAGGTCAGGTTCGGTCAGGACAATATCCCGTTCCAGCTGGGTAACTTCCTTCCAGGCGACGACATATTCCCAGATACCGTTGGTTGCTCTTATCCGCGGTGTACCAAGATCGCGATTGAATTTTCCGCGATTATTAATAACCCCCATCTCGAACATGACGGCAACCATGGTGATGAGACCGGAGCCGCAGATACCCTTGGGTCGAACATCGCCGATGGTAAAGATCATCGGCTCGTAGGTGAGCGGATCGAGAGAAAAATCTTCAATGGCGCCTTTGGCGGCGCGCATTCCGAATTCGATACCTCCACCCTCAAAGGCCGGTCCGGCTGAACAGGCGGTACAGGCCAGCCAATCCTTATTACCCACCACCAGTTCGGCATTAGTGCCGATATCCAGAAAGAGGGTCAATTCTTCCTGTCGGTACATTCCCGATCCCATAACTCCGGCAACAATGTCGCCACCGACAAAACTCGATACCTGGGGATAGATCAGGGCTATAGCATGCTCGTTGAGATCGATGCCCACCGATGCCGCGCTGAAAGGCGGATACAGTGACGTTGCCGGGACATAAGGGGAGCGGCGGATATTTCGGGGATCAATCTGCAGGAACAGTTGGGTCATAGTGGTATTGCCGGCAAAGGTAATCGTCGAGATATCCTCTCGATCGACCTTTGACTCATTAATAATTCTCACCAATACGCTGTTGAGGGTGCCGACCACTACTTCATGGAGTTTTTTCAAGCCACCCGGCTTTTCGGCATACATGATTCGGGTGATGACATCTTCGCCGTAGCTTATTTGACTGTTGAAATCACCCGCCTCGGCAAGACACTTACCGGTGGCGAGATCAATGAGCTGTCCGTAGATGGTCGTGGTACCGATATCCATGGCCACCGCATAGTTGTTTGCGGTTTTGTCGCCGGGCTGAACATTGAGAATGAGATTTTTGCCGTCATCGCGGACCGGACGGATGACTGTAACCGTAACATGAAAGCCATTATTTCGTAAAATTCCCGGGAGTTTTCGGATCACCGGCAGAGTGAGTTCAAGTTTGTGCCCATCGGACTCGGTTTTAAGCGATTCAATAAGCCGAGTAACATCGGGCATATTGTTTTGGGAATCGGGGGGCGGCAAAGAGAGGAAGATTTTTTCAACGGGGGGAATGAACAGCCCTTCTTCTTTCAGGCTTTCAAAATCCATGTGCTGAATCGTCGCCGTACGCCGTGGCGTAACCTGGAGATTCATTACACTCTTGTCCATCGCCGATTCGATGGGGATGCGAACGACGACGTTTTCAGATAACTTTGGCAAGGCAGGCGAGACGATAGCCCTTGTCGCTCTCCTCCTGTTTGATCTTCTCGTTTAATCCACCTAATACATCACCTTCTTCAACGAGGATTCGACATTTTCCACAGACACCCTCGCCACCGCAGGAAGCATTGATATGCACACCGGCCTGAAGTGCGGCCCGAAGCAGACTCTCCCCCGGGGCAACAGAGATTACTCTTTGGTGGGGAAGAAATGTAACGGTGCATTTACTCATGCGGGTTTCCTTTTACGCCGGGGAAACAATTGGAAACAATCACTTTCTTACATTCACCGCAAAGCAGTATGCCGGGCAATGGCTGGAGCCTCTGCCCATTCGCCGGAGCCTTGCCCCAGCAATATAAAAAAAGATACGTTCCCGTGACCACCCTCGTGCAAGCTAAAAAAACACCGTCAAATATATCATATATTTTTACACTTACAACTTGTAATTGGCAATTTTTCCTCAGTGACTGTCTAATTCATCATGAAATAAGTATTTTGATTCTATGGCATTTCATATCTTTGATATTGATAATTCAGGACTTATAGCCCATCCCCGCAATTTCAGGAGAAATTGCTGCATTTAACGCAAACGTCAATATATTTTGTGGCATTCCGCCATGGGAATTGTTCCGATTGTTAGAAGCAATTGTGCGACAAAGTCAAAAGCGTGGTATCGTCCCGCTATTTGCTCTTTGAAATACCACACCTTTTCTCCTTTTCCAGGAAATGAATGATGCAGGATGTCCTGAATTTGCAATAGATTTGCGGGTCCGCGCAGCGGATGCAAGCTTGACAAAGGTGATACTTGTATTTAGAACAAAAATAAGTACTTTCAGTCTGCGGATGATTCATGCAAGGTGTCATGCAGGTATTCCCCACGCCATTCCGGCCAATGCCGTTATTCGAAGTTTTAGAAGATTTTGCCGCCCGAGCAACGTCGTCGATCATTTTATTGGCAAGGCACACCATTCGCACACTTCGCCCAAAACGACTATGTTTTACCCGTCGAGAACACCAACTGTTTTGTCAATATATTAAGCAAGCCAACAAATGTCAAAGGTCGCCAGCCATGCACTTTCAGGCAATAAGAGCTACAAACATCACAGAATGTCCTTAACGTCTCCCGTACACTTCGCCGTGCAGACAACACAAATTTTATTGGTAGTACCAATAAGAAAGAAACAGTATTTCACATAATTTCATTTATTATTATCGTTTTAAACGACATACATTTTTGCTTTTAGACCGTTTCTTATTTTCTTGACAAAGAAATTGGTATTTTTTAATATTGGTCATACCAATTTAAGGCGCGATCCGCCTTGGCTTTAAATCCTCCAAAACAGGTCGAAATACAACCGATATCTTCACCAAATACCCAAGGCCAAAGGGGAGCACCACCAACCGGGGAAGAAACCTCTTCTCTCTGAATCCGTCGAAGGAGCCATAAGTCAAATGAAAAAAAGCACTATAGAAGAATTACGGAACATTTTCGGCCAGGACAACGTTCTCACGGAAGTCGAAGATATGATCGCCTACAGCTATGATGCATCCCACGTCGAGATTCAGCCGGAAGCGGTGGTTTTTGCCACCACTACCCCGCAGATCAGTCTGCTGATGAAACTTGCTTACCGGGAGCGTATTCCGGTCACCCCCAGGGGACAGGGCAGTGGCCTGTCGGGAGGCTCGGTTCCTTTACAAAAAGGCATTGTCCTGGTCATGGATCGGATGAAACGGATTATCGACTTTGATCCGGCCAATCGCCTCATCACCGTCGAAGCCGGATTGACCACCGCCGATATCGACCCGATTGCCGCCCAGGCTAACCTCTTCTACCCGCCCGATCCGGGCAGTGTCGGCTTTTCGACCATCGGCGGCAATGTCGCCGAAAACGCCGGTGGCCTGCGCGGCTCTGAAATACGGGGTCACTAAGGATTATGTGAAGATGCTGAAGGTAGTCCTGCCGCAGGGAGATATCGTCACCATGGGCAATAAGTGTGTAAAACATGTTGCCGGTTTCAATATGGAAGGGATCTTTGTCGGCAGCGAAGGAATGCTCGGCATCATGACCGAGGTCACCCTCGCCTTGCTGCCCATTCCCGAGCACCGTGAATCGGCGCTGGCAATTTTTAACAGCCTCGACGGTGCCGCCCAGGCGGTTGCCGATATCATCGCCGCCGGTGTCACCCCGTCAACCATGGAATTCATGGACAACGCCACCATCAATGCCATCCAGAATTTCAAAGATTGCCGCCTGCCCCGGGACGCCGCCGCCGTGCTGCTCATCGAAACCGACGGCCAGAAGGATTCGGCCATAGCCGAAATGGCCAAGGTCGAAGCGGAGGTGAGAAAAAACGATATCCGCGACTTTGCCCGGGCCAAGACCAGCGAAGATCGTGACCTGTTGTTCGCCGGTCGTCGTGTCGCCCTGAATGCCCTGGCCGGAGTCCGGCCCAACCTCATCCTCGAGGACGCCACGGTCATGCGCTCGAAACTCCCGGATATGGTCCGGGGAATCACCAATATAGCCAGTAAATATAAGCTCCAGGTGGGAATTTTCGGCCATGCCGGCGACGGCAATCTCCACCCAACCTTTCTCATCGATATGCGCGACAAGGACGAAATGGCCCGCACCGAAAAAGCGGTCGCCGAACTGTTCCAGCTGGCTATCGACCTGGATGGGACGATTTCCGGCGAACACGGCATAGGTCTTGAGAAAAAACCCTTCCTGCAGAATCAATTGGGCAGTGAAGGCATCAAACTGCTGCAAAACATCAAACGGACCTTTGACCCCCTCAACCTTCTCAATCCCGGCAAGATGTTCGACATGCCTGCGGAACAGTCGGCTTAACCGGGGGATATACCATGAATATGCACACCGCCACCAAACAACAGGCCGAAGAACATCTCCTGGAAGCCGCCAAGGAGTTTCAAAAATGCATGCAGTGCGGCAAATGCCGGAGCGTCTGCCCGGTATTTAAAGAAATGGGCAACGAACTCTACGTAGCCCGCGGCAAGAATAAACTCGCCGAAAAACTGGTATCCGGCGATCTGCAGATCACCCAAAGGGTCAAAGACGCCATCAATGAGTGCCTCAATTGCAAAACCTGCTCGGCCAACTGTCCGGCAGGAGTCAGCCCGGAACACGTAGTGCTCAGATTGCGCTGGTACATCACCACCCAGCAGGGCCTCGGTTTCTTCAAAGCTCTGATCTTCCGGCAATTGCTGTGGCGGAAGTGGCCGATCACCCTCGCCGCCATGCTCATCGGCCTCGCCCAGCGCGCCCTTTTCGGCATCGGGCCGCATAACCCGGTGCGCTATCTGTTTCCCCTGTTCGGCTTCTCCAAACGGCGCTTTTTCCCGCAGATGGCACTGAGAAGCGCCCAGAGCCAGTACCCTGAGGTCATTGCCGCCAAACGGGGTCCTGCGAAGATGCGCGTCGGCTATTTCACTGGTTGCGCCGGCAATCTCATCTATACCAATGTCGTCAAATCGGTGGTCGATATCCTCACCGGTTACGGGTATGAAGTGGTCATTCCAAAGCAGCAGAAGTGCAACGGCACCCCGGTGCTGGCCAACGGCGACTATGAAGGGGCGAAGATGCTCATGCAGCACAATTTCGAGCTATTCCGTCGGTATGACCTTGATGCCATTGTCGTCGCCTGTTCCTCCTGCGGCATGGCCCTGAAAAAAGAGATCAAGATGTTTATCGAAGAGAGCCCGGAGCTCCGGGCATTCACCGAGAAGGTCTACGATATCAATGAATTCATAGAAAAAAATATCGATATCAAGACCTCGGAGCTCGGCCGCCTGCCCTACCGGGTCACCTACCATGACCCCTGTCATATGGTGCGCGGCCAGGCGATCAGCGAGCAACCGCGAAAGCTTCTCAAGATGATACCGGGAGTGGAATTCAAGGAAATGAAGGACGCCGCCGTCTGTTGCGGCAGTGCCGGCAGCTACTGCATCACCCACTACGATACGGCAATCAAGATCAATAACCACAAGGTGCAGAACATCCGCCGGGCCGAAGTCGATTATGTGGCCACCGGTTGCCCGACCTGCGTCATGCACATTCAGGACAACCTGCTGCAGCACCAGGCGGGGGAGAAGGTGCGCTTCGTCGTGGAGATGCTCGCCGATTCCCTGCGCGCCGGCGGTACCATCTGACCGAGGAACCACCATGGCCCCCGCAACCCGCCTCCCCGGCAAGGACGCTTGCCTTGAAGAGACCATCGACCGCGCCACCGCCCTTCTTGGGTCTATGGACTTCCTGACAGAGACGGTAAGCTGGAAAAATCCCGCCCCGGACTGCTGGTCGGTGCACCTGCGCTCCACGGCCTGCAGCCATCTCTACACAAACGGCAAAGGCACCTCAAAACCGGCGGCCCTGGCCAGTGCCCTCGGCGAATTCTTCGAACGACTGGCCACCAACTTCTTTTTTGCCGATTGTTTTCTCGAAGATGGGGCAACCGAACCGCCATTCTTTTTTTATCCTGACGAAAAATGGTTCCCGCCGGGTAAAAGTTTAAAGATCCCAATCAAAGCCCCGGACGGCACTGAACTGCTGAACGATAAACTGCGCAGGTTCTATAACCCTGAAGGCGACCTGACCTTCGAGCACCTTTGCGACCACAACACCCATTCCCTCAGCCGCGGCATCTGCGCCCTGCCTTTTGCCGACCTGGCAACCGGCCAAAAGGTCTATTTCCCGGTAAGCCTGCTCAACAATCTGTATGTCAGCAACGGCATGGCCGCCGGTAATTCCCGCTCCGAGTGCGGCTCGCAGGCCCTATCGGAGATCGTCGAACGCTATGTAAAAAATATCATTATCAGCCGTGGCTTGAGCCTGCCGGATGTGCCGATGACGACTCTCCACCGTTATCCACGACTGTGCCGCATCGCTTGACCGGCTGGCCGAGGAGGGCTTGCTGGTCCGGGTCAAGGACGCTTCCCTGGGCGGACAATTTCCGGTTATCTGCGCTCTTCTTACCGACACGGCTAACGGCGGGGTTTATGCCGCCTTTGGTGCCAATTTTCGTTTCGAAACCGCCATTGAACGGACTCTCACCGAGTTGCTGCAGGGCCGCAATCTCGAAGGCCTTAAGCATTTTCAACCCCCTTGCCACGACCTGACCCAGGTTGCCGATCCCTTTAACCTGGAGAGTCATTTTATCGATTCCGATGGTTTGCTGGCCTGGACGATGTTTAAGAACAAGGCGGATTATCCCTTTTCCCCCTGGGATTTCAACGGCTCCACCGCCGAGGAATTTTCTCGCCTGCAAACCCTCATCTGCGGCCTGGGGGCAAGGATCTACCGCGCCGAATACCAGCACTGCGGCATGTACAGCTGCCGGATTGTCGCACCGGGAATCTCGGAGATTTATCCGATCGACGACCTGCTGTACAACAACCGCTCGGCCGGTGCCGCCCTGCGCGAAGGTCTCCTGAAACTGCCGGCCATGAACGAGGCCCAGCTCACCGATTTTCTCGACCGATTGGAAAGCCTCGGCCTGAACGACCACCAACTGCTCTCCGCCGTTATCGGCATCGTCTTTGACGACGACTCGGCCTGGCATGGCCTACGTATCGGCGAACTGAAGGCGCTCCTGCTCCTGGCTGTTCATAACCACCAGGAGGCCCTGCATTGGTGCCTTTGGTGCCTCGATCACGCGGATCTTCCGGCGAGCCGCCGACGTCTCTATCGGTTGTTGCACACCCTGCTGGGTTTCAGCCTGAGCGGCCAAGGGGCGAGTGATTACAGCGATAATCTGGGAATCCTCTACAAGGAGGAGGAAATACAAGAGGCGCAAGCAATCCTCCACGGACGAACAACTTTCCCTGGCCTTGCCTTTGCCGCCTCCTGGACGGAAATCGCCAAAGAGCACGGCAAGCTCCTGCAAATCTATGATAAGCTCAACGCAATAAAGGCGGCTGGAAAACCAACCTGAGACCTGACCTGCTGAAAAGGAGGGTACCGATCGTCAGCCGACCGGTACCCCAAAGGGGTTTGCTAACGAGAAAGGACAGCCTTGGTCTCCCGGGCAATGGCCAGTTCCTCATTGGTGGGAATGGTCCAGACCTGGACCCGACTCTCCGCGGAGCTCAGCAGGGTGGGTTTTTTAATGCGCTGGTTATTGGCCTTGTCGTCAATAAGGATACCGAAGGGCTCAAGGCCGGCAAGGCTCAAGGCCCTTACCACAGGGTCGTTTTCGCCGATTCCGGCGGTAAAAACAATGGCATCGACCCGGCCGAGCACCGCCATATAGGCGCCGACATATTTTTTATTGCGATAGGTCTGCACCTGCAGGGCAAGCTTTGCCCGCAGGTTGCCGGCGGCGATGGCGGCATGAATATCGCGCATATCATTCATGCCGCAGAGTCCCTTGAGACCTGAATCCTTATTGAGAAGATTGTCGATACCATCGATATCCATCCGGCAGTTGCGGGCGAGAAAAGCATGAATGGCCGGATCGACATCGCCGCTGCGGGTGCCCATGACCAAACCTTCGAGAGGCGTGAGGCCAAGGGTGGTATCGACACTCTTGCCATTCTCCACGGCGGTCATTGAACAACCGTTCCCCAGGTGAATGGTAATCAGGTTGAGTTCCTCAAGGGGGCGGCCCATGACCTTTGCACATTCGCCGGCAACAAATTTATGGGAAGTGCCGTGAAAGCCGTAGCGGCGTATCCTCTCTCTCTCGTAGAGTTCGTAGGGCAGAGCGTAGTGATAGGCATGGGGCGGGATGGTTTGATGGAAGGCGGTATCGAAAATCGCCACCTGCACGACTCCGGCAAAGAGTTCCCGGGCCACCCGAATGCCGTCCATGTTGGCCGGGTTGTGCAAAGGGGCCAGGGGAATGTTTTTTTCAATCGCCGCCAGGACCTCGGCGGTGATGATCGTCGGCTGGTGAAAGTCCTCTCCGCCGTGTACGACCCGGTGGCCAACGGCAGCGACATCCGATTTATCGGCGATAACCCCCTGCTCTGTATCGGTGAGGATATCGACCGCCAACCGCATACCGCTGGTGTGGTCGGCTATCCATTCGGTTTTGTTCACCACCAGTTCTCTATCGGTGCCCGGCCGAAGGGTGCACTTGATCAGGCCCTGCGGTTCGCCGATTCTTTCGACCAGTCCCGATGCCAGTACCGATTCCCGGTCCATATCGAGGAGCTGAAACTTGATTGACGAACTCCCCGAATTGATGACGAGTATTTTCATTTTTTAGTGATTCCTTTCTGCTGCATGTTCTCTGGATTACTTCGGCCCGCCTGCCGCACGGTGCTACCAAACCCGGGCAAGCCCTGGATAAATACCCCACCGGGAACTGGCCGGCAACAATAAAATTGTGCCGCCTCCGACCCCACGGATTTGGTTTTTTAAAAGACCATTACTTCTCCGCTCAGTAACCTGTTTATTTTCTTTTCAATATCCTCAGATATCCAATAATTATATGCAATTCAAGGATGCTACATTCTTTTTCTTTATGCAAAAAACGATTGATACTTTATAGTAGGGCCAGTTTGAAATTGGTCCTACCATTAGGTTTAATTTTACCGAGCAACCTCGGAACCGCCTCGGAGATGGCACAAGCACTCACCCGGCCACGGCTCCTGCCACCTCCGAAAGATGTTCCCCCCTTAAGGAGTTGTCATGCGCTATGCTGTCCTTCTCGCCGCGGTGCTCATGCAGATGTGCCTCGGCGCCACCTATTCCTGGAGTGTCTTTGTCCAGCCGCTGAAGGTCCTCACCGGTCTGCAGCAGGGGCCGGTACAGATCCCCTTTACCGTCTTCTACTTCGTATTTCCCCTGACCATGATGATCGTCGGCACACTGCTGCCCCGACCGGTCCCGAGGATCAGCGCCATACTCGGCGGACTCTTCTTTGGTGGAGGCTGGCTGGTGGCAAGCCTCGGGTCGCAGAACTTTTTTTTCACCATTCTCGGCATCGGCCTCTTGGCCGGCATTGGCGCAGGGCTCGCCTACATCGTGCCGATCACCGTGTGCATCCGCTGGTTTCCCGACAATAAAGGGCTGGTCACCGGCATAGCCGTGGCAGGTTTTGGCGGAGGAGCCGCTCTGGTCAGTAAGATAAGTGGCTGGCTGATGGCCAGCATGGAGAGGACGCCCTTTGAGACCTTCCTCATTTTCGGCCTGGTGTTCATGGTGGCGATTGTCTCGGCCGGGACGATCATGCACTTGCCGCAATCGCCAAAAGGCCCGTCGGCCACTCCGCAAAAAATAACCGGCATCCTCACCCACCGCGGCTTCCGACTCCTCTACGGTGCCATGTTTTTTGGACTTGCCGCCGGTTTTGCGATCAACGCCAATCTCAAAGAACTGTATAAAGGTCCGGGCAATGCGGTCGAGATCGGTATTACCGCCGTGTCGCTCTTTGCCCTGGCCAACGCCGCCGGCCGGGTGGTCTGGGGTCTGATCTTCGACCGGATCCAGTCCGCCACCGCAGTCCAGGCCAATCTGCTGTTTCAGGCCCTGGTTCTCCTGGCCGCTCCGGCCATGCTCTCCTCTACCTGGGGCTTCTGGACGGTCGCGCTTCTCACCGGCTTTAATTACGGTGGCGTGCTGGTTATCTACGTGTCCTCTACCTCTCGCAGATGGGGAACGGACAGGGTCGGACAGATTTATAGCTGGCTGTTTTCAAGCAATATACCGGCCTCCCTGTCGCCTCTTCTCGCCGGTATGGTCTTCGACTCCTTTCACACCTTCACCCCGGCCCTGCTAGGCCTTGCCGCTCTGCTGCTCGGTTATGCAATCCTTATGCGGCGCTGCCAAGGGGCAGTCAATTCCCACAAAGATTGATGACACAATCGAAAGCAAGTTTGTTCATGGCCGGTTGCCCATTGATGCTGTCCCTCTGCCATCCGGACACCCGGCTATTGCCCCCGCGTCTTTCGCTTTCTTTCCTTTTCATACTCTTCGTAACTGATATCAACCTCCTGCAGACACCCTTCCTGGTCGGGATAAGGAAGGCGATAACAATCCTCGGCCTTTTGCGACTTAAACCCTTCATACAAGCCCCTGCAGCCACCCAGGGAAAACAAACCGGCAAGTGCCACAACAAGAATAGACGATTTCAAGGATTCCCCCTCCTTTACAGTGATAGTAAGACCTTCATCCGGGTTATCAGGACCATGCCATCTCGATTGATCTCAAGCCTATCGGAATTGGCCGATAATGGCCACGTCAAAACCCCGAGCATTCTAAAATCCTCAAGCGTCGCGACCTCCTTTCCGGCTATTGACAAGTGAGCGTCGATAATTATTTTAACATTAAACTATCGTAGTGAAAGCCGAGACAAAGGAGGAAGTTATGAAAACACAAATCAACCATATCAATGCTCACGAGGCACGGGAAAAAATAGCCCGAGATGCCCAGGCCATCCACACCCTGCCGGCCGATCACTTTCAATGCGCCCATCTGCCCGGGGCACGCAACGCCTGTGTCTATCAAGTCAGTTTTTTAAACGATATCAAAGCCATTGTCGACAAACGGGACCAACCTCTCATTCTTTACGGTTCGAAGCCGCCATTCTCTCGATGCCGAGGCAGCAGCGGAAAAGCTGCTCCGTGAAGGTTACACCCAGGTCTATGTCTTGCAGGGCGGCCTTGAAGCCTGGCAGGCGGCAGGCCTGCCCGTTGAGGGCAAGGGTGCGCTGCTCCCTGACCCGGCAACCCATTTGCCGAAGGTCGATGGCGACTATCAGCTGGATACCGGGGCAAGCCTCGTCGGCTGGACAGGTCGCAACCAAAACAACAAACATTTCGGAACATTGAAATTGAAGAACGGTCACATCCGGGTGCAGAACTCCGAAATCAGCGGTGAACTGGTGGTCGATATGGAATCGCTGGAGAACATCAATCTGGCGGGAAATGATTTGCAACCGATACTGATTGCTCACCTCAAATCCGATGACTTTTTCTTTACGCAACTCTTCCCCACCGCCACCTTCACCATCGAAGGGGGTCGGCTTGCCGAGGATGCAACCCTGACCGCCGCCAATTGCCTGCTAAAAGGTGCACTTACCCTGCGAGCTGTCAGCAGGGAGTTGGAATTCCCCGCGACCATTACCCCGCGAGGCAACGGCAGCCTTGGCCTGGAGGCACATTTCGACCTGGACCGTACCCAATGGAACATCATTTACGGGTCGAGTCGTTTCTTTGAACATCTGGGAATGCACACCGTCTTTGACGCCATCAGCATCGAACTCCGCCTGGTACTGGAACCTTTGAAGTAACAAGACGAGAGTGCTCACCAAAAAAGCTTTCGACTTTTCCGCAATTCGGCGAGGGGGTAAAAACGTCCTCGCCAGACGATTCCACCACCTTTTCGTACAACCATTGCCGACTTGCAAATAATGTACAGGGTAAGGTAAGGGGTCAGCAAGGCCCCCACCAGATACCATGCAGGCAAGCCCTGGCGGCGAAGGCCAAAGAAAAAGCCCAGCAACTTCACAAGAAGAGTCACCAGCCAAAGAACCCTCGCTTCCGCCGAAGAGAAGATCACCCCCCAGAGCGGCAGAATATTCACCACCACCAGAAAGACAACAATGGGTGGAATGAACGACAGCCGGTAATGAACAAAGGCAAAGGTATTTTTCAGCAAGCCGTCAACCATTGCCCGCACCGTATCATACCAGGGCACGGCAACAAAGCCGTTACCGAGCAGGCAATCTTGACGATAACCATGTTCTTTGAGGATCTTGCCGAGCATCAGGTCGTCGATGGGATGCATGCGGATGGGTGCATGGCCGCCGACTTGCTCGTAGGCGGTTCTTTTCACCAGGTTAAAGGCGCCGATACCGATAAAATCGCGACTGCCCGGCAGACGGACCCGCCATGGCCTGAAGAAGAGCAACAAGCCCAGGGCCATCTCCAGGATAAGGCAGTTGAGCAGCCAGCCGCCGCCGAGATTCTGAAACATGAGCGATAGATGATCCAGCCGTTCGTCCTGCATATGGCACATAGCCCGGCTGATCGTCGTTGGTTCCATGACCACATCGGCGTCGGTAAAGAGAAGGTATTCGCCGCCGGCAAGGGTTGCCCCTTGGGAGAGGGCATGGCTTTTGCCCATCCAGCCGAGTGGCAGATGGGTGACCTCGTGGACTCGGAGGCGCGGGTGGCTTGCCTGCACACGTTGCAGTACCTGGGCGGTGGTATCGGTGGAGCGGTCGTTGACTACGAGAATTTCAAGATTCTGGTAGGTTTGGGCAAGAAGCGACAACACCGCCCGCTCGATATTGTCCTCTTCGTTGCAGGCCGGCATGATGACCGAGACCAGGGGCCCCGGGGAGTTCCGGTCGGCCGCCACATCGTCCAGCCGCCGCAGCTTGCGTACTCCGAGGACGAGAATCAGAGAGCAAGAGAGGATTGCGATGCAGGCGAAAACGGCTAAAAAGAGCGAAACCGACATAGGGTGCTCCGTGGATTTTTCTCATACAAGGGTGCGTTTTGCGCACCATCTGTTCTTTACAGGACAAGGGGCCGTATTGCAGTGTTGGCGGGGCCCCCTCTTCTCACCTGCCATGGTGAATCAAAGTGTTTGGAATATATCGTTTCAGGGAGGTGCCGACAAGGCTAAACGACCAGAAGCACAATTATTATCGAAAAGAACCGGCCTACCATCATCAATGCCTTGGCAAAACCGGAATATCCACATCGGCCGAGTTTCTCCATACCAAACAGAGGTTTAACATTCCTCGTTTTTACCGGACAACGCGCCATAAAAATCTGGTAATAATCAGCAGAGATGGTAAAAATACCAATTCGGCAGTTTTTTCCCCTGGATCCTAGCGGCACCACGAATATGAAGCTTATTCTCTTCCTCCTTCCGATCGCGTATCATCCCAGGAAAATCTGAATCTCCTCTCGATGGCTCTTATCGTGCAGGCTGGTGCCAGATGCACCCCCTCCACGAAAGGCAATTCAATAAAATTATTCTTGCCCAGGCAAGGCCCTGACCATGAACAACAAAAACTATCGCGAAATCCCCTATAACTTCACCTCCGCCGACGATAAACTGATCATTAACCTGCTCTTCGGAGCGGAGGTGTGGGAGGATCTGGAGGAACTGCGCAGCCAGCGAATCACCGGCCGGTCGGCCCGGCTGGTCATGCGTTTTATGGGTGACCTGTTCATCCTCAGACGCAATCCCTTTCTTTTCCAGGAACTGCTTGATCTGCCTGGTAAACGCCAGCGATTTTTCGATACCGCCGGCGAAGACCTGACGATCATCGAAGAGGCGGCACGCATCGGCAGGGTCGGATCGGAGCGGAGTGCCAAGGTACTGCGGCTGGCTGCCATCTGCCGACAGCGGCTGGCCGAACTGAAACAAGAACTCCTCGACGCCCCGGCACAGCGCGCCCAGATGCTGAAAAAGCTCGGAGCGGTTATCGGCAAGGAGAACGTTCGGTTCGACCCCTTCACCCTGATCAGCCACGCCACCGACGCCACCGACTGGCGGCTCTTTCTGCCCCTTAGCGGTATTGCGGCCGGAATCCGAGGAACAGCTACCGGCCCTGATGCAGGCGGTGGCTGAGATGGGCTTGAAAATCATCCCCCGCGGCGGCGGCACCGGCCTTACCGGCGGCAGCGTGCCGGTGACCAGCAACTGCGTCATCTTCAATACCGAAAGGCTGACGAAGATCGACGATATCGCCTACCGGGACTTCCCCCATCTCGGCCAAGGCGTAAAAGTGCCGGTGCTGAAGGTCGAGGCTGGAGTCGTCACCTCCGACGCCATGGCCCATGCCGCAAAAGACAATCTGGTCTTTGCCACCGACCCTACCAGCGCCTGGGCCTCGACCATCGGCGGCAATATCGCCGAAAACGCCGGCGGCAAGACTGCAGTGCTTTGGGGCACGGCCATCGACAATATCCTTGCCTACACCATCGCCATGCCCGGCCGCGGCCTGTTGACCGTGCGGCGGGTGAATCATCCGATGCGCAAGATCCTGCCCGACGACCAGGTCCATTTCCAGGTCCTTGAGCAAAGCGGCCAAGTGCTTTGCGACGTGCACCTGACCGGCACGGAACTGCGCAAGAAGGGGTTGTGGAAGGACATTACCAACAAGGTCCTGAAGGGCTTGCCGGGTTTCCAGAAGGAGGGCACCGACGGCGTCATAACTTCCGGCGAATTTGTCCTTTACCAGGCCTACGAGAAAAAAATGACCTTCTGTCTAGAATTTTTCGGCGAAGATATGGATGAGGCCAGCCGGGTCATCGTCCAGATCTCCGAGGAGTTCATCAACCACGGCGAGGAGGCGCTGATGGCCCTCGAACACTTTGACGAGGAATACATCCGGGCCATCAAGTACAAATTCAAGGCAGCGCGCAGCGAGCACCCGAAGGCGGTGCTGCTCATCGACATGGTGGGCCACACCAGCGCCCAGGTGCTGCGCGGCAAGGGACGGCTGGAAAAACTCCTCCTGCCCTATCAAAACACCGAGCTGTTCACCGCCCAGGATGCCGACGAGGCGACCCGTTTCTGGCGCGACCGCAAGCGGCTCGGGGCCATTGCCGCCCGCACCAATGCCTTCAAGCTGAACGAAGACATCGTCCTGCCCCTGCCGGCGCTGGCCGAATTCGCCCGCTATGTCGATACCTACAACATCGAAGAGGACATCCATAACAAGACCCAGATCATCCATCGTCTCGTCGATTACCTGGAGACCGCCGAACCGATCGAGGATCCGGACTGGCTGGAGGCGAAAATCCCCAAGGCCAACGACCTGTGCCGGGAAACTCTCGAACAGCTGAGACTGCGAAGCAAGGAATCGATTCGCGACGCGGTTGATATCAAAAAGCTCCTCGCCGATTTGCTGGAACTGCTCAGCGGCTACAGCAAAGTCAGCGGCAATATCGAAAATATTTACGCTGAAGTGCGGGCCAGGCGAATCATCATCGCCACCCATATGCACGCCGGCGACGGCAATATCCATGTCAATATTCCAGTATTCTCCAACGACCGCACCATGATGAAGAGGGCGGAAAAGACCGCCGAGGAGATCATGGCCAAGGCAGTCGAACTGGGCGGGGTGGTGAGCGGCGAGCACGGTATCGGCATCACCAAGATGAAGTTTTTGGACAAAACCCGCCTTGAGGAACTGCGCCACTACCGCCGGGAGGTCGATCCGCAGGGCATCATGAATCCGGGGATGCTCAACGACCCGGCGATCATCGACAAGGTCTACACGCCATCCTTCAACCTCCTTGAACTGGAAGCGAAAATCCTCCAGTACGGCTCCTTGGCCAAGCTCTCTTCGATGATCTCCAAATGTATCCGCTGCGGCAAGTGCATGGCCGGGTGCTGCGTCTACCATCCGGGCAGCAATATTTTCTTTCATCCGCGAAACAAGAACATGGTCATCGGCTCGCTTATCGAGGCCCTGCTCTACGATATGCAGCGCTCCCATCTGCCGCGCTTCAACCAGCTGAAGAACCTCGAAGAAATCGCCGACCATTGCACCATGTGCCGTAAATGCCTGGCGCCCTGCCCGGTGGATATCGACACCGCCGAAGTCTCTCTGCTTAGAGCGGGAAATCCTCAGCGATCTCAGCTATAAGCATACCGCCCCGGCGACCCTGATGTCGCTGTACTATTTAAAAATCAGGAACCGCAGTTTTAACCGGGTGTTTCGCAAAGGGGTTCTCGAATGGGGCGGGGCGATTGCAACGCTTGGCAGCTCAGGCCTATAAAAAGGCACCGCCGGCACTCACTGAAAAAAGGTGGCGCTTCCTCAATATGTTCAAGTCGCCGATGATGCCGGTATCAACAACCAGCCTCGAGGCCAGGCTGCCGGCCTTTTCCGAGCGCGAAGCGTTGATGATCAACCCGGAAGGGCCGGTGCGGAAGACGGTCTTTTATTTCCCCGGCTGCGGCTCGGAACGGATGTATGCCGACATCGCCACCGCCGCCATCTATCTGATGGCCAAAAACAATATCCGGGTCATTATCCCGCCGCTGCATCAGTGCTGCGGCTTTCCGGCGAGGGTTAATGCCAAGAAAAGGATGGCGGCGATCATGAGCCTGCGCGACACCATCATCCTCACCCAGATTCGCGAGATGCTCGGCCACATGGTGTTCGACGCCTTTGTCGTCAGCTGCGGCACCTGCCGGGAAGCCTTGCACGAGATGGGCGTCAGCGAAATCTTCAACTGCGCCATGGCCGATGTCTCGCAGTTCGTCATGGAAAATTCCGAGAACCGGTTCGGCGGCAGACGACCGGAGACGATGCTGTACCACACCCCCTGCCACGACTCGTTCGATGGCGCCGGGCCGAGCCTCCTCGGCCAATTGTACAAGGACGTCAAAAGTGTTGCCAACTGCTGCTCCGAGGCGGGGACACTGGCCGTCTCCAGGCCGGATATCGCCTTTGCCATGCTCGAACGCAAGCGCGAATCGCTGGCCAAGGCCCGGGTCGGCAGCAACGCCACGGTCATTGCCACCAACTGCCCGTCCTGCCTTTCCGGGCTTGGTCGCAGCCGGGAGATGGGGATTATGCCAAAGCATATGACGGTTGTTCTGGCTGAGGCCTTGGGGGGAAAGACTGGATGAGCGAATTTGCCCGGCTGGTGGCTGGGGCGGAGAGGGTTACTTTTTAGGAGCTAGGAGGTGAGGGGGAGATGGGTCATGCAAGATCGTGTCGGAGCGCCTCCCTGACTTTCTTGCCGAGATCGTCCAGGGAAAACGGCTTCTGGATGAAATGCACCCCGTGGTCGAGCACCCCGTGGTGGGCGATGACATTGGCAGTGTAACCGGACATGAAGAGGCGTTTGAGATTGGGAGAGAGAGACAGGAGTTTTCTCGCCAGCTCCCTGCCGTTCATCCCGGGCATGACCACATCAGTCATCAGCAGGTGGATCTCGTCGGCATGCTCGTAGGCAAGGAGGATGGCCTTGGCCGGCGTCTCGGCGGCCAACACCTGATAGCCATGCTGTTCCAGCATCGTCCTGGTGATGTCAAGAATCATTGGTTCATCTTCCACCAGCAGAATCGTCTCGTTACCAGGCGTTTTGGTCATCAGTGTGTGATCGGCGGTTGGCTGAACAGCCTTGGCCGCATGTCGCGGCAGATAGATCCTGAAGGCTGTGCCTTGCCCCGGTTCGCTGTAAACATTAATAAATCCATTGTTCTGCTTGACGATGCCGTACACCGTCGCCAGGCCAAGGCCGGTACCCTTGCCAATCTCTTTGGTCGTGAAAAAGGGTTCAAACAAATGGGCCCGGGTTTCCCCGTCCATGCCGCTGCCATTGTCGCTGACCACAAGTACAAGGTAATCTCCGGGGACATAACCGGCATGCGTCATGCAGTACACCTTGTCAAAGACAGCGGTGCCGGTTTCAATGGTAATTTTGCCGGTATTGGTGATGGCATCTCTGGCATTTATGCAAAGATTCGCGAGAATCTGATCGATCTGAGAGGGATCCATATTGATGGTTCCCAGATTTTCGCCCGGCAGCCATGCCAGATCGATGTCTTCACCGATAAGCCGCCGCAACATGGTCAACATACCTTCGACGGTTTTGTTGAGATTGAGTACTTTAGGTGCTACTGTCTGTTTGCGAGCAAAAGCCAAAAGCTGCCGGGTCAGTTCGGCGGAACGACTGGCCGCCTTATTGATCTCCTGAAGGCTTGCAAAGAGCGGTTCTTCGGGATTCAATCGTTTGAGGGCCAATTCGGTGTGACCAAGAATCACCCCAAGCATATTATTAAAATCGTGTGCTATTCCACCCGCCAATCGCCCCACCGACTCCATCTTCTGGGCCTGAACCAATTGTATCTGCAATTTCTCTTTATCGGCTTCATGTTGCTTTGATTCGGTGACATCCCTGAATTCGACACTTCTGATTTCCTTGCCTTTGTATGGAATGTTCCTTGCCTCCAGACGCAGGGGATATTCTTCGCCATTCTTTCTTATGCCTCTCGTTTCATAAGGCTTTTGGTAACCTGACCGAATTTGGCTCATCACGAAATCCCGGCAGTCGGGTGCAATGAGCAACAATCCGTTCATACCGATGAGTTCTTCGGTGGTATAACCGGTAATCTCGGCGAGCCCTTGATTTGATTCCAGAATCAAACCCTTGTCATGGAGGGCGATTCCCCCGAATGATGCATTATGTAACGCTTTGAAACGCTCTTCACTCTCACGCAGGGCTTTTTCCGCCTGTTTTCGACTGGTGATCTCGTTGAACAGCACAGCCACCCTGCCGGGGGACATCTGAAAGACATACACCTCAAACGCTCCGGCTATTTTGCCGTCATCGTAAATGATCTGCTCAGTCTGCCAGCTCTCGCCATTGACAGCGGCCTGCCGATAGCGGAAAGGAATTTCCGTCTCCTCCAGCGGCGGGAAGGCTTCTTCCAGGGTCATGCCGATAAATTTGCTGTTGTCCACACCAAGCAGCCTATCGGCGGCAGGATTGGCGCCGAGAAAGACCAGGCGATCATTGCTTTGCAACTGGTACATGTGGATGCCCATGGGTGAGGCATGCACGATGTTGCGAAATGTTTCTTCGCTGTGGAGCAGCACTTCTTCGGCCTTTTTTCGATCGGTTATGTCCCGGGCCACAGCATAGATAAAATCGCTGTTTGGCGCGCTTGAGCGCCACTCTATCCAGCGGTAGCTGCCGTCTTTGCATCTGTAGCGATTCTGAAAATTCTCCGAATCCTGCTTGTCGTCGAGCCTGGCCATTTCATGAAGGGTTGCTTCGATATCGTCCGGGTGTACCAGCTCAAGAAATTTTCTACCAACGAGTTCAGCATCGGAATAACCCAGCACTTTCCGCCACTGCGGATTGACCTTTACGAATTCGCCGCTGGTACTGGCGATACAGAGCAGATCGAGACTGAGATTGAAATACCGTTCCAGCTCTTCCTTTTTTTCCCGCAAGGCTCGCTCCAACACTTTCTGCTCGGTAATATCATTGCCGACGCAGAGGAGGTCAACAAGCGTGCCGTCTAGCATCGTAAAACGGTTTATTCGTCCAGGAAATCCAAACCCTTGTGCCGTCACGACGGATGTTTTCGTTTTCGTTGGTGTGGTAGTGTTCCGGATATCTGCCGATATCGTCGATCAATGCCTGCATATCGGCACCCGCCGAATCGGTGGCCGGGACGATGGTTCCCACAACGCTCCTGCCGATTATTTCGTCGGCTGTATAACCAAAGAAACGCTGTGCAAATTCATTCAAAAAAAGAATTCTGCCCTGGCTGTCCATCCGTAAAATAATGCTGTTGGCGTTCTCGACCAATTCGCGATACTGCTCTTCACTTTTCTGTAACTGGTCGAGAAACCGTTTTCTGTCGATAGCCATGGCAAGCTGAGGAGAAACCGCCGCCAGGATCTGTAAATCGGACTCATCATACATCAGGCCATCGGTGTAACTCTGCATCGCAACGACACCGATCACCTCATCGCGGAGGAGGAGTGGACTGCCCATCCAGACAAGAGGTAGCGGTTCCTGTAAAGTATTCCGCAAAGCAAAGTTTTGCAGTGCTTCAGTACACAGCAGCAGCGGTTTTCGCTCTTGGACTAAAAATCGGGTAAGTGAAGTTCTGGTATCCAAAACATTGGATGAAGGGGGGACAGCATTGACTGTGTCAACATCATACGGGAAATTCTCGGTTCGCTGCTTTCTGTCGATAATGGCGATATGGAAATTGGCGACATCGACGACCTCACCGAGCACCTTGTGAATCGCAGCGTACAGTTCGTTGAGATCTTGTGTGGTATTGACTGCGTCGGCTATGGAAAAAAGAACACGATCAATTTTTGCAGCGTGGCTGAAAGCAAGTGCCGGGGCGCCTGAAGAAAACTGCACGGAGGAATGTTCTCCCCCTGAACCCTGCATTTCATTTTTGCTGTTTTCAACCATACAAGGGCTGTGGGGGACGTCCCAGATGGTGAGACGGTGATAAGGTGAGGTGATAAGCGGTCATTTTCTCCGGGTTTCCTAGGAAAGGCCCTTGCCAACAAATACCCAACCAATCAAATACCGCAAAGTTACCCTTTCAAGGCAACTTTGGCAATTATTATTACTCCAAAGCCACATACCGGCTGTGGCCCAAGGTCCCTCATGGTGTCCCGTCAGGCGGGACAGGTTCCTTTACGAGTTTGTCCACTATTTATGCCGTTGTGGGTAATCTTCCTGCCATGATACTTTCTGACAACGGCTCAGGGGAAAGTTCATGGATTTGAATACCTTCCGGCCCGCTCAGCTGTCTCGCCTCCTCGACAATGCGCCGGTGATGGGTGAAAAGAATCACCTGGTTTTTTTCACCCAACTCGGCGAGAATCTGCAGCGTCGCCCGGGACCTCGCATCATCGAAGTTTATAAGGATATCATCGATAATAAAGGGCATCGGCTCATCGGCCTGCAGACGCCAGGTAAGCGTCGCCAGACGCAGGGCGAGAAACATCTGGTCGCGGGTGCCGGAACTCATCTTTTCAACGGTGAGACGGCTGCCGTTTTCCCGGACCCCCACCAGGACCGCCTGGCCGGCGTCACCCACATCGGCGCGCAACCCGGCAAAGGAGCCGAGGGTCAGCCTTTGAAAGTAGCCGGCGGCGATCTTTAAGACCGGGTCCTGGTGCTCTTCCCGGTAGCGGTCGATTGCCTGCTGTAAGATTCTCGCCGCCAGTTTCACCAGGGTATATCTGTCGGTCAGCCGGCGAAGGAGGGCCAACTCCCGCTCCATCGCCTCGCTCAGTTCCGCCGCCCTGGCCCCACCGTCCATTGCCGCAAGCCTGGCGCTTTGTTCGCCGATTGCCTTGGATAACCTTTTGATCTCCGGATGCAATCTTTCCGAAATGTCGCGACGGAGCGTTTCGATCTGTACCGGTACCTCGTCTATATTTACCGTCGCTGCCTGGCCGGCAAGCTCGGCAAGCGACACCCCGGCGCCGATCTTGGCGAGATTCCCTTCGTGTTCGGCGATTTTTTGCCGCAGCGCCTGAAATTCGACAAAGCGATCAATTGCTCCCGGCAAATCGGCCGGCTCTGTACACTCAGCCAGACGGAGAAGTTCCTTCATCTGCTGGTCGGCAAAATTCAAGGTGTTTTCGGTGGCGACGATCTCTTCCTGCAGGTTCTCCTGGTCCCGGGCAAGCTGTTCCAGCAGAGCCCCGTCTTTCCGGGCCTGGTCGAGAAGCGTCCGTAACTGAAGAATCGCCTGATCAAGGGGCAGGCTCGACAGCGCCGGGGCGACTTTGCCGAGCAGGGCCTTTACCTCCCGGTCGAGCCCGGCCGCATCCCGGTCGATGCCGTCGATACGCTTTTGCAGATCTTCGGCCTCTTTCAGTTTGTCGAAACAGCCCTGCAGGGTCTCCAGCAGGTCGCCGGCCTCAAGCGGGGTCACCTCGCCCTGCCGAGTCAAACCGACCAGGGCTTTTTGCCACTGTTCCTGCCATCCAGCCAGGGCCTGGCCGGCGGTCTTCAGGTCTTCCGCCGCCTGACGTACGTCTTTTTCCGCCTTTTCCCGCCGTTCCCGGAAGACCTCCAGCTCCTTTTTCCGGGCGGCCATCTTTTCCAGAATAGCCTCTGCAGCAAGCAGCACCGGGCCAAGTTCGGCACTGTCCGGGACGGCCTCGCCGATTGCCAGCAGCTCCTTTTGTAACGCCTCTTTCAGGCTGTCGCGGTGCTGCAGCTCCCGTCCTATCTGCTCCTCTTTCTTGACAATCTCGGCCACCTTGAAGCGAAGTTTGTCGATCTCCATCAGCCATCCGCTCATTTCCTTCGGTGAAAGCGGGACGATGCCGGCCGACCGCCATATGCGATACCAGGCCGCGGTCTGCTCTTTTACCCGGAGGAGCAGGGCCTTCTGCTCCCGGTCGTTTTCGACCAAGGTTGCCTCGAGGGTTTCCAGCTGAACCCGCAGGGCGGCTGCCCCGGCGACCCGATCCGCCTCGCGGCGCAACCGGTCGGCGATGCTGTCGGCCTGACCGACATAGTCCTCGTACACCTCGGGAAGCGACTGATCAGCGGCATACTCTCGGCACTCTTCCGTCACATCCAGACCGTCAAGCCACTGCCGCCGCAACAACCGCCATCCCTGCTGACGGCTGGCCCGGGTTCTGACCAGCTCCTCTTCGCTGGGGACAACGCCCGTGTATTCGAGTTTTCTGATCTCGGCCCGGACACGACCAAGGTCCTTGTCGACGGATTTCCGCGTCTTGCCAAGCTCACGGCTCGCCTCGTCGATCTTTCCGAAACGATGTTCAAAGTGCTGCACGGTTTCGGCGAGCGGCAGGGCAAGCTCCAGCAAGGCGGTCAATTCGCCCGCCCACAAGCCAAGCCGTTTCAGCTGCGCCAGGCATTCGTTTTTTTGCAGCTGAAGATCGCTGCAGCTCTTGGCCAATTGCCCGTCGATATCCCCCACTTTGCGGGCCGGCACTATCGCCCGCGGCAGTCCGTCGGTCTCAACCGGCGATACCATTGCCTGAAGCCCGGCCACCGCCTTCTGCTGCTCCAGCTCCGCCGCTCTGCCTTGCTTCCCCACCGCCGCTAGCTGTTGCTGTAACGCTTCGTATCGACTTGCCAAAGTCTGCACCGTCCGCTTTTTGGCCAGCAACGGGCGAAGGATCTCCACCTGTTCCAACGCCAGGTCGGGCCGCACCTGCTGGAGCAAGCGTCCAGCCTCGGAACGCAGGCTAATACGCATGCCGTTTCGCTCCGGCCGGTCCTTTTGGCCCTTGCGGTATTCGCCTAGACGCTGGTGAAAATCATCAACCGGCCCGGCCTCCCGCAGCAGGTCTTTGTTAAAGGAAATGGCCTGACACCTCCCGGTAAGTTGCAGAAGACGCTCACGATCCCGCTGCAGTCGCTGGGCGGCCTCGCGCAGCTCTCGGCTTACCTGTTGGTATCTTTCGGCAAAACCTGTATCAAGGGGAACGACTTCCCCCAAGGTCAGGAGCTGTTCACGCCTCGCCTGCAGCGCCGCCAATTCCGGGATCGCCTGCCGTAGCCGTTCGAGGCGATACATCTCGATAGCCTTTTGATCACGCTCACCTTCAAGCGCCGTGCTGGCTGCCTCGGCATCCTCCAGGGCTTTGCGATGCTCTTTCCAGTCCTTGACGGAAAGGGCGGCTGCCTTCATTTCCTTCTGCAGCTCCTTAAATCTCCTGACAGCCATATTGATGGCCGGCAACTGCCCGGTTGCCTTGAATAAATCCCCGGCCTCCGCTTCCAGCTGGCCAATGACCTCGCCCACCGAGGCGATGCCGGCACCGGCGGCGAAAAGAGCCTGGCCCAACTCGCCCTTTTGCGCAAGGATCTCTTCGCCGCCGCGCACCAGGGCGTCATGATCGATACCGTACAGGGAGGCAAAAACAGGCCCTTCAAGACCGTGCAAGAAAGGCGTCAAGACAGCCTGATCGAGGGGATTGCCGGCCGCATCGAGAAGGTCGCCGACGCGCTTTTTCCGTCGCTGAAAGGAGAGCTCCTGCCCGGCGCTATTGACGAGACAACCGGCCACCAACAGGTGGTCGTAATTGTGCAGGAAATTATCCGGTGTCTGCTGCGGAAACCCGCAGAGCAGGGCCTTGAGTGCCCGTAGCGCACTGCTTTTCCCGGCCTCGTTCGGGCCGAAGATAAGATGCAGGCCGGGGGCCTTGGTGGTGAATGCCAGGCTGCGGTCGGTAAAGGGGCCGAAGGCTTTGAGGTCGAGACGAAGGAGTCTCATTGCTTTCCTCCGTGCTGGAGAAGTTTGGCGATCAGCAGTTCCCGCACTTCGCTGTGCAGTTCGGCAATCTTTTCGGGGGCAGCAGCAAATAAGGGGTCGCCGCCGTCGTCGATCTCGACCGGCAATTTACTCTTCAGGATCGCCAGTTCCGGGACCAGCGTAAGAAGGCTATCGACATTCAGCTCCAGCTGATGGATGGTCCCCATGAGGCCGGCAAGCGGGGTGTCCGCACCGAGAATTTCTTCAAGCTGCACCTGACGGCTGGTCTGAAAGCGGACCTGTTCGAGCCACAGTTCACCGATCCCGGCGGCGATGCCCCGAAACTCCTCGGTTAGCTCGGCGGTCCGGGCAAGGAGCCGGGCATGAACGGGACAGTTGCCGGTCAGCACCAAACGTACGGCCAGGGTCCGGCCGTCCGCCCGGTCATGCTCCAGGGCAAAAGCCTGACGGATCGCCCCATAAACCTTCTCGATACTGTCGCAGGCGGAGAGATCGACCAGGCAGGTGGTCCAGCGCAGCACATCAAGCGGCCGCTCCCGCACCTCAGTGATCCGCCCCTCCTGGACGGTCACCAGGGTGACACCCTTGTCGCCGTCTTCCTTGATATGGCGACCCTGGATGTTGCCGGAAAAAACAATCCACGGGTCCTCAACAACGATTTCCCGCCGGTGCACATGGCCAAGCGCCCAATAGTCATAACCTTTGGCCGTGAGTTCGGCCACCGTGCAAGGTGCGTACGCCTCGTGCCCGGCCCGGCCGGTAAGCGAGGTATGCAGCAGGCCGATATTGACATAGCCGGGTTCCCGGCGGGGGTAACCGGCAGCCAGATTGTCGGTTACGGCGCGAAAGGAATAACTCTGGCCGTGGATGACGATACCCAGCTCTTCCAGTTTGATCGACTCGGGTTTCCGCGCTGAAAAAACCGTGACGTTGGCCGGCCAGGGCATGGCCTTGGAGAGCTGACTTGCGGCATCGTGATTGCCGGAAATAATAAAGACCCGAATCCCCGCCTTGGCCAGCCGACCCATCCGCCCGGCGAAATAGAGTCCGGTATTGTAGTCCTTCCAATCGCCGTCCCACAGGTCGCCGGCAATGAGGATAAAAGCAACCGCTTCGTCGATGGCCAGCTCGATCAAAGCGTCAAAGGCCCGCCGTGTCGCCCCGCGAATCTCGGCAACCGGAGCGTCGGCGTGCGCCTCAAGCCCCCGGAGAGGGCTGTCGAGGTGGATATCGGCGGCGTGGATGAATGTATGCATAGGTTGGTTTTCTTTACGGTTTATATGAATAGCGGAGATTCTGCGGTTAGTTCTCACTCATTACCAACTTTATGCCAAAATAAATAAAGAGGCTCCCGCATACCCGGTTCAACCACCAGGCAATAGGGGTGGACACCTTCAACCGGTTGGATACGCGAGCCGACGACCAGGCGACGAAACAGGTTCCAGAGCGTGCCGTTGAAATCGAACAAGATACCCAAAAAGAGCATGCTCATCCATTTTGCTTGGGCTGTCCGGGGCGATAAACTGCGGCAGGAATGCCAGGAAAAACAATGCCACCTTGGGGTTGAGTACATTGGTAAGAAAACCCTGCCAGAAGACTTTCGCTAAGGACACGGCAGGAAGTTCCGAGCGAACTTCCTGCGTTTTGCCTTGCACGCGCAGCATGGAAATCCCAAGATAAGCGAGATAGGCCGCCCCCAGGTATTTGACAATGGTAAAGGCAGTCGAAGATGCCGCCAGGATCGCCGACAGGCCGATTGCCGCGGCAACGATATGAACGATACAACCCGCCCCGATTCCCAAGGCAGCAACCACACCCGCCCGCACCCCCTGAGCAGTCGATCGACCGACGATATACAGAGTATCGGCGCCCGGGGTTATATTGAGCAACAGTCCGGCAAGGATAAAGGTTAAGAGATCTTGTGCGCCAAACATTTGATACCTCGTAACTTCGTTAAACGAATGGGACAACTGGGAAAGCCTGCTCGTTATCCAGATCCGGCTGAGCGTAGAGATGGAGGATCCCGGGAGGGTCGGCGGTGGTTGCTATTCGACAGGAAAACGCCGCCATTTTATGGAGTTGCCGTTTTCGCCAGCGGCGCAAACTCTATCGGCACCCAGCTGTAGCTCCCCTTGCCTTCGGCCCGGACATGGCCAATGCCGGGAAAGGGCAGATGCATGCCGGCCACCAGGAACTTGTTGGACGCGGCGGTGAGCATGATGCTGCGTCGGGTGGCGATGGCCTGTTTCTGATCGACGTCGAACTCAATGGAAACACCCGGCCGGGCAAACTGGACGGCGTGGGCATGCACCAGATCCCCCCAGATCAGCAGCTTTTGTCCGTCGGACTGAACGGCATAGGCAGTATGGCCCGGCGTATGGCCGTTGGCTTTGACTGCCTGAATACCGGGCACCAGTATGCTCCCGTCCGTAAACGTTGCCCACTTGCCGCTGGTCAGGTAGGGGGCGGCGCTGTCACGGGCCATTTTGAAAAAGGGCTTCATCGGTTCCGGCGCAGCATCGGCAACCTTCTCCGACAGCCAGAAGTCGTTATCCGCCTGGGATACGAAAATTTTCGCATTGATGAAAAACGGCTGTCCGCCGGCATCGTTCAGCCCGCCCATATGGTCAGGGTGCAAATGGGTGATAATGACCGTGTCCACCTGGGACGGCTGATAACCAGAACCCTTCATATTCTCCACCACGAACCCCAGCGAGGGGCCGAACAGCTTCGCGGCACCGGTATCAACCAACACCAGATTTTTGCCGGTATTGATCAGGTAGGCATTTACCGCCGTCTGCATCTTGGGATTGCCGACAAACATCCGGGCCAACAGACGATCCAGGTCGGTGGTTTTGACATTCTTCAGAAGCTTGGTGTCGAGTTCGATTGCCCCGTCGTACAAGGCAGTAATTTCGAACTGGCCGAGCTGGGTGCGGTAATAACCGGGCACCTGGGTTTGCACTTTTGGCGCTTCGGCCTGAACAAAAGATGCGAGATTGATAAGGGCAGCAGCTCCGAGAACCAAAATATACAGAATGCATTTATACATGGGGTATCTCCTTTTTTAAATTAATTTTCCAGCGTCTGTCGAACTTTTGCGGCCAACTCCTGCATGGAAAAGGGTTTCTCGATGAAATTCACCCCTTCATCCAGTACGCCTTGATTGGCGAGGATGTTGGCGGCATAGCCTGACATAAAAAGAACCCTCATTTCCGGCTGGTTTGCCAGAAGTCGTTTTGCGAGGTCCCGACCGTTCATCTCAGGCATGATCACATCGGTCATGAGCAGATCGATCTCACCCTCGTGCACCGCGCCCAGACGGATGGCCTCCTCCGCGGTACCGACTGCCAACACCCTATGCCCCAAAATCTCGAGCATGTTTGTGGTCATTTCCAGGATGGTCAGTTCGTCTTCCACCAGCAGGATGGTTTCATGGCCGGTCAGTGCCGATTCCGTTACCTCTGCTGTCTGAACCTGCCCGACCACTCCCTGATACCGTGGAAGGTAGATGGTGAAAGTCGCACCCTGCCCCGGTTCGCTTTCAGCATAGATAAAGCCGTTGTTCTGCTTGACGGCACCGTACACGGTGGCCAGGCCGAGGCCAGTCCCTTCGCCGACCTGTTTGGTGGTGAAGAACGGTTCGAAGATGTGTGCCAGAATCTGCCTGTCCATGCCGCAGCCATTGTCATTCACGGCGATCCGCACATAGTCGCCGGACACGAAACCGGCGTGGGTGTCACAGTATTCCTCATCCAGGGTACTGTTTCCGGTCTCAACGGTTATGCTCCCGGCGCCGGCACCAATCGCCTGCCGGGCATTGACGCAAAGATTAGCCAGAATCTGGTCGATCTGAGACGGGTCCATCTTCACCGGCCACAGGTCGCTTTCGGGCATCCAGATCAGATTGATGTTCTCGCCGATCAGTCGCCGCAGCATCTTGAGCATCCCCTCTACAGTTTCGTTGAGGTCGAGCACCTTGGGCGCTACCGTCTGTTTGCGGGCAAAGGCCAGCAACTGCCGGGTGATTTGCGCAGAACGCTTGGCAGCCTTGCGGATTTCTTCGAGGTTGTTAAAGAGTGGATGGTTCGGAGCCAACTGGTTCTGGGCCAACTCGGCATGCCCGAGGATCACTCCAAGCATGTTGTTAAAGTCGTGGGCCACGCCGCCCGCCAATTGGCCTATCGATTCCATCTTCTGGGCCTGATGAAACTGCGCTTCAAGCTGGGCTTTTTCTTCTTCGGCCTGTTTGCTCTCGGTGATATCCCTTGAAAAACTGGCGACCTGGAATACCTTTCCCAAATCGTTCATAACGGGAAAGAGGCGAACACGGTAGTCTTTGCCGCCGCGAACTTCATCATATTGCACAAGCCTTTTTTCCTGGATAGTCTGAGCCACGGCCTTGCGACGGTTGGCCGCCGCCTCGGCAGGCAGAAAATCATAGAGTTTTTGCCCCCGCATTTCGCCCTTGTCAAGCTCACGCCTTAATGCCGAGTTTTCGTTGAGATCAAGAATCGTGCCCTCGGTGTCGATGAGAATCACTGAATCCGAGGTGGCATTGAACAGCGCTTTCAACCGGGCAACGTTCTCCCGCAGCTGCTCCTCGGCCTGCCGACGTTCAGAGATGTCAACACCGATTCCCATAAAATAGAGTCGCTCCTCGGTCGCAAATTTGACTCCGGAAAGGATGAAGGGCAGCAAACGCCCATCTTTGGTCAATAATGGAGCCTCGATCGAATTCTGACCTTTATCCATAACTGTTTCTATAGCCTGCAAAACCGCTTCTTTCGCCTCCGTCACAAACCAGTCGGTAACATGCATGCCGGCCATCTCGCCAGGACCATAGCCTAGAAGCGTTTCATGCGCTTTATTCCAGACCACCAATCGATTTTCCGGGTAGGTGTACATGTAGAATATTGCCGGAAGACTCTCCAATATCGATTTTGAAAAAAGCTGCTCCTGGCGTAGCCTGTCCTCTGCCCGCTGACGCTCGGGGACTTTGTTCAACACGACGCGGCCGGCTGTTGCCCCGTCTTTATTGAGCGCCACGGTGGTTTCCAGATGCGCCCAGAAGGACGTCCGGTCTGCATGGACCATCCGTAATTCACAACTCTGCTGTTCGCCGCTCGAAAAGAGCTGTTGTATTCGCCGATAGTAACTATCCTGGTCCTCCTTGAAAATATAACGAAATATCGGCTGGTTGATCAAGCTGTCGCGAGTTACGCCGAGGAGGGTAGCGATTGTAAGATTGGCCTCAACAATCAACCCTCCTTGACTGATGGTGCAATAGCCGACCGGTGCCAGGTCATAGAGATCAAAATAGCGGGCTCGCTCGGCATCGAGTTCTATCTGGGCCAGGCGCAATTCCTCATTTTGCATCTCGAGTTCGATTTGATGCACCTGCAGTTCGTGGAGAATGAGCTGAACCTCTTCGGGGGATCTTGCCTGCAGGTCTTCAGGCGCCTGGCTTGTTTTGCTGCGAAAAATCTCCTCCGCCTGTTGACGCAGGGTCTGCTCCGGATCGTTTCTGTTCGCGCTGGAAGTGCTCTCTTTACTGGTCACTGCAAGACCCCTTTTCTTCGGCAATTTCTGGTAGGATACAACCTGTTTTCTGCAAAATCAGATATCCAGTCCCCCATCACCGACCGCTCGCCTGACGACCGGCGGGTACACTCTGCTCGGTGACATTCAGTTTGCTGATGCTTCTTATAAATTCCTGCTGGTAAATCGGCACATTGCTGTGGGTAAGATAGACAGCGTGCCAAGTCAGCGGCAGGCCACGCGGAGTTATCGGACGGGCGACGATCGGCCAGGTTTTCAGGGCACCGGCAATCGCCCAGCGCGGGAAGATGCTGATGCCAAAACCGGCGGCAACCATTTCGATGATCGCCTGCGGGGCACCGACGTTCATGATCTTTTTCGGCTCGATGCCTTTCGGTTTCAATAGCTGTTGATAAAAACGGTTTCTGCCTTTCTCAGAATGGGAAATGAGATTAATGCCGCGAAAATCGTCGAGTTGAACGAAATTGCCTGTGGAAAACGGGTGATCGGCTTTCATGATGCAGACCAGTTGATCCTCGAACAAGGGGACCGAGGTATGGATGTCGTCCGGCGCCACGGCCCCGGAGATAATCAGGTCATATTTTTTTTCTGCCAGTTCGCCGGGTAGATCTATGGAATTGCCCACCTCAATTTCGACACTGGGAAATTTGCCATGAAAGAACTGCATCACCTGCGGCAACCACTTGTAGCAGAAAATGCATTGGGTCCCGATCTTCAACTCGCCTCTTTCGCCGGAGATCTTCCTGGAGATATCCTGCTCGACCGAATCAACCGCCATAATGACCTGGCTTGCGGTTTCCAGAAGCTGTCTGCCCACTTCGGTGACTATCATTTTCTTGCGGGTGCGAAAAAACAGATCGGCGCCCAATTTGCCTTCAATATCCTTCAGTTGCTGACTGATGGCCGATTGGCTGATACACAGCTTTTCCGCCGCTCTGGTCATATTACCGCTTTCGGTAATGGCATGGAGCATGCGCAGGTGTTTGATTTCGAGATTATGCATGGATTTTAAATTACCTATCCTTATTGATACGATTATATATATTAATTTTACTTATAATATGATCCCTGGTACTTTGCCACAACAATTCATCACGGCCGGCCACTGACACCAACGACCGGTCAATCATCAATATTCTGACAAGAGGCTAATAACATGGCGCTTATCACAACGGTAGCACCTGAAAACGCGGAAGGGATTGTCAAGGAAGGGTACGAAATGTTCATGAAAAACGTCGGCGCCATCCCTCAGCCGATGCAGCTTCTCAGCGCCAGCCCGGCGCTCTTTGAGCTGCAATTGAAGCGGATCCGCTATTTCGGCAAACACCCCAAACTGAGTTTTGCTCTCCTCGCCCATATCCGCTATCTGGCGGCTTGCACCCTCGCTTACCCCTACTGCATGGACTTCAACCGCCATATGTTGAAAAAACTCGATTATGACGACGATGCCATCCGGGCGATGGAAGATGATCCGTCCAACTCAATGCTCGAAACATATGAAAGCGCCATGCTGGTCTTCGTCATCCGTTCGATGAAAAAACCGGACTCGATCACCGCCGCCGACATCGCCAACCTCAAGGAACTGGGCTGGAGCGACAGGGATATGGTCGATGCCCTGGCCCAAGGGGTCAGCATGATCGACCACGCCATCATGATGCAGGTTTTTCAAATTGACCAGAACTGCCTGCTCGGTTGATCGCCGCCCATCTTCACCAGCTCGTTTTCTGCCGACGAACAACCGAACGAGCTGCCTGCCTGACCTTGATAGCTCGCCAAAAACTCTCTGCCGAGAGTTGCCGTTCACCTGCAAATCACCAGCGAAAAAAATCGATGGTCATTGTTTTTTGATACGATAAATAATATGCTATCTCCTAGTTAACACCATTCACTTCCCTGAGCTCGTCCCACCCACTTAACAAAATGGAGTCGAGGCATGAAAAACCTCTTTCTGGCATTGCTGTTGGTTTCGTTCCTCATCCCGGAGGTGGCGATGGCTGCCCAAGCCTCCACCGGCAAAGCCGGCGGAGGAAAGACCACAGGCGATAAAACCATCACCGCCGAGGGCTCCGGTTCATCCAAGCAGGACGCCCTGCTGCAGGCAAAAAGAGCGGCGGTCGAGGAAGGCATTGGGGTCGTGCTCAGTTCCCAGACTGAAGTCGAAAACTTCATGCTGAAAAAAGACAAGGTTATCACCCAGAGTTACGGTTCTGTTCGCAGTTTTACCGTCGTGAAAGAGGAGCAGAAAGGCGACACCTGGCACGTCAAGATCAATGCCGTGGTCTCTTTAGATTCTATTACCGCCGACCTCATGGCCTTGAAGATTCTTCTTATTTCCATGGATAAACCGCGGACCATGGTCCTTATCCAGGAAGAGGGCGGGCAAAATGTCGAGAGCACGGTTGTCGATTTCCTCAAGGGCAAAGGTTTTGACCTGGTCGATCCGGCCCAGGCGGCGGCCTTAATGGCCAAGGATGATCCGTTTATCCGCAAGGCTATAGAAGGAGACCCGGTGGCAGCTGCCAAACTCGGGGCGGAAAACGGCGCGGAATATGTGGTGGTCGGCAGTGTCAGAAAAAGCGTTCTAGCCGGTGAGGTGGTGAAGGACACCGGCATGAAATCCGGCCAGGCGAGCCTCACCTTAAAAGTTGTCAACTGCTCAAACGGTCGCATTGTCGCCAGCAAATCGGCAACCGGAGCAGCGGTCCATATCGCCGATGATATAGCCAAATCCCAGGCGGCGACCAAGGCAGCGACCACTCTCATGGACAAAAAACTTTTCGAGGCGATAGTCACCTCTTTCCAGGATACCGTCAACAACGGTGCCAATTATGAGATCACCATCTCCGGTGTAAAAAGCTACGGATTGCAGAAAAGTGCCGCCAAAGTGCTGGAAGACACCGAAGGTGTCGTCTCGGTTACCAAGCGAAGCTTTGGCAGCGGCAAGCTGGAACTTTCCGTGCTCTTTAAGGGCAGTGTCGAAACCTTCTGTGACCGGGTAGACAGTAAAGCGGTTGACGATACCAAGCTGGCGGTCACCAATGTTGCCGGTAATCGAATTGCTTTGAATTTGCAATAATGCAAATTTGCCAATAAGAACGAAATTTCGATGGTTTTCCTCTTCGCCCGACCCAGGAGCAAACAATGCGCAGTTTATTGAACGGTATATTTTTCCTGCTAATGAGTTTCCTTATCCCCCTCTCCGCCTCGGCTGAATTCAGCAAAACAAAAATTGCCGTGCTCGATTTCCAGCTGCAGGGGGAAGACTTCGACAACAAGGATATGGGAACGATCGTCGCCGAGTGGTTCATCACCGCCATGGTCCGCGAGGGTCGCTTTGACGTAGTCGAGAGAAGAATGCTTGAAAAAATTCTCGGCGAGCAGAAGCTGGCTATGTCCGGAGTCGTCGATGCCAGCAGCGCCACCCAGATAGGCAAGCTGCTGGGCGTCAAGGTCATCATCAGCGGTTCGGTCATGAAGACTGAAAGAAGTCACCGAAATCAACGCCCGGATCATTGACGTCGAAAGCGCCTCCATCATCGCCGCGGAAAATCTTAAAAGTGCCGCGACCGCCAGACTCCAGGATATGGTCATAGACATGTCGGAAAAAATCATCAAAAATTTTCCACTTGAAGGCTATGTGGTCAACCGAAGCGGCGATTCGGTCACCCTTGATTTGGGGGTTCGCACCGGCGTGAAAACCGGCATGCGCTTTATCGTCTTCAAGGAGGGGCAGATCATCAAGCACCCGAAAACCGGGGAAGTCCTTGACGTTGAGCGCATTGAGACGGGAAAGGTGACTATTACCAGTGTCGCTCAGAAAATCTGTACTGCCAAGATCGACGAGGAGACCGATCCCGGCTCTGTTAATTACAGCCAACTGGTGAAAAGCCTGATCGACACGACACCGAAAAAAGCAAAACTTACCGTGACAGCATCGCCGGCCAATGCCAAGATCCGCATCCTCAACATCTCCAAGGCATACGAGCCGGGCGTAGTGCTCGACCCCGGACCATATCATCTCGAAGTGACCGCATCCGGCTATAAAACCACCAAAGAATGGGTAACTCTGGAAAAAAATGAAGAAAAAAATGTTGCAATAAACTTGCACCCCGGCAGCACCGTTCCGGATGAGCCAGCGGCAAGACCTGCGGTATCCGCGAAAAAAGACACTTTCGTGCCAGCGCAGCCACCGCCACCACAACCGCAAGCTCAGTCACAACCGAGCAGCCAGCTCACTTCCGAACAGGCAAAATACCTGCGAATGCTTGAATCGAACAACACCGAGCAACAAAAAGATGCGGCGAAGCTGATGGTCAAGGCGAATTATCGCGACACAGTAGTGCTTGACGCCGTGGAAAAAATTCTGCTGAGGAGTTATCAGGCCAGTGCCAACGAATCCGGGGAACGTATCGATACCTTGTCCTGGCTCTGCAAAGCCTTAGGGGCATCGGGTCAGAGCAAGTATAAAGCGACTCTCAGCAAGATAGCCAACGAGGCCCCGCAACGAAAACTAAAGGGCTATGCCGAAAAGAGCCTCAATCAACTCTAACACCTTTTACCTGGATAGAGAGAGAATTACCTTAAAAAGATACAAGGTACTGATCGGAACACCAAACATCTCACAGGCAAGCTGCGCAATGTGGATGTATCTGACACTGGAGAATTGCCATGAAAAAGACTGTTTTTAGTTATTGTCTGGCTGTGTTACTGCTCTGCACGATTCCCCTCCTGGCCTTTGCCGAGGCACGAGTTGTCGGTAAGGTCAAAGGGCTTCGAGGTCTGGTTTCCATTCTGAGAGATGGTAAGACCAAACCGGCCTTTCCCAATGACCGAATTTATCAGAGCGACATTATTCTTACCGGTTCGGATGGGGCGATAGGCATCCTGCTCGAAGATAATACCCTCATTTCCATGGGACCGATCAGCCGGGTAAGGATGGATAAATTCACCTTTGAACCGGCCACCAACGAATATGCCATGCGCCTGAATATGCAGCACGGCACCTTTGTCTACCAATCCGGATTGCTTGGCAAACTGGCACCCCATGCCGTGGAACTGATCACACCGGTCGGTCGCATCAGCATGCTCAAGGAAGACACCAATTTCAGGGCAAAGTTTGCCGAATAAGTCGGATTACAATTGAAAAAACTCTTCAACTCCACAAATGGAGAATGCCATGAACGGGAAATCTTTGATCGTCATCGCGACGCTCCTGCTTCTCGCCGGTTGCGGTGCCAAGGAAAATTATGTAGTTCTCAGCCCGGCAAACGACGGTACGGTGGGCGCGCTCACAGTTGCGACGGATAAAGGTTCCGAGATTCTCAATGAAGACGGCAAGGCAATTTTTGTCGACGACCGCAACTCGCCTCCTTCCGCCCAGGCGCCAATTAAAAAGGAAATCACCGACCTGGCTTTTCAAGACGCGCTGCGGGTGCACCCCCTGATGCCTGAGAGCTTTCTCCTGTACTTCCAGTTTAATTCCAACGATCTCACTGAAGAATCGAAAAGTCTCATCGCGAGTATCCTGGAGGCTATCAAAAAACGCCAATCCAAAGATATTTCGGTAATCGGTCATACCGACCGAACAGGAAGCGATGATTACAACCGCAAACTGTCGCTGGAACGGGCACAGCTGGTCTACGATATCCTCCACGCGGAAAAGGTTGCAACCGAAGATATGACCATCATTTATCACGGTGAAGGTAACCCGCTGGTTCCCACAGCCGATGATATCCCCGAACCGCGAAACCGTCGAGTCGAGGTTATGGTTCGGTAAAGGTCGATCATGCGCCATTTTTTGTTTTCCATCAGGATCCTTTTTGTTCTTCTCACCCTCCTCTCCGCCCAGCCGGCAAAGGGCAGCGAGGAAATCATCGATCTTTCCGACCCTTACCAGATCATGCACCGCCACTATGAGGCAGTCGGCGGCCTGGAACGTCTGAAAAGCATCATAACCAGCCACAGCGAGGGCCGGGTTCACTACGACGGACTCCAGGGAACTTTTAAACATTGGGACAAGCGGCCCATGCAATACCGCACCGAAGAGGATTATTCGATCATCGCCCAGATTGAGGGTGATAGCGGCGATTTTGCCTGGTTCTTTGATACCAATGGCCAGCTGCTGCTTGTCCGCGACGAGGAAACCCTGAAACGCCGGCGCATCAGTCTGCTCATCGATCAATATGAACACCTCAATCGGCAGTCACCCCATTTCTCCATGACCTTCGCCGGGATAACCGTCATTAAAGGCCGCCCCTGTTACGAGGTTGTCCTCAGTAACACCATTAACAGCGATCGTGGTCACTTCTTCTTTGATGCCCAAACCATGTTCATGGCCCGATCGCTCTACCGCCAACCAGACATGGAGATAGAAAGCTACTACGACGACTATAAATCGGTTGACGGCATTATTTTACCGTTTCACCAGCACAACACCTTTCATCCATGGGAAAAAACTGAAGAAACCTGGATGAATCTATTACGTCGGCAACCAAGAGGTCGAAGAAACCCTCTTTTTACCGCCGCAGAAAGAGAAAGGGTACCATTTTCGGGATGGCGACACCTCGGCGACGATCCCCTTCGAGCTCATCGAAAATCTTATCTACCTGCCGGTGACTATTGGCGACGACAGCCGATATTGGGTGCTCGACAGCGGGGCCTCCATGTCGGTCATCGATCAGGAATATGCCGAAAAACTGGGGCTGAGCGTCCAGGGCAGCATCAAAGGCTACGGCTTCGGTGAACTCTTCGACCTTTCCTTTGTTGAAGTGCCGGATCACCAGGTCGGCACCATCCGCTTCGATAGCCAAAAAATGTACGTGTCGAAGGGGTTGGCGGCGAAAAGTTATGAACCGGTGATGGTCGGTATCCTCGGCTATGATTTCCTTTCCCGCTTTATCGTGGAGATCGACTACGATTTGCAGCAGGTCACCTTTCATGACCCCGACTCCTTTGTTTACAAAGGATCCGGAGCAACTCTCGATGCCCCGTTGAAATACCGGACCTTCACCTTGCCGGTAACCGTCGACGACCAGTTCACGAGCCTCTGGAGCTTCGATCTCGGTTCCTACCACAGCTCTATCCACTACCCTTTCGCCGAGAAACACGGGCTTTTGGGCAGAACAGGAGTGGAGATCGTCAGTCAGGGTATGTCCGGCCTGTCTCGTGAAGTGAATATCCAGTTCAATTGCCTGCAGATTGACCGTTTCCAGCTGGATCTGCCGCTGATTGCCATTCCCCTCGAAAAGGGTGTCGGGGCGACGGCCTTGGGCGAGGTCGGCGGCAATCTCGGCAACTCCACCCTGCGCCATTTTCACCTCTTCCTCAACTATCCGGAGCAAAAAATCATCCTGGAGAAGGGAGGAAACTTCAACGCAGCCTTTCCCCGTGACAAATCCGGTCTGATTATCGGCCGAGCAGAAACCAACCAGCCGATGATCTCCTTTGTTGCGGCCAACAGTCCGGCCGCCAAGGCCGGCCTTATTGCCGGGGATATCATTGTCGAACTGGCCGGACAACCGGTCGTTCCGAACCAGCCGATTGTCCCCTTACGGAAGATTCTGCGTGGAACGGCCGGGAGCAGTGTTGAACTCAAGATACAAAGAGAAGAGCAGATCCTGAGCGGAAACCTCATTCTCGAAGATCTCTACCCAGCCGATACCGGCGCCTGCACCAAACCTTAGATTTGATTGGCAGTAGCCTTCCAAAACACCGTTCAAGGTGCGACCATCTGTTGCAAGGCCCTGGTCTTCCGCCAAAAAACCAGGGCGTCATAGCGCGTACTGATCTTCGCCGTTAAATAATAGCTGGGCATTTCCGCCTCCGGGGTATAGGCAACACCGATCCCCCGATGCAACAGAGGCATCGACCACTTGGCCCGCTGCTCGTCATTTTCAAAGAACAGGAGCGAATTATCCCAGCCGCCGCTTTCCATTATCGCCTCAACCGACCCCGGGGCGGTCGGCGGAACGTTCATGACAACCGGTGGTTTGTACCATTCGGGCGCGGCCAGAACAGTCCCGGCATAGCCGGCACTGCCGAGAATAAACACCTGCTCCCTACCCAACCTTTCCCGCATCAGCCGGCCAAAGCTGGTCAGCCCGGTATCCTGCACATCAGTACCGGACATATCTCCGACATGACTGTTGTGCGCCCAGGCGACAACGCCCTGCGCCGCCGCCGGCTCCTGCAGGAGATCCTCGACAAAACCGGCAAAATGGCGCGAGCGGATATTCCATGCCTCATACTGACTGCGCGACATGGTCCGGTAGTACTCCTCGGCATCGACCAGCATACGCAGTCTTCGCTCTCGCTCCCGGTCCTGCCCCGGCAAGGCGCCGAGTAACTCGGTTGCCAGGAGATTGCCGGTCTCCCGGCCCTCGGCATAGGCAAAGTTATAGCCCATCGGATAATCCTGATAGGTCCGCCAGAATTCCCGAAGGTCATGGTAAATTCGCCCCAGCCGCGACCCCTCCGGCCACACCCCGGCAAGGGCCTCAAGGGCGGTGGCGATGGCGAATTGCATGTCCATACCGTAACAGCGAACCATCTGCTCGGGCGGCAGGTGACTGTTGAAATCCTTCAGCCACTCGACAAATTCCACCAATTCTTCATTGACCCAAACCCACCGGGGCCAATAAGGGAAGGCCTCGGTCAACATCTGCCGAGCGCAGGTCTTGCCGGGCAAAAGCCCGCGGATATATTCATCGACGGTCTTGCCACCGTCCCATTCGGCCTCCAGGACAAACACCCGCACCCCCAGGTCACGAATGAGATGCCTCGTCACCCTTTTACGAAAGGCATAGAACTCCTCCGTGCCGTGGGTGGCATCGCCAAGGAGAAAGACCTTCCGGCCCTTCATTCGCTCCATCATAACCGGCAGGCCACGACCGGCATCGGTGGCAAAGACCGGCAGTTCGAAATTTTGCCGCTCGTCGACTTCGGTTGTTTCGCTGGCCTGGAGTTGGCTAGCGAGGGCAAGACTGATCATGACGGACAGCGTAAAAATAAGGTGCCATATGCGGATCGATCTTTTCATATTTCTCCTTTTTCATCCCGATATACCTTAGGAAACCAAGATATTGACGACAGAGTCTTTATTGTAAGCCCTCCTTTACAGTGCTGTCAAATGCCTTTTCCATTGATACTTTTCCGGCAGTTTTACTGCTTAGCAGCCCGGTTGAAAAATCGCCCTTGATTAAATTAATTACTATTGTTACTAATTATTGTAACACATGATACATAAAAACCAGTTTTCAATAGGCAGGTAGCTGATATGGAAGACTTCCAAACCCTAAAATGGCTGCTCTTTCTCTATTCCATCCCGGCTACTCCGGTGAACAACCGGGTGAAAATTTGGCGCAAACTCGCAGAAAACCGGGGCCATCCAGCTCAAGGGTGGGGTCTATATCCTGCCCTACCGGGAGGACAACCACGAGGCCCTGCAATGGATACTGGCCGAACTCCCCGGCCTGAAAGGGGAAGGACTTCTTGTCACTACGGAGACCATTGAGCCGCTGCAGCGGCAGGAGATCATCGCTCTCTTCAATGAGCATCGGCACCTGCAGTACCAGGAAGTCGGCAAGAAGATCGAGGAACTGTCCGGCAGGATCGATAACCTGCGCAAGGGTGGCAGAGACAGAAAGGCTACCTCCCTGTTCCGACAATTTGAGAAGATCCAGGCCGATTTTGTTGCAGTCCAGCACCGCGATTTTTTTCAGTCGGCAGCGGGCCTGAGCCTGGCCGATCGGCTTTCAACCTTGAAAAATCAATTGGAGGCACTGACTGCCATCGAAAAAGGCCCGAGAAGCCTATCGGCAGGAACACTGCTTTGCTCACCGGGAAGTGGAAGATTTCCACAAGCTGCAATGGGTTACCCGCAAGCGACCCTTTGTCGACCGCATGGCCTGTGCCTGGCTGATCAGGCGGTTCATCGATCCACAGGCGGTCTTTGTCTTTCGGGACGAAGGCGAACTGAAGGTTCAACAGGGAAGCAACGAGGTTTCCTTCGACGTGCGCAACGGCGATTTCACCCATGTCGAGGATCTCTGCACCTTCGAAGTTCTGCAACGAAGTTTTGACCTGACCGCCGAAGGCCTCGACTGCGCATGGCCGCCATTGTTCACGATATCGACATCAAGGACGGAAAATTTGCCGCCCCCGAGGCCCAGGGTGTCGAAATGATATTAAAAGGAATCCGTAACAAAGCGTTACCCGACAGCGAGACCCTGGAACAGGGAATAGCTGTCTTTGAAGCACTCTATCTTTCCCTAACAGAAAAACAATAACAGGAAGACATGCCGGCTTCGAAAAACATGTAGGTTTCATTTCTAAATAAAGGGGTATGGAAATGGAGTCACGGACAAATTTTTATGGTCTCTGCTGCTCCGGCTTTCTCGCCAAGGCCTCCTATGCCCTGGCCAGAACACCGGTGCTGGCCCTGTTTGCCGCCTCGTTTGGCGTAGGTCCGGAGGCCATCGGTTTTGCCGTGGCCATTTCAACCATAACCGGAGTATTCTTTAAAATGCCGGCCGGCGTCATCTCCGATATCATCGGCCGGCGCCGTACCATGCTCATCGGTTTAGCATTCTTTGCCGTTATCCCTTTTCTCTATCTGCTGGTTCATTCGTATAACAGCCTGCTGGTGGTTCGTTTCCTCCACGGCTTTGCCACCGCCATCTATGGGCCGGTTATCATGGCCGTGGTCGTGGATATGGCTGGAAACAAACGCGGCGAGATGCTCTCGCTCTTTTCTTCGGTAACCATTGTCGGCAACCTTGTCGGTGCGCCGCTCGGCGGTTTTCTGCTCGGCTGGCTGGCCGGAGGCGGTGAACAGCAACTCGCCCATTTTCATGTCATCTATGGGGTGGTTGCCGCCCTTGGTATGGTCGCCCTCTTTGTCGGCATCTGGGCCAGTAGTTCTATGACCGACCAACGGCAGCAACGGCACGGGAAAATCCACCGTTTCAGCGGTCATCAGCCATTTTTACCACAGCCTGAAAAACATCCTCACCGACCGGCGGATCGTCGTCACCAGCAATATGGAGGGGGTGCAGAATCTCTCCGTCGGTGCGCTTGAAGCCTTTATGCCCATTTATATCGTTATGGTCCTCGGCTATTCGGAGTTTCAGGCCGGACTCATCTGGGGCGTACAGATCTTCGTCACTATCCTTGCCAAACCGCTGATGGGCAGAATATCCGACAAACATGGTCGCAGGCCCTTGCTCTTCTGGGGCATGTTTGTCTGCGCCTTGCCCTTTGCCGTCGTCCCCTGGGTCAGAGACTACTCAATCCTGCTGCTGCTTTCCATGGTCTTCGGACTGGGTGAGGCCATCGTCACCTCGTCATCCGCCGCCATGGTCGCCGATTTCTGCCGGGAAGACAATATCGGCTCGGCAATGGGCGTCTTCGGCACCCTCTATGATGTAGGTCACGCCACCGGCCCGATACTCGCAGGTTTATTGATCGGTTTGTCCGACGGCCAGGATTTCCGCCTGGCCTTTGCAATCATTGCTGCTATACTGGTTGTCTCGGCGCTGTTCTTTCGCCGGACAATACCGGCCTCCTCTTAACATAAGGTAAATTATATATGGATACTGCACCGGTTCAAAAAGAAGAATCGCCAGAACAAGTAGCACCCTCTTTCAGAGAGGCCTTTATGTTCTGGTTCAAACTCGGCTGGATCAGTTTTGGCGGTCCGGCAGGCCAGATTGCCATCATGCACCAGGAGTTGGTTGATAAAAAGAAATGGATCAGCAACGACAGGTTTCTCCACGCCCTCAACTACTGCATGCTGCTGCCGGGACCCGAGGCCCAGCAACTGGCCACCTATATCGGCTGGCTGCTCCATAAGACCAGGGGCGGGATTGTTGCCGGGGTACTCTTTGTCCTGCCCTCGGTGTTCATCCTCTTTGGCCTCAGTTATATCTATATCGCCTACGGCACCTTGCCTTGGGTGGCAGCGATCTTCGTCGGCCTGAAGGCGGCGGTTTTGGCCATAGTCCTTGCGGCAGTTATAAAAATCGGCAAGAAATCATTGAAGAATAATGTGTTGATCGCCATAGCGGTTCTTTCTTTCCTGGGCACCTATTTCTTTAATTTTCCCTTTCCGGCGCTGATTCTTTCGGTCGGTATCATCGGTATTATCGGCAGCCAATTCTTTCCGGGTCTGTTTTTACCGGCAAAAAAATCGACGGAGGCCGCCTCGCTCGCCGACCAGGCCGGACAGCACAGCCAGGCAACTTCATTGTCAAGAAACGTCACCATCGTGGCGATATTTCTCGCCCTATGGTTTGTCCCTTTCCTTGGTCTCTATTATCTTCTGCCCGGCTCGGTGTTTGCGACGGAGGCCTTCTTTTTTACCAAGGCGGCATTCCTGACCTTTGGCGGGGCTTATTCCCTGCTCGGCTACATCGCCCAGGCCGGTGTTGAACAATATGGCTGGCTGACCAGCCTGCAGATGATGGATGGCCTGGGACTCGCCGAGACGACCCCCGGCCCGCTGATCATGGTTGTGCAGTTTATCGGCTTTCTCGCCGGCTGGAATCATCCCGGATCTCTGAGTCCATTGTTCGGTTCGATTACCGGTTCGCTTGTGGCCACCTATTTTACCTTTCTGCCGAGCTTCTTGTTCATTTTCCTCGGGGCTCCGTATATTGAACGATTAGTCGGCAATCCCAAAATGTCGGCGGCCCTGGCTACCATTACCCCTGCCGTTGTCGGTGTAGTGCTCAATCTGGGCGTGTGGTTCGGAACTCATGTCCTGTTCCCGACAAGCGGTTTTGCCTGGTTTTCGGCGATTCTGGCCGTCGCGGCATTCTGTCCTGATGCAGTTTTACAAAGTCGGCATTATTCAGATAATCGCCGGCAGCGGCGGGCTTGGCCTGCTCTGGTACCTGCTTGGTTTCTAATGCTTTGCGCACCTAAAATTTAACCTGGAGAAAAAATTATGAGTACGTCCATTGCCGCGGCAGAACTGAAGAACAAATTATCGCAAAAAAAAGTCTGTCTGCTTGATGTGAGGAGAAAGGCGGATTTCGAGAAATCGCCCGAGACTATCGAAGGCGCCGTTTGGTATGACCCCGAAAATGTGGCGGAATGGGGTAAGACACTGCCAAAAGACCAGGAACTTGTTGTCTATTGCGTTAAGGGGGGCTCGGTGAGCCAGTCGGTTGCGGATGCTCTGCAGGAAAGTCATCCCGAAGTAAAGTTTCTCGAAGGGGGTATTCTCGGTTGGCAAGAAAAACAGTAACACGGCAGGAAGATGCATACAGTAGGGTGAAGAGGGCGGTGACCGGCTTTCAGTGATGCCTGCTGGTCTCTTGTATTTTCATACCGTTTGACCATCTTTGAAGGACTTGACCCATGCCATTTTTAAAAATGTTCCAATCAGGCAACGTCTGCAAACCCCTGCCGACAATGGATACAGCGCAGAGAGCGCGCTATGAGCTTTTCCGAAAATTGCTGGGGCATAACAAAACGGCACTCACTGCCATTGCCGACCTTGAACAGCTGTATTACAACAACAGGCCGTTCACCCTCCAGCTCGTAGAGAGAAAGATCGGTTCGCTGCTTGCCGAGACCGAAAAAATCGTCTCGTCTCTGGCGGGTATGTCTTCCGAGAAATATCAGGTTTTATCGAGTGTTCTGAGCAGCATCCGTCGCTCCATTCAACATGAACTGGCCGGCGACGAATCCTTACCAACCGCTCCCTTCATCCTGCCACTTGCGGCAATCAGCAAAAACCAGGCAAAAATCACCGGGGCAAAGGCGGCCAATCTCGCCCATATGGGCAATCACCTGGCCATACCGACACCCCGGGGCTTTGCCGTTACTACCTCGGCCTACTGGTATTTCGTCAAGGATACCGGCTTGATCGCCGAGATCGATGAATATCTGGCGGTCATGGTGGCCGATGATCCGGCGTCACTGGAAAAAACCGGCGATCATATTCGCAAGCGAATCATGGCAACGCCTCTGCCGTTGGCAATCCTTCGGGAATTGGAAAAAGCCATGGTGGAACTGGCGGTCGACAGTCCGCCCGAACTCGCCCTGGCGGTACGCAGCAGTGCCGTCGGGGAAGACGGGGAAATCTCCTTTGCCGGCCAATACACCTCGGTCCTCAATGTCCGGCCTGCGGGTCTTGCCGAGGCTTACAAAGAGGTGGTGGCCAGTAAATATTCGGCGGCCGCCCTCTCCTATCGCCTGCATCACGGCCTGGATGATCTCGACACCCCGATGGCGGTACTGATCATTGAAATGATCCAGCCGCGATTGAGCGGTGTTCTCTATACCGCCGATCCGCTCAGCGGCGATCACCACACCATCCGGGTGAGCAGTGTCGAAGGACTGGGAGACGACCTGGTGGGTGGCCAAGTCTCGCCGCGGGAGAGCTACCTGCTCGATAAAGAATCTTTCAGAATACTGCCGGACGCCGGGATGCCGACCGCCGTAACTCCCACCGCAACCGACACATCTTTTCTCAAAGAACTTTGGGCAGTTGCCCTGCACCTCGAAAAAGATTTCCAACGCCCCCTGGATATCGAATGGGCGGTCGACCAGAAAGGTCGTCTTTTTCTCCTGCAGGTCCGTCCTTTGCTCGTCAGTGAAACAGATGAAGAAGAACCAATTCCCGCAGTTGATTATCCAGACCATCAAGTCATCATTGAGGGCGGGAAATGCGCCGCACCGGGTATCGCCACCGGCCGGATCGTCCTTTATACAACCGGTACCCCGGCAACCATCGCCGACCAAATGGGACCCGATGCCATCCTGGTGTCGCGAACCGCCTCAACCCTGCTTACCCCCTGGATCGGCAAGGTTCGGGGTATTATTACCGACATCGGCGGCACCGCCAGCCACCTGGCCTCGGTGGCCAGGGAATTCGGCGTTCCGGCGCTTTTCGACACCCAGACAGCTACCTCCAACCTGAAAAGCGGTGAGATCGTCACCCTCTGGGCCAGCAACAAAAAGGTTTATCATGGCAATGTCCTGGAACTCACTGCCGGGATACGCCCGACCAAACGGCCGATTGTCGCCAGTCCTGCCCATCTGCGTATGCAGCGGTTGCTCGATTTCATTTCGCCGCTTACCCTGACCGATGCTGCTTCCGCCCTTTTCAGCCAGGAGAACTGCCGGACGCTCCATGACATCATCCGCTATTGTCATGAATTGTCGGTCCGCACGATGTTCCAGTTCGGCGAAACAACCAACCGGGAGCGCAATGCCGTACAACTGAAGGTGACAATCCCCATCCAGCTTTTTGCCCTCGATCTCGGTGGTGGGCTGCGACCAGGTCTGACCACCTGTAATGAAATCAATGCCCATGAGGTCGTCAGTGTACCGTTTTGCGCCTTATGGCGTGGACTGTCGCACCCCGGAATTAGCTGGTCGAGCTCTATCGGAGTGGGGGCTCATAACTTCATGGCCCTTTTGGCCGGTGGTATTCAACCGCAACACGGTTCATTGGGCGGAGCAAGTTATACACTCGTTTCCGATGATTATATGAACCTGAGTATTCGCTTCGGCTATCACTTTGCCACCATCGATGCACTCTGTACCGATGATCCTGACATGAATTATGCGGCCCTCCATTTTACCGGCGGGGCCGGCGAATACTTCGGCAAATCCCTGCGTATTCAATACATCGCCGGTGTTCTCAACCGTCTCGGTTTTGTAACCGTGCAAAAGGGTGACCTCCTTGAGGCCTCACTCACTCGGCTCGACCGCCCGGCAATGGAAACCGCCCTGGATCAGTTGGGTCGCCTGCTCGCCTCCACCAGACTGCTTGACGTGGCTCTGAAGAACGAGAGCCAGGTTGAGATTCTGACCGAATCGTTTTTTCAAGGCAAATACAATTTTTTGGAGCCGGATCAAAAGGATGCACCCGATGCCTACTATCTGGTGACAGGCTTATGGCGACAGGATGTGCCAGGGATGGAAGCGGGCATTCTCCAGGATGGATCGCATTTTACCTCGCGGCTTTCGACCGGCATCAACCAAAGCCTCGGCCGTATCCTCGGCCAAAGGCGATATATCGAGATCCTCGACAATATCGAGGCCTACCATTATTTCCCTCTGGCCATCGCCAAAAAAAGCAAAATGGCCAAAGGAACGGCCCGGGTAGCGGTCAAACCGGTATCCGGGGTCATCGACCAGGCCGGCGGTCTGGCCTTCGCCATTCGTGATTGGGCGAACTATTTTGTCTTTCGCATTAACGCCCTGGAAAACAATGCCGTGCTCTTCGAATTCAAGAACGGCAAACGTCTTGAACGTGCCGGGGTTGAGGCGCTCGTGACCACCGGCCACTGGCATACCCTTGGTGTTGAGATACATGACAGCTCGATCAAGGCCATGCTGGAGGGCCAGCAGCTTTTTGAGTATGAAGCGGACAGAGACTTGTTGGGATATATCGGATTATGGACAAAGGCCGATTCGGTGACCCTCTTCAAACAGCTTGTTGTTCAACTTTCCGAATAGGACAGCAGGACGGTGAAAGCAGTTCCTTCCGATACCAAATCCCGCCTCCGGCTCATGGTCAATCGCCTGATGCTGCCGTGATGGGCATCGACGAGGCTCTTGCGGTATCCGGAGTCATCGACCAGGCCGGCGGCCTAGCCTTCGCCATCCGCGACTGGGCGAATTATTTTGTCTTTCGCATTAACGCCCTGGAAAACAATGCGGTACTCTTCGAGTTCAAGAACGGCAAACGTCTTGAGCGTGCCGGAGTTGAGGCGCTGGTGACCGCCGGCCACTGGCATACCCTTGCTGTTGAGATACATAACAGCTCAATCAAGACCATGCTGGAGGGCCAACAGCTTTTTGAGTATGAAGCGGACAGAGACTTGCTGGGATATATCGGATTATGGACAAAGGCCGATTCGGTGACCCTCTTCAAACAGCTTGCTGTTCAACTTTCCGAATAGGGCAGCAGGACGGTAAAAGCAGTTCCTTCCGATACCAAATCCCGCCTCCGGTTCATGGTCAATCGCCTGATACTGCCGTGATGGGCATCGACAATGCTCTTGACGATAGCAAGACTCAGACCGGTGCCATGAATTTCTCTGGTATTACTATCTTTCACCCGGTAGAAACGGGCGAAGGGGAGATCGAGAAACGTGGAAACTTGGGACACTTCCCGGATTTACAATTTGCAAGACCAACCTCAAGCATCTACAAATTCACACCAAAAATCAACAGCTCATCGTTGCCTGCGCGAATGTTTACGACAAACCGGAGATCATGCTCAAGTTATAAAAAAAGGGTCGAAGGACGGCACATCCGTCCTTCGACCCCCAGGGATATATCCGAGCAACGTATACTCAGGTGCCGATCTTCTCGTAATATACTTTCAGGTCGTAATTGAGAAAATGGTCTATTTTCGCGAGGCCTCTGCCATAACCGCTCCATAAATCGTTTGCCGTCAGGCCGATGAGATTTTGTCTGACCTTGAACTCCATCTTGCGCCAGAGATTGCGGCGATAATCATTGTCGAGGACAACGAGGCCGGCGGCATTGGCAAGAGACTTCTTCAACAGCCGGCGAAAAGCGATCTTGCTGTAGCCGAAGGAACCGAGGAGCAGGGTCACCAGGGCAAGAACCCCCGGGACAACCAGGGTGGTCAGGGCCAAATCACCGCTTTTCAACGAGGCAATGAACGTTGTGCTTGGAAACGAGAAGAAGGTGGAGAGGAAAATGTCCCCGAAAAGAAACAGGACAATCGCCAATCCCACGGTAACGTTGGCAAATTTCCAGAACAAGGTGTTGGCGCGTCGAAGAAATTCGTTTACCGCCTGAGCAACGATCTGCACTTCGTTCACCTGCCGGTCGATATCTTCGAGGATATGGTTGATCCGAAAACTCGGCGCCTTTTTAATTTTTTCGACAAGCTGTTCCCGCTCCTGAGGCCAGTCCTTGGCCACCGTTTTGAGGTTGGCGACGAGTGGCGAATAGGTAAGAAAAATATGCGGGATATCCTTTCGGCCGGTCATCTGCGACATATTCCAGCACAGGGTGCCGTAGGAGCGGGTAAAGTCACTGAGATTGTCGCATTCGTCGATTCGGCTCATGACAAAGACAATACGATGCTCGCCTGATTTTTCCGGCAGGGTGTTGCGGATCGCGTCATAGGACTCCTTGATGGTACCGGCCTTATGTGGATCGAACATGAGGACGATGAGGTCGGCCATCTTGGCAAATTCACCGAGGACTTTCATATAATCGTAGCCCCGGTCGTTTTCGCTGGTGGCATCGAGCATCCCCGGACTGTCGATAATCGCCATGTTTTCGAGAACCGGGCTGGCGATCTGTTTCATGCAGATGTGGGAGATGAGTTTTTCGCCAAACTGTTTGAAATGGCCGAAGGGCAGTTTTTCATCGTTGACCAGGGTCGAACCGGGGGTTTCCGCACCCGATATGCCCGGATCGCAGGTGATGATGGTAAAGGAATCGTCCGTTGGCGCTTGTCCGGTGCGCTGAATATCCTGACCGACAAACTCATTGATGAGAGTCGATTTACCCGAAGAATAGTTGCCAATAATGAGGACAATCGGCTTCCATTTCAAGGAGGCATCGATACCGCCAAAGTCCATTTTATAACGGGCGAACAACGTTTCGAGCTTTTTCTTTACCTTGGCCTGTAATTGCTTTTGCAGTTCTTTCTCATTCATTATATGACCCACGTTGATATTTGATCTGACAGGTTCATCCTCCGGAAAAGTTTTCTATCTTACCCCAACTGAACAAAACTCTCGAACAATAAATGCAGTCAGGATACCGGGGTAATTCGTTCAACAGTTACCTTATTGTTCCATAACATGTCAATGAGATCCTCGTTATCGCTTTCCTTGATGTTAACCGTGACCAGGTGATGCTCCTTGCTGAAATTATAATGTTGGGAAATAGCTACAATCTCCTTATGCTGCTTCTGAAAAACCCTGATCATCTGATAAAATGCTTCGGGGTCTTGATCGATTTTCAGATCCAACCGAGTTCCCATCTGTCCTCCGGCCATGATTTCCAGGACAGCATCCAAAATATCAGTAACACTGAGGATTCCGACAAGTTTCAGGTTTTCGACTACCGGAAGTCCGTCTATTTTATAGCGACGCATTTTTTGAATGGCCTCAACCAGGGTATCATCCGGTTTGACGGTTATCGGCGAGGATGTCATAACAGTTCGTATCTCGGTGTTGGCGGCGATAAATTCTTCCTCGGAAACACCCTCTGCATCGAGCATTGACGGCATTACCTTGTCCAAGTCGTGGGGACTGACGATCCCGACGAGCAGCCCGTCCAGAACAACCGGCAACCGCCTGATCTTGTGATCCTGAAGCCTTTTTTCGGCAACGGCGATGGTCTCATTAGGCGCGACGGTGATAACTTGCGTCCTCATCCACTGTTTGACAAACATTACTGTGCTCTCCTTGTCCTGTGTTGCTATACCTGTTCGATATAACCGGCCAGCAAACCTTTACTATCAGAGTGAAATTCAATCTTACCGGTATCACCGTTAAGAGAAAAATGCCCGTCGGCATACGTTTTTTTCAAGGTTGTTTCGGTGTTGCCAATCCGGATAACGGCACCATCGCGAATCGTCCCTTTCACCGTTATTTTTTGCCGGCAGGCATAACGCATACCACCAGGTTTATCGCGTTCGCCAACACCCGGAATGAGATTATATGAAGCGAGAGATGCTTTTGCCTCGGCTAGCTCTTCCCCAAGGTCCTCCAGTCGATCGCTGCCGACCGTCGAATGAGAACGGTACCAGGCATCGACCCTGGCCTGTGCCTGATGAAAAGCTTTCAATAATTTATTATGCCGGGCATACCTCTCAGGCAAAGCTGCAGCCGCCAACAGTGAATTGGGACTGGTTTCGGTATCGACGTCGATGACCGTTATACTTCCACCTGCCAGCAGGTCCGAACTGACGACTCTCGCCTGACCGGTGAAGATTATATCCTTCAGGCAGCCAATCTCGGCAAAATATGCCTCTTTGGTAATGCGCACTGAACCTTTACAGGAAATTCTGCCGTTATCCACCACCGGGATCTCGATATCACTTTCGGCCTCGACAATGGCCTCCCCGCCTATCATTCCACCGCGAATCACAACATTGCCATGGCTCATTATATGAGCTGATTCGATGCTGCCGCCTACCAGCACATCCCCACCGGTAGTCACTTTGAAACCGGGTTTCACTGAACCACCGATCTCAACGGCATCCTGTGATTCGATGTTGCCGGTATGGAAATCGACATCGCCTGAGATAACCAGCTTTGCAGTCACCCTGACCCCGGACTCGCCAACCACTGACAATACGCCGGCAATGGCGGCACGGATCTCTCCCGTAGTCTCATCGTAGAAAATATCGTCGGTTGTTTTAATAGTCAGATCTTTGCCTGGTACCTGCGGCACTTCATGACCATACACATTTACTCCTGGCAGACCGGCGGTCAATGGAACTTTTGTCGCCAGAAGCTGGCCTTTGTCAACGCCGATAAAGAGCTGCCGATCCCGAAAGTCCATACGGCCGTCGCCAAGTTCGGTTCCCACGTTCGGAGTGATGGCGATATCGATTCGCAGTCTTGCATTTTCACCGTTCACCGGTAAACGTCCACGAGCGATAACCTGATTTTTTTGAGGCTTTTGTTCAGCCTGCACCGCCGCAAGGCAAGCAACTATATTTTTTTCCCGGATACCTGAACAAATTTTTGCTGTTTTAAGCATTTCCACGATTTCAGAGACACTCGGCAACAGCATGTCGGTGAGCGGTGGATAAAGATTCATTTTCACCGTCCAGCCATCCTCACTAATGAAAAAAAGCGGCTCGAGATCGATGATAATCTTTTCTCCCCCTGCCTCTTTCATTCTCACCATTTGCGGATAACCGGGCGTCGTTGCCAGCAAGGCCTTTTGATCGGCTGACAACTCCACATTGTCGCCGGGAATAAGTTCGATCTCGGGTTTCGCTCCGCCACTTTTCCCCTGCAAACCTTCATCACCACTTTCAAGAGCGACAAGCATCGCCCCCGCCGCCATGAGTTGACTGACCGTAAACGACTGACGTTCCTCGTCCTGTCCTGAGGTTTGCGTTTCCGTTATAAAAAATATTTTCACCCTCACTGCCACCACATTCCTCCCATTGTCCCTTTCAATAACCACCGCAGCAATGGCTGAAACGAGCCACCTATTATAACATGTTTTTATTATAACACATTTTTTCTGGAATTTGAGTGGCTTCCTTCATTTTCAATGATTTTGCGGGGTTTTGCCAATAAAAGTATCCGCTCAGGGTGTAGCACAAGCAACCATTCAATTAACAATACAGGAATAATTTGTAATGAAAATGATGGGTCGGAGTTTTACCAATTCAACCACCGGGCTGCCGCCTCAGCCACGCCGCCGCTATTGTTCGAGACAACCGTCGGAAAATAGTCACGCAAAGCGGCAGGACTATTGGCTACGACATAACCTTGCCCCGCCCAATGGAGAAGATCTTCGTCGTTATAATCGTTGCCGACAGCGCAGACCCGTTCGCGATCAATCGACAATTCCTCCGTCAGCCATTGGGCTGCCTGACTCTTTGAAACTGTTGGAGCAAAGATTTCGATCCATAAGGACTTGCCATCGAGAGGCGAAGTCGCCTTGATCACGCTGTACTCTTTGAAGATTACTGCCAGTTGGACGGCAATTTCATGCCCAACCTCTTCCGGAACGATACAGAGCACCTCGGTTGCCCTGCCGAAACCGGCAAGCAACGCCGGTGACAACGGAGTGGCAAAGGCCTTGTAGATTGCCAATCGCCGGAGAAAGTCCGGGTTTTCTCTGTTCTTCAGACTGTAGAGAAAATGCACAGTATCGGGCACTGGCCTGTGGATCATATAATCAAGGCCCAACCGCTCGAAATGAGACGAAATAAAATGAACATCCGCCGGGTCAAGACAAACACTTCGGAGGATTCGGCCGCAGGCATCCATGACCCCTGCCCCTGTGGAGAAAATGATGTGATCGACCGGCAGGCCATTCGCAGGCCCGACATAACCGAGTTTATCCAACAGCAATGCCAAGGAATAGTTGGATCTGCCGGTGGCCAAAGCAACCAGAATCCCCGCCCGGCGCATGCGGGTGAGGGCTGCGAGATCGGCAGAGGCAACTCGCCTCTGTTCATTGAGCAACGTGCCATCCAGGTCGGTAATGAACAACCTCTTCTCCAGGTCGGTTTCGCGATATCTTCGTTGATTGAACAATTTTCTCCTTTTTTGCCAAGCAGTTATTAACCGATACCGTCAAGATCCAGTTTCATTGTGTCGGTTAAATCCCGTGCGAAAATCAGTGATTATAAAATATCTAGAAAACGATAAATGGAAATGATAGGATGTAGTATTACATTGGCATCAGAACCACGTCTAGAGTGCTATTGAGACTACTTTTTAAGAAATGGGACATGCTATGAATGATACTTATCGGTTACACTGCAGGAGAACGGCGAAGCTCAACATGGCACTTTTTCTAATAGGACTGCCCCTCTTTTTCATTTCATTTAAAGCACATGGCGCGGGGTTTCAAATACCCAACCAGTCGCTGCGTGCTGTTGGCATTGCAGGAGCAGGTATAGCATACACCCCGGGGCCTGATTCTGCCTACTATAACCCTGCCAATATGAGCTACCTTGAGGACAAGTTGGCTGTTGAGGCAAGTCTCACCACTCTTGCCCTGCCGTCGGTAAAATATACTGATAACCGTAGCCCTTTACTGGACGGATCTTCCGATTCAGAATTATTTTTTCTCCCGCAGTTTCATATTGCCTCTCGCCAATTTAATGATTTCAATCTTGGTTTTTCACTCACCTATCCTTACGGACTGACAAAAGGCGTGGAAGCAGCCATACCCCGCTGCCACAGTAAGCCAATTTTCTCTCCTGGTGGTAGAGGCTAATCCTTCTTTAGCGTATTCGCTATCAGATCAGTTGAGCATTGCTGGAGGCATCAGGGCAATTTACAGCAAAGGAGAGGTGCAAAGCAGTGTAACCAATCCACCATTTGCTGCCTTAACTCCTTTAGATTCACTCAACAGGGATCTCGATGGTGACGATTATAAAGCAGGGTACAACCTTGCCGCAACATTTCGACCAAGCCAGGAACTGAGATTTGCTGCAACCTACAGATCAAGGGTGAATCTTGAGCTTGAAGGAGATGCTGAACTCTCCGCCCTTGCCGGGCAGATGCCGGTGGCCGGATATACTGGTTCCAGTCAATTGGAACTCCCATTGCCGGCAGTTTTGAGTCTCGCTACGGCATATACCTTGGGCAACGTGACGGTTGAATTTGCCTGGAACCGGACCTTTTGGTCCGCAGTGAAAGAGCTCGATTTTGAGTACGATCAGTCATTTTCCGGAACAGCCTTTGATGGTTTTGACCGGCCTTTACCGAAAAACTGGGATGACTCCAATGCGTTTCGCTTGGGAATCACCTATGAGGTAACAACGAGCTTTACCACAACCTTTGGCTTTGCAATCGACAAGACCCCGGTGAAAGAAGACACTCTCGGCTTTGAGCTTCCTGACTCAGATGCATACATGTACTGCCTTGGCTTTCAACACAAGTACAGCGAAAATCTCACTTTGGGATTGTCGTATATGTACCACCATACAACCTCCAGATCGGTTACCGGTCAATCCGTTGGCGGCGGACTACCAGGAATTGATGGAATTTTTTCCGATGGCGGAGCACATGCTGTAAATGTCGGCGTTATTGCTTATTTTTAGTCATTGGAGAGAGCTATGCAGAATACACGTCCGGATTCCGAAATATTTACTCATGAAATGCTGTTGGAAAGGACTATCCCTTATAGCAGTAGATGCTCCTTCAACCCTGGCGAGATGATTATGTCTCCCAGCAAGGATCCCAATGCTTTCTATTTTGTTAATAAAGGGTCGGTTGAAGTAAGTTATATAGCTCAAAATGAGACAAGGATAACCGTGGCATTAATTGGTGAAGGGGAGTTTTTTGGCGAGATCGGTTTTTTTGACGGTGAAACCCGGGTTCGCGACATTCAGGCCAATGATAACGTTGAGGTTGGTATTTTTGATGCCGAGAGCATGCAGGTTATGCGTCAGGAAGATCCATCTCTCTATATCGACTTTCTCATCTTTATTACTCAAAAAATATGCCGCAAATTTCGTCGCATAGCAGGCGAGAGAGAGCCTGTGATCAGCTATGCCGGATCGCTTTCAACCAAACGTTCAAGCACCTACGTCGATTCTAAGCCCCTGCCTGCTTCTCTGCTGCATTCGGAAGGTTGGCATTTTATCAGCAGTCGAGTTGAGAGGTGTAAAGCAGAGCTTTTTGATCTGTCCCACACCCTGCAAAAAAACGAGGCAGAAGGCACACCCGACGTTAAAATCGAACATCGATGTATAGAGGTTCTGGGAGAGTTGAACAGTTCTTTGAAAGATTTCCAGGAAGCCATGGCTGACACCGGCTACGAGGACGTCATGTGGGGGTATGTATTTAAGGAGGTTTATCCCTATCTGATGAGGAGTCGATTTGCCGAACGCGCCTACTTTAAGCCCAAGGGATATGCCGGAGATTTTCTTATGATGGAGCATATCTATGCCAACATCCCAAAAGGCGATGGCAGACTTGGGGAGATCGTCGACACCTTCTGTTTGCAGCGACCGGGCTCGCTGGCAATACACGGCAGGCGCAAGCTGTTGAAGAATGAACTCCTGCGAAAAAGCAGCAAGAATGCCGTACAAGGAAAGATGACCCGCATTATGAATCTTGCCTGCGGTCCGAATCGCGAGCTTTTCGATTTCCTCGCAGAATGCGACCATAGTGAGCTTGTTGAGGCCCTGTGTGTCGATATCGACTCAGAAGCACTGCAATACACCAATCAGCATGTCAATATCTTCCCTCACATGGCATCAATCCGCCTTATGAGTGAGAATGTCATAAAATGGTCTCTGGGCAGGGTGTCACATCATATCGGCAAGATGGATATTATCTACTCGGCGGGCCTCTGCGACTATCTTGATACAAAGCTCTTTCAAGCTCTGATTAAGCAGTGTTATAACCATTTAAATCCCGGAGGCACCCTGTTGCTGGGGAACTTTACCGCCTACTCCGACTCTCTTTTTCTTGATAAGCTGCTCAAATGGGAGCTTATTTACCGAGATGAAGAAGAACTCAAAGAAATATTTAACCCCACGCCGTTCGGTTCAAACGTGCATATCATTAAGGAAAAAGAAAATGTGAATCTCTTTGCAGTCGCTGTCAGAGAGTAGTGCCATGTTGTTTTCCATACCATCAGCACTCATTGCTTTTAAAAAAGAAATCCGCCAGCTGTTTTATCAACGGACACATGTATGCCTGTGGCTGGGAGTAATCTTTTTCTCGCTGTTTTCTTTGCTTGATTTTACTTGCTGCCCAGAACACTTCAACCTCTTTGTTATTTATCGCCTGGTCTATGTAGTACTGCTGCTGAGCTTTATAAACTTGCTTCGGCTGCATCTATTTATGCCCTATGCGCCCCATGTCATGGGTGTTGTCATGCTCCTTGGAGCATTTGTCATATCACTCATGACCATTCAACTCAACGGTTTCTATTCCGGCTACTACGTTGGTATTCTGCTGATGATAGCCGGGGCCTTTTCTGTGCTTCCCTTGCGTGCTGCCCAAGTAATTGTCGCGGGTCTGTCGATGTATGTTGTCTACTTTGCAACGGTAATAATCGGGACGGGGGATATTTCATTATTGCATATGAAATATGCCCTGAATAATACATTTTTCTTTTTGTCAGTCGTCGGGGTTGCGGCTGTTCAAAGTCATGATGAACTGCAGACAATTTTGAAAGAATTATCGGCAAAAAGGAGTATTCAAAAAAATCGTCAGGAGCTCGTTATACATACTGACAATCTGGAAAAAACAGTTCAACAGCGTTTGGCGGAATTAGCCGAATCTGCACTTAAATTTACCGATCTTTACAACAATATTCTTGATCTGGTTGTGCTTATTGATTCCACCGGAGTCATAATAAAGATCAACCAGCAGAGTATTGTTTTGTTGGGGAGAAACCCAGAAGAGCTAATGGGTGAGAAAATTACCCATTTTCTCATGGACGATGATAATGAAGCGGGATGGCTTGACAGACTATCGACTCAGCTTCATACAGGCATGCCTGTGCAAGGTGTGCAGCTGTTTATCGACGATTGTTTGCATGAAAAAACAGAAGTTGAGATGAGCGCCAATCTCGTGCAAATAGAAGATGAACCTCAATATTTCCAGCTTATTCTTCGCGACATCTCAGAGAGAAAAACAATGGAACGACAGCTCATTGATTCAGAAAGGCTTATTGGTACTTCACGACAGGCAGCGATATTTGGTTTAGCCAGGTTGGCCGAATGCCGTGATGTCGATACAGGCACCCATTTATCCAGGATTCGCTTCTACACCCGCATTCTTTGTGAAGAGTTGGCACAGCGTATTGAGTTGAAAGACATCATTACCGACAGTTTTATAGAGGATATCATGCATTCGTCGGTTTTGCATGATATCGGCAAGGTGGGCATCCCTGACTTTATATTACTGAAACCAGGGAAATTAACTGCTGAAGAATTTGAGCAGATGAAAACGCACTGCATCATTGGCAGTGAAACCTTATCAGCTGCAGAAAACTTTTCTGAAACTATTACTTTTCTTCACATAGGTCGGGAAATAGCTCGTTCCCATCATGAGAGATGGGATGGCAAGGGTTATCCGGATGGCCTGTCCGGCAATGACATTCCAATTGCCGCACGAATAATAGCACTCGCCGATGTTTACGATGCTCTTACCTCAATCAGGGTGTATAAGCCTGCCCTCAACCACGAAGTAAGCAAGGAAATGATTTGTCATGAATGCGGTGGGCAATTTGACCCCCGCGTAGTGGCGGCCTTTCTCCGTAGAGAATATGATTTCAAAGAGACCAGAATGAAGCTGGTCTTGCAGCAATCTGAGGTATCTTTGGCATAGGAATACGATCAATGCAAAGCTATCAGCAGGAACTCAGCGATCTTCATCATCGGCGAGCATATTCTATACTGGTCGCCGTCAGTTGTATGATTCTGCTGTTTTCAATTCTGGATTTGGTGATCGCGCCGGAATATTTTACCGAATTTTTTATATACAGGATTGCTGTTGCTGTCGTTGGGGTTATGCTGCTGGTTGCAAATTATTATGACAGGAGTCACAAACATGCTCTTTTGTTGGGATTTGTCGGTTATATCTGTTGTTCTCTCGCCATAGTGACAATGATCCACCGTATGGGGGGTGTCGCTTCTCCCTACTATGTCGGCTTAATTATAACAATTACTATTTACAGCACTCTGGCACCGCTTACTCTGGCGCAGACTCTTGGCAGTGGATTCATCCTCATTTCCTTTTACTTTATCACCATCTTCTTCACTCATTCCTGGCCACCGCCATATCCGATCGAATTTTTCACTAAACTCTTCTTTTTGATTTGCTTTGTTTTAATAATTGCCACGCAAAGCTGGGTTGATACCAAAGCTCATAAAAGAGAATATCAACTACGCAGAGAAGAAAACAAGGCAGCGGATGAGCTGGCGGGTCATGCAGTCATTCTGGAAGAAGAGGTGTTGAAACGCTCGAAGGAACAGGCAGCTTCCGAGGAACGTTATCACCGGTTATTTGACCAGATCGCCGATGATGTTGTGGTCATTGACCAGAATGGCAAGATTCTTAAGTCAAACAGCAATTTTGAGAATCATTACGCCGATAAGGATGCGGCAACTGAGCTATCTTTTTTTGATATAACTCTTGAGAGACAAAAAAATAATATAAAGAAAACAATTGCAGAAATGGTGGCCGACCAAAAACCACTCGCTGCATATCAACTCTGTCTTATCAAGAATGATAAGACGGTAATAGATGCGGAGATCAATGGTAATCTGTTGATTAGAAATGAGGTGGTTGTCGGCCTCCTCCTCATTGTCAGGGACATAAGTACTCGAAAAATATTGGAGGAGAAGCTCATACAGTCACTTGAGAGAAAGAAGAAAACTGAGACAGCAGCTATTTTGGCTCTTGCTAAGCTCTCTGAATTCAAGGATGTCATGGCTGATAATCACCTGGAAAGAATTCGTGAGTATTGCAAAATACTTGTCGCGGAATTGTCGAATTACACCGGATTACAGGAGGTGATAAATTCAACCTACAAGGATGATATCTATGTTGCATGTATTCTGCACGATATCGGAAAAGTAGCAATTCCCGACCATCTTCTCGGGCAGAAAACTTCACTCCAAGATCAAGAACTGGATCAGATTCGTAAACACACCATTATTGGTGGCGATATTATCAAGGAAATGGAGAAAGAGAGCGAGGGGAGCGGCTTCTTATCGATGGCCAAACACATTGCCTACTTTCATCATGAGCGGTGGGATGGCAAGGGTTACCCTTATGGTTTGACGGGAAGAGAAATACCACTGGCCGCAAGAATTATGGCTGTAGCGGACACCTATGAAGAAATGACTGTTGGAACTGGAGAGTATGATGAAATGGTGACTCACGAGGATGCCGTCGTTTATATTGAGAACAACAAAGGACTGCAGTTTGATCCCATTATCGTCGAGGCTCTTCTAGCCAGGCAGCAAGAGTATAACGCCGTTCGGCAAAAGTTTTCTGTGGTGTCGCTCACCTTGTAAGAGTTGTATATGAATGAAGGCCTTTCATCAACAAATCGGCAAGGCCACTCTCGCGTGTGATATTCCTTGCAAGAGCCAATTGCAGGATCTCTTTTTCGGCCACCAGCCGCACCGTTTTTTTCGCCCGGGTGACTGCAGTATAGACCAGTTCGCGGCTGAGGATGCGATTATCCTCTTCGGGCAGAACAACCACCACCTCGTCAAACTCGGACCCCTGGCTCTTGTGGATGGTCATGGCAAAGACCGTCTCGCAGCTCGGCAGACGGGAGGGCGGATAGCTGGTCATCCCGCCACCTGCTCGTTCGAACCAGACCTGCGGCACCCCATTCTCCCGGTCCGCCAGGCAGATCCCGACATCGCCGTTGAAGAGGTCGAGGCCGTAATCGTTCCGGGTTATCAATACCGGCCGACCGGGATACCAAGTGTCCGGGCGGCAAGGGAAGCCGTTCCGGCTGAGGGACAACTCCACTTGCCGGTTGATTGACAGAACGCCCCGGTTGCCGTAGTGCAGGGCGCAAAGGACGCGAAAGCTGTTGAAGATGGCGAAGATCTCACGTAGATCCGGAGGTCCCGGTCGATTTGCCGCCTTCATAAAACGGCTATACCGTTCGCTGATGAAGTCGATCGAATTCTCCTCAAGAAGAGCTACGCTTGCCACCCGCGAATCCTTGAGCAGACCCCAGGCGGCGGTACTGTCGGCACAGTTGATCGCCTCGGCCAACTGCTTGATACCGGCCTCGAATCGATAGGTTTTTTGCAGTTCGACGGTGTTTTCCGGCAGGCTGCCGATAAAATCGCCGAGCACCGCCCCGGATTCGACCGAGGCCAGCTGGTCCTTGTCACCAAGAAGAATGAGACGTGCCCCGGGTTTGATGGCATCGACCAGTTTACTCATCATCGCCAGATCGACCATCGAGGCCTCATCGACCACAACCACATCCCAAGCCATGGGATTGTCACGATTATGCCTGAACTGCGGCGAGCCGCGCCGAACCCCGAGCAGTCGGTGCAGGGTGGAGGCAGAGGTAGGCAGACCGTTTTTCACATGCTCGGGCAGCTGCAGGGAGGTCATACTCCTGCCGACCGCCTCACTCAGGCGCATCGCCGCTTTGCCGGTGGGTGCGGCAAGGGCCACCGACAGGGCTCGCCGGTCCCCTGCCGTCTCCAGCAGCAGGGCGAGAATCTTCACTATCGTCGTTGTTTTGCCGGTCCCCGGCCCACCGCAGATGATCGTTAAGGCCCGACGAAGCGCGACCTTCGCCGCCTCCTTCTGCCAGTTGGTGTCTGTTTCCAGGTCCTCGAAATATGCGTCTACCGTAGATTCTGTCCAACTCCGACCTCAAGGTTATCGCCGCCATGAGCCTGATCTGTTCGGCCAGGCGGGTCTCGTAATGGAAATAGCGATGCAGATACAGACGGTGATTATGAAGGACCAAGGGAGTCCGGCCACCATCTGAAACGAGAGGATTGGCCGCGAGAAACTGTTCCTCCCCCTGGCCCAGCGGCAGGCAACTATGGCCGTCTTCGAGGGCTTTGGAAACCCGGGCGACCAGTTCTTGAAAACGTTCTTTCGCCGCTCCAGCCAAACCCGACCGGGCGGCAAGAAGCTCGGAAAAATAGCGATCAAGGGGAGAAAAACTCAGGTCATTCATCCTCAGATCCCCCTATCGCCAGGTCAAGAGCCACTACTTTTTCGTAGTCGGGAGAGGCGGCAAAAACCCCGCTGCCGGGGATGTCCGGGGCCATGCCTCGGACAAAGAGATACATAACCCCGCCAAAATGGTCTTGGTAACGATAGCTTGCCAAACGATTTTGCAGATGCCGGTGCAGAACCAGGGTATAGATCCAGTATTGCAGGCCGTAGTTATGGGCCTGCATGGCGGCAAGCAGGTTGTCGGTCTGGTAATCGGCCAAAGCGTCACCAAGAAAATTGGTTTTATAGTCAAGTATATAAAACTTGCCGCGATATTCGCAGACCAGATCGATAAAGCCGGTCAGGTAGCCGCGCATGGTTTTGTGAGCAAGCGGCACGACGGTCGGTTCATCCGCCAGAATCCTATTGATCCGCTCAGTAGCCAGCCTGCCAAGATGGAAATAGAAACCCATTTCCTTCAGACACCTGCGGCCATCGAGCATGGCCAAAGCTGAAATTGTCGGTGCTGCTTGCCGGCAGGAGCGGAGTCGCCACCACCTGTTGCAGCAATCTGCCGATTTCGCCAGGGTCGGCGACCACCCCGTAACGCAAACATTTCTGCCGCAGCAAAAGGTCATCTTGCTTGCCTTGGGCGATAGCTGCAAACGAAAGCTCGTCCAGCAGATCGTGGATGACGTTGCCGAAACTCGCCCCGGCCGGCAAACCGGGAACCGGTATCGGGCGACCGCTTCGGTTTACGGGAACTTCCCCTTCCTGCTCGTATTCGCTGAGCATGGCCATGGCCGAGTAGCTCGACATCTGCCAGTCGGTATACAGCGACCGGCCGGAGGGCACAAGCGGCCTGAGTCCTATTGGCGCCGCCTTGGCCATGGCCATGGCCAGGCAATCATCCTCGGCAATGGTCACCAGGTGCACCGAGTTTTGTTGCCGAAGCGTCTCCAGCTGCGCTTGCTGCTCCCCATGTGGCAGCGCGCCACCACCAAAGAGCAGATAGCCGAGAGCGGATTTACAGGAGTCGGCGACAGAGCTATGGGCTTTAACATCGGCCCACATGACATAACAACGAATTTTAGCCCTGGTAACGGCGACATAGAGCAGCCGCAGATCTTCGGCCATCTGTTCGTCGACCGCTTTCTCCCGCCGCTCCCCAAACTTTTCCGATCCCAGATCGACCACCAGCCGGTGCAGGTCGTCATGGCCGGAAATCTGGTACTTTTCGCCGCTCAGTCGATCGCTGCGATACCACAGGTAAGGGCAGAACACCACCGGATATTCCAATCCCTTAGCACCGTGCATGGTGACAATGCGCACCGCCTCCTCGTCGCTTTCCAGTAGAAGTTCGGTGTTCTCGGTGCCGGAATCATCCATGGTCATCCTCAACAACCATTGCACCACCTGACTCATCCCCAGGTTTGCACTGCTCTCCTGTTCCTGGACCAGTTCAAGAAGGTGGTTGATATTGGCGATGGCCCGTTCGGCAAGCTCGCCGCCGGCCAGAGTGACCAACACCTCCTCGGCCACCAGCAACCGGCTCATCATCGCCAGAGAAACCTTGCTCATGCCAGCACAGGTGGTAACCCTGAAACCGGCTGTGCAGCTTGTTTACCCGCTCCTCGTCGCACCACAGCTCGTAGAGGGTGTTGCCGGTAAAACCAAACCAGGAAATGGTCAGTGCCGTTCGCAGTTTCACCATGTCGCCCGGGGTGGCGATGGCCTGCAGCAACAACAGCAACTCGCGGCATTCGCCGGTATGGAAGACCGACTGGCGACTGTCAACCACCGCCGGGATGTTCGCCTCGGCCATCGCCTGCCGGTATGCCTCCGCCTGGCGGTGGCTGCGCACCAGGACAGCGATATCGTGCGGGGCGAGGAGCCGCTCTCCGTCCGCCCGCACGGACACCGGCAAGGCAGGGTCAAGAAGCCTGCCGATTTCAGCGACGGCAAAGCGGAGGAACCTCTCGGCCGCCTTACCGGAGAACCAGCGCCCGGCCGAATCTTCCTCGCTGGCGGCAAGGGTGCAGTAGACCATGCAGGCAAGCGACACCCCGCCCCGGAGAAGATCGACATCCTGTGGACTCTTTGCCGCCAGTATCGGACGATAATCGAGAATCTCCGGAGGGAAAAAGAAGGGTCTCGGCCGGGAGGTGAAAAGTCGGTTGACCTCGCCGACCAGGAAGGGATGGGAGCGATAATTTTTTTCCAGGGTCAAGAGCCGGTTGGCTGACTTTCTCGCGAGAAAATAGGAGTGGATATCGGCCCCGCGGAATTTATAGATCGCCTGCTTGGGGTCGCCGATCAGATACAGGGCGTGCGCCCCGCCGCCGAAGATGCTGGAAAAGATATGCCACTGCAGCCCGTCGGTGTCCTGAAATTCATCGATCAGGGCAACCTCGAACCTTCCGCCAACCAAGCTTTTCAGAGCCAAACCGCGATCGCCCCGCAACGCCTCCGACAGGCGGGTAATGAGGTCGTCAAAGCCGATGTTGCCGCGGCGCTCAAGGCGGGTCATGGTCTCGGCCCGAAGCTTTTCGGCAAGCTCAACCCGCAGGGTGAGGAGGAGATCGCTCGCCGCCGCCGAAAATTCCTCGACCTCCCTTTCCGGTATGGGCCATGCTGAAAAATATAACCGCTTTTTCTCTTCGCCTTTGATTTTATGGCCGTTCAGTTCCTCAGCTAAGTTTTCTCGGTTGAGCAGCCCCATCTCCGGCAGAGCGGTATCACCGGTAAAAAATTCCGCTAACCCGGCAAACCACCGGTCAAAACCCTCGCTGAACGGCTTTTTAAAGTGGCCTTGACCTAGACTGCCAAGAAAAAGCTCTTTAAGCGCGCCGCCGCTTTCCCGCCACCAGGCGGTTAATCGTGCCATGGCACCATCGAGGCGGGCAAGGGCCTCTTCTAAGGTGCCGACCGGGGGTTCGATACGGCAGTTGGCTCTTTTCGCCTCGGAGACACTGGCCAAAAGGAGATCAGGCGTCGGAAAGTCCCTGGTGACCAGCCCGCAGGGTAAAGGGGCAAGGTTATAGACCCGGCTACGCCAGAAATCCTCGGCAATCTGCGTTCGGATATGTTCGATATCGGCCAGCAATTCGACATCGAACAGCTGGCCGCTCTCCAAGGCCTGTTCGGTGAGCATGCGCTGGCAAAAACCATGGATGGTAAAGACTCCGGCCCGGTCGATATCGGCGAGGGCCAGCTGCAGGTTTTGCAGCGCCTGATGCCGGTCGCTTACCGACTCGGCCCAGGCGGAAAGCGTGGCGTCCGGCTCTCCGGCTTCCGGCCACTTGCCGGCAAAGAGGTTTCTTGCCTCGACGAGCCGGGTGCGGATACGCAAACGCAGTTCCTCGGTTGCCGCTTTAGTAAAGGTGACGATGAGGATTTTGTCGATCGGCACCTGCAGTTCGACCACGGCCCGCAGCACCAGCATTGTAATGGCAAAGGTCTTGCCGGTTCCGGCGCTCGCCTCAACAAGCGTTATGCCGCGGGTAAGCTTGCCCCGGGCCGAATCGAAGATGCGAAATTCAGATTGCATCGGCACCTCCCAGGAGTACGCAAAATATTTCCCGGCAGAGATCCAAAAACTCGCTATCAAGCACCTCTTCCGCGGGTTGGTCACCGTAAAGCAGGGTCCACTCCGGCTGATAGCCTTTCTCCATGCTGAGGCGGTAGACTCCCAGTGCTTTATCCATAGGGGTAGAGCGGGATTTCGGGTTGGCTGCCTGCCGGGCATAGGCCAGGGCCGGATCGAGAAAAAGCGGCAAGGGCCGGCAACAATTCTCGGCAAAAAGCTCAAGGAGCCTTATTAACTCCGGGCCTTCGCTCTGTCCATCAAACTCAATGATGGTATCGAGCGCGACCAGGCGGGTCACCGTCTCCGGAAAAAACTGTTTTGCCAGCAGATGGTGAATCCAGCCGGTCAGCAGATCCCGGCCGCGCAGCTTGCCGAAACGGAGCAGGAGGATTCCCTGGTCATGGAGATTATTTAAGGTGCCGACCAAACGATAGCTGCCAAGGGTAAGGTCGATTGGCAGACCGGGCTTTCGTTGGCCCATGTGCAGGGCGTCAACTCGCCCAAGGAACTCCTCTATGAGCCTCGACTTTTCGCGAAAAGCCAGCGCCCCCGGTGTTCCGAGCGGCCAGCGCCCCTCGGCCAGGATTGTCGCCAAACCGCCGGACAGTTCACCACCGAGAGCCCGTTGCAGCAGTTCCTGGTCAACCAGATAGCGGTCAAGGCCGGTCGACTCGAAGGGCTCCTGTTCCGCCGGCAACTCTACACCAAGATCCTGGCGAATGCCGAGAATGTCGGTGACAAAATATTTTTGCGGGCCGGCACCAAATCGCAGGAGGTCGGCGAGATGAAGAGTCGTCGTCTCTGCGGCAATCCGCCCCTGCCACCACCCTGCCTTGGCTTGCATTCCTGCCTGCAGGGCTATTGCGGTTCGGCAATAATAGTCGTCGTAGCTGAACAGCGTTCGGCTGCCGCCGCCTGCAAAATACTTGCGGCTGAAGGGATGCAGCGGATGGCCGACGACAATATTCCTTACCCCATAGGCGGTGTCGAGGAGTTCGAGGAATTCACTGACCACCGTCGATGGGGGAATGGCCTCGCCGCTGCGGATCGGCTGACCGATATAACTGAGATAGAGATGTGACCTGGCGGCCAGCAGGGCTTCCAGGAACTGGTAGCGGTCATCGGCGCGCGGCGAGCGATCGCCGGGCCGAAAATCCCCGGCCATCAGGTCAAAGGTGTCGTGGTTGTCGTTTTTCGGGAAGACCCCGTCGTTCAAGCCGAGAAGACAGACCACCCGAAAGGGTATGGAGCGCATCGGCAGCATCGAGCAAAAGGTCAGCTGGCCACGGAGAAAGCCGGAACTGGTGCGGCTCTCACGCGCCGACAGCTTGAGCCATTCATGAATCACCGGAAAACCAACCGGACTGTCATGAAAGGTGGCGATCTCTTCGACCGGTTCGGCGAGGACCGATCGCAATTCCAGCAGATCCCGCTCATCGGAGTCGCCAAACAGCTGTCGTCCGTAATGCAGGAGGAGTACCGACCATTGCTGCAGCGCCCGTGGCTGTTGAAAATCTCGGTGGGCCTGGTCGAGCAACTCAACAAACCGACACAAGCCGCCGAGAGGTTGGGCGCCCCGGCCCTCGATATCCGAATACGGGAGAATACCGGCTACCGGTTCCTCGCCATCTATGGCATAGCCCATGAGCAATCGCTCAAGGCCAGCCCGCCAGCTGGTCTCGCCAAACTCCGGCAGCCCCTCCTCCCGGCGTTGCTCCCCGGACAAACCCCAGCGAATCCCCGATCCGATGATCCACTGCTGCAGGGTGTCGAGATCGGCTGCGGCCAGCTGAAACTGGGGAAAAACAGTCGGCTGACGCAACAGATCGAGAACCTCGCTCCAGCCGAACCGACCGGTAAAAAGGTCAAAGAAAGCCAGAAAGGCGGCGATTGTGGGGTTGCGATGGCGCATACTGCGGTCGGCTATGGAATGCTGGATATCGGCAAACACGGCGGGGATGAGGGCGGCGTACTCCTGGATATCCGGAGCCATGACGATCATCTGCCGCAGTTCGAGGGTACTATCCTCGTGCAGGAGGGCAAGCAGATGATCCTTAAGCACCTGCAGTTCCCGCAACTTGGAGTGGCAGGAAACCACCTGGAGCGAATCGTCGTCTCCGTGCTGCCCGACTTGCTTATATTCGACGACCCGGTCATCAAGCAGATCCGCCTGAAGGCGCTGCAACAGCGTAGCCGCTGCATACTCCCCGCCTTCGAGCGGTTCATCGTAACTCTCCGACTCCTCGAAAAATTCGACGCCTTCCAGGAGCATATTCTGGAAATCGCGCCCCTGTCGACCAAGGGCGGCAAGAAGTGGGTGATGCTCCGTCGCCGCCGGCTGGTCTAACGACGACTGCCGTGCCAGCCTCCTCAACTGCGTCCGCCGATTCTCCACGTCGCCCCAATACTGGCGGCACGGCGACAACAGGAGGAGATGGACATCCATATGGTCGGCAAGCCTGCTGAGGTATTCGAGAAAAATCGGCGGCATGGTATGCAGGCCAATTACCGAGATACGCTTCGGCAGGAGATGCGAGAGATCGTCCCCACCACTCAACCGCTCTATTACCCGGTGAAACTGCCGGCCACGGTGCATCTTGCCACCCGGCCCATCGAGCAACCGTCGCCACAGGGCCATCTGCCAGACCTCCGCCGGATGGTCCGTGGCCCGCTTGCCGTTTTCCCAGTGATCGAGGAATTCAGGGCGCAACACCTGGTATTGATCGAAGATATTGGCCAACCGCCGGGCCAGTTGAAAGCGTTTCAGCTCACCATTTTCCCCGGACAGATAGTGCCTAAGCCCTTGATACTCCTCCGGCCCAAGATCCCGCAGCAGCTCATCAAGCCGCCAGGTCATAAGCTGCCGACCAAAGCCGTCGGGGCTGATGCCAAGACCCAGTCTTTCGGCAATATATCCGAGAAAATCGAGGGGCAGGAAAAACTGAAAATTGCAAAAACTGCCGAACTCGTCGGCCAGACTCTGGGCTACCATCCGTTCCATGCCCTGGCTCTGGATGAGAAAAAGCTCGGGGGCAAAAATGTCCGCCTGCGGTTCTTCCGCCAGAATTTGGGCCAGATGCTGCAGCAGGTTTTCCGTGCGGTTGGCTACGTGGAGATAGAACATGAGGGAGAGTCACTCTCTGTGAAAACTAACGGGCAACTGAGCCTTTTGAAAAAAGACGATGACAACAGCGCCAGCCGGCATTGTTATTCAACATTTTGATATATTGCAATTTAATGGTATTTTTTGACAGAGTTTAATAACCGGCAAACCGCAACCAAGGAGAATACCATTTATCGATTCCATTGCCCAGACAAACCAACTGGAATCTCTGTGGCATGCGGCTTGTATTTTGCCGACGTATTTAACCGGGTGCAAAAAGCAGATTATTAATTATCCTTAATGTCATTTAGGTTGGTTTCTTCCTGACGACATTTGCCGCAAACCTGTTTCAAATACACACCGCAGATTATCACACCACCTCCAACCCCAACTCCCGAGCCAGCCACTATACTCCTCTTTGGTACTGGCCTTGCTGGACTGGCAGCAGCATGTAGAAAAAAAAGCCTGCTGATTTATCTATCCACCTCAAAACTGCTTTAAACCAAAGGCAGAATCATTCATTTGATTCTGCCTTTTTCATTTTTCTCAATCCTCCCGGAGTCTATTACTATATCTTACGCAATATTAGGATATTACCATATAAGCAGGATCATTTTGATGCCTCTTTGCTTCAAAGGCACCTTTACCCAGCGGCCATGTCATTTGAACGGATAACCGCAGCGATAAACAGCGCCCCGGCCAAGCCATCGGTGGAGGTGGGAAAATGCCGGGCCAGGGGGTTGGCGCGATCCCAGCGATCTGTAAAAATAAAAGGCAGGGTCATACTAACAACCCTGCCTTACCAGTAATTGCTTGGTCTCAAGCATGCCCACTCATACGTTCCAACGGTCATACTCTGCCGGTAATATATTTATTACCTTAATCCAGGAATCTGGAAAGTATGGGTGAATTTAATCACTCCAAGATTATCATCGACCTGTTGAGTAAAACCGAGGATGTTTTCCGTAGCAACATTTCTGTCAGGGAACCAGTTACCATCCAGCCCCAAGTCGTCAAAAATTGAAGCACCATCCATTTGGGCCGTCATGATGTTTGTATAGGTTACTGTCCAAGATGTGGGCCCGCCCTGTAAAACGTATATGTTGCCCATATCCCCTCTTCCGTCGAAGGTTGTTTGTCTGTTGTACCCACTGATCAGGTTGAAGTTGAAATATTGAGGATTTTTACTGTAATTGATGGCATCAGGAGCGGGTGAACCATCATCGGCATAGCTGCTATACCCTAGGACCTTATTGATTCCTAGAATAGAGTTGAGGTAGACAACCATGTCGACGTTGAAGTCGCCGGTTTTATCAGCTGCGGCCGCCAGAAAAGCTGAAGCAAATTTTAAATCATCGGCATTGGGTGCGTAATCGCCATCGGTTTCAATACCAACAAAGGGGCCTTCGCACACTATTGGATTGTCTGCATTTATCGGTGGAGGGCAAGTGCCAGTTGTCGTCGAAAATAAGGCACGGCTGGTTACATTAGGGCAGGTTTCCAGCACCCTGTCCAACTCCGGCTGAACGGGATCTTCATTCCAACAGAGACATGGGGTTATAAGACCATTGGCGTCGAGACACTGGTAATAAGTTAAATAGCTAACCGCTGCCACATCAAACAATGCTCCGATGCTTGGATCTATCGAGACTTTCGGAGCACCACCACCCATTCTGACAAGGTCAACAGTAGGGCGGAGTGCCGCTGATGCCGGTCCATCGGTAAGCTCCAGCATCTTCCACAATGGAATTCCACCATTCTTTGAACGGTCAATGGGTATACGTTCGTCAGCTGGGGTGACCAGGTGACCGTCCTGCATCAATTTTACATACAGCGCCACGTTTTCCAGTGGTGAATCGATAGCCTTTTCTACAGTTCCAATCCATTGAGGTAGCCCTGTCGCAGGATCGAACAAGGAACTCATCATAGACGTTTTTAGTCAAAAGAAGCCGCCCGGCGGCATCAATTTTGATGGCAACAGTATCCGAACTGTTAAGGGTGTTGATGACTTCGTCAAAGGCAGCTTGCAAAACCGCTTCTGGAGATCGACTGAGGTTCAGGCGGCCAAAATGGACCTCGCCAACTAGTTCTGTCCAGAGAACTCCGCTCGGATAGGTGACCGTTTCGATGTCTCGTCTTTTTTCCATTGGCAAATTGGTCGGACGTTATTACAACTCCATTTACGACCGGACACGGCTCTATAAAATAGTAGTCTGTTGGAATGGTGAGATCACCTGTTACAGGGTCGGCAACTACTGTTCCAGAGACTTGCCCGACGTTGCATTCACTCCGCCCCCAGGTGGCATCATAGGTGATAACCATTGGCAGGCGGTTCTTGGTAAGACCTGTCTTTGCTTTAATATCGCCCCAACGTTCGTAGTCTGCAACTGGTTGGACGCACTGGGCAGGGTAAGGAGATTGTGCAGCGACATACTGCGATGTGCCGTCAGGTTTTATTACTTCGACAGAGTACCAACCATAGTCACTAAATGTAGTTGGAGATGAAGGATAGGTTTCGGCGTCAACCACAGTCAGGATAGGCTCCCCACCTATCACCGCCTCAGGTGTTTGTACTGAATTTGTGGCCACAGTAAACAATTGTATGCCATTGGTTAAAATCGGAACCCCCTGTTGAATCCACCGCTGGAATTAACTTTTTATCACCTGGTGTCCCCTTATGACGAAGGATCTTGTAAAGATCACCAAATAACTTGCCGGCATCGGCCATTTTGTCATTGAGTGGGCCACTTACAGTGTCGGGAACCCCTGAAGTGCTGGTGGGCAGAGTTGGTGTTTGTTCTGTGACTACGGTCTCCGTTGTTGCACTTGGTGGTGGATTTTCGACAACAATGTTGCCCTGGCCACCCATGTAACCTTTTCCAGTTAGTCCGGGCGATGGTATAAAAAGACTCGCAAGGCAGAAAATAAAACCAAGTTGTGCAAATGCTTTCATATTCCCCTCCCTTGTACTTTTGTGGATTTTGTAGGTAGCACCATGCATCCCTACTATGATAATCGACGATGTCAGGCTTCAGGCCAATAATGAGCACAAAAGCCTAATTTTTTAGATATGCTTTTCCTTCGTCGTAATCTCTACAAAGCGTACAATTTTACATGCAGTCCTATGTTGTACACGGCGCTTCAACATAGGAATGAATGGTCGGAGCTAGATCTGAAAATAAAACTCGGAGTGATTCTGACCTTAAAGGCTATCCATAGCCTAGCAATTTTCGTTCCTGGTAAAATGTTAATATTCCGTTTTATTTTTGCAGGTTATCGAGGTATCACGTTGTGGGAATCGACCATATTACAAAAAAATGGAAAAAAATTCCGAATATCCGTAAAATTGCCTTTTTTATGTGCTTTCTCTATAATCTGCCACTTAACCCCATCTTCATTCGAATTTGTCCAAAAATGGGGTAACAGTTTAGTCCTGTCTTTTCGTCATTTCATTCGCTAGATAATTCAATATTAACTGGACATTTCCTGTGGTGGGGATTGGTGTTGCGCCAGGCAGCAAATCTGGATTTACCTTCTGTCGGTATAATTGGGTGAAGAGCAAGTGATTGATCCATTGGTGATCCTCCATTGGTTTTCAAGAAGGATATGAAGGATATCGATTGCAGCAGATCACTTTTATGGTATTAGGGATACATTCAGCCTCTTGCAAAATGAGGATTTTAGTTCAAAATCAAGGCAGGTGAAAAATTTTACCACAGGCATATAGTTAAAGCGAAAAAGGGGACGGATTTATATACGTAAAAGTCAACATCTCTATAATTGACCGACGTGATAGTCATAATATTTTCTCTACATATAATCTCAACAAACAAAGCAGCTTAAGGGTATCATACTCACCTTCATATAACGCCATAAGTCAACCAGTCACCACCAGTCACCATGATGCTTCTCGGAGCATCTCCGAGGTTCAGGAAATATCTTCTACCTGTAATCTGTCCGTTAGTTTATGATGTTTTTGAATTATACGTTGACCATCGAAGGACATCTGTCCTGCGTATTGAAATGGCGCTTCTGTATGCAAACCAACCCTAAGTGTCTGGTATTTAAGAGCAGCCCAGCAATTTGCCAGCAACTATCCTAGCAATTAGCGCAGATTATAGATAAGGAATATAAACTTGACATCCAGGCAGCTCAATTTGTTTAGCGAGTCGGTTTATGCTCATTCGCCTATGGTCGCTGCGGCAATTGAGAAATTGTCGGCAACAGCAGGAGCCGAATCTCGCGGGGCAATCTTTACACGCATCGAGGTAGTCGATTTTATCCTCGATCTCGCTGGCTACACTGCGGATCAACCGCTCCATGAAAAGCGAATTTTGGAACCCTCGTTCGGCGGCGGTGACTTTCTATTACCGGTGATCAGTCGGCTGCTGACGGCATGGAGAACATCGCAACACACCAAAACTATTGTGGAAGAGTTAGGCGACGCAATTCGCGCCGTTGAACTGCATCGCCATACGTTCACTTCCACCCGATTAGCCGTGATCGAGCGACTGAAACAAGAAAATATAGAAGATCAATTCGCAGTAGCACTTGCTGACCGCTGGCTTATACAGGGAGATTTCCTTTTATCACCCCTTGAAGGGGAATTCGATTTTGTTGTCGGAAACCCTCCTTATGTTCGTCAAGAACAGATTCCCGCGCCCTTACTGGCGGCGTACCGTCGCCGCTACCAGACTATGTATGACCGGGCCGATATCTACATCCCCTTCATCGAACGGTCGCTATTAGCGTTGGTTAAGGGGGGGTGTCTTGGCTTTATCTGTGCGGATCGCTGGATGAAAAACCGATATGGTGGGCCGCTTCGCAGCCTGGTGGCAGATCGGTTTAACATGAAAATCTATGTCGACATGGTCGATACCCCGGCGTTCCACTCCGATGTGATCGCCTACCCCGCCATCACTATTATTAGCCGGGAAACTCCTGGTGCAACACGCATTGCCCATCGCCCAGCCATTGATCGAGCCACGCTTGCGAATTTGTCCGCCGCGCTAACAGCTCGGAATCTTCCGAAAGAGGTGGGACCGGTGCGAGAACTCGCCCGAGTCACTCATGGGCCGGAACCCTGGTTGCTCGAATCTTCGGATCAGATGGCGCTGATTCGTCGTCTTGAGAAACAATTCCCAAGCTTGGAAAAGGTGGGTTGCAAAGTGGGAATCGGCGTAGCAACCGGCTTGGACAAGGCCTATATAGGCGATTTTGATGCACTCGACGTGGAAACTGATCGCAAACTGCCGCTGGTTACCACAAAAGACATAGTATCCGGCGAGGTGCAATGGCGCGGTCAAGGCGTCATCAATCCGTTTGCCGAGGCTGGTGGTCTTGTCGACCTGCGGAATTATCCACGCCTGCGTCATTATTTGGAAACGCGACGGGAGAGTATCTCTGCCCGTCACTGCGCCCAGAAGACCCCGGCCAACTGGTATCGCACCATCGACCGTATCACCCCGGAACTGGCATCAAGGCCGAAGCTCCTGATTCCCGACATCAAGGGGGAGGCACATATCGTTTTTGAGGCCGGAAAGTTGTACCCGCACCACAACCTTTACTATGTCACGTCCAACGATTGGGACTTGCGGGCATTGCAAGCGGTATTGCTTTCAGCCGTCACACGTCTCTTCATTGCGACCTACTCGACCAAAATGCGCGGTGGATTCCTCCGGTTTCAGGCACAGTACCTGCGCCGTCTCCGCGTTCCGCAATGGGCTGATGTCCCGCAAAGGTTGCGGGCAGAGCTGGTGGAAACGGCAATACAACTGTACATCCAAGCCTGCAACCAAGCAGTATTCAAACTGTTTGGACTTTCCAATGAAGAAAAATCCTCCCTTGGAGGCAATGGAGATTAAATGGCCCTTAATCTTGTCGATTACCAGCAAAAAGCCCATGGGGCGGTAAAGGCCTTTTGGGGAAACCGTGCGGCAGCAAGACAAAAGCAGATTGAATCCGGCAAGGCTGACCAAGGCGAGCGCGCCGGCGTTACAGCAGGCAAGAACATGGATGGATTCTTGGCTTTGGTGCTCGACATCGTGCGGGCCAATGGACTTGCCGATGCCGAGCAGCATCGGAACCGAGCGGTACTGACCTTGCCCGGCTACTTCAGACCGACAAAACTCTGGGATCTTTTGGTCATATACAAGGGCGAGTTAATCGTTGCTATCGAGGTGAAAAGTCAAGTTGGCTCATTCGGAAACAACTTCAATAATCGAACCGAACATGCCATTGGCACCGCCCATGACTTCTGGGCAGCCTACCGTGAAGAGGCCTTTGGTAAACAACCTCGCCCTTTCGTTGGCTGGTTGATGATGGTTGAGGATTCCCCGAAATCCAGATGCCCGGTAAGGGATGTGTCGCCGCATTTTCCCGTTCTCAAGGAGTTTAAGGGGGCTTCGTACCTCGTCCGGTATGACTTGCTCTGTCAGAAATTGGTAAAAGAACAGCTTTACACCACTGCCGCACTCATAACGTCGCCGCGGAGTGCTTGCGAGAATGGGGAATTTTCACAGATGTCTGAGATGACAGGACTGAGAACATTTGTTGCGGCTCTGGCTGGTCACGTTGCTGCAGAGGCTGCCAGATGTAGATAGGAAACGCCGCTAAATGAACGAACGGTGATGCTTCTGCGAATGTCATTGATGTTCAAAAGTTGTCATAATGAATGAGCAAAAATTTCAGATCGAGTACATGATTTATGCTAAGGGTGGTTTGGACACTACCGATATCGACACGTTAAACAGCAAGCTGAATCGCAGTATCTTTAGCCCCACAAAAAATAAATATCCGATTGAAATGTTGTATCTATTGAGCACTATTTATAAAGTTCCCCCACCCCTTGCGGGAGGGGGTTAGGGGTGGGGGAAGCTGCAATGTGCGCCTTCGCATCAAACTCACCCGCCCCTCAATCCCCTCCCGTCAAGGGAGGGGAAGCTAAACCAATCAGAGAAAGTACATACGGGAAATTCGGGGACATGATGCTTAATTCCAATATTTAGATGCACCGCATAAACCGGTTATTTTGCCGTTAATGCGATCACATACCCTGAACATGGCGAACCTCTTCACATATGTCTGGGAGTTTCTGGTTCCTTCAACCGCTGACGCTGAGTTTCAGCGCCACTACGGACCGAACGGAACCTGGGTAGCACTCTTCCGTTACGATCCGGCGTACGTCGAGACACTGCTGCTGCAGGACTCTTCAAGGCCGGGTCGTTATCTGACGATTGATCGATGGCAAAGTGCTGACGCCTATCACTCCTTCCGTCTGCGCTTTGCCGAACAATACGAAACGCTTGACCGGCTTTGCGGGTCGCTTACAGTCCGCGAAACATATCTCGGCATGTACACGGATTTCGGCAATGGCTCAGCCATCTAGTCTTGCAATTCCAGAAACAGATCCGGTCGAGACCTTAGGGAGTCGACGAAGCAGGAGAAGCTCTATTAAATACAAGCAATCAGATCATCGAACTTATTTTTTTATAATAGGCATCGTCACCGTATCTCTATTAACCGTAGTTGGAGCGTTGAACTATGTTGTCGATCCGTATTTCATTCATCAATGGAACACGGAGTTGATCAATAGAAGTGGCCCAAGACAACCAAAGATCACACCTTGGGCAAAAACCTATGCCGCTTTCCGTTACCGCCCTGAAGTTGTGTATCTGGGGAGTTCTCGAACAGAAATTGGATTGCCCGCCCAGATAGAATTATTCAAGAATAAACGTGTCTTGAACCTTGCCCTGAGTGGTGGAACGCAAGGTGACGCCATCGCTATGCTCTCTCATACAAGTGGCTTTCAGAGACCTGAAATCGTTGTCTGGGGACTAGAATACGGTTGGCTGTTCACCGATAGCATTGGCAATACCGATTTTAACAGATCGCTGATATTCACCAATTCATTGTATCCCTTATGGCGATTACTGATAAATATCAAACGGTGTTTATCCAATGATATGGCAATGGACACCTTCAAAATCCTTTCGGGGACCTCTGAACAAGATTGTCCATCAATACTCTCTACATACGGACAGGAACCGGAACAGTGCGTGGAACGCAACATGGAGGTTGACGGGGGCACAGCGAAAGCCTTTGAAAAAGCGCTGCAGAATGTATCTAAAACGGTGGTGCCTGAATCTACCACCGTTATGGGGCAACTCGACAAAGTGACTGAAAATTTTTGTGAATACGGCACTCAGCTACGGTTTTTCATTCAACCCAACCATGCGTTGTCGGAACTTCACTATCTTTCTCAATGGGAAAAGAGGGAGAATTGGCAACGGGCATTGGTGAAATTGGTAGACAAGCGTAAGGCACATGGCTGCGATATAAGGTTGATCGATTTTTCCGGTTTTAACGATATAACCGCAGAAGAAATTCCTCAGAAAACCGGGAGAGATACCATGCGGTATTATTGGGAACAATCTCATTATCGCAGTGAAGTAGGGAGAATGGTCTTAGCAAAGCTCTTTTCTGTCGACAGAAAAGCCGAACCTTCTGAATTCGGGGTTGAGTTAAATGGTAAGGTTATAGAACAGCACCTGGAAAACATGCGCTTATCTCGCGACCGCTACTTAAAAAGCCATCCAATGGAAACCAGGCACTTTTGATCGACAGTCAGAGGTGGCACCAAAATCTTCGCCGAACCGTTTCTATCGTTTACAGGCCGGACTCGCCCCGGTATTATTTGAGGCCTGTGCCTGTTCCGGCATATTCGTAGATGGCAAAAATAAGGCCGGCCAGAATACCAATGGCAAAAAATAGCCGCAGTCGCCGGTCCCAGGGTATCTTCTCGCCCCCCGCCATGTATTGGAGAAGGGCGATTATGACGTAGGTAACACCGGCAACATAAGGCGCAGTCTGCACAATCTGCCACAGCGTTGCAGTAAGGGTTGCCTGGCTATCGGCACCCAGACGCAGGTTAAAAAGCAGATAAAACGCTGCCGAAAGATATAATGAAACTTTTCCTTGAAGATTTTCCATATGAACTCACTCAACACCCTTTATTTTCCGGGAACGACGGTCAACTCGCTCCGCCTGTATCCGATTTTTCTGTTATTTCAAAAGGTTCATCTCCTCTCGCCGGTGGAAGATCCACCGGAGACAGGCGACAAAGAATCCCCGGATAGTTTCATTAAATCGGGGTTCTGTCAAGTACATACTCCCTGTCCGCTGGGCCAGGATCGAAATCGCTTTCTCCGCCTTGTCGCCGACATCAAATCCGGCGGAGATGATTATGCAGCCCAGTTGAGTTCCCTGACCCTGGCCGGCATGGCCGGAAGTCCGTCTCGGAAGGACGAGTCGGAACGATCCATCGTCCGCTCGCTTGTCGGCACGCAGGAACTCCCGGCCGAGATCCAGGAAAAGGAGGAGGTGGAAAAACTCTGGCAGGCGCGGCTGGTTCTGGCTATCGGCGAACTGCTTGATCAAGAGGAGGAGGAGATCGCCCTTAACCTTGCCGTAATCGAGGATGAGGAAAAGGTGTTGTTCAAGGAACTGCAGGGAGAGGATGACCAAGAGGAGGAGAATCCTTTTGCCGAACTTTCCCGCCTGGGAGGCACATTGCGCGGCGGTTCCGCCGGCAATGTCAAGAACAGGTTTAAGGCTTGGAGAACCCTCTTTCTTGCCGGGAACATTGAGGACTGCGCGCTTTTCCTCACCAGCGGCAAGGAGAATGGAGACCTTCTCCTTGACACCTATCAGCAGAAAACGGGACAGCAGGCACCCCTCGTTGCGAGCCTGCACCTGCCAACCTTTGTCGGATGGAACAGGGACGAAGCAAGCAATACAGTGCATGAATTTACCACGAACAACTCCTCCATGCTGACAACCATGGAGGAGTTGTTTGCCGAGTTGATCGACGGGTCGGCAATTGCCGGGCAGCAACTCGAACTTGCCAACCGACAATCCTCCCTGTCCGGTGCCTGGGAAAACCGTCTGGCCGCCGATTTCCCGGCGGCGAGATTCGGCAGAATTCCCGTCAACTTCTATCTCTTTCCCGGTCAACCCTGCGCTTTACTTATCGGCAAAGCCTCGGCCACCGGGACTACAAAAAACGGCCTGCTGGCGATTATCGGATAGCCGGGGCCGAAGCAAATCCCCTGCCTCGACCTCCAACTATTTACAACAGGTGTAGGGGTTAATAGTCAAGACCGGGCAGGAAGCCGATCGCACCACCTTGTCGGCAACGCTGCCGAACATGATTTTCTCCAACCCCTTATAACCATGGGTGCCCATAATAATGAGGTCGGCCTTGATTTCCGCCGCATACTCGACGAGCTTTTCGGGGACATCACCCATGAAGACCTTGTAACTCAGCTCCTTCACCCCGGCTGCTTCGCAGTATTCAACCATTTCCCCGCAAAAGGAAGCCATTTTCACCTCGGCACTCTCGACGAGTTCACCTTCAAGGGAAGGAAGAGACATCTGCGGCACAAAAAAACCGGAATAGTCATCAAAATTCTGGACGACAAACACCAGATACATGGATGCCCCGAATTTTCCGGCGACATATGCCGCCGATTCGGCAATAAGCTTGGAATTATCGGAAAAATCGACCGGTGTTACGACTCTTTTAATCTCATTCATGATACTCATGCTTTCTCCCCCTCGTAGTAGTTTGAAGTTGTAACAAAAATCCTTGATTTTTCGCCAATGTTTTATGTCTAACAGGGTGTTTTCGATATCTGAAAGAAGACGATCTTTCTCTCTTTGAATTTTCTCATATCATTCATGCCGATGCAAGCATTTCATTACCGTCCTCCGGAACCATTGTCCAATCGCCCGCAAATTGGTTTGACAAAAGTGAATTTGACGATATTTTCATAGACAGGCACTTTGTGGTATCATGGCCACAGCCGGAGCAACGTCGGTTATTCCATCCGATGCTCCAACATATTCGTTAAATTCTTGCAAAAGATTCTGTCATGGGAGGAACGCGACCCGTGGCGATAAGAGGCTCTCCAGTGAACAAAATCAAGGCAATTTCCATCAGCGACCGAAAAGGAACGCGAAAGAACAATATCGATACAACCAAGCTTATCGTCGATTTCGGTCTGGAACATGATGCCCATGGCGGCCGGTGGCATCGCCAGGTGAGCTTTCTCGCTCAGGAAAGCATCAACACCATGCGGGCCAAAGGCTTGGATGTCGTAGCCGGTAATTTTGCCGAGAATATCACCACCGAGGGACTGGATCTTACGGCCCTTGAGGTTGGCAGGCATATCAGCATCGGCAAAACAGAGCTGGTGATCTCGCAGCTTGGGAAAATCTGCCACACCCGTTGTGCCATCTATCATCAGGCCGGCGACTGCGTCATGCCACGGGAAGGTATCTTTGCCGTGGTTAAGCGGGGTGGAACCATCCGGGTCGGCGATCTCGATTCAGATAGAAGAGAAGGTTTCCCGATCGGCGGCGATAATCGGCAGCAAAGAGACGGAGGAAACACTCGGTGAGGAACTGCAGAGGCTCGTTCGGGAGAAATTCCATCCGGCCTTCATTCGCTTCGATGCGATCACCAAAAAAGAAGGTGGTACTCTACCCGCCATCCTCGATGATCTGACCACCACCCAAAAAACTGCTGATATCGTGGTCTTTGATCCCTCCGGGGAACTCGGCCTCGTCCTCGCCGGCTACCCGCGCAAAGAGAATCAGCCAAACGTCTACCAGCGTCAGGGTTCCTCAATCTATTACTGTCGATCGATTGCCGAGTTGGCGGGGCTCGGTCCTGAGGGAAAACAAGAGTTGCTTGCTGCAGTAAAAGATCCCTGAAAGGAACACATACTGATCGGCTTTTCAGCGTATGCTTCAGGATGAGGGTTTTCCTCTCAGATTTTTTGACCCCAGTGTACTCCGATGGTGCCAAGCATGAATTTCTTGTAACCGACGTTTGTGAATCCGGCACCCTGAAACAATCCGGCAAGATCTTCAGCACTGTAAAAATTCATCGTCGATCCAGTCAGGTAGGCATAGGCCGCCGCATCATCGGCCAGCAATTTTCCGAGAACAGGGATACCAAAGCGAAAATAGAATCTTACCAGCGGATACAGGAGGTTTTTCTGTGGAGGGGTGGTGTCGAGACAGACGATTATACCGCCCGGCTTCAACACCCGATGGACTTCCCTGAGAACTTTTCCCGCATCATCGACATTGCGCAGCAAATAACCGAAGGTTACCGAGGCAAAGCTGTCGTCGACAAAGGGCAGACAGTTGGCATCACAGGCATGCCAGAAAATGTCTTTGTCGGCGAATCGTTTCCTCGCCTCGTTCAGCATGTTCAGAGAAAAATCGCCGCCCACCACCCTGGCACGAGCATGTGTTGCCGACATCAGCGCCGCGATATCGCCGGTTCCCGTTGCCAAATCGAGGGTTCGACCGCTACCCGGATCACCGGCCGTTCGCACCACAAATTTGCGCCAGCGCTGATCCTGTCCAAGAGTCATGACCCGGTTCATCAGATCATATCGGCCGGCAATGGCATCGAACATCTTCTGTACCCCCGGGCCTTTACTCAAAATTTCCTCCCACCATCAACATGGCGCGAAACCCGGCGTCCTCGGAAATGGTATGACCTCACGAATATTGGTCATACCGGTGACAAACTGAATAAGCCGTTCAAAACCAAGACCAAAACCGGCATGGGGTACCGAGCCATAGAGGCGAAGATCGAGATACCACTGATAGTCGGCGAGGGTAATTCCAGCGTCGCTCATCCGGGCGGCGAGGACATCGTAGCGCTCTTCACGCTGGCTGCCGCCGACAATCTCACCGATCCCCGGAACCAGGATATCCATGGCCGCCACCGTCTTGCCATCCTCATTCACCCGCATGTAGAAGGGCTTGATAGTCGCCGGGTAGTCGGTAACCGTCAGCGGCCGTTTGAACACCTCCTCGGTCAGATACCGTTCGTGCTCCGATTGCAGATCAAGGCCCCATTCGACAGGAAACTCAAACTGCTTCTTGGCCTTTTTCAGACGATCCACCGCCTCGGTATAGGTAATATGGGCAAACTCCTGCTCGGTGACACCTCGCAGCTTTTGCAGCAGGCCTTTTTCGATAAACTTATCGAACAGTTCCATATCTTCCGGACAATGGGTCATGGCATCGACGAGGAGATATTTGAGCATCTCTTCGGCAAGCTGCATATTGCCCTGCAGGTCGCAAAAGGCCATCTCCGGCTCGATCATCCAAAATTCCGCCAGATGTCGCGAGGTATTCGATTTTTCAGCGCGAAAGGTCGGCCCGAAGGTATAAACGTCACCAAGCGCCAGGGCGTACACCTCGGCCTGCAGCTGACCGCTGACGGTGAGGCCGGCCGGCCGGCCAAAGAAATGCTCATCCTTACCCTGCTTGCCGGTGGTGACCTGGAACATCTCTCCGGCGCCCTCACAATCACTGGTGGTTATTATCGGCGTGTGGACTTGGACAAAGCCGCGCTCTTGGAAGAACTGGTGGACGGCATAGGACAGCCGCGAACGTACCCGGCCAACCGCCCCGAGGGCATTGGTTCTCGGCCGGAGATGACTGATCTCACGAAGGAATTCAAAGGAATGGCGCTTTTTCTGCAGGGGATAGGTCTCAGGGTCGGCTTTGCCGATGACGGCAATTTTTATGGCGTGTACTTCAACCTCCTGACCCTTAGCCGGAGATGCCTTCAGTTCCCCTTCGATGATCACACTTGCCCCGGTGGACAACTGTTTTATCTCCGATTCGTAATTGCCCAGCTTTTCATCGGCAATAATCTGCAGATTGGCAAGACAAGAGCCATCACTGATCTCGATGAAAGAAAAACCGCCGGTATCTCTTCGGGTTCGCACCCAGCCGGTAATGGTGACAGTCTCGCCCACCGGTTTTTCCCGCAGGATACTTTTAATACGTGTCTTCATAACCTTTCACCTTTTGGAATAGTCGAACAATACACTACCATTTCACCTTCCCCGGGAAGATGGGCCGGATCGATACCAACGAGTTCCGCCATATGCCTGGCGGCCACCCGGCATTTGAGCATGAGAAGAAAAAAAACCTCCCTTTCAACCTCCGATAAGCTTTCGAAGTTACCCTGACCTTTGGAAATAACCAGGTCTGCCGACGCAAAGATTTGGCGAAATTCAGCCGAACATTGGTCGAGAACCGTGCCCGGGCAACTCGAACCATTGGAAATGATCCGGCCGAATCTGTCAAGGCCGGCAGCAAGGGCATCTTCCATCAGGGCGTCATTGATAATCGGTCCTTCCTTGACCGCAATGGTAATCGTTAAATCGTGGCGAAAGAGATATTCTATCAGAAGACTATCGTAGACTATTTCCCCGCTGTTATCGGCAAGATAAAGCACACTTGCCCCTTTTTTCAAGGCAGTGAGGCGATCGCCGAACTGGGCGGAGTGGTCAACTGCAAAAGGGTTGTTCCGACTTTTGTTCAAAGCAGCAGCAATATCAACGCGGGCAAAGGCTCCGTAGTCAATGCTATTGCCGGCAATAGCAAAACGCAGGATCGTTGTCAACGGGGACGCACTTGCTTCAATCTCCCTGCGAAGTTCCGGCAAAGAGTGGAGTGCTTCTTCATTGCTGGTGATCTTCAGATGTCGGTAAGGGTCTTCACAGCCGGTTATTTCGGCAATAGTTTGGTAAATCCGCCACGCGTTGGCCGGTGGACTGAGGTGAACATCAAGGCCTGCAACGATTGCCGCAATTTTTTGCACCACCTGAAGCTGAATCTCCGGGGAGCATTCGACAATACGCGCCACCTGCAACGCTTGCCGGACAAAACAGGGTAGACATTCGACCTCGGTTCTCATAACAGATATTCCCGGCGAACATTGGAAAGGGCGGCAAAAATTGAGCTCTTTGCCCCAGGCTCCTCTTCATAGAGTCCTTGTAAAAATTTGCGAACCTTTTCACGCCTGGTATCATCGGACAAAGGACAGAGATTTTTTACCGGCTGGAGATTGAGTTCGCCGGCAATTTGCCGCACCTCGCTTTTTTCAAGATAGGCCATCGGCCGAACAATGGAAAGGGTGCCGTCGAATAAATCCTGCCGGGGAATCATGGTCGAGATATTACCGCTGTAGATGGCGTTGAGAAAAAAGGTTTCGATAAGATCGTCTTTATGGTGTCCCAGGGCAATTTTATTGCATCCTCGGTCTCTGGCCAGATCAAAGAGCTGGCTGCGGCGGTTGCGAGCGCAAAGAAAACAGGTTCTTGCCTCATCGCTGATCTCCCGTTCGCCGACTATCTCCAAAGTCATGGCAAAGGATAGTAACTGTTGTTCGATGGCCGCCGCTGGAGCCGCCATACCCCTGTCCTTACGCCAGAATCCGTGGTCGATATGATATGCTATAAGGTTGAAGCGAATGGGTGCCTTTTTTTGCCACAGCTTCATCACACAAGCCAGAACAAGGCTGTCAATTCCTCCGGAGACGGCCACCAAAACGTTGTCTTCGGCAGAAAACATTTTGTAATCGTGCATTGCCTGACCGATTTTTCGGTTCAGTCTAGCCGGTAGCCGGTAACCAGTATTCATTCAGGACAAAAGCAGGAAAACGGAAAAGGAAAAAAGCTCTGTGGGGGAAATGAGCAAGAAAACACTCAGCCTGCGGTATTGACCGCAGGCTGAACACGAACCGAAAGTCAAAACTACTTTTTCAGATAGGGACAACTCGCTAATCGTTCGATTATGCCTTGTTCTACCATCTCCTCGACGCTTACCCACTTAAAACCTCGGTTCTGCACCTTATCGAAGGTCAAAATATTATCGAGAAAGGATTCTTGTGTCTCACGAATCTCGGCGGTCCAGAGTACGGCTCCATTGGCGGCATGAATAAGCGCCATATTCAGATCGGCGGAGGCCGGATCATCGGATGCATATTCAGTTCCCTCACGCTGTTTGAAACGTCGGACAGTCGTCACCAGCACCCCGTCACAGCCAACCTTTTTACCAACCGCCGACACCATTCCAAATACACCGCCGGAAACTTCCGGTGCAAGTGCTGCCGTCTGATTGATACTGACAATACGGGCCTTAACGTTGCCGTTCAATTCACGGGCCATAATGCCTGTCGCATATACCGCTCCATTTTCCAATGAACGTGCCTGTTCAAGGCTGACCGTTTCATCTTTGTCAACAGCCGTTCCGGCCGGCAACACAGCAATGCAGGAGAGTGGTTTCAGAGCTGCCTGACTTTGTTGATCATCGCCGGTGTTGACTGAACACGATGCCAGGAACACGATTGACACACTGCACACTGCAAGTATTCTCGATATTCTTCTCACAAAATCACCTTTTGATTGAGTAACGGTGCTCCAAGCACTCTTTTCGATGAACTCTCTTACAAGCAACCTTTGGATGAGAGTGCTCCGGCGATCGCTATCCGGGTCACCGCCATCTTCAGAGCACGGCCAAAACCTTTAAAAATAGCCTCTATTATATGATGGCCATTCTCCCCATGCAAGAGATCAATGTGCAAAGTCAGACCCGCATGTTGCGAAACGGCGCGAAAAAATTCCTTGGCCAGAACCGTATCGAAGGAACCGATTTTTTGCTCGGTAACCTTGACCCCATAGTGAAGAAACGGACGATTGGAAACATCAATAACTACGCGGACAAGGGTTTCATCCATCGGCAGAAAGCAACTGCCGTATCGAGAAATCCCTCCTTTATCGGACAAAGTTTCGGCTATAGCCCTGCCGAGACAGATACCAAGATCCTCAACGGAGTGATGATCATCAACTGCCGTGTCCCCTTTCGCCTGAATAGACAGATCAAAAAAGCCATGAACAGCGAAAAGAGTCAACATATGGTCGAGAAAGGGCACCCCGGTTTGTATTGCACTGACCCCGGTTCCGTCGAGCTCAAACTCCAGCTCAATATCTGTTTCCAAGGTTTTTCGGGAAATCACGGCTTTTCTTGTCGCTGTCGGGTGTTTCATGATCGTTGCTCGGGAAGATGAAAAAGACTACAAATTCAAACAGAAAAACAATTACAATCAAACGATCTGCAAATTGCAAAGAAACTGTGTGGAGAGAATTGCAATGAACTTCAGTAGCATACCCGAAACAAACGAAACCTTCTCTATTTTTTCGTGACACTTAGGAAGAAAACAATTATATTGGTAGGCTTGACTTAATTATTTTTTTAATTGACACCCAACTGAAGACCTTGTATAAACACCCCAGTTTTGATCGAGGAAAACAAAACGAGCGGGAATAACTCAGTGGTAGAGTGCAACCTTGCCAAGGTTGAAGTCGCGAGTTCGAATCTCGTTTCCCGCTCCACTATAAAATATCAAAGGTTCGACACTGTTCGGACCTTTTTTTATTAAAAAGATCGACCATTCGAGGGATATAATGAAAACCTATCTTGCCCCAGTCAACGAGATCGAAAAAAAGTGGTACGTTGTCGACGCCGAGAACAAGGTTCTTGGCCGTCTGGCGTCTGAGATTGCTAATCGGCTGCGCGGTAAACATAAGCCGACTTTTTCTTCCTTTATTGACAATGGTGATTTCATAATTGTTACCAATGCAGAAAAAGTAGCCCTTACCGGCAACAAGCTCGACGACAAGAAATACTACCGTCACACCGGGTATATGGGCGGCCTGAAGGAAGCCTCTGCCAAAGATCTTCTCGTCAAACACCCGACCGACCTGATTATGCACGCCGTGCGGGGGATGCTGCCGAAAAACAAGCTCGGCCGCGCTCAACTCAAAAAGCTGAAGATCTACGCCGGAACAAATCATCCTCACGCAGCACAGCAGCCTGCTGAATTAGATATTTAATCTTGGAGAAATAATCATGGCTCAAGATCGTTTTTACGCCACCGGAAAAAGAAAAAATGCCGTCGCCAGAGTTTGGCTTACACCTGGAACCGGCAAAATGATAGTCAACGAAATGGAAGTTGACGCTTATTTTGGTCAAATTTTCAAGAATCAACGAATTGTCAAGCCTTTCAAAGTTACCGAGACCGCCGACCAATATGATGTGATCGCCACCTTACGAGGCGGTGGAAAATCGGCCCAAGCCGATGCCTTGTGTCATGGTATTTCCAAAGCGTTGCTTGAAACAAATCCGGAGAACAGACATTCATTGAAACAATCCGGACTGATTACCCGCGACCCTCGCCAGAAAGAGCGGAAGAAATACGGTCAGAAAGGCGCCCGAGCCAAGTTCCAGTTCTCGAAACGTTAAGAGATTTATCGAGACAATCCCAGCCTATTCCGATCCGATTCGGCAAAAGCTGGGGCACTACGTACACATTGTGTTTTTTATGAGGGGAATGACGGTTCAGCTGTCATTCCCCTTTTTTGCTTGGAGGAACGTTCGCTACATTTCTCCGGCCACGTTTTTTTCAACAACGGCTATCTTGCCAGTTTCATCTGCACCTCATTTCCGGGGAGGAAATTCACTATGATCAAAGTAGGAATCATCGGGGCTTCCGGATACACCGGGGCCGAGCTCGCCAGAATACTCTGCAACCATCCTCAAGTAAAAATATCCGTCGCTACCTCCAGGCAATATGCCGGCCTGCCCCTGTCAGATATCTTTCCAAACCTGCGAGGCAAGGTCAATGTGCTTTGCGAGAACCTGCCAGTAGATGAACTCTGCCATAAAGCCGATCTTTTTTTTACCGCTGTTCCCCACAAGACAGCAATGGATCTGGTACCGGTCCTCCTCGCCGCCGGTAAAAAAGTTGTCGATCTCTCTGCCGACTTTCGCCTGCGCGATGTCGCAGTTTATGAGCAGTGGTATCAACCGCATTCCTCAAGCCAACTGTTGCAAGAAGCCGTCTATGGACTTCCTGAACTCTATCGACAGGAAATCGCCGGCTGCAGTCTGGTTGCCAACCCCGGTTGTTATCCTACCTCGATCATCTTAGGCCTCGCCCCGCTTTTAAAAGCAGGTGCAATACAACCTCAGACTATAATAGCCGACTCCAAATCGGGGACATCGGGAGCCGGGCGAACAGCGCAAACCGGCAGCCTGTTTTGTGAGGTGCACGACGGCTTTCGGCCCTATAAAGTCGGGAGAAGCCATCGACATACCCCGGAGATTGAACAGGAATTGAGCGCAATTGCCGGACAAGCCGTGAGCATTACTTTTACTCCGCATCTTTTGCCAATTTCCCGTGGTATCCTGAGCACCGTATATGCGTCCCTGGCTCCCGGTTTCAATCAACACAATATCAATGACCTCTATCGTGAGCAGTATGCTACAGAGCCGTTCATCCGCTTGCTGGAAGGAGATGTCCTCCCTGCGACTCAATTTGTCAGAGGCTCCAACTTCTGTGATATATCCTTTAGAATCGATCCGGCAACGCAGCGAATCATCGTTATGTCGACAATTGATAACATTGTCAAAGGTGCATCCGGGCAAGCCGTTCAAAATATGAATATCATGTATGGATTTGCCGAGACCGCCGGTCTTGGCATCGTCCCGCTGTTTCCCTGAACCATGCCGCCATCTTGCCAGTCTCCATCCCAGCAATGTCCAACGAAACACGCAATATTAAACTGGTAATCGGCTACGACGGCACCGAATTCAGCGGCTGGCAGCGCCAGAAAAACAGTCGTACCATACAGGGTGAAATTGAAGGTTTCCTCAACCGAATGACACGAGAAAATATCCTCGTGAACGGTGCCGGCCGCACCGATGCAGGCGTCCATGCCGACGGCATGGTCGCCCATTTCCACACCTCTTCAACGATCAGTTGTGATGCTTTTTTGCGCGGCTTGAACGCTATGCTCCCGCTTGCTATACGAATCTTCAGCGCTGAAGAAGCTGCCAGCTCCTTCCATGCTCGCTTTTCCGCAGTTGGCAAGCAGTATCAGTATGAAGTCTTCACCGGCAAGATACACCCTCCCCGCCTGCGCCTTCATTCCTTGCATGTCACTTGTCCCCTTGATTTTCTGGCCATGCAAAATTGCCTCGCCATGATACAAGGCACCCATGATTTTTCTTCCTTTGAAAACAGCGGATCGAGAGACAAGGCCGCAAGTTCAGGGCGCGGCGCCGTTCGAACAATCCATGAGGCTCTGCTGCTTGAAAAGAGCAGTGAACTCTTCGTTCTGCAGTTTAACGGAGATGGCTTTTTACGCAATATGATCCGCAACCTCGTCGGTACCTTGTTTGAGGTCGGGAAAGGGAAGATCACACCGCAGGAATTTGCTGCAATACTCGCGGCAAATAACCGCACCATGGCCGGCCCAACAGCTCCGGCGCATGGTTTATGGTTAAAGAAGGTATTGTACTGATATTCGGACAACTGCTTAATTGGTTTTTTTAAGTGCCGAGTGTCTGGCCAGAAGTGATTGCAATTTCCAAGGAGAAGAGAGGCAGACCCGAGAGTCGTCGCAGATCGACATAACATCACAGAAGGCAAGAAATTCGGTCAAAGCCTCACTGATCACGGTATCTTTTCTCTGGATAATTTTCAGCTGCCGCTTCATATCCAGCCCTTCAATTTTCAGTCCCTTCAGCCAACCGTTTTCAGCCTCTCGACAGATACAAAGCGCCGAAAGACAGGTTATGCCCGCCCCGGATTCAACAGCCCGCTTAACCGCTTCCGGATGCCCCATCTCCATAACCACATGCACTTCATCCATATACTTTCCGAACCGTTCACTGATGGTTGCGGCGGTACCCGACCCGCTTTCTCGCATAATCCATTTTTTGCCCTTAAGATCACGGTTTATATCAAAGACCTCATTATGGGCAAGCGGGTCCGTAGGCCCACAAAGGACGAGCAGTTCGTCTTCAAACCAAGGCCGCCAGAGGATTTCCTCCCGGCCGGAAAGTGGTCCCTCGACAAATCCTATGTCCATCTCCCTGTCGAGCACGAGTTTTTCTGCATGCCTCGTGTTATACACCAACATGTTGACGTGTACATTGGGATGGACCCGCTTGAAGGCTCCAATCAGGTAAGGCAATATGTAATTCCCTAAGGTCGTGCTGGCAACCACCTCAATGCGGCCATCGAGTTTGTCATTTCGCTCCGACATGATGGTTTCAATATTACCCACCTGGCAAATTATATCTTTGGATAAGGGCAGAAGAAATCTACCCCGGGCGTTGAGCAAGAGGCTCCGCCCATGCCTGTCAAAGAGCGAACCACCAAGCTGATTTTCCAGTTCCGCCAGGGCCATACTGACAGCAGATTGGGTGACAAACAATTTCTTGCTTGCTTTTGTTACCTGAGCCGTTTCCGCAACAGCGATAAATATTTCTAATTGTCTTAAGGTGATAGACATAAGGTGTCTCCATGCACCGGGTTATGATTTACTAACAATTGTCGTTTTCAAAATTTTTGCATCTTACGCCACTATATCATTTTTGGTTATATTAACAAGCAACTTTTTTCATCAACCATTCCAAACCGATAGCAAACTCATAATGACCAACATTTTGGTAACGAAGTGAATTTCTTGTTGACACTCAACAAACAATTCTTTAAGTTAGGGCCCCAACAAGCAAGATGAAAGTATGTTTACCAGCAATGATGTAACTTGTCGGCATTGTGTGTAATTCAATGCAAGCACAACGAGGAATCACGTATGGAACATCAATTCAGTGCTTTTCTGTATCAGGAACATGTACTCTGGATCGCTGCTTTCACCCTCGGAGGATTAGCTTTCGCCCTCGGCCCTATTGCCATTGTTTATCTGTTCATGCCCCTCAAAACCAGGCAACTGAGCAACAAGGCCCTGCAGTTTATCGAATGTGGTATGGATCCCATCGGCGACAGCTGGATTCGCTATGGTGTCGTCTTCTATCTGTATGCTCTCATCTTTCTCGCCTTCGATGTAGACGTTCTCTTCCTTTTTCCTGTAGCTACTGTTTATAACGATGCGATGTTCGCATCCTCTATACGCGATTTTGTTGAAATGGTCCTTTTCGTCGGGATATTGTCACTCGCAGTAGTTTATGCATGGATTAAGGGAGTATTTAAGTGGGAACGCAAAACATTCCTTCGTCGGTAGTCCAATTCGCCCTCGCAGACAAAATCATTAACATCGGCAGAGCCAATTCTCTCTGGCCTCTGACCTTTGGCATTGCCTGTTGTGCTATAGAGATGATGGCAACCGGCTGTGCCCGTTTCGATATGTCCCGTTTTGGCGCAGAGGTTTTTCGCCCTTCAGCCCGACAAAGCGACGTCATGATCGTCGCAGGCACCATCACCAAAAAAATGATGCCGGGTATCAAGACCCTCTACGATCAAATGCCCGAGCCGAAATGGGTTATGGCCCTTGGCAATTGTGCCATTTCCGGTGGCCCCTTCGCTTTTGAGGGTCAGTATAGCATTATTCTCGGCGCGGACACTTTCCTTCCGGTAGATGTCTACATTCCGGGATGTCCTCCCCGCCCCGAGGCTTTACTACAAGGCATAATCGAACTTGAACACCTCGTTTCGAACTGGAAAAGGTGGAAAAATCCCGAAGCCGCGTGATTTTAATCAGCAACCCGCCAAGCCGACTATTAACTGACAAAGGCTTACGGGAGTCTCCTTTGGAGCATTGAAAATGATTTGTGAAAAGATAAAATTGACTCTTCAAAGCCTCTTTCCCGAACCTGCCCCATTGCCCCCAGAGGCGCCAAGTGCAAGCGAAGGCCAGGAAAAGAAGGCGAAAGCTCCTCTTCCTCCGCGACAAGACGGCCTTCTGGAAAGAGATTACTCGGTTCACGGGTACCATCTGGACGCGCAGATTTCCCCTGCACAGCTGTTGAAGGTAGTAACTATCCTCGATGAATCGGAATTTTTTATCGAAAGCATTACCGGCGTAGACTGGATCAATGACAACCAACTGGAGGTCGTTTACGATTTTAGCCGGTATGACTTTGACCTTTGCCGAGTGGTGATACGTACCAGAATTGATCGAAAATCTCCGGTAGTGCCAACGATAACAGGGATTTACCCAGGAGCAAACTGGCATGAACGAGAGACCCATGAATTCTTTGGCATCAAATTTGATGGTCATCCCCACCTCATTCCTCTCCTCCTTCCTGAAGATGCAGATTTTCATCCACTCTTAAAGGATTTCAAGGCATGAATTCTCCAATACTGCTCCAACCGGACGAGACTTTTATTCTCAACGTTGGTCCCCAGCACCCTGCCACCCATGGGGTCCTGCGGGTCAAAATGGAAATGAACGGGGAATATATCGTCAATGCCGAAACGGTTATCGGCTACATTCACCGCATGCATGAAAAAATGGGCGAACTGAAGACCTATCCGCAGTTTCTCATGAACCTCAGTCGCATGGATTATCTCGGTGCCCTCGGCTACAGCCACGGCCATGTGCTGCTTGTTGAAAAGGCATCGGGAATCGTCGTCCCCGAACGTGCCGAATACATCCGGGCAATAATGGTCGAGTTGAACCGCATCGCTTCGCATCTCTTCTGGTTCGGGGCCTTTGTTATGGATCTCGGTGGCTTCAGCCCGCTGATGTACGCTCTTCAAGACCGGGAACACATCCTTGACATGCTTGAGGCGGTGACCGGATCACGCCTGACCTATTGCTATTTCCGCTTCGGCGGTCTGTATAACGATGTCGATGATGATTTCATCAGTGCAGCCAGACGGTTCATTCCCCGAATGCGCAAATCCATGAAAAAATACCATAAATTAGTTACGGGTAATGTGATTTTTCGAAAAAGGCTGGAAGGCATTGCTCCCCTCAGCAAGGAAATGTGCCGTAAATACGGAGCCTCGAGTGCGGTAGCAAGGGGATCGGGAATCAACTTTGATGTCCGCAAGAATGAACCGTATTCTGTATATCCGGAATTTAATTTTGACGTCCCTGTTTACCACGAGTGCGATTCTCTGGCGAGATACATGGTGCGCATGGAAGAGATCGAACAATCGCTGCGCATCGTCGAGCAGGGCCTTGATAAACTGCCGGGTGGGCCAATCATGCCCGACAAGAAACCAAAACTCATCAAACCGCCGGTTGGCGATTATTACCAGGCGGTGGAAACAGCACGAGGCAGTTTCGGCATCCGCTTGGTCAGCGATGGTGGCAAAAATCCGTATCGGTTGAAATTACGTTCACCTACCTATTCAAATATGCACCTTTTCGATGAAGCATGTCGCGGTATGATGATTATGGACGCTCTGGCGTTCATGGGCAGTCTTGATCTGGTTATTCCCGAGATTGATCGATAAAAGGAAAATTGTATGCGATTAACCTTACTTAATGTCATTATCGCGGTAGTCCTCGCCATCGCCTTCGCCGCCGTCAATGCCGCATATCTGGTTTGGGCTGAACGTAGAGGTGCGGCACGCATTCAAAGGCGCCCAGGCCCAAATATCAACGGACCTTTCGGCTTACTCCAGCCACCACTCGATGGCATCAAACTGATGGCCAAACAATTGACAATCCCCGGTGGTGCCGACAAGATAATGTTCATCACCGCCCCGGTGCTGGCCATGTTTCCGGCAATCATGAGCTTTGTCACGATACCGTTTAGTGATAGTATCGTCGCCAAGAATATGAATGTCGGGGTTCTGATGGTTTTTGCCTTCGCCTCCATGGGCAGCATGTCCCTGCTGATTGCCGGCTGGAGCTCACGCAACAAATATTCAATGATGTCGTCGGTTCGAGCCGTGTCACAGGCCGTTGCTTACGAGATTCCCATGCTCATTACCGCCATCACCGTGGTCATGATCGCCGGCTCCGCCGATTTAACCGAAATCGTTCACCAGCAGAGCAGGTCAATTCTTCACTGGAACATTTTCCCGCTCCTTGGCAACTCGCATAACATCCTGATGCCCTTCTCCTTTCTCATCTTTTTCATGTGTACCCTGGCTGAAACCAACCGGGCACCCTTTGATCTCGGTGAGGCCGAAAGCGAACTGGTCGCCGGTTTTCATACAGAATACGGCAGTATGGGGTTCGGGCTTTTTTTTATGGGAGAGTACGCCAATATCGTCATTGGTTCCTGTATGACGACCATTCTCTTCCTTGGCGGTTGGGGCTGCCCTTTTGGCCTCTTCCCCGGAGTATGGTGGTTTATCCTGAAACTGTATCTGCTGATTGCCACCTTTATATGGATACGCTGGACCTTTCCGCGTACCACGATTTATGGACTTCTGAATCTTTGCTGGAAAATTCTCATTCCGATTTCCCTTTTCAACCTGCTGCTTACTGCGGGACTCATTAAGGTGTTTTGAGATGGTTGCTTACTTTACTGAAATCTATACCGGGTTGCTGAGTCTGTTTATTGGCATGGGGATTACCTTTAAGGAATTTTTCAAACCAACGGTAACCGTCTCCTACCCTTATGAAACCCTGACGATGTCAGCACGATATAGAGGCCATATTGAACTCGTCGGAGATGAAGAAGGGAACCCGCAGTGTGTGGTTTGCGGCCTCTGCGAGAAGGCCTGCCCTTCTGATTGCATTTCACTGGCAGGTGAAAAACCGGAAGGTGGGAAGAAAAAGGTGCTGACAAAGTATAAGCTCGACTTTACTAAATGCTCACTTTGTGGCTCCTGTGTTGAATCCTGCAGTTTTGGCGCCATTGATTTTTCTAAAGAATACAATCTGGCGAGCACCAAAAAAGAAGATTTCTACTATGATCTTCTGAAACGTCTTGAGGAGAGGAAATAATGAACCCGTCTACCCTTGCTTCCCCCTCCCTTTTGAGTGTTGACGGACTGGTTGGGGTGGTCTTTCTTGTAATGATGTTGATCACCGTGGTCGGTGGGTTGATCGCCTGCAATTCAGAGAGACTTGTTCGCTCGATCGCCGGACTGGTTGTCTGTTTTATCGGTGTTGCCGGATTATACTTTTTCCTCAACTCCCCCTTTGTGGCGATGATGCAGATTCTCATATATGTCGGTGCGGTGGCGGTTACCATTTCCTTTGCCATCATGCTTGCGGCCCCTGAAGAAAAGAGAAAGATTGGTCCCACGAGTATTCTGGCCGGACCACTGGGATTCATCACTGCGGCCCTCATCACCGGTGGTTTTGCGGTTCTTGCACTGAAAACAGAATGGACCATCCAGAAAAAAGTCAATGACGGTTCGATTAAGAGCATAGGCCTACAACTTCTCACTGATTACTCGATGGTTTTTGAATTGGTTTCCATCGTCTTACTTATTGCAATCCTCGGGGCTTTAGTTATTGCTCGGGATGGGAGGAAAAACTGATGGCACTCTTGAGCCTCTACAATGAACTGAACACCTTCCTTATCATAGGCGCTATACTCTTCGGCATGGGAATATACGGCATGGTTACCCGCCGTACCCTCATTGGTATGCTTATAGCCGCTGAACTCATACTCGCCGGTTCATCCCTTAATTTTATGGCATTCAACAGGTTCACCGCCCCGGACCCGGTAACAGGACAAGTCTTCACGCTCTTCATTATGGCAATTGCCGCTGCGGAAGCTGCTATCGGTCTCAGTATTATCATCGCCGTCTATGGTCACTTCAAATCGATCGACGCGGAAGACACCGCCCAACTTAAAGGTTAGTTATGGAGCCATCGGGAATGGATTACAAATTACTCTTAGCTTTGCTCATTCCACTCATCGGTACACTTGGAGTAATGATCAAGGGGGATAAAGAGAACATCAGAGAGGGGATCTCCTCCATTTCCTCCATTCTTCTGTTGTTGGTTGTCGGCTCGATGGTACCGGCTGTCTGGCACGGCAAGACTCTCATATTTCATATGTTCACCATCCTTCCCGGAGTATCCGTTACCTTGCGCGCCGATTCGATGTCGATGATTTTCGCTCTCGTCGCCTCCTCCTTATGGACTATCGCTGTTTTTTATTCCATGGGCTATATGCGTGGACTAAAGGAACACGCGCAAACCCGGTTCAATGCCTGTTTTGCTTTAGCAATCTTCGGAGCCATAGGCGTGGCCTTTTCCGATAATCTCTTCACCATGTATCTCTTCTATGAGATTGTCTCCGTCTGCACCTACCCACTTGTTGCCCACCATCAGGATGACGAGGGTTACAAAGGCGGGAGAAAGTATCTGGTTTACCTGACTGCCACCGCCAAGATGTTCCTCCTGCCGGCAATGATCCTCATCTATGTCCTGACAGGTACCCTGGATTTTGCCCCGAACATCTCTACCGGCATTTTCCCTCAGGGCGTGAACTCAACTTTGGTGGTCATGCTCTATATTTTCTGCATCTTCGGCTTTGCCAAAAACGGCATCATGCCATTCCACCATTGGTTGCCGGGTGCCATGGTTGCTCCCACTCCAGTCTCTGCCCTGCTCCATGCCGTGGCCGTGGTTAAGGTTGGTGTCTTCTGCACCACCAGGGTCATGCTCTTTGTTTTTGGCACCGATACCATGAATGTTCTTAATCTTGGTATCCCAACCGCCTATTTTGTCGGCTTTACGGTCATTGCCGCCTCGATCATCGCCCTTTCAAAGGATAACCTCAAGGCCCGGTTGGCCTATTCGACCGTCAGTCAACTATCTTATATCATAATGGGTGTTGCCCTTCTCACCGTTCCGGGCATTCAGGGTGGTCTCATCCATATCGTCAACCATGGCTTTTCGAAGATCACCCTGTTCTTTTGTGCCGGCGCTATCTATGTAGCAACCCATAAGAAAAATATCTCGGAAATGGGGGGCCTCGGCAAGTCCATGCCTTTTACTTTCGGAGCTTTCGCCATTGCTTCCCTCAGCATGATCGGCGCTCCGCCGGTTGCCGGCTTCATCACCAAATGGAATCTCCTGGTCGGCTCAGTGCAGGCTCACCAGATGGGCATACTCCTCATCCTTATTGCCAGCACCATGCTCAATGCCGCCTATTTTGCTCCGATAAGCTACAAGGCATTTTTTGGCAAACGACCGGCAGATGAACCCTACACAGGCATTAAAGAGGCCCCTTTGGCGATGTTGATTCCAATTCTCATCGCTTGTTTCATTTCTGTAGTTATTGGGATTTTTCCAAATTTTATGATGCATTTTGTTAAGGTGGTGACAGGATGATTATTAAGCTCATCGATTACCTGCAAGAACGACTGCGCGTAGTGAAGGTACTCAGCGCCATCGCGATTGCTGTCATGGTGGTGTGGACTATTGTTGGTGTCGACACTAGTCATGCACACACTTGGATGGAGGCAAACATCCCTGGTTTCTGGGCGATTTTCACTCTTCTCGCCTGCCTAGTGCTCATCTTCTTCGCCAGATGGTTTGGCAACAGTGGAATCATGACCCGAGAGGATTACTATGACGACTAGTTTCATTCATCCAGCTCTTATATTGATATGTGGCGCTCTCCTCCTGCCACTTATTAAAGAGCCGTTTCGAAAACTCTATCTCTGCAGCGTACCTCTCCTCACCTTTGCGGATGTACTCTTTCTCAATTGGCAACCGGGTGTGCATGGTGTTGTCCTTTTCATGGGCGATTGGACACTGACCTTCGGTCGGGTCGATAATCTTTCGATGATCTTCGGTTTTATCATGGCCCTGATGGCAATCATTGGCACTGTGTACGGTCTTCACGTCCGTGACAACTGGCAACACATTGCCGCCTGGTTTTATGTGGCCGGAAGCCTCGGAGTTATCTACAGCGGTGATTATCTGGTTCTCTTTCTTTTCTGGGAGATGATGGCATTCGCTTCCACCTTCCTGATCTGGTTTAATACCGATAAAGACGCATTAGCTGCCGGCTATCGGTATCTGCTTGTGCATACCTTCGGCGGTGTTCTGCTGCTGCTCGGCTTCGTCCTCCGTTACCAGGCAACCGGCGATCTCTCCTTCGTCCAGATGGATGAACAGAACAGCCATCTCTTTACCTGGCTGATTATGGCCGGATTAATGCTCAACGCTGCGGTCCCACCACTCCACTCCTGGTTGCCGGATGCCTACAGCAAGGCAACGGTTACCGGGGCTGTCTTTATGTGTGCCTTTACCACCAAAACTGCGGTTTACACCCTTGCCCGGGCTTTCGCCGGCTTTGATATTCTCATTGTGCTGGGGGTGGTCATGGCCATCTACGGAATCATCTATGCCATGATGGAAAACGATATCCGTAAATTGCTCGGCTGGGAAATTGTCAGCCAGGTCGGTTACATGGTCGCTGGAGTGGGAATCGGTACCGCCCTTGCCATCAATGGTACCTGCGCCCATGCCTTCGCCCACATCCTCTACAAAGGCCTGCTGTTTATGGCGGCCGGTGCAGTTATTCACAGCACCGGGAAGTGCAAGTTTACCGAACTTGGCGGTCTTTTCCGGAAAATGCCCAATACTCTATTTTTTATGGTGATTGGTGGAATCTCCGTTTCCGCATTTCCGTTCTTTTCCGGTTTCGTTTCAAAGTCGATGATTATTTCGGCAAGCTTTCAGTCGCATCTTCTCCTGGTCGGCTTTCTCCTTACCCTGGTATCCATCGGCACCTTCCTCGTTGCCGGACTTCGTCTACCCTACCTGATCTTCTTTGGCGACGACCGATGTAGTGCCGAGACCCGCGAAAAAGCAGCGGATCCCCCGTGGAATATGCATGCGGCCATGGCTGCCGCGGCTTTTTTATGCTTTTTCGTCGGCTCCTATCTGCCGTTTCTTTATAATATGCTGCCCAACCCGGAGGTTACCTACCACCCTTATGGGGGCTATCACCTCAGTGAGACCTTACAAATCCTGGCATTTACCGCCATCGCATTCATCTTCCTCAAAGATAAACTTGGGGCAAAAGCGTCCATCAGCCTTGACCTCGACTGGTTTTACCGGATGGCGGGTCGTGGTTTTCTCTGGCTCGCCCAAAATCCCATCCAGTGGGTAGACACCGCTTGGGGAACTGCATACCGGGTCGTCGGACTCTACTCACTTATGGTCACCGCCAAATTCTGGTCATGGTTTGACTGGCATGGCATCGATGGTGTTGTCGATGGCAGTGCCAGATGTGTGCAGGCCGTCGGTCGAAGAATTACAATCGTTTTACAGAAGGGGCATATCCAGCAGACAATTTACTTTTCGGTCACCTTTGCCGCCATTCTTCTCATTTCCTATGTCTGCTTATAAACCCTATTGAACTCAAGGATCACTGGTAATGGATCAACTACTGATTAACTCCGGCTTCCCCATTTTGAGTGTGCTCATCTTTCTGCCGCTGGCAGGAGCAATGCTGCTTGTTTTTGTGAAAAGCGAACAGCTGTGTCGCTACCTCACCCTGGTTGTCACCAGTCTTGTGGCCCTGCTCTCCCTTCGTTTGATCGCAGGTTTCGATTTAACTACCGCCAAGTTTCAATTCGTCGAACAACACAGTTGGATCGAATCTTTCAATATCAACTATATTGTCGGTGTTGACGGTATTTCCATACTTCTGATCCTTCTCACTACCTTGATCATGCCCTTTTGCGTTCTTGCATCCTGGACCTACATCAAAACAAGGGTGCAAACTTTTATGGTCTGCCTGCTGATCATGGAAACCGCTATGGTCGGTGTGTTTGTCGCTCTTGATTTTGTTCTCTTTTATATTTTGTGGGAGGCAATGCTCATTCCGATGTATCTCCTCATAGGGATATGGGGAGGACCAAGAAAGATTTATGCCTCTGTCAAGTTCTTCCTTTACACTCTTGCCGGCTCGATACTGCTGCTGGTCGGCATCATTTGGCTCTACGCAACAAATAACTACAGCTTCTTCATCCCGGATATGATGTGGCAAGACTATCCTATCACGGCTCAAATATATCTTTTCTTAGCCTTCTTTCTTGCCTTCGCGATCAAGGTCCCGATGTTTCCTTTCCACACATGGTTACCTGCGGCTCATGTTGAAGCGCCAACAGCAGGTTCGGTGATCCTGGCGAGTATCTTACTGAAAATGGGCACGTACGGCTTTTTACGCTTTGCCTTGCCTATTACCCCCGAAGCGACGATTATCCTTATGCCCTATGTCCTCTGGCTCTCCATTGCCGGTATTATATATGGTGGTTTCACAGCACTTGCCCAGAGTGATATGAAGAAACTGATCGCCTATTCTTCCGTTGGCCATATGGGTTTCGTAACCCTTGGTATCTTCGTCCTGAATATCAAAGGTATAGAAGGGGCCATACTGCAGATGATCAACCATGGCATTACCACCGGCGCCCTGTTTCTCTGTGTTGGTATGATTTACGAGAGAACCCACAGCAGGGAATTACTTTCGGCTACCGGAGTGGGCAAATTCATGCCCATCTATGTTACCTTTCTTGCCTTTTTCTCTCTGTCATCCTTCGGTTTTCCAGGGACAAACAGTTTTGTCGGTGAATTCATGATCATCGCCGGTGCCTTCGAATTCGACACTCTGCTTAACAAATTTCCTTATCTCGCTTTGGCATCCATTCCCGGCGCCGTCCTCGCCGCAGCGTATATGATGCGTATGCTGCAGAAGATTATTTGGGGTGGCACAAACAATCCCGACCAATCATGGATAACCGATCTCAATAGTCGCGAAATTGTTGTTCTCGCACCGTTTCTCTTCTTTGTTTTTTGGATCGGTTTAAGTCCACAACCCTTCATTGATTTAATGCATACAAGCGTAACCCAGCTTCTTCAACAGTTTGATGCTCATCAGGCACATTCGATTGCAGCATCTGGATCGCTTTTCCAATGAAAAAATAACTATCAACGACCGAGTAAGGGTAATACAAATGCTATTCCTCCCCGAATTAACATTATTAGGAGTCGGCTTGGTTTTTTTCTTCCTGAGTTTAGGAAAACCGAGCAGCGCAAAGGTTAGAAACGTGGCTGTCACCCTTTCCGCTCTTGTAATGCTCACCACCTTGGTGAGTTTGAAAAGTGAAGGGGAACTCTTCTTCAAAGCATACCGTGTTGATTTCTTCTCACAACTCTTCAAATTTCTCATTGCCCTGGCTACGCTGATAGTTCTTGTCTTCAGTGACCGATTGACCAGTGTCAAAGAAAAAGTACAGGCGGAATACTATCTGTTTTTGTTTATGGCCGTTTTAGGGCTGATGATGCTCGTGTCGAGTGTCGAACTGCTGGCTATCTTTGTCTCTTTAGAACTATCCTCCTTTGCCGTGTATATTATGGTGCCGCTGCGAAACAACAGCAGCGACTCCGGTTCACAGGTAGAGGCCGGTATCAAATATCTGTTGTTTGGGGTTATGGCTACCGGTTTCATGCTTTTTGGCATGAGTTACATTTTTGGCCTTACTGGCTCAACTCAGTTATTTGTCATCGCTGAAAAGCTGAACCTGACTTTTGCTCAGCCTGCCGCAGTGGTGGCTATCGTTCTGGTGTTGGCAGGATTTTTCTACAAGCTGGCTCTCTTCCCCCTGCACTTCTGGGTTCCGGATGTTTACGAGGGGGCTGCCAATGAAACCACCGCCTTTATTGCCGCTGTTCCCAAACTCGCAGCAGTTGCCCTGCTCATCCGTACGGTAACTCTTATCAATGCTGAAACAGAAGTTATAGTTAATATCCTTGTTGTTTGCGCCCTGCTGTCGATGTTTTACGGCAATCTCTCCGCCCTTGTCCAAAAGGACGCAAAAAGACTCCTTGGATTTTCCGGTATTTCCCACGCCGGTTTCGTTCTCGTCGGTTTGCTTACTTTAGAAAGCACGGGGTACGCAACAGCGATGTACTACATTATCGGCTATGTTTTTATGAATCTCGCTTGCTTTCTGGTTATTTGTGCGGTTTCCGACAAAGGTCGTAATGTAGCGATTGAAGACTTTACTGGTCTTCATAAAAGGGCACCGCTTCTGGCAATCACCCTAACAGTTGGACTCTTTGCTCTTGCTGGTATTCCGCCATTTGTCGGATTTGCTGGAAAATTCCTATTGCTCCTTGGTGCATTCAAGCAGGGTCATTTACTGCTGGTTATCTTAGCTGCACTCAACACCGCAATCGCCATCTACTATTATTTGTCCATTGTCAGAGTCACGTTTTGTACGGATTCTGCAGATCGGGGGACCATAGTCTCTAGCAGAAAAAACGATGTTCTCTCTGTACTTCTCATTGTGATCATTATCGTAATGGGCGTAGTACCATCTAAATTTATCGAACTCACCACCACTGCTGTGCAAGCAGTCATGTAGCCCCCTACCTTCGCGACAAACAGGTCCTAAATTTCTCAGTAGCAACAACAGGGCCTGTTTCGTGCATCGTTAAACTCTTTACCTCAACCTTTCTTCCACCCCTTTTTGGGTGCATTTTCATTACAGCTATCACTTCAGCTCAAGCGCAATGAATGCTTGAGCTGACTTCTGCTTGGCACCGTTCATTCCCGATGCGAAGATAAATCTTGACACTACCATTAGTTAGATGGTTATTTTTATGATATGATGGACAAAACAAGTCAGCTGTCTGCTTGGGTTTGCGTTTTACGGATAAAATGTTATTATTTTGATAACTCAACGGTTAATCTTAGAACTCTTTCAGCATTCAGGAGAATACAATGAAAAAAAATGAATTTCGTCGTCCTCTGCTCCAATCGGCAGCCCTTTTGGTAGGTGCGATTATTTTGGCAACAATAGCCGCCTCTGCCGGAAGCGGTGGCAGCGGTGGAGGTTTTCTTGCCATTGTTGCGGGAATAGGCAAATCCGTTCTCTTTATCATTGGTCTAGCCATTGGATTGGGAGTTAGCATCGCTCTTCTCATTGGTATCTTTCTTGCTGCAGTGGCAATGGTGTCGCCGGAACAGGCCTCACTCATGTACTCTGACTTAAAAAAAAAAGCTTCTCTCAAAGCATACTGATCTTTAGAAACTCGTGGTCATGCTGTGACAAAAGCGGATCAGAAACACGAATTGATCTTGAGGAGTGTAACCGGATGAAGCAAGAAATTATCGAGCTCAAGGAAAACAACTCGGGACTAACCAACAAAATTAAAGAGTTGGAAGGAAATAGTGTTCTATTTAAAGGAAAGGTTGATGATTTACAGACAGACAATTCTGTACTTAAGACGAGAATCGAAGAATTGAGTATGGCAGTTAACAATCTTAGCGACTCTGAAAATGCCATCAGGGTTCTTGTTGCCGATCTTACCGCTAAAATACAATCCGGGGCAGATCCAGAAATGATTGCCCAGATCAATAAACTTGAACGCCTTCAATCGCAAACCAGAAATGACATTGAACGCCTCGTCGAGCGTTTGAATACTCTGGAATCCGGCTCAAAACAGTCTTCGACATCAGGCATTTTTTCCTATATTGACAGGGATGAACATCAAAAGGTGTTTATAGAAAAGGTAGAAGAAGCCCTCAAGCAGGAGATGACATATGCTCAGATAGATGATTATTTAAGCAGTATACTTCCACCCGATCTCGACAAAATCATCAAAGATCATCCGGCACTGACGAAAAATTATATTCGCAGTCTGCGCAGGGACTGAAACGCTTTCAGATAGTTGGAGCCCCATCAGCCCGTGGCGAGGTAATGCCGCGGGTTTTTTGTTGCCCAATTTTCACTCGCCTCGGTAACCCCGTGATCACCACGCTTCAAGTCCGGTTGTTACATATGAAGGTTCCACACGGTTTTTAAATACTTCGACCGATGTTTTTTCTTATTGACATTCTCCAACTGCTCAAGTAGATTGCCGCGGTCTTCAACGAGATCGAGCCCCAACTGCTACAGTAAGCATTTGAGATCACAAAACAAAACTCGTTGATATCGAAAAAATAATTTAAAAACATATTGACAGAGAGTTTGTGATAGATTAAATTAACGAGCTCTTCGCAGCATTTGGCTGTGCGGTTTTCCACTTTGGGTGGGGAATTGTGACGATCCTTGACAACTGAATAACAACAACAGCAAACGGGCCCACGAGGAATTAGTGGAATAGAAATTCTTTTAGAATTTCGTTATGACACTTATCCCAGTATAGAGGGATTAATTACCTCAAGGGCATCTTTGAGTGAACCGTTTTTAGGAACGGGTATGAAAAGAGAGCTCTTATATAATTAAGCACTATATAAGTAACCATTCGGAAGAGTGGTCTAAGGATATCAAACTGGAGAGTTTGATCCTGGCTCAGAACGAACGCTGGCGGCGTGCTTAACACATGCAAGTCGAACGCGAAATTTTTCTTCGGAAGAAGAGTAGAGTGGCGCACGGGTGAGTAACGCGTAAGTTATCTACCTCGGCATCTGGAATAACTCACCGAAAGGTGTGCTAATACCGGATACGTTGAGTAATCAAGAAAGGTGGCCTCTGAATATGCTACTGTGCTGAGATGAGCTTGCGTACCATTAGCTAGTTGGTAGGGTAATGGCCTACCAAGGCGACGATGGTTAGCGGGTCTGAGAGGATGATCCGCCACACTGGAACTGGAACACGGACCAGACTCCTACGGGAGGCAGCAGTGAGGAATATTGCGCAATGGGGGCAACCCTGACGCAGCGACGCCGCGTGGATGATGAAGGCCTTCGGGTCGTAAAATCCTGTCAGATGGAAAGAAGTGCATAGTGGTTAATACCTGCTATGTTTGACGGTACCATCGAAGGAAGCACCGGCTAACTCCGTGCCAGCAGCCGCGGTAATACGGAGGGTGCAAGCGTTGTTCGGAATTACTGGGCGTAAAGCGCGCGTAGGCGGTTTTACAAGTCAGATGTGAAAGCCCATGGCTCAACCATGGACGTGCATTTGAAACTGTAAGACTTGAGTATTGGAGGGGGTGGTGGAATTCCCGGTGTAGAGGTGAAATTCGTAGATATCGGGAGGAATACCAGTGGCGAAGGCGACCACCTGGCCAAATACTGACGCTCATGTGCGAAAGCGTGGGGAGCAAACAGGATTAGATACCCTGGTAGTCCACGCCGTAAACGATGTCAACTAGGTGTTGGGACGGTTAATCGTCTCATTGCCGCAGCTAACGCATTAAGTTGACCGCCTGGGGAGTACGGTCGCAAGATTAAAACTCAAAGGAATTGACGGGGGCCCGCACAAGCGGTGGAGTATGTGGTTTAATTCGACGCAACGCGCAGAACCTTACCTGGTCTTGACATCCCGGGAATCCTGTGGAAACATGGGAGTGCCTCGTAAGAGGAGCCCGGTGACAGGTGCTGCATGGCTGTCGTCAGCTCGTGTCGTGAGATGTTGGGTTAAGTCCCGCAACGAGCGCAACCCTTGTCTTTAGTTGCCAGCATTCAGTTGGGCACTCTAAAGAGACTGCCGGTGTCAAACCGGAGGAAGGTGGGGATGACGTCAAGTCCTCATGGCCTTTATGACCAGGGCTACACACGTACTACAATGGCATAAACAAAGGGCAGCGACATCGCGAGGTGAAGCGAATCCCAAAATTATGTCTCAGTCCGGATTGGAGTCTGCAACTCGACTCCATGAAGTTGGAATCGCTAGTAATCGCGGATCAGCACGCCGCGGTGAATACGTTCCCGGGCCTTGTACACACCGCCCGTCACACCACGGGAGTTGGTTGTACCAGAAGCAGTTGAGCCAACCGTTTACGGAGGCAGGCTGCCAAGGTATGGCGAGTAACTGGGGTGAAGTCGTAACAAGGTAGCCCTAGGGGAACCTGGGGCTGGATCACCTCCTTTTTAAGGAAAAATGCAGATTTATCTGCACTGGGGATTAACCCCGTTTGCGTTGTTATTCAGTTTTGAGGGATCGCCGGACAGAGGACAGTGATCAGAAGACAGAGGCCGGAAAGAGGATCTGTATTGATGAATTGTCTTTTATTAACGTGATACCGAGTCACCAACTTCGAGTTGGTGAGTTTTTTTGATCTTTTAAGTGACAGTTGAACCGCGGAAGGCACATACCAGAAGTCGGAAAGCCAGAACAGTTCGCTTTATGAGCGAGTAATTAACTGTCTTCTGTCCTCTGTCTTCTGAATTTTGTATGGGCCTATAGCTCAGCTGGTTAGAGCGCACGCCTGATAAGCGTGAGGTCGGTGGTTCAAGTCCACCTAGGCCCACCATCAGTTATCAGGTGACAGAAGACAGAGGACAGACAAGTGTGGCGCCGTAGGCGCCACACTGAACTGTCTTCTGTCCTCTGATATCTGTCCTCTGATTGGGGGTGTAGCTCAGCTGGGAGAGCGCCTGCCTTGCACGCAGGAGGCCATCGGTTCGATCCCGTTCACCTCCACCAATGTCAGAAGACGGAAGTCAGATGACAGAGGCCAGAAAGAAACAACGTGTTGAGTAATAATTTCAAGGAGACTTGAAGTTATTACTCAGAACATTGGTTCTGTGAGTTGTATTTGATCTTTGATAATTGAATAGTAGAGTAATAAAAAATCCTTTGTATCGGAGTGATCTGGTGCACCGGTGGGTAGTCGCCCGCCACCGCACGGAAGGGTCATGGTGATATGAGGGTTACAGTAGTTGAGAACCTTTTAGTTTTATCAAGTTTTATGGATAAGCTACTAAGGGCTAACGGCGGATGCCTTGGCATCGGAAGGCGAAGAAGGACGTGGTAAGCTGCGATAAGCTTCGGGGAGTCGTTAACAGGCTTTGATCCGGAGATTTCCGAATGGGGAAACCCGGCAGGAGTTATATCCTGTCATTCATTACTGAATACATAGGTAATGAAGGCGAACGTAGGGAATTGAAACATCTTAGTACCTACAGGAATAGAAATCAATTTAGAGATTCCGTAAGTAGCGGCGAGCGAAAGCGGAGTAGCCCAAACCATACCAGCTTGCTGGTACGGGGTTGTAGGAGCCCGACATGGGACTTTAGATATATAGCGGAACAGTATGGAAAGGCTGATCATAGACGGTGATAATCCGGTACGCGAAATATATCTTTGCCCTAGGGATTTCCTGAGTACCACGGGACACGTGAAACCCTGTGGGAATCTGGGAGGACCATCTTCCAAGGCTAAATACTAACCGATGACCGATAGTGAACGAGTACCGTGAGGGAAAGGTGAAAAGAACCCCGGGAGGGGAGTGAAATAGAAACTGAAACCGTTAGCTTACAAGCAGTGGGAGCACTATGTTGCAAGACAGTGTGACCGCGTGCCTTTTGCATAATGAGTCAACGACTTACCCTATGCAGCGAGGTTAAGCCGAGAGGTGGAGCCGTAGCGAAAGCGAGTCTTAACTGGGCGCTAAGTTGTATGGGGTAGACCCGAAGCCGGGTGATCTATCCATGGCCAGGGTGAAGTCTCGGTAACACGAGATGGAGGCCCGAACCGATATAGGTTGAAAACTGTTCGGATGAGCTGTGGATAGGAGTGAAAGGCTAATCAAACTCGGTGATAGCTGGTTTTCTCCGAAATATATTTAGGTATAGCCTCATATGATGACTGACGGAGGTAGAGCACTGACAAGGCTAGGGGTCCCACCGGATTACCAACCCTTTTCAAACTCCGAATACCGTCAAGTTCTAATATGGGAGTCAGACTACGGGAGATAAGTTCCGTGGTCAAAAGGGAAAGAGCCCAGACCGTCAGCTAAGGTCCCAAAATCTATGCTAAGTGGAAAAGGATGTGGAATTGCATATACAACCAGGAGGTTGGCTTAGAAGCAGCAACCCTTTAAAGAAAGCGTAATAGCTCACTGGTCCAGTGGTACCGCGCCGAAAATTTAACGGGGCTAAGCATAGTACCGAAGCTACGGGTTTCAGAAGACAGAGTACAGAGGACAGAAGACAGATGATTAAGTCATTTGAGGATTTGGAGGTGTTTCAGCGGGCCTATAAAGTTTCTTTGGAGATTCATAGAGTGACTATGGAGTTTCCTAAAGGTGAACAATATGGTTTGGCTGATCAGATACGACGAGCGAGCAAATCAATCTGTGCAAATATTGCAGAGGGGTTTGGCAAGCAACACCATTCAAGGGCGGAATTTAAACGCTATCTGGTTATGGCGATTGGTTCTAGCGATGAAATGAGAGTCTGGCTTCGATACTGTCTCGATTTATCGTATGTAACAGAAGGACAATGGAGCAAGTGGCGAGATGAATATAAAGAAATCTCACAAATGCTCCAGGGAATGTACAGAAATTGGAAGTAGTTAAAAATTGTGTGCGCAAGCGCACAACTCTTCTGACCTCTGTCCCCTGTCCTCTGTCTTCTGATAACGGTAGGAGAACATTGTGGCCGCCTGAGAAGGTACACCGAAAGGAGTGCTGGAGGTTCCACAAGAGCTTATGTTGACACGAGTAGCGAAAATGAGGGTGAGAAACCCTCACGCCGAAAGCCTCAGGTTTCCTGTAGTCAAGTTAATCTGCTCAGGGTTAGTCGGCTCCTAAGGCGAGGCCGAGAGGCGTAGTCGATGGGAAACAGGTTAATATTCCTGTACCACTTTCATAGCGTTTGATGATAAGGGGGGACGGAGAAGGTAAGGCCATCCGGGCGTTGGTTGTCCCGGTTTAAGCGTGTAGGTGGAGGACTTAGGCAAATCCGGGTTCTCGTTAACACCGAGGCGTGATGACGATGTCGTAAGACTACAAAGTGGCTGGTTCCATGCTTCCAGGAAAATCCTCGTATCTAGTTATGAATGTGACCGTACCGCAAACCGACACAGGTAGGCAGGTAGAAGATACTAAGGCGCTTGAGAGAACTCTGGTTAAGGAACTCGGCAAAATAGCACCGTAACTTCGGGAGAAGGTGTGCCTGCAAGGTGTAGTAATTTACTTATGAAGCCTACGCAGGTTGCAGTGAAATGGGGGGAGCGACTGTTTACTAAAAACATAGGACTCTGCGAAGTCGAAAGACGATGTATAGGGTCTGACGCCTGCCCGGTGCCGGAAGGTTAAGGGGACATGTCAGCGCAAGCGAAGCATTGAACCGAAGCCCCGGTAAACGGCGGCCGTAACTATAACGGTCCTAAGGTAGCGAAATTCCTTGTCGGGTAAGTTCCGACCTGCACGAATGGCGTAACGATTTCCCCACTGTCTCAACCAGGGACTCAGCGAAACTGTAGCACCGGTGAAGATGCCGGTTACCCGCAACTAGACAGAAAGACCCCGTGAACCTTTACTATAGCTTGGCATTGTTTTTTGAGGTAACATGTGTAGGATAGGTGGGAGACTTTGAAGTCGGTACGCTAGTATCGATGGAGTCAACCTTGAAATACCACCCTTGTTATCTTAGAAATCTAACTGCGGTCCGTGATCCGGATCCAGGACATTGTCTGGTGGGTAGTTTGACTGGGGCGGTCGCCTCCCAAATTGTAACGGAGGCGCGCGATGGTTCCCTCAGGCTGATTGGAAACCAGCCGTAGAGTGTAAAGGCATAAGGGAGCTTGACTGCGAGAGAGACATCTCGAGCAGGTACGAAAGTAGGTCTTAGTGATCCGGCGATTCCGCATGGAAGGGTCGTCGCTCAACGGATAAAAGGTACTCCGGGGATAACAGGCTTATCTCCCCCAAGAGTCCATATCGACGGGGAGGTTTGGCACCTCGATGTCGGCTCATCACATCCTGGGGCTGTAGCAGGTCCCAAGGGTTTGGCTGTTCGCCAATTAAAGTGGTACGTGAGCTGGGTTTAAAACGTCGTGAGACAGTTTGGTCCTTATCTGTTGCGGGCGCAGGATATTTGAGGAGATCTTTCCCTAGTACGAGAGGACCGGGATGGACGAACCTATGGTGTACCAGTTGTTCCGCCAGGAGCATCGCTGGGTAGCTATGTTCGGCAGGGATAACCGCTGAAAGCATCTAAGCGGGAAGCCTACTTCAAGATAAGATATCCCATGGTGTAAAGCCATCTGAAGGCTCGTTGGAGACTACAACGTCGATAGGTCGGGTGTGGAAGTGCAGTAATGCATGCAGCTTACCGATACTAATCAGCCGTGCGGCTTATCCATATTTTTTTGATGAAACAACTACTGAATACTCTACTATTCGATTATCGATTCTTTATAGAACGTGAGGAACAAAAGATTGGCTTAGCACCATGCCAACCCCCCTCACCTTCAAACCGCTTTATCGGCGGTCATAGCGAAGAGGATCCACCCGTTCCCATTCCGAACACGGAAGTTAAGCTCTTCAGCGCCGATGGTACTGCATGGGTAACTGTGTGGGAGAGTAGGTCGCCGCCGATTTTCTTTGCCTCAGCCCCTATCGAGCCTCGCTCGATAGGGGCTTCTTGCGTTTCCACTCCCCAACAACTTCCACCTGATTCACCCCTGCTTTCTCCTGACGCGAATAACCACACCGCGAATCATCCAAAGCCTGTCTGGCTTGTGATAATCGTTCACCCATCGACTTACTGCAGAAATCCAACATGTTACAGCATTCCACCTAAGAGTATGGTAACGTAAAGACCGTCTTTTCTCTGAACGAACCTTTCTTGATATGAGCCAATGACCTTCTTGCTCCGCACCTCGCCATTTATTACCCTTCTCAAACAAACAACACCTTCCACCAGCACCTTGTTTGCCCTCGTTGGCCTGCTGCTTGTGGAAAACCTTTTCTCGTTGTTTTCTCCCTGGCTGGCCGGGCAACTCTCGGAAGTACTTCTCCATGGCTCTGCAGAACTCCCCCTCAGCTACCGGCAAATCTTATTAACCTGGCTCGGTCTCATTCTCGTGCAAACAGGTCTCAGTTATTACAGTCGGGTTATTTCAGGGGTCACCAGCGAACAAATGGTCATTAAACTTCGCAACAAACTTTACTCGCACCTGCAATCTCTCCCGGTAATGTTTTTCCATGAGCAGAAACACGGCCAGATCCTCTCCCTGCTTTCCTATGACACCTCGGTCATCGGTACCTTTGTAAGCAGCACGCTGATCGGTTTCATCCCGCATTTGGTCACTGCCCTCGGGGCAGTTGTGTGCATGTACCTGATCAATCCCCTGGTCGCGTGTCTCAGCACCCTGCTTATCCCCCTTTTTGTGCTCATCACCAAGATACTTGGCCGCAGGATTCGCCCTCTCAGCCAAGATCTCATGCGGCAATATGCGGCGACGTTCTCGATTGCCGAAGAAAATCTCAGCACCTTGCCTCTTATCAAATCCTACAATCGGGAATCTATTGAATACCTTCGTTTTGCCACCGGCAATGCGGAGCTTCTGGCAACCACAAAAAGATATATCAAAGCCCAGGCCCAACTTGCACCAATCACCCGTTTTCTCGCCAGCACCATAATTATCCTGTTCCTGCTTCTTGCGGGAGATCGATTCATGGTCGGCCAGCTGAGTACAGGAAATCTTGTCAGTCTGCTGCTGTACGGTTTACTTTTGACACGGCCGATAAGCGGCATGGCCGAGGGGTACGGACAAACCCAGCGTGCTCTGGCCGCTGCCCGTCGCCTTCTCGTTATTTTTGCGCAGCAAAAGGAAGATTTTTTGTCCGGAAAGGTTTTATCGCCGGTAAAAGGGAAAATCACCTTTACCAATGTCGCCTTCGGCTATCCGGAAAGAGAGGTTCTTTTCTCTTCCTTGAACCTCACAATACACCCTGGCGAGACAATTGCCATAACCGGCAAAAACGGTGCCGGTAAAAGCACTCTTGTGCACCTGCTGATTCGCCTATATACTCCATTGCAGGGCAGCATTCGCATTGACGATTGCGATATCCGGGATGTTACCCTGGAAAGCCTGCGTTCGCAAATTGGCCTGGTACAACAGAATGTATTGTTGCGTAATAGTACTGTCCGGGACAATCTGCTGTTCGGCAAAATCGGTGCCGCAACCGCCGACCTTGAGAAAGCGGCAAAGGCGGCTTGTGCATATGAGTTTATTACCTCTCTTCCTTTCGGCTTTGATACCATTATCGGCGATCAAGGGGTTAAACTTTCCGGAGGTCAGAAACAACGGCTTTCCCTTGCCAGAGCTCTTCTGAAAAATCCGCCTATACTCATTCTCGATGAGGCGACGGCCATGTTCGATCCGCAGGGCGAAAGCAATTTTATTCGCGATAATTTGCCAACACTTCGCGACCGAACGGTAATCATCATTACCCATCGCCCGGCGACGCTTGCCCTTGCCGACCGCATTTATGAATTGAAAAATGGCGCATTGCACCTTCTTTCTTGAAGTCGCTTGCAAAGCCCGGAATATTTTTTTATATACCTTTATTGTGGAGAACTTCGCGAGATTGGCTCCTTACCATGCCCTGTGTTCGCCGTCTGCTATTAGGCGGACAGTCTACCTCCAAAGATAATTTTCGCACAACAGGATTGTATAATGACATCCCCTGCCCTTTCGATTGTCATTCTCGCCGCCGGCAAAGGCACCCGAATGAAATCGGACAAAGCCAAGGTACTGCATGAGGTTTTCTTTGCGCCCATGGTGCAACATGTCGTTAACGCCGTTACCCCACTCAAGCCCATTCGAACGGTGATAGTTGTCGGCCACCAGGGGCTGGCGGTAGAGATGGCGCTGCAAGCTTTTGCCTGCCAATTTGTCGTGCAAGAACAGCAATTGGGCACCGGGCACGCCGTCCTTGCAGCCAGGCAGGCAATAAAAGAAGACAACTGCACGACCATGATCCTCTGCGGCGATACCCCGCTTATTCAAACCGAGACCCTCGCCCATATGTACGCCACCCATGTTAAGAGCGGCGCAGCCTTGACTTTGATGACCACGATACTCGATAATCCGACTAACTACGGACGTATTCTTGCCGACCCTGCTGGCAATGTCCTTGGCATCGTTGAGCAAAAGGACGCATCCCCCGAACAGCTTGACGTGAAAGAGGTGAACGCCGGTATTTATTGTGTGGACAAAACCTTTCTTTTTTCAGCACTTGAGAAAGTAGATACCAATAACAGTCAAAAGGAAGTCTACCTCACCGACATCGTCAAGCAAGCTGTCGATAGCGGTCTTAAAGTTGTAAAATTCATTGCCCCTGCCCCAACCGAGGTTCTTGGTGTCAATTCCCGGGTTGAATTGGCTGCCGCCCAGCTGGAGCTGCAATTGCGAAGAAACCGCGAACTCATGCTGCAGGGGGTGACGATATATAATCCAGAAACAGTCGCGGTGTCTCCTGATGCCAGTATCGGCAACGACACCGTGCTTGAAGCTGGAGTTCGAATATCCGGAAATTGCCGAATCGGCCAAGGAAGCAGGATAGGCCAGGGAGCAATTTTACAAAATTGCCGGGTAGGCGATCGGGCACAGATTGGCCCCTACAGTTGCTTAACTGAAAAGACTGTGCCTACTGACGGAGCACTTCCCCCTTTCAGTCGCGATTGCTGAAGAATCTATCCTTGAGTCTGACTTATCGATTCAAGCAACCGACAATACAACAAACCAGAGCCAACCAATAGGTGCGTGCATGAGTGATATTAAAAAGATGTATTCAACCATTCTCGGCGATAGTTTTCCGATGGATATGACCATTTCTTTTGGTGACCAGAAACTCGTTTACCGCAAGAAAACCTGGAAAATCAAAAGTCCGGACGGCACCATTGATGAGCGGGGCGTGCGCTATGGCGAAAATCCCGATCAAGAGGCAGCTCTCTATGAACTCGTCAACGGCAACCTGACCCTGGGCGACTGCCGTTTTATCGAGCCCGGCAATGGCCTGGTCTCATCGATTGCCGTCGAGGATATGCTCCAGGTCGGCAAACATCCTGGAAAAATCAATCTCACTGATGTCGATAACGGTCTGAACATTATCAAATACCTGATGGATAAGCCGGCAGCGGTTATCCTCAAACATAACAATCCGTGCGGCGCTGCCTACGGCGACACGCTGGCAACCGCCTTTAACCGGGCCCTGCGCTGTGACCGCATCGCCGCCTTTGGCGGTGCGGTCGTCCTTAACCGCGCCTGTGATAAAGACACGGCGGAGTTGCTTGCCAGCAATTATCTTGAGGTCGTTTGTGCTCCGGAATTTGAAAACGGTAGCCTTGAAATTTTAAAGAAATCGAAAAATCTGCGCATTATCCGGATTAGACGGAATCGACCGACTCAGCGATTTTGAAAAATTCCGTTTTGTTGATTTCAAAAGCCTGATCGACGGCGGCATCATTGTCCAGCAGTCGGCGGTCAACTCCATCCGCAGCATTGCTGATCTGAAACCGGCGGCTGCCACCTGGCAGGGCCGGGAATACACCTGCAGCGGCAGCCGACACCTCGGGAAATCGATGACATGATTTTCGGCTGGGCGGTTGAACATGGCGTTACCTCCAACTCGGTGCTCTACGTCAAGGACGGCTGTACCGTCGGCATCGGCACCGGCGAGCAGGACCGGGTCGGTGTCGCCGAGATTGCTGTCCATAAGGCCTATATCAAATACGGTGACATTCTCTGCTTTGATGCCTATGGCATGGCCTATGCCGACCTTGAACTGGCCATAACCCAGGGCAAACGCGACAAAGCCGATAAAGAGGCAATCGACCAGCAGGTGACAAAGGATCGGGCAGGGCTTACCCGGTTCGACCATGATTTCCGACGCCTTTTTTCCGTTCCGGGACGGCGCCGATGTCGGCATCAAGCAAGGTGTTACGGCAATTCTCCAGGCGGGCGGCTCGCAACGCGATTTTGAAACCATTGAGGCGTGCAATGAGGCAAATCCGACAGGTGGCGATGATGTTTACCGGACAGAGGTCATTTAAGCACTAGAAAACATTAAGTATTATGAAATGCCAGTAACAGCGAATCGTGTATGGAACATGCTAGCCAATCCGATTTCAATTGCTGAAATGATCGAAACTCTCTCGCAGGAATATAATGTCAACAGAGAACAATGTGAGAAGGATGTCTTCAACTTCTTAAACGATTTGCTGGCAAACAACTTAATAAGTGTAATTTAATGAGCGTGTTTAAAAAATATTACCAGATCGGTGGCATTACTATTGAGCTGGTATCAGAGCTACCAATTACTGATAATACATTTCATTCTAAATTTTCAGCCTTTGAAACTGCGATTCCATCAGATGAAAAAATGATCATCGAGCATCGCTTTAAGTGGGAAGAAGATACTCTTCCCTCATCAGAGGATGATCCTTTTTATAGCAATGGGGCATGGAAAATCATCCAAAGTGGGAATCGAATAATCTACAAGTGGATAAATCCCAATCCACCACATGATAATATTCTTAGAAAAGCTGTTTGTGATCGTGAGCATAGCCATATCATTATTTTTAACGACAGCAGCCTGAAAAAGAAATACCTGGATGGAAACCTGATCAGTTTATCAATGTTCCCCACTGATCAAATTCTCATCGGACCCTATCTCGCATACAAACATGGTTGCATACTTCATTCGCTAGGTATCATTTTACATAATTCAGGGTACCTTTTTCTCGGACATTCAGAAGCCGGCAAATCAACCATGGCAGGCATAATGAAGGATGAGGCTGAAATTCTTTGTGATGATCGTAATATCATCAGAAAAACGTCTGATGGTTATCAATTATATGGCACCTGGAGCCATGGGGATGTCACAGATATTTCTCCTAACTCTTGTGGCTTGAAAGCAATATTTTTTCTTGAGAAATCTCAAAAGAATGTGATCGAACCCATAAGTGACAAAAAAACTCTTGTTCCCAAACTCCTCGCTTGCCTGATTAGGCCAGTTTCAACATCGGACTGGTGGAATAGGTCCATAGATATTATTGTTGACGTGTCCAATACAATTCCGTGTTATATTTTGAAATTCAATAAAGATCCGGAAATTATCAATTTAATCAATAATATAACGAACAATCAGGTCACCTATGAGCCCTAAAGATATAGAAATCAAATTAAATGCTGTTTATTTGCCATCCGACAAAATTGTGGCCAGAGATATCGAAGGAGAAATACTGATAATACCAATCGGGGCGGGCCTTGCAGATTTGAATGATGAAATGTTTTCCTTAAATGGCACGGGAGTAGCTATTTGGAAAAAACTTCACCCGACTAATAATGTTGAAACCATTTGTAATGATCTTGTAACTGATTTTGACGCTTCGTTTGATCAGATCAAAGATGATGTTACCGGGTTTTTAAGGATGCTTCTTGCAAAACAAATTATTTTCGAGCATCGAGAAGGTTAACCCTGATGATCGAGACGACCTTTCGATGGCCAATTTTTACTCCATTTTGGATGCGCTCAACAACAGCGAAAATCCTTGTCGCATCAAAATCAAATGCAAAGGATCCAGCATGGCGCCAGCCATACACAACAATGATATTGTGGTTATCAAGCCAGTGGATTGCACCAAAATGCTTCGTATAGGTATAATAGCGGTTGTGGCATACCCAGAAACAAAAAGGATAATAGTTCATCGAATTATCAAAAAAACACAGCATCAGTTTTTAATAAAAGGAGATAATATTACCACACCGGACGGGTGGATAAAACCTTACTCAGATCATTGGCGTGATTGAAACAGTGTCAAAAAAAAGACTGTCATATAGCTGTCGCGTATGGATGGGTTTCGTTTTGGCTCAACTGTCAAAAGCAGGTATACTAACATTTCTCAATAGATTACTCTCTTACGCGATACGATTGAGGAGGCATTTTGGATCAATCTCAATACGTTAAAACAATCACTGTTCCTCAATTCTCACTTGGGAGAAAGCAAAAAATGCTCGGACGCTTCTTTCTCTCTCGCTAGAAATCACGCCCAGATGCAATAACAATTGTGTCCATTGCTATATTAACAAACCAGAAAATGATTCTCATTCTATTAGCGATGAGCTTTCGTTCAAGCAGTTGACAGATACTATTGATGCAGCTACCGAATTAGGAGCTCTTTGGGATTCTTTTAAGTGGGGGGAGCCATTATTAAGAGAGGATTTTTCTGACATCTATATTTACGCTAAAAAAAAAGGCATGCTTGTATCTGTTTTTACAAACGCCTCTCTAATTTCCAAAAAACATGTCTCGCTTTTTAAAGCTTTCCCGCCAAGGGCCTTGGAAATTAGCATATATGGAATCTCTGTTCCAGTTCACAAACGAGTGACTCGGGCTGGTTTGTTAAAAAACACGATGGCCGGTATACATTTATTAAAGCAGAGTTCCGTTCCAGTTACCCTCAAGGCGATCGCCATGAAATCTAATTATAATGAGATGAACAAATCTATGATTTTTGTAAAAATAATTCTGACAGGCCTGTAAGGATCGATTTCTTTTTGAATCTTCGATATGATAAAAACCCAGATAGAAACAGACAGATCCAGTCTGAGAGGTTGAACCCTGAAGAGATAGTTGAAATTGACAAAATTGACAAAAAGAGATGGAATGCCCTACGTAAAAAATGCGCTATTGCCAGCAATACTCAAACAACCTCTGATGATAACCACAAAATGCTCCGATGTGGTGCGGGCGTTAATTCCTGTTGTGTAAGTTACGATGGCATCTTCAAATTATGCACTTCTTTAAGCAATAATGAATTTACCTATGACTTGAAGAACGGTTCGCTAAAAGACGCCTGGGAAATATTTACTCCCAAAATCAGAGATATTCGGATCTCCAGTAGCGAATATGTTAGTAATTGTGGCAGTTGTGATATGTTCAATGTATGCACTTATTGTGCGGCGAATGCTGACTTAGAAGGAAAAAGAATAGATGCTCACATCCCATATTTTTGCGATATCGCTAAAAAGAGGGTCCTCCGACTAAAAAGCTCCGACTAATACACTCTCTGGCACATTTTTTGCTTGGTAAAATATATAATCAGTTCATTCAGCTCATGGGGTTAAAAAATGAAAAAAGATTGGGAAAAACCAGAATTAATCGTGATTGTTAAGACAGAACTCGAAGAGGATGTTCTGGCTGGTTGCAAGACAGATTTCGCTACCTGTAATGAAAAAACCACCGGGCCTAGACTTGCAAATAGTTAATAAAACATAATCCTTGTGCGCTTCATAATGAAAAAGTTTTGCCGCGAATCCGGAAAATCACTTCCTAAGTGTAGCACAAAGGGATGAATTTTTTCTGAATAATTAGGGTTTGCGGTCTGAGTTATATAGAAAAAATCACCTGAAAACATTCAGGTAAACGAAGCTTCTCAACATTGAAAGTTAATCTCGTTTTATTTTCAGTGCAACCGGACTATCTCTTCTTTAATTTGGAGAATTCTTATGAAAAAACAAATTGTTACAACTTTAGCCATTTTTGCGCTGTTTAGTCCATCTTTAACTTTTGCAGGGCCTATCACTGGTTATGGAATTTCCACGTCTGAGGCAAGTAGTCAAATGATGGAAGGCATGAAAGTATCTGTTACGTTTGCTGACGATTCGACAACGACTATGGTACTTGGGCAAATAATACTGATGGACATACCAGCGGAGCATCGGGTGCTGGTTGGTCGCTTACCAATAATGCGATCTCGCTACAAATCTAGGCACTTACTATCGATGACACTTACTACAATCCTTGGTTATTATCCGGCACAAACATCACCAGTTTTACAATAAATGGAATGATTGCTGATGTCATATTTGATGTCTGGCCAACGTTTGTCATTGATGGATCTGTAACGAATGTTAGGCCAAATGAAGGACGATAGGTTCTTCTTGGGGATGGCTGGTCATGCCCACGGGATGGACAGGTCTTGCGCACAAGAAACTTGATCGTCAGCCTGCTGCTGTTGGTGATCTATACGGAAAGATTACATTTACCATAAATGTGGAAGTTATTAAACAACGACCGGAAAGCGTCTTGGATTCGAAGTCGATACCGACAAAGCAGCCCCAGTACCGGAACCTGCAACCTGGTTCTTTTGGCAGGTGTTCAGGCTGGCAGGTGTTGGCTTGCATCGTAGAAAAAGATTTTCGAGAGCTTAAATGATTTTTTATTGCTTTACGTAAGACAGAGAAGGTGTGCCCGTGCCTGGCAGTGCCAACACTATTTTGGACAACATATCACGTTTAAGCTTGAATTATCATCCTCTTATTTGGCATTCTCGCTCTTTTGGAAAATGCAGACTTATTTCACTGTTCCGGAAATGCACGAGTGCAGCTTCATGACCCACAGACTCCTCTTCAGCTTGGCTTTATGGTCTTCAAGACTGTAAGGCACCTCTTTTTCATTTTTACTATTCTAACATCTCAAGGGGAATTCTACTGATTCGAGTCTGAACTCATCCACCACCTGCATCGTCGGCAACAGCACTTCCCGCAGTCCAACATACTCAATCCATCCCCGATCTTTTCTCGTACACCGTTAAAGTGCATTAAATGTTTCCCGTCGCGGGTGGCCAATACCTATTGCTCGCCATTCTCTTGGCGATCATCACCAGTTGTTCCAGCTGGCGGCAAATCTTTTCCTCATCCAGCACGTTATCGAGAAAAACGCTTCTTCCCATGCTTTTTACCGCCATTTGCCGGGCAGTCTTTAAGCCGACACTGCCGGAGGTCGTGAAGCTGTCGACAAACAGCAGCGCTCGATCCTTCACTTCCTGGATCAGGGTGGTCATTGCCGCTTGATCCTCAGTGAAGGCGGAACCCATGTGGTTGTTGACACCCACTGCATGCGGGTACCTCCTGCAGGCAGTTGCCAAGTTTCTCTCTTTGTGTCTCCGGAGAATCGGCAAGATAAAGGGCCTCCGGCCCAGGGTTGAAGGCATCGCCCTTAGGTTCAAGAGGCAGATGGAGAAACACAGTTTTGCCCGCCCGATGGGCCAACCTTTCGAGTTTTCTGGTGTGCGGGGCAAAGGGTAGAAAGGAGTAGGTAAGCTCGAATGGGAAAAGTCAGCAGCTGTTCGCCGATGACTTCATCATAGCCCATATCGTCGATAATGATCGCCACCTTTGGCAGTTCCGGCACTGTCCCGAGGTCTTTTCTTTCGGTTGTCTCAATGACCTTGTCTTCCACCGACATTTTGCCGTTCTCCTCCTTATGCCCCGGCGGATCGGGTTCCTCAAAGACCACGGCCTCATGGGAGGCCGGGGGCAGCTCGCCGGCAACCACCGTGCGGAAAAAGATGACATAGCCGACGGCACAAAGGGAGAAGGTCAACACCAACAGCAGCAGGAGAAAGGATAAAAACCTTGCAAGATTAAAGGATTTCTTTGCTTGCCGGGGGCGTGCCTTGCCGGGGCTGCACCGGCTTTTCGGAGAATTCATGGATACCACTTTTCAGCTTTTCGGGAGAAGAGCGCTGGACCTTGGTCCGGGGCGATTATTTGTCTCTTGCCAGAACGTAACGGGCAAGGCCCAGCAACACGTTGCGTTCATAGGCAACACTTTCCCCGGAAAACATCTGCAGGGCCGTCAGGGCATTGTCGATGGCCAGCATCGCCTTTTTACGGGCCATGGTAAAGCCACCGTATCTCTCTATGATTTCGGTTACTTCCCTGACGGAAGAAGCCCTTTCGGTTTTATTTTCGAGAAGGGTCAACAACCGTGCCCGGTCGGCGGCAGCGGCACCGCCCAGGGCGATAATGAGCGGCAAGGTAATCTTGCCTTCCAGCAGATCATTGCCCACCGCCTTGCCGGTTTTCGCCGGATCGCCGAGATAGTCGAGGAGATCGTCGATGATCTGATAAGCACAGCCAAGATTGACGCCGTAGTCGCGCAGGGCCTTGACCTGCTCGGGGGTGCCGCCGCCATAGACTGCGCCAACCTCACAAGCTGCGGCAATGAGCAGGCCGGTTTTCATCATGATTGCATCATAATATTCCAGCTCTGAGAGATTGGGTTTCGTGGCGTTACGAAGCTGCATGAATTCACCGTCGACCATGCCGGTCGTGGCATTGCAGAAGATATCCAATCCTTTTGCTCCAGACAACCTGCCGACCGTCGACATGGCCAGGGCGTGGAGGAAATCGCCTGCAAGAATGGCCGCGACGATTCCAAATTGTTTGTATACTGACTTCTTGCCACGACGCATCTCCGAGTTGTCGATTATATCGTCATGGAACAGGGTTGCGGCATGGAGATATTCGAAAGCACAACCCAGCCGGTACACATCGTCATCCTTGTTGCCACAGAGTCGTGAGGCAAGCACTGCCAGAAGAGGACGAACCCGCTTGCCGCCATTAAAGAGTCCGTATTCGAGAACCTCCAGCAGCAAACCATCGGTCGCCGGTGCCAGACGGGCGAGATCCGCCCGCATATATTCATCAACCTTTGCCGCCTCCGACTTGACAGCGGCAATTATCGTTTCCACCTGAACCATAAATCTCTCATTCCTTAGCAACTCATCGAACAGCATTATCAGCTTCTTGAAAAAATGCCGCAATATCCGCCAGATTTCTGGTAACCGGCGATGGTGGCAGGCTTTTCAGGAATATCCGTCCGTACCCCTTGGTAAAAAGACGAACATCCATGATGGCAATCACCCCCCGGTCGGCGGACGAACGCATCAAACGGCCAAAGCCTTGGCGCAAGGCCAGTATCGCCCGTGGCACCTGAAAATCAAAAAAGGGGTTGCCACCCTCATCCTTGATGCGGGCGATCCGCGCCTGGATGACCGGATCACTGGGCACCTCAAAAGGTAATTTATCAATAATAACACAACTCAGTGCCTCACCGACAACATCGACACCTTCCCAAAAGCTGGCGGTTGCCAGCAGAACCGAGTGGGTTTCCGCCCGAAACCTCCGCAGCAACGAGTTCCGTGAGGCAGTGGCCTGAACAAGAATGGGGTAATCGAGGCGCATTTCCAGAAAAGCCGCCAAGGCGTCCATCCCTTTATAACTGGTACAGAGTATGAGGGCTCGCCCCTCGCTCAATTTTAAAATATCAAGAATGCGCGGCGCAACATCTGTTATAAATTCCTCCGAGGCCGGCTCGGGAAAGCCCGCCTCGGGAATATACAGAAGAGTTCGGTTCCTATAGTCAAATGGCGACATAAATTGCCGACACTCGGCAGCATCACCCAAGCCCAGTCGCTCCTTGATGTACGCAAACGAACCGCCGGAGGAGAGGGTGGCTGAGGTTAAAACACACGCATTCACCGAGGAATAAAGGTGCTCCCTCAATTCGTCGGCTACTTTGACAGGGGTTGCCGAGAGGGCAACGGAGCGCTCTCTTTTTTCGTACCAGTAGACATACTTTTCATTTTTATTGCTGTCAAAGAGAGCGATTTCCCGCAAGGTACAGTTCAACTCACTCGCCCTCCCGGCAAGATGCAGCCAACCCTCCCCCTGGCCGTCCATTGTCTTGAGGCAATCGATCAGCCCTGTCATCCCGGTGGACAGCAACTCAACCTCCTGACACCAAGCCTCCCTGGATATTTGCTCAATCAACGGTTCAAGATGGTATCTTCCCAAATGCGGTGGAAAGATGTGCATAAAAGCATCTGCTCGTTGTTTCAAGCCACTTTGCAGTGGCAACAGGCGCTCAGCCAAGCCCGAAGGAAGTTCGGCCTTGGCCTGGAGTTCGATATCGCTGAGCAGATCAACCAATTGATATTGACTGAAACTCTTGCCAAAAAATGATGAGGCAACATTCTCCAGGTGGTGTGCTTCATCAAAAATCACCGCCTCATAACGTGGCAACACCTCGCCAAAGCCCGCTTTCCGCAGTGCCAGATCGGAGAAAAAAAGGTGGTGATTGACGACAAGTATCCGGCAAGATCCCGCCTGTTTCCGCAATTGATTGATAAAACATCCGACCGATTCCGGACATTCTCCACCAAGACACTGGTTGCTGTGGCAAGATACCTTTGGCCAAAAAGCGGATTTTTCACCAAGCCAATCCAATTCTGTTCTATCCCCCGTTGCGGTCGTCTGCAACCAGGTGTCAATTTTCTCGACCCACGGCTCGGCAAAAAGCGACAGCTGTGGATTGCTCCTGTATTGATACCAGCGATACAGACACAGATAGTTTTGCCGACCTTTAAGGCAAAGGGTGGGGATATCCTCTCCAAAAATACCAACAACCAGGGGAATATCTTTTTCGATTATCTGATCCTGGAGGTTGAGCGTAGCCGTGGACACCACCACCCTTTTTCCTGACAATACAGCCGGGATGAGATACGCAAGGGTTTTGCCGATGCCGGTTTCAGCCTCGACAACGAGCATTCTCGTCGATGGCTCAGGAAAGTCCTCATCAATCACGGGGTATAAGACGGAGGCAATTGCCTCGGCCATGGATCTCTGGCCTTGCCGAGGCTCAAAATTCACCAAGCCCCCGGACAGTACTCCATCCGCCTTAAAAATGTCATGAAGATCCATAATTTCAGCCTTCTCCCGCATTGCGATTTCAGAGGCCCACTATACAACAGAATCCCGAACAGGGTAATGTGATTCTGAGGTGTTCTTGCCGAATGACGCGAATGGGGCAACAAAGCCAATTATTGTTTTTGCAGAAGACGACTATTTTTGCTACAACATATCAGGCAGATATTTCTTTAGAGAATCACTCTTCGGCGTTTTCCTTGGGCTCTTATGGTCGAAATCCTCCTTTCGCAACACAGTGTATCGTCGTTGCCAACCTCTGAGCTTCTTGGCCCTGAGGAAGTTGTTGCCGTTGTTGATGATTCACCTGAGATCGTTCTGCTTCTCTCCCACTACCTGGGCAACCAAGGCTTCCCGGTCGTCCGGGCCGGCAACGCACAAGAATTCTATCAACTCCTGACTACTCGAAAGATAGCCCTCGTCCTCCTCGATATTGAATTGCCTGACCAGAACGGCAACGAGATACTGAAAGATATAGTCCCGACGCACCCCGACCTTGGCATAATCATGGTGACAGGGACAACCGACATCCAGGTCGCTCTCAACTGTTTACGCCAAGGTGCTGACGACTATCTCACCAAACCTGTCAACATAAAACAGTTTATCCATACCGTACAAAGCACCCTGCAAAAAAGGCGATTGGCCATCAACAGCCTGGTCTTTCAACAGGAACTTGAGAAAACCAACACCAAAATGCGTTTTCTCCACCATCTTAATCTGAAGATGAACACCGCCTACCTGAACACCGTCGAACTGCGCGGTATCCTTCAGGCGATTTTAGTCGGCATTACCTCAGAGGACGGTTTGCGTTTTAACCGGGCCTTCCTCGCCCTGTTTAATACAAGTACCGGTTTTCTTGAAGGTAAATTAGCGCTTGGTCCTTCTTCGCGGGAAGAAGCCGGTCGCGTGTGGAGTTCCATCAAAGAGAAAGGCTTACAACTCGAAGACATCCTTGAAGACATACAGGATAAATCCATCAATGAGGATGTCGCAGTCAACATGATCATAAAAACCCTGCGGGTTTCACCAGAAGACCATGACCATGTTCTCATCCACGCCAGCCGCACCAACGAATCGATTCACGTCCAAGAAGGCAAAGCCGATCGGTGCAAGGTCCCTGAAGACCTCATCCAGACACTGGGCGAGTCCTCCTTTGTTGTCGTGCCGTTATATGCACCGGGCAAAGCACTGGGGGTAATGATCGTTGACAACAATATCACCGGCGCACCTATATCCGATGAGGACATCAGCGGTCTCGAAATATTCGCCAGTCAGGCCAGCCTGGCTATCGAGCACAGTCGTCTGTACGAGGCAATGACCGAGAAGATAGCGGCTTTGGAGATTGTCACTCAGGAGCTTGAAAAAAACAAAGATTTGCTGATCGAAGCGGAACGTACAGCTGTCATTGGCCATATGTCCGCACAACTGCTGCATGCCATACGGAACCCCCTGACTTCAATAGGCGGTACATCCCGATTGCTTGCGAAAAAAGTTACAGACCAGTATGTTACAACCTTTTTAAACATCATTACCCAAGAAGCCAATAAAATCGAAAACATACTGGAAGACCTTTTTAGCTTTGTCGAAGAAAAGGAATTTACTTTCGAGAATCGGCCGATTTTCTCCATCATTCGAAAAAGTATGATGATATTTTATATGACAATGAAACAAAAAAAGATTGAATACTCTCTGAATTTGGAGGGTGTCGGTCCATCTCTTTTCGTTGACGAAAACAAAATCCGCCAGGTGTTTCTCCATCTTTGCAAAAACAGCATCGAAGCAATGCCAAACGGTGGGTCTCTGCGTATAACCGCACAAGAAGACGATGCCATGGTGACGATTTTGGTAATCGATTCCGGCCCGGGGATTCCGGCAGAAGCCCTCCCCCATGTCAAAGATCCTTTTTTCACCACCAAGACCTATGGCAATGGTTTGGGCCTCGCCCTGGTTGAGCAGATCGTCCAGGGACATGGCGGACGTTTTACCATCCAGGATGGCACAGCCGGAGGGACTGTGGCTACGGTTTCTCTGCCAAAGACACCTTCACTCCCGACGGGATGAAAACACTCCGCCTAAAAGCGCCAAACATGCGGACATGAGAAAGGTGGTTTTGAGCGCGAGGATGAAGGCATTGCGATCACCGGCCGTATAATCCGCCAACTGCCCCCCTCCACTATAAAAGGTAAACCACCACGAAAATAATGCAGCCGCCAGTGTTGCCCCGGCGACCATCCCGAAATTTCTTGCCGTCGCCATGATTCCCGCCGTAATTCCAGAATATTCTTCATTCACCTGAGAAAGGACCGAAGCGCTGTTCGGAGAAAGAAACACCGATTGCCCCGCGCCAAGGAGGGCGAGTTTCATTGTTATCTCGGCTAGAGTACTGTCGGCTGAAAGAGAAGCCAGACCGATGAGTGCCAGACAACAAAGCCCTTGCCCGACGGTCGTTAAAAACCTTGCTCCGATCTTGTCGTACAGCCAACCGGAAAGGGGGGAAAGAACAATAAGAGTGGCGGGCACCGCCATCATTACTCGACCAATCCGCTCAACCGGCAACCCTATCACATACTCCAGGTAAAAGGGTACCAAGACCAGAACAGTAAACAAGGTGGCAAAGGAAATAGTTGCGGTGAGCACTGCCACCCAATAGAACCTTTTTCGCAACATACCGATCGGCAGGATCGGGTTGCTGGCATTTTTTTCAATCTGGATAAAAAAAACGACGAGAGCCAGAAAAAGGGCCAAGGTAACAACATTGGCCAGACTGAGAAAGCGATCGAGGCGGTGAAAAATCAACAGACTGAGGACCACCATCGCCAGCCAGCAGCAACTCCCAAGCCAATCAAAGGAAACAGTCCTTGTCAAACTTTTTTGCGGTAATTGTTTGAAGATGAAAACCCAGCCGACAAGCAAGGTCGTGACTGCCACCGGCAAGCTGACCAGAAACAAACTCCTCCAGGAAAACATACTGAGTAACAATCCGCTGACGAATGGCCCGCTCAGCAGGCCACAGGCTGTGGCTATGCCGACAAGACCAAGACTGCGGCCAAGGTGATCGGCGGGAAAGGCCATTTTTATGAGTGCCGGACCGGATGACATCATCATTGATGCACCCAGAGCCTGAAGAAAGCGGCTTGCCAGTAATAAATGATAACTGGCTGAAAAATAGCAGGCGAGAGAACCAAGCGCAAACAGCAGCATGCCCGCCAGATACATATTGCCCCGCCCAAACCGGTCGGCAAAGTGCCCCCAAAAAACCAGAGTGACCGTGATTGTCAGCAGGTAAAAAGTTACTATAAATTCAGCGTATTCAAGACTCAGACCAAAGGAGCGCATGATTGTCGGCAAGGCAACGTTGATCATGCCGCTGTCCATGGTGGAGAGGAAAACTCCTGTCATCACCATGCCTAGAACCAGCCAACGCCGAGGATTTCTTTGCATGCTATCGGGACGGTTAGATTCAAGAAAGGACAAAACGAAAAAGCCCGGCGGAGAGAATCTCCACCGGGCTTGTACTGCGTTACTAGATAAAACTCGTATGCTTCTCGCTAATTAGAACTTCAGGGACAAACGTACGCCGCCTTCGATTACATCATCACTATTCGGAGTTGCATCACCGGTGATCAGATAGGCTAAGACTGCATCGGCGGTCAGGTTGTCATAGATGTTATAGCTGACTACGCCATCAAACTCCCAACCAAGCTCGGTGTCACCAGCGATATTGTCCTCAACGAGGGATGCATACCATACATCACCGGTGATTTTCAGTTTATCCATCGGCTTGACGGTCACACCTGCGTTACCAGCCCAGATATTGGTGATATCATCGCCAGGTGATCCTGCGGAAGCGCGGTTATCAAATATACCCAAGCCCATGATCTCAGACCAGTAGTAGGAGCTGCCGGTACCAGGGGATCTCAGGCCAGGAGCGGATACGAAGGCATCGTTCTCGTCCAGATCTTGTCCGTCATCACCACTGGCGTAGAAGAATTGACCATGAGCGATACCGGCATCAACACCGACAGCACCAAGATAACCGGCATTGTCTGCGCCCAATATATCGCCGCCATTATAGATAGCGGTTGCCCAGACGCCAACGGAACCAAACTTCATGTCGGCATCAGCACCGAGATACCAGTTGTCGCTATCATCAAGTAAGGTTGTCACCGGCGGGGTGGTCGCTGACACTACTACTCCTCATTGGAAATGGTGTGATAGACGAAGTACGGGGTAACAGACATGGTATCATTGATCTTCACAACGGCCATGGCAGCCAAAAGATTCATGTCTTTATTGCCAACGGCGGAACCGTCCCAGCTTTGGGTATCCTCGTTGAGGGCATTCATCCAAACGAGCGGTACAGTAACGTTGCCGAATTTTCCGGTTGCAATTACGCCGGAGAAATCGTCGTCAAAGATGAAGCCACGGGCAATAATGGCGCTCTGGATACCGACTTTGGCATTAAACTGAGGACCGAGGTTGAAATCGGCATAGGAGTTTTTCACCCTCCAGTTGCCTTTACCGTCAGCACCGATATCGCCACCGTTCATGATCGCCCCAACCGGTGTTGAACTCAAATTTATTAACGAATTTGAAATCATCGCTGAACTTGGCGGTGTAGAACAAACGGGTACGGGTATCAACATACTCCCTGCTGGAAGTCTTATCACCAACTCCCATATTGTCTTCAAAGGTAAAACGGGTACGCCAGTATCCACCGAACTGATTCTCAACGGCTGCAAAGGCGGTGGTTGCAACTCCGCCTGCAATCATGAGACCTACTGCTGAAGCAATTATCTTCTTCATTTTTTATCTCTCCTTATTAGGTTTTTCACCCCTCTTACGAGGAGCCACTTTTTCCTTTACCCGGCTCAACAAGCTGACCACCAGCTGCACCTTCCATATTCACAGGAAGAAAACCGGCAAAGACATGAAGCTATGGCTCTACGTTATACTTGGTGAAATTCTTTGTCAAGATTTTTTTACCTGAAGGTATAATTTTTTATACTTACCTAATAGGTTTTTTTCACTTGTTTTTTCCGGAGGTGAACTCCAGGTCGTAGGCTGTAAGTTGGGTTTCCCCAACGCCAGGCAAAAGGCCTATAAAAGTCCCGCTGCTCGGCAGATGGCCGACATACAGGCCAATGGTGGTCTTGTTATTGTCTTGTTTTTTATCGCCTGGCTTGGCAATTTTCTCTTTTTCGGCGGATTTATTCAGCACCGAAAAACCAAAACCGGCAATATATCCACGAAAAGTCCCGGTCCGCCATGCCTCGTTCATCGCCGAACCATCCCAGGTCAGTCCGGCAATTACCCCATCGTTATATATGCGCATCTTTTCCAAAAAGCTCATTGATGAGAGGGTGTTTTGATTGACCACAATCTCCTGGCGCCCGTCACTATCAACATCGGCAACAACAAGCCTGCCCGGGACAAATATCAATTCCCGATCAACATCCTCATCAATCGTGAAATTTTTTCGGTCCTGATCGTTTACCGCCCCGCCTCGACTGGGGCCGAGATAGGTAAGACTACCACCATAGGTTTTTTTGCTTACCCACAACAGCTCATTAGCCCGATTAAAGACCTTCAGACGTTCCTTTTTATCGATGCTGACTATCTCCTGCCCTCCATCGCCATCAAGGTCGGCGTACACAAAGTCAAAGAGATTGACTCCGGCAGGCAGGGGAAGCTGTTCACCCTGCACTATGTTGCTGTTGGCATCCAAACTCAACAGATAAATGCCCGCCTTGACGAGCTCGGTTTTCTCGAGTCCCCGTTTTTGCCCAACAAGACGCCAACCCTTGCCGGGGACAAGAAGAGGTCGAAGATACCAGGGAATATTTTCTGTTACGATGCGAAAGCCTGCATCTTTATCCCAACCGACAATAAGTGAGGACACATTCAACCCTTCAGTGCCGCTGATATACATCTCCATCTGGCCGTTTTTATCAAGATCGGCGACATTGATGGCATGGCATTCGACAGCCGACGGCAAGCTTGCCGTTGCCACCTTATTGATCTTCTTGCCATCAAGTTTATACAATTCCAGGGTAGTACCAATAAGGACAACGATCTCCTCGCCACCATCGCCATCTATATCCCCGGTCGCAAGTGTCCGTATCTCTTTTGGCAGCGTGACACTTCTTTTCCCTTCTCCAGCTTTCACCTGCACTTCACTCCCGGACACCCCGACTACTGCTCCGGCATTTACACTTTTTTTATAGGCAGCCTCCGGATGAACCGTGATGAAACCGGCGGTACCTGGCCCATCACCGGAAGGTTGAGCTGTTGCCACATCGATCGGTTTCTCACCAAGAGCTGACTGCGCGATTTCTCCGGCAAGCCGCTCAACATCGGTGATCATGGTCTCCTGGTTTTTCACGGCTGTCTCAAACCGCAGTGTTTCTTTGCCTGCCGTAAAAGGATAAAGGACAATTTGAATATTTAATCCGGTTTTCAAACCATAAAGCGACCCGGTAACAAGATAATCGGCCACCGGTTTTGCTGATCCTCCGGTAGCTTCAGGTTGCTTATTCTTCAAGGCAAGCAATTCTTTTTCAGTGAAGGTGCGATCGAGCACTTCTATCTGTTCTCTGGTCGCCAAGCGGCTGACCAGAATGCTCTGAATGCCGTTCCGCAGGTAGGCATAATTGCCGGCTGAGCTTACATCAAAGGTTGAAAATACAAGTTTAAACTTCTCATTGCCTTCTTTGCCATGTGTCACAGTCGAGCAGAGCATAAAGAAGCAAATAAAAAAACTTACCATCCCGATCTTTCGCATACCATCTCCCAGTATTGTTCACTATCTATGTTCACTATCTATAAAGCAAATCTTCGGCACAAGCAAGCCATGTCTCGAAACGGTGCCCTCTTGTTTCCCCTCACATTACTCGGTATTCTTCCTTCCCACCTTGAATGAATCGGCTATGTTCGCCCCCCGGATGAGCTGAATGCCAGTGGCAGGTAAAATTTTAAATATGTACTTTTTTCTTGACTTTTCTTCACTAGAGATGAAATATATAAGTACAGTTTTTTGAACTTTACCCCTTTCAAAGGGAATTGCTATTCTCGGGCACATACTTTTCAACTGATTGACAATGAAGAAGTCTGCTCTCTTTATCCTGGTGTTTTATTTTTTCGTTTGCCAGAACTCCCCTGCATATGCCGAAGGCAAAGCCACCCATAGTGCCTACAAGGTAACCTCCTATAATCTTGGGGCCATTCTCGATGACCAAGGCAACCAAAGTTCTCGTTATCTCACAGATTTTAAACCGCTCCTCATTACCAGCAATGTCTCCGACATCCTCAACAATGAACACACGGGCAAGGTTTTTCTGGGTGAAGCGATAACACCTCCTAACGCCAGTGGGGTCGCTCTTGCCGCCACCTTCGATGCAACTCAGAAGATATCTCTCCAGGGGGCTTTTGGCGTTACTCGCAACCTGTCTGCTCCCGATTCACTCACCTATGAAAACGAATCAAGCTGGGAGGCGAACCTCGGGGTAATTTACAAATTACTGAACAACCTTTCCTATGAGTTGCATTTCGGCTATATGGATACCGGCACTCTCTTCAATGAGCGGAGCAGCTATACCAACGTTGAAAGCATAATCATGATCAGTAACCAGATATCCCTGAGTTTCTAATCTCCGCCGTATTCCTTCTCCTGCTGTTTTTCAACCCACGCAACACGCCACCAACGTCTCGTTCATCAGCCATGCCAGGATACTCTAAGCAGTGTCTCAACCACTCTTCTGCCGAAGCTCTCTGGCTAGAAACTGCAAGTCGGCCCAGGTTGCCGATTTCATTTCTGCATTCTGCAACAAATAGGTGGGGTGATAGGTGGTGACAACTGGGATCTTCACGTCTTTACTCACCTCGAATTCATGCAATCTCCCGCGAAGACGCGATAGAGGCAAGGACTTTTCGAGGGTTGCACGGGCGGCGATCATACCCATGGTACAAATGATTTCAGGCATCAAAACCGTAATCTGACGCCGCAAAAATGAGACGCAACACTGCACATGGTTTGCCTGGGGTTGACAGGTGGCGGGAACGGCGCATTTGATGACATTGGTTATAAATACAGTGTTGAGCGGCAGTTGTATGGCGGCAAGCATCCTGGCAAGCATCTGATCCTGTTCGACACCAAAAAGCTGATTGGGCGGCAGCTGTCCTTGTTCATCGCTCGCCAGCCAGTCTCCGACAAGCAGCAGGCGAACCTTCTCGGGTCCACGGCCGGCCACCGGGTAGAGCCGCTGTTTATGGAGGTCGCAAGCGCGACAGGCGGCCACCTCCTCGGCAATTTCGGCAAGGTTGAGAGAGGATTTTTCAGGCGCCTTGAGGCTTCGCCCGGCTACTGCTTTCCCGCGCCCTGAAATCTCTTGGACTACCGTTCTCGGCATTGTCGAGGACGGTGGTTGAAAACGCAGAAAGGCTTCGCTTTCCGTGCCTTTTTGATAGTTGTCAATGCCAATTGCCCGATGATATCGAAGCAAGGATTTCAAGCCGGCGAGAAAATCGTTCTTATCTATGGCCATAGGATGAGGATCATGTTACCGCCAGCTAATTGAACGGAAAATGGTAGACGTCCCACTGGTCGCCTTCGCCTCGTGAGCTGGCTCGGACCCCACCATAATAATGGAAGACGAAGGTCTTGCTGCCGGGAGGGCGGACGCCGGAAAATTTTAGCGGCAGACTCTCGGGAATGTTGCCAAAGGTAGGTATTACCGGTGAAATATCAATCGTTTCGATAACTTTCCCTGCATCATCAAGGTAGCTCAAATAAAAAAATAACTTGGTAATTACGGGAAAGGAATCGGTGATACTTCTGTTAAAAAAGATTTTTCCGGTAAGAGTAAAAATTTCACCTTTCTGGGCCAGAGCATAGGTGACATGCAGGTCTCCGGTTTGCCAAATTCCCTTTGCAGTGTCTCCATCAACCAAGGCTATGCGGGACTCTTTATGGGCAACAGCACCGATCTCCGGTTTAAGAAAATTTCCGCATCCGGCTAACACTATAAGCCCGAAACACATCATTATGGTGTAGAACCTTGCCCCACTGTTTATTGCCATAGTGTTCACCTCTTGGTCAAATGAACTTCACTTTCTTTTCGAGAAGATAGAAGCAACTCACTATATTAATAACCATGAGTTGCACAATGGGACAAGGTTTTCCGACGATGGAGGAGGAAAATAACAGTCGTTTTTTGCAAGATCTGGTATTTTTGCAACGTATGCTTAATGTTTATGACAATGGTTATCACCGTCACGCCAAGTTATTGTTTTCACCATAAAGTGGCAACCCAGGTGATGTTTAAAGGAGAAATTTCGATGCCGATTTACGAGTATAAATGTGCCGCTTGTGGCCAGATTTTTGAGATCCTGACCACCTCCGGCACCCAGAAGGAGGCCATCCAGTGCCGCAACTGCCAAAGCGAGAAAGTCGACAAAATCCTCTCGGCCGGCAGTTTCAGACGAGGTACCGGCACACCGCTCCCTGTCGCCGTGCCGGCTGGTTGCGGCAATAAATCCGGATTTTCATGAGCTTCCTGAGCACGGGCTCCGTCGGAGCCCGCAACAGAGATCTCCTATTCTTTCGGTGATTTTTTGGGTGTGAATTCAAATACCCGTTCGTTTTTCTTCAGGAGGTTGTATTCCCGCCTGGCAACCTCCTCCAGATGAGCAGGGTCGTTCTGCAGCTTATCGATTCCTTTTTGCAACTGAGTATTCTCTTCTTCAAGCAGGGCATTTTGTTGCTGGAGATTTTTTAATTCTGAACGTTTCCTCCAAATGGCCAGGAGACCCGATCCGGGAGAAAGCATAACCCATAATAAAGCAAGGACCACAAGCGCGATAACGATTTTATAATATCGGCTTTCCTGAATTGGCGAAAGCTTTTGTTTCGGCCTTGGTTTTTTCCTTATAAACAGCATACCTATCCTTTATCTACTCCTTACCTATCCCCAGTACCAGCAAAATGATAATCCCCGATTCGTAGAGGAGATACAAGGGGCCACCCATAAGTGCCATATTGACAATATCCGGGGTCGGCGTCAGCATAGCTGAAATTATAGCAATTATCAGGAGGGCATAGCGTCGATTTTTTTCGTAGAATCGTCTCTTAAAGACACCCACTTTGGCCAAGAACACCATGAAAATAGGCAACTCGAAGATTACTCCAAAGGCAAATATGAAAATGGTAATGAAATTAACAAACTGACTGACGGAAATGACCGGCTTCAACTCCTCGGAACTGAAACCGAGAAGAAAATTGATACCAAAAGGCAAGGTGATAAAATAGCAAAAAGACGTTCCGGCATAAAACAGCAGGCAGGTAAAGAAAATAAAGAAGAACAATTGTCCGCCGGAAACATGAAAGGGTTTGCCCAAGGCCCGCCAGATGACAATGGTAAACCAGGGCATCAAGGCATAAAGAGCGGCAAAAAACGCCAAGGTGACATGTGCCAGAAAGGGTCCGGCGACGGTAAAGAAATAGAGCTTGGTATCCAGATGGTGCTGTACAAACTGCAGCAGTTGCGGCGCCAGAAAAAAAATCGTCAGCGTAGCCAAACCGAGACAGAATGCAAGGTTGCGAACGGATCTCCGCAATTCGGAAATAAAAGCAACTATTTTTGTTTGGTTGGCCATTGGCCCTTATTAGCAGAAGCATGATAAAAAAGCAATTTGATAGAAGTTGCTTTCCCCAATCAGCCGTGCTAAACAATATACAAACGTTTTTAACCACTCAAATCAAAAAGATATACTACTATGCTGGAGCTACGATTCATCCGCGAAAACCTTGATCTGGTGAAAGAAAAATTGATCCGCCGGGGCATGGCAACAACCCTGTCCGACGAATTTACCGCCATCGATAAACAGAGGTTGGTCATTCTCGCCGAAGTGGAGGGGCTGAAAAACAAACGCAACACAGTGTCTGAGGATATCGCCCGTCTCAAAAAAGGGTCAGCCGAGGATCAGCAAAAGGTTGAGCCGATGATTCTGGAAATGCGTGACACCAACCAACGCATCAAGGAACTCGACGGTGAATTGACCAAAGTCGAGGAAGAGTTGCAGAAAATCGTCATGAACATTCCCAACCTCTGCCATGACAGTGTCCCGGTGGGCCACGACGACTCGGACAACCTTGAGGTCAAGAAATGGGGGGAAAAACCAACTTTTACCTTTCCGCCAAAAACACACTGGGAACTCGGCGAAGGGCTGGATATTATCGATTTCGAGAGAGCAGCCAAGCTCTCAGGTGCGCGCTTTGCTCTGCTGAAAGGCTTTGCCTCTAAGCTGGAAAGGGCACTCATCAGTTTCATGCTCGATCTGCACACCCAGCGGCACGGTTACACGGAAATACTCCCGCCGTTTCTCGTCAATACCCCGAGCATGACCGCTACCGGACAACTGCCCAAATTTACCGAAGACCTCTTCAAAATAGAGGGTTGGGATCTGTTCCTCATCCCCACTGCCGAGGTTCCGGTAACAAATATCCACCGCGATGAAACCCTGAGTGAGTCGGAGCTGCCGATCAAATATACCGCCTACACCCCCTGTTTCAGATCTGAGGCGGGGAGCCATGGCCGGGATACCCGGGGACTGATCAGGCAACACCAGTTCGACAAGGTTGAACTGGTCAAGTTCACCACCCCGGAAACCTCCGACCAGGAACTGGAGGCCCTGCTTGCCGATGCCGAGACGGTTCTCCAACTCCTCGGCCTTCACTACCGGGTTGTCGTGTTATGCACCGGAGATTTAGGCTTTTCAGCCACCAAAACCTATGACATAGAGGTCTGGTTGCCTGGTCAGAATACCTATCGGGAGATATCTTCCTGCTCCAACTTTCTCGATTTCCAGGCACGACGTGGCGGCATACGATACCGTCCCGAAGGCCAGAAAAAAAGCAAGCTGGTGCACACCTTAAACGGCTCCGGTCTGGCAGTTGGCAGAACATTGCTGGCAATTCTTGAAAACTATCAGCAGGCAGACGGCACCATCCGTCTGCCCGAGGTACTCGAACCCTATTTTCAAAGCCGTTTTTAAGAGAATCCTCACAATAGCACCGGACGAAGTACATTACCAAAACACTTTGTCCGGTTTCTCACCTGTATGCCTTCCCTCACTCCTCAAGTTTTATTCTCAGCTCAATTTCTTTCATGTCTTTATTGAGCTTCAGAGTTTTAATGAACCCTTGGACTGTCCCGGCAAGAGCCTCCTGAACAAAATCCTTCAACGGTATCTTTTCCCCATTCACCAACAGGGTGGTATTCTCCGCTCTCCCCTTGCTGCGAAGGTAGCGTTTTTCTATAAAGAGGGCGATATCCCGGGCCGCATCAAGGCGAAAGACATATTCCCCTGTCACACCCTCAAGGTCGGTTGCGACAGCAACCACTCCGTGCACCTCTTCGCGTAATTTCTGATCAATGTCTTTGAACACCTCTATCTTTGGTATCCTCTTTGCCGTTTTAAAGCCTTCGCCGATCACCAGATCAACCTCGGGAAAATATCGGTGTGCCAAAGTTCTGATGGAAAGCTCACTGTTTCTGGCCTGCAACACCATCTGATCCGGGGCCACGAGCATGACGCTTTCCGCGCCGGCTGCCTTGTGCTTATAAGTATCGGTTCCTGGCGTATCGAATTGAATACCTTCATCGCTTGTCGATTTAATAACGGCAACTCGGTAGCCAAGCTGGGTAAGTTCGGTAACAACCTGCGTGGCAAGGGTGGTTTTGCCGCTGTCATGCCAACCGATGAAGGTAATAATTGCTGCCATACACTCCCCCTAACCTCGATAAGTGGGATTACCTAACATATCAAAAAATCTTTGCAAAAAACTTGCAAAGATTTTTGGTAAGTGACTAAAAAATCGAAAATAACCGCTCAAACAAGCGGAAAACGAACCGCCATCAAAGTAGCACACACAAACGCGGTTGCACAGAAAATTGTCTTGTTATGGTTGGGTTTTCAAAAGAGGCGTTGATGACAGGGGGAATCCACTTTCCGATAATTTTGAGGACAAACCCCGGCAGGATAACAGCATTTCCTTGCTCAAGGGAAAAATTACAGTGCCGGGGGAAGGAGGTTGACCTCATTTTTTCAACGCCCATAAAGGAGATTCACCTTTCCGGGCTTGCAGACATGTGGGTAGAAAACAATTCCGTGAAAATTTCGACCTTGATCACACAGCTTTGTCGAATTCACCCCTGCCATCAACATTATTATCCTAAGTGATGCTAGGCAGTATAAAAGAATCTCCTCTCGAAAGGAATCAGCCGAACCCCTTTTATTGTGTAGGACAAAACCAACAAACAATGTAAGGCGACAGCCTACCTCTTAGTGACTGTCAGAATCGAAGAATTCCTGCTCAGTCCAGAGAACGGCACGGCGGATAAGCTCCGCAGCCGTTTTGATACCGAGTTTCTGTTTGACTCGGTCGCGATAGGTACCGATGGTTTTAACGCCGAGATTCATCCGCTCGGCAATCTCCCTGGTTGACAGACCGGCCCCGATCAATCTGAAGACCTCGAGTTCCCGATCGGTAAGCAGATCGACGGTCGGGGCGGTGGTCACATCCGGTTTCAATTGAAAACGATCGAGCAAACGTTCCATAATACTGGCGCTGACATGGATTTTTCCACCGAGAATATTGCGCAGGGCAAAAATCACCTTTTCACTTGCCTCCTTTTTCATGATGTAGCCGCGTGCTCCGGCGCGGATCGCTCTTTCCGCCCAAACCTGTTCATCATGCATGGAGAGAACGAGGATCGGCAGGCCGTTTTTATCGCCGGCCAATTCTTTTACCAGATCGAGGCCATTTTCCCCTGCCAGGGTAATATCAATGATAGCCAAGTCCGGAACATGCTGCTGAATGATCTTTCGGGCCCCGGCGATATCCTCCGCCAAACCGCAGACAATAAAGTCATCCTCCTGATTAAGAAGCTCGGCCATGCCCATGCGAAAGATGGGATGATCGTCAACAATTATTACCCTTGCTTTCATTCCAGCCCCTCACCGAATACCGAAATAATGGTTCCGCTCTTTTCTCCGGAACTGATGGTCAGCGTCGCCCCTATAGCCTTGGCACGGTATTTCATGGTGTGAAAGCCCATACCCGTCGCCGCGGGTGTCCCGGCAAAGCCTTTGCCGTCATCAACAATCTTCACCGAGAAGCCACTCTCGTCTTGCAACATATACACTCCAATATTGCTCGGCTTGCCATGCCGCGCCGCATTAAAGACCGCTTCCCTAATAATATAATGCAGATGGGTCGCGGTGTTTTTGCCTAGAACATGCCCCCCGTCTTGCCAAGACAGATCGAAGTCCACCTTAAACATTTTTTTCACCTCGGCAACCAGCTCTTCAATCGCTGCTTCCAAACCATACTCGACAACATGGACAGGATACAACCCCTGCGACAGGCGACGGGTCTTTTCAATAGCATCGCGGATCAAATTACGAATGGTTCCCAATTGTTCGGCTCTTTCCGGAACTTCTTCCCGGAGGTGCTGCTGCAGGGCCTTGCTGAGCAACTCAACACCGGTGAGATGGGAGCCAAGGTCGTCATGGAGGTCTCGACCGATCTTACTTCGCTCCTCCTCACTGACGGCGATGATCTGCCGTTCCAACCGGGCAAGTTCCTCTTCGGCCGATTTTTTCAGGACATGCAGCCACAATCCTTCAAGCAGCATGGTCACCTGTCGAATATCGGAATTGTCATAGTTTTCCTTGTTATTGCATACCCCGGCGACCATAACAATTTTGCCGTCGTTGAAAATCGGCACATGCAGGTGGCGAACAACAGTATCTCGGTAAGGATAACCGTTATGGTCAGTGGCAGCCTGGAAAACGTTGTCGATGATCGCCGTCTTGTTCATCACCGCTTTTCCAGGCAAGCCGGCCTGCTCTATGGGTATGGGTACTTCCAATATCTCTTCCGGGTGCAAATTCTGGCCGTTGTTGTCGACACGAGAGCAGAGGGAAATATGCGTCTGGGCCCGATCGACAAGGGCCAGACACCCTTCTTCGCTCCTGGTGATCTGCACAATCCGCTGCAAAATAAAGTGATATTTATCCTGCAGCGACTGCTTCTCAATCGCCCCCAACTGCAGCAGGGAGTCGAGGCGCAACTCGTCGCGGTGCAGAAGAAGCTCGTTATTGATGCGGTATTCGACCATCCGATTGGCCAACCGTCCAAGATCTTCGAACTCACGAAAGGTGAGATTTTTGTTATCGATTTTCACATTTGAATCGGCGGCTTTCTGAAAGAAATTGGTAAAAAAATTGATGCCCTGTTTAATTTTGTAGGAATAATAAAAGGTGCTTGCCAAAAGAAACACTACGGCAATGGCAAACAGCACGATGAAGGTGAGAACATTTTTAAAGGCTATTCTCTGGTAGGTTTCGGTTTCAAAGGCTATCGCCTGCTCCATACCATCCATGAACATGGATGTACCGACGACCCAACTCCATTTGTTATAACCGGTGACGTAAGCGAGTTTTTGATGGACGACGCCGTTACTCCCATCGGTTACCGCATAATGAATATAGCCTCGCTGTTGGTTCTTCAGACCCGACTCAAGAAAAGCCTTGCCGTATTCCAGGCCGTTATGATCGATAAGATCCCGCACTGACCGGCCGATGAGTCGTTCATCCTGGTTGCTGATGATTGTGCCGTCGGCCCGCAGACAGAAAACCTCGCCGTCGACACCGAAGCGAATGTTTTGTATTCTTGCCAACACCTCGCGCTGAAGAATCTCTTCCAGGTCGTTACTGTAGATACCTGCCCCAATAAACCAGTCAAGCGGTTGAAAATATTTAACGAATGCAATCTTTGACAACTCGTCTTCGCCAAACTGCGGTTTGGTCAATTGATAACGAAAGAGCCCGGCTTCTTTCTCCCGGACTGTGGCGATAATATCGCCGATGACATCTTGGCCAATGAGTGCTTGAACTCGGCCGCCGATTTCCCTTCGAAAAAGGGTTCATCGGCAAAAAGATCGATAATTCCGTTGTTGACCCTGCCAAGAAAATAATAGCCCCGGCCGCTATTCCAACGCATCGGCCGCAACAACTCGATGACCATGGAACGCAGTTCATCGGGACTCTTTTCATCCTTATAGAGTTGGTAATTGTGCGAGGCTATGGTGTAGGCCGCCTGCACCCGTTCCCGTATGTCATGCTCAACCCTCAGATCATTTTGCCATTGAAGATGGTCGATCAGTTCGACGACCTTGTCGAGTTCTTCTTTCAACCGGCTTTCATACTGATGTTTGTAATTATATTTAATTATTTCAACGCTTTCCTGATAGGCCTGATACTCGTTGACGGCCCAGAAACTGCCGATAAAGGTGGCGAGTGAGGTAATTACCACAAGCGACGCATAAAAGGGCGCGGAAGAAAGGGTGATCTTATTAAACATGTGGCTCAGAATGCCTTGGAAGGGGTCGGCAGTTCATTCCCCGGCCTCGAGTTTACGTACGGTCGGATATATCCTGGTCAGATAGATAGCGTCCATACCTTGGTGGTCTTTAGGTCCAAACTGGAGGACCAGACCTCCGAGGTCGAAACGACCTACCTCCTCCATGGTGGTTATAAATTTCTCCCTGGTCAGTTCGCCATCTACCGCTCGAGCTATTTCACCGAACAACTTGCCGCCGATATATCCCTCCAGGGAGGTGAAACTTATCGGAGAATCATGCTGATACTTGGTCATGGCACCTTTATACTCCCGGATAAGGTCGATATCGGTGTCATTGGGGTAGGGAACAACCTGGGAAACCACGACGTCCTGACCATAGCCACCCAGCACGCCCCTGAGGCTCTCAGTGCCGACAAAGGAGATATTACAGAACATGATATTGCCGCCGACTTTGATTTTGCTGAGCTTGATAAATTCGGCACAGGCGGCGTAGGCCCCGACCAGGACAACAACCTCCGGTTTGGCCTCGTAGATATCCTGCAGGGCACCCATAACAGCGACCGTATTTCTTTCGTAGCTGCCTTGTGACACCAGTTTCATCCCTCTTTTGGTCAGAGCGTTTTCAATGCCGCGCAGCCCGTCACGTCCGTAACTGTCGTTCTGGTAAAAGCAGGCTATACGGCGAAATCTTTTCCGATCCACCAGATACGCCGCGAGACTTTCCATCTCTTCATAGTAGCTCGCTCGAACATTGATAATATAGGGCTGAAAGGGTGAACGAAGGATTTCCGCACCGGTAAAAGGTCCAAAAAAGGGGATCCGGGCTTCGTTGACGATGGGTACCACCGCCTTGGCGGTAGGCGTACCGACCGCCCCGATCAGGGCAAAAACTTGGTCGTCGGCAATAAGCTCCTTGGTGTTTCTGACCGCCTTGTCCGGTTCATAACCGTCATCCCGACTGATCAGAACCACTTCCCGGTCTTTAATACCGCCATGATCGTTGATGAAAGAAAATGCCGCCAATAGTCCCGCCCGCATCTCCAGTCCGAGATTTTGAGCCGGACCGGAGAGGACAGCTGATTGGCCGAGAACCAGCGGCCGGGTACTTTCATTGGCTGCCGCCGATGCCCCTTGCAGCCACACAGCAAGGAGAGTGAGCAGCACCAGAGATATTCTATATACCATGGTAATTCCCGGCAGATCTCGCACTGGTCGATGGCAAGATCGCAATCACGTGCCCGCTGTGAGGAATTTGGCGAATAAGAGAAATCATCAACAGGACATCGTCTGACATTGTAGAGAAACGTCTTAAGAGTACTCCGAACATTCTATCTTTCATATCGTATTGCGGCCCTGATAACCATATCTTTTTTGTTCAGCCATGTTCCCTGTTGAGCACCACCCTCGAACCTGATATAACTGCCGAGCCCCGAGAAAAAGGGATAAGACTCTTCATGAAATACTCATTGCAAAAAAGCGTGCAGATATTATTTCTAAGAGACTCAGAAAATCCAGCCTGGATCTTTATCCAAAGCATTTACACCCCAGCCGACAATAAAAGACACTCATGACCACCTCACAGCCATCGAGTACCCGATTGACCCTCAGCCAGACAACAACCGTTTTAACCCCCGATGGGGCCAGTGAACAGCTGGAGCAACTGGCCATCGAGACCCCTTACAGCATCGCTCTCAACGACGAAACCATCGGATCTTCAATGGTTCTCCCCATCGGTCTTGAAGAGTTCGGTGCCGGTTTTCTTTTCGGCCAAGGATATATCAAAAAGCCGGAAGAGATCAAAGAAATCCTCGTCTGCCCGGAAGGCCGTATCGCCGTCTACGCCGATGTTGAGAATACCGAACCCAAGGAGGTGATCATCACTTCCGGCTGTGGTGGAACCGGTAAAATTTCTAAAGAAATGCTGGAGGGAGCCTTCGAACCCCTGCAGGAATGCACCATCACCTTTCCGGAGATCGGGGCCTTTATCCGCCAGGCTTTACAAAGTTCGCCTCTCGGACCGCAAACCCACTGCGTCCATGGCTGTGGCCTATGGCAGGACGGCCGGCTCCAGGTGTTCTTCGAGGATGTCGGTCGACACAATGCCGTCGACAAGGTGCTGGGGGCCATTCTCCTGCGGAGAGCCACGCCGAGAGCGGCCATTTATACGACCGGTCGACTGACCTCCGACATGGTGCTGAAATGCGCCCGCATCGGCATACCGATCATCATGTCGCGAACAGCCCCCTCCTCCCTCGGCCTGGCCATCGCCAGGCGATCCGGGGCAACGCTGATCGCCTATGCCAAACCGGACCGTTTGAATGTCTTCAACGCCCCCGAGCGAATCATCTGCTGAAAACCCGCCATCATCCTTTACCTATTTTTTCGACCGCCCTTCCATGCCAAGCTCGATAAGACGTTCGAGAAATTGCGGAAAGGGCAGACCATGGACCGCCGCCGCCTGGGGCATGAGGCTGGTGGCGGTCATCCCCGGAATGGTGTTGGTCTCAAGCAGATAGAGTGCACCGCTTGCCTCAAGGATCATATCGGTGCGGGAATAGCCGCGAAGGCGCAGGGCCCGATGGGCGGCAAGAGCGTACCTCTGGGCGAGGACGGTGATCTCCCCGCTGATTCTCGCCGGACAAATTTCTTCGGTAGCACCCGCTTTATACTTGGCGTCATAATCAAAAAAATCAAAACCCGGACCGGGAACGATCTCGATTACCGGCAGAGCGGCAAGGTCTCGGTTGCCGAGGACGCCTACGGTCAGTTCTCGACCTTCTATATATTTCTCTACCATGATCTGGCTATCATGACGCAGGGCACGCTCTATACCGTGGAGGAGTTGTTCCTCCGATTTGGCCAGGGTCAGACCGAGGCTGGAACCCTCGTGGACCGGTTTGATGACGACGGGCAGGCCGAAAGTCTCTATCAATTCCGCACCATCTATCCGATCATCGCTGCCTATTATCCGCCAGTCGGCAACCGGTAAGCCGTTCAGGCGATACAATTCTTTGGCCAGGTGCTTATCCATGGCAATGGCGCTGCCCAACACTCCCGAACCCTGATAGGGAATGCCCAACAGGTCGAGAAAACCTTGCATCGTGCCATCCTCGCCGTGCAGACCGTGCAGGAGGATAAAGGCAAAATCAATTTCCGGGCCATCTGCGGCGAGACGAACCAGATCGACCGCCGGATCATAGCGACGCACCAAAAATTTCTCCGGATCGAGGGCTTTTTCAACGCCGGCGGCACCGTTCAGAGACACCTCTCGCTCCCCGGACGTCCCGCCGGCCAATAAGGCTATGTGCAATTTATGTGTGTGCATGGTCTTTTTCCTCAAAGTTTCAAAAGAAATTTTTCCTCAACCCGGACAGGGAGATCGCTGCCAATAAAGCGCGAACGACATACGTCCGACTGTCCTTTCCGTCGCAGACCCTGCCGAGTTTGCAGAGTATGGCCAGTGTACCACAGGAGGGCACGCCCTGCACGAAAAGGTGGGTGAATACCAGACGCTCAGCTGGAGAAAAATCCATTGACAAATGTTCCACGTCTTTAGTATATAAACCAGATTGTTGTCACGAAATCGCAGCCATTCCCTAAAAAGATGGCTAACAAATTGATATTTTTATAAAAAATAGATTAAATCGTTTAACGGAGCCACACATGATAGATGTTGAAGTCCGAGGGGATCTCGAGTACGCAATCCGCCAGCTGAAAAAAAAGCTGCAGATAGACGGCATTAAAAGAGAATTAAAACGTCGTGAGTACTACGAGAAGCCGAGCGTGAAAAAACGCCGCAAACAGGCTGAGGCCCGCCGCAAGCTTCGCAAGTTCAACCGCATGAAAAAAACGATGTAAACGGACTGCCGTTTTGAAAGTCCGATCCCGGTCGGACTTTTAAACGGATTACCGCCAGTTCTTCCGCAAAGCAGCCATTGGTTTCATAACTGAGGCGCCATCGAACCCGTAGCCCTTCCACAACACTTCTCAGCAGCATATGACCTGTATCTTTCCTATCTCATCTCGGAAAGAAGACTGGCCGAGAACAGCATAGAGGCGTACAGCGCCGATATCACCCTTTTCTTAAGCTTTCTCACCAGTTGTAAAAAAAACCTGCATGGTGTCGATGTCCTTGTTATTCAAGATTTTCTTGAGGCGCAGGGGCTGCAGAAAATCTCCAAACGGACCAATGCCAGGCGGATCTCGGCACTGAAATCGTTTTTCAACTTTCTCGTCCGTGAAAACCTGGTCGAGAACAACCCCTTTCTCGCCATCGATCTGCCGCGAAGCGGCAAGTCACTGCCCAAGGCCTTGTCGCAAAAAGAGGTCATGAGCCTGCTTACCCCCCCGAATATCAACACCCCCATCGGCAAAAGAGACCATGCCATGCTTTTCATCCTTTACGCCACCGGCCTCCGGGTCTCGGAACTGGTTGGCCTGCCGCTTTCGGCATGCAACCTGAGCGCCGGATTTGTCCGGGTACTCGGCAAGGGCAATAAAGAACGCTTAATCCCCTTTGGCGACCAGGCACGGGAAAAAATCGACGACTACCTGAAAACCGCCAGACCGAAAATTCTCAAAACAAAACGAAGCAACTATCTCTTCGTCACCCGGCGCGGCACCTGCATGACCCGTCTGCGATTTTGGCAGATCATCCGCAAAACGGCACTTGCGGCCGGTATCACCAAGGAGATCTCGCCGCACATGATCCGCCATTCCTTTGCCACCCATCTTCTCAGCCACGGCGCCGATCTGCGGGCGGTACAGATGATGCTTGGCCATGCCGATATCGCCACAACTCAGATTTATACCCATATCGATCAGGAACGGTTAAAAAGTATCCATAAAAAGTTTCATCCCCGAGGCTGATCGCCATTCAGCCTTCCACTGGCATTCTGCAATTGTCAGCAATGCGGAAGTATTTATAAGTGTTGTGGAAAAATCCTTGAAGATCGCCTACAATGGGAACTCTTACGACTTCCTGATGAAGGGGAAACAAAACCGATGCAAGTAATTACCACCCACCAGAATGCCGATTTCGACGGCCTGGCGGCAATGATCGCCGCCCAAAAGATCTATCCCGATGCCGCCATGGTTTTTTCCGGCTCGCAGGAGCGTAATGTCCGTGAGTTTACCTCGCAAAGCCTTCTCTACAATTATGATTTTCGCAAAATCAAGGACATAAATCTCCACGCCGTAGACACTTTGATCCTCGTCGATACCCGCTCCTCGGAGAGGATCGGCCCTTTCGCCGAGTGCCTGAACAATCCGGGCATTGCTCTGCATCTCTACGACCACCACCTCTACAATCCGGGCGACCTCAAGGGCCAGGTCGAAGTAATAAAGGATTTTGGTTCGACCACCACTATCCTCATGAATATCCTCCAGGAAAAACAGATCGACATCAGCTCAAGCGAGGCAACCATTTTCGCCCTGGGAATTTATGAAGACACCGGTTCGCTTACCCATCTGACCACCACCCCTGAAGATCTCATGGCCGCGGCATGGCTCCTGCGGAAAGGTGCCAAGCTCGACCAGGTGGCCCAGTTCCTCACCCATGAACTGACCTCGACGCAGATTGGCCTCCTTCATGAGCTGATGAAAAGCGCCAAACAGTACAACATCCAGGATATTCCCGTCGTCGTGGTAACCCACTCACTACCGCATTATGTCGATGAGTTCGCCCTCATCATCCGGCGCTTCATGGCCATGGAAAACCTCAACGTCCTTTTTGCCCTGATCTCCATGGCCGGCCGTATTTACCTCATCGCCCGCAGCCGGATAGCCGATGTCAACGTCGGCACCATCGCCCGTGACCTGGACGGCGGCGGCCATGCCACTGCTGCCTCGGCAACCCTGAAAGACATCACCCTCATTGAGGCGGAGGAAAAACTCATCCTCACCCTGCACCGCCACATCCGTCCTCAGCCCATCGCCAGCGAAATGATGTCCAAACCGGCCATCACCCTGCTGCCGGATGCCACCATTGCCGAGGCCAAGGCCCTGCTCACCCGCTATAACATCACCGCCGCACCGGTTCGCGAGGACATTCGCACCGCCCGCGACGGCGGCCATTCGATTCTCGGCATCATCACCCGGCAGATTCTTGAAAAGGCGGCGCATCATAACCTCAGCCATCGCCCGGTCAGCGAATATATGACCACCGAGGTGCAGACCCTGCCACTCAATGCCACATTGGCCGACATCCAGGAACTGATCATCGAAAACCGCCAGCGACTTATTCCGATTGTCCAGAACCGGGCGCTCATGGGAGTTATCACCAGAACCGACCTGCTCAACCGGTTGGTCAACGATCCTGCCCATCTGCCCAAGGACCTGCTGCACGAAGCGGAACACCCGTCGCTCGCCAGAATGCGCAACCTCAACACCCTGCTGGTTGAGTGTCTCGACCGGGACATCATCCAGCTCCTCCAAACCATCGGCGAGGTCGCCAAAAAAATCGGTTTTAACGCCTTTGCCGTTGGCGGCTTCGTCCGCGACCTGCTGCTGAAGAAGACCAACCTTGATCTTGACATTGTCGTCGAAGGTGACGGCGTTGACTTTGCCAAGATCCTGGCTCAGCACCTGGGCGGGCGATACCGCACCCACGAGCGCTTTAAAACCGCCGTGGTACTGATGCCCAACGGTTTCAAAATCGACATCGCCACCGCCCGCCTGGAATATTATGAATATCCGGCGGCCATGCCGACGGTTGAGCTATCATCGATCAAGCTCGACCTGTCGCGTCGCGATTTCACCATCAACGCCATGGCCATCCACCTTAATCCGGACCATTTCGGCACCTTGATCGATTTTTTCAACTGCCAGAACGATCTCAAGCAGAAGGCCATCAAAGTTATGCATAACCTGAGTTTCGTCGAGGATCCCAGTCGAATCTTCCGGGCAGTGCGTTTTGAAAAACGAATGGAGTTCGAGATTGCCCCGCATACCAAGCGACTGATCGTCAACGCCGTCAACATGAAACTGTTCGGTAAAACCAATGATGCACGGTTTCTCACGGAACTGAAGATTATCCTGGCGGAGGAAAATCCCCTGCCGGCGATAGAGCGGTTGGCCGAATTCGATCTTTTCCAGTTTCTCTGGCCGGACCTCAAGCCCCATTACAAGATCGACCGGCGCTTCATGCACGTCCTCGTTCAGGCACAACTGGCCATCTCCTGGTTCAGGCTGCTTTATCTCGAAGAATCCTGCCAAAACTGGATGGTGTATCTGCTGGCCATCATGTCCAGATCAAGCACCGGCGAACTGGCCGCCTTCTGCGGAAGGTTTGAGGAAACCGCCAAGATCACCGAATACCTGCTCGACCAGAAAGACCGTGCCGATGAGGCCGCCAATCAGCTGGCCCGCGAGTCACATCTGAAAAACAGTAGAATTGTTACGCTTTTTGAGGAGATCAAAATTGAGGGCCTGCTGTATATCATGGCCATTGCCAGGAAAAACCATGTGAAAAAAGCCGTTTCCCTGTATGTGACGACGCTGAAACAGGTTGAACCGGCCATCTCCGGCAACGATTTGATTAAAATGGGCTACCAACCCGGGCCGCAATTCAAAAAAATTCTCAGTTTTTTAAAAAAGGCCAGGCTTGACAACCTGGTGTGCGACAAAAAGGAAGAATTGGCGATCCTCCGCCGGACTTTTCCCCCGCCCGCAGCTTGATCGTCTGGCTGCGATGCTTATCGTTTGTCGTCCATCGGACACAAGACGACAATCCCCAACACCAGGCAACCACACCTCCATGACCGATTTTCTTACCGAACTGATCATTCTTGCCCCGCCGCTGCTCTTCGCCCTCACCTTGCATGAGTTTGCCCACGGCTTTATCGCCGATCGTCTCGGCGATCCGACCGCCAGGCTGGCCGGACGGCTGACCCTCAACCCACTCAGCCATCTCGATCCACTCGGGACCATCGCCTTTTTCTTCATCAAATTCGGCTGGGCCAAACCGGTTCCCGTCAATGCCGGCTATTTTCGCAACCCGAAACAGGGCATGCTCTGGGTAGCCCTGGCCGGCCCGGTCACCAATCTCGGGCTGGCAATCATCAGCGCCATCCTCACCAAGATCGCTTGGTTGATTGCCGGCTTATTACCCTATTCGAGGGTGATGGAAGCGATCCTTCTGCCGCTCAGCGCCATGCTGGTGGCCAGCGTGTGGATCAACCTGGTGCTGGCCATCTTCAACATCCTGCCTATCCCGCCCCTCGACGGCGGCCGGATTCTTGCCGGCCTCCTGCCCGACCGGCTGGCCGAACCCTACCGGCAGGTTGAGCGTTACGGTTTTATCATTATCCTGATACTGGCCTTCAGCGGCCTGCTCTCCAAAGTGATTCTGCCGATTATCAGGTCGGTCAACGACCTCCTGCTCTCATAGTGGGAACTTGGCAAGTTGAATTCGATGTCAGTTTTTTGGATTCAACTTTAAAATAATTGCCAAAACTGTCGGGAAAAGGTAGTTTTTATGTGTTTGATACGATGGCCTTCGTTGGAAAGGGCTTTTTGGGGAAGCCCGAAGAAAGCGACTCCTGATCACCTATCACCATTGCGCATTTAAACACAAGAAGGTAGTTTCGTGAGAATAGTCTCGATGGTTCTTGGCTGACAAGCCCCTTTATTGAAGATATCCGAAAAAGGCCTGTGCTTGACAGTCTTCCCATCAAATCCTATTCTCTGAGCAATAGCAAGGAAAGTTCAATGTTTTAGAGAAAAACATTGGTGAACTTTTCAGTAATAATAACAATTTATGGAGGAAGAAAAGATGAAGAAACTTGTATTAACAATTTTAACCGCAGCGAGTCTTACGGCTTTTGCAGTGTCAGCTGGAGCCGTTGTACTGCCGTCCGACGCCAAGGTGGCATCTTCGTATGCGACGGTAGTCGGTGGCAAGGTCGTCTACGAAAAATCCCCGACGGCATTCTGTTCCATTACCTTCGACCAGGTTCTCAAAGCCTATGGCGGCGCCTTGAAGCCGGAAGCCGTTGCCGGTGTGCCGACGAGCTACGCTAAGGCAAGCGATGGCAAGGTTGTTCTTAACGACACCGCCATTGCCTATGAGCCGGTTGCATATCATTCAATATTCACCGCCTATGGTTTTCAGCTCTCTCCTGAAGAAGTCAAAGCAAAACTTGGTGCGGTAGACTATGCCAAGGTAGTTGACGGCAAAATCGTCTTCGGCAAAAATTGTGTTGCTTATTCTGGTGAAGGCTTCGCCGAAATCCTTGCAGCTTATACCCTTCCCGCGGTAGCTGTAGCTGCCCCAACGCCTGCCCCAGCTTCCGCTAAGGCCGAGAAAAAAGTTTGGAAATTGAACGCAGACACCCTGTTTGACTTCAACAAAGCGGTAGTTAAAGCTCAATTCTACCCATTGCTCGATGAAATTGCTGACGCGTTGAAAAATGACCCAGCTATAAAAGCTGAAATTCATGGACATACTGACAACGTCGGCACTAATGCATACAATCAAACCCTTTCCGTAAAACGCGCTAATGCAGTACTGACTTATCTGACGAAAAAGGGTATTGCCGCATCTCGTCTCACAGCAATTGGATTCGGTGAAGAAAAGCCTGTGGCTTCCAACAAAACCAAGGAAGGACGGGCCCAGAATCGAAGAGTTGAGGTGCACCCGAATCAATAACAACTGCCCCCCTGCTTAGAATTGCAAAAGCTTCCCACCCTCTCACGCTGGTGGGAAGTTCCCTTCTTATCACACCATATCAGGAATTATGTTGCGAGATAATATATACTAAAAATTGCGCACCTCGTAATCATATCCGTGAATAGATTGTAGCTAAAAACCATCGACAGTTTAACCTCTCGTACACATCTTTTTCCTTCTATTACAATATTGTCTTTACAAAATAACAAGTTAATACTTTCAACACTTGATCGGCATAATAATTGCTATAACTGACCACAGCAAGCGTTTACACACTTATGAATTCATAAGTGGAATTATTACGGAATAAATTATTAGAGGTTACACCACATGGAAACAAATTTAAGAGACTGTAATGGAATTTTGATAAGCGCGGGTGACATCATCCGTGACTCTCAAGGATTTACAGGCAGAGTTGTGTTTACTAATGGCGCATGGCGTTATGATATACACGAAGGCGAGTACTTGAAATTTAATTCGTCATTGTTGTTTCAAGAAGGCATCGGCACCAGTCAACTGGAAATAGTCACTCGACCCTCATTTATCCCTGCAGATGAATCTTCTGAATGTCAGGTATTACTCTTTTAAAACGATAGGTCTCGAACCTTCCCCGGTGATCGCTACCAGGGTCTCGTGAAAGGTCGCGCCGCCACCCATGTCCGTCTGTTTTTGCGAGGTGAGGTCGTTGATGGCGGAGTCATCCGCGTCGACCGGCCAGAAAATCCCCTCGGCGACCAGAACCCCCGGCCGGGTATCCGGAGTGAGCCGGGCGACTCTCGTCACCCTGCCCCGATGGTTTTCGAGGAGTACTTTCTCGCCATCGACGATACCGTAGCCGATCGCATCGTCCGGATGCATCAACACCTCGCCGCGCCGCCCCGGATATCTTTCGCCGAAGGTGCTGTTGAGAAGATCGGCATTTGGCGGGACAAGCAACCGGAACGGGAACCTGGCCAAGAGATCGGGATCGGCAAACTCGCCGGCCCGGGTAAGGCAGGGAACCTGCGGCTCAGGCCCGACGGCGGCACTGACGAAAGAGAACTTGGCGTCGCCGGCCAACACTCTGCCATCCTGACAACTGTTGGCGGAACGAACCAATTTGCCGGCCAGCACCTCCGTAATCTCACAGTCTTCCGGCAGCCCGGCCATGCCCTGCAGGTAGTCGGCAATCCGTTCGTCGCAACTCTGAAAAAAGGCCGGTTCGGTAAAGCCCATTTTCCGCGCCAGATCCCTGGAACATCTGGAAATTGCTTCTCGCCTCGCCGACCGGTTCGATGACCGGATCAACCACCCCGAGATAAAAATGGCCGTAGGCCGTATAAATATCGCGGTTTTCAAGAAAAGTCGTGGCCGGCAAAAGCAGATCGGCATAGCGCGCCGTCGGTGTCATCACCTGTTCGTGGACCACGGTGAACAGGTCTTCTCTCGCCAGGCCCCGACGGACCAACGACCCATCCGGATTGACGCTGACAGGATTAGCGTTGTAAACAAACAGGGCACGGACCGGTGGCTGAAGAGCTGTCAGAGCATGCCCAAGATGGATCATATTTACCGTTCTGGTGTTTTCCGGGGCAAGAGAAGGCCAGGTGAGTTTTGCTCTTGTCGCCGCGAAAGGCACCGGCGGTAAGGAGGACGCCACGTCCCGGCCCACCGGCGAAGAGCCCGAGTGCACCGGCCAGGCAGGCGATAGCCCGCACCGCCATGCCGCCACGGCTGTGGCGGGAAAGGCCGATGCCGATACGGACAAAGGTTTTTGGCGTTTGTGCCAGTTGCCTCGCCAGTTCTTCAATAGCCTGCCGCGACAAGCCGCTTTCCCGGATCAGCTCCGGCCAGTCTTCGTTCTTCAGGCCTTCGGCCATCTGCGCAAAGCCCGTGGTTTCCCGAGCGAGGTAGTCCCGGTCAAGGAGATCTCCTTCAAGGAGGGCCTTCATCACCCCAAGGGTCAGGGCCAGATCGCCGCCAGGCAGCACCGCGAGATGCAGGTCCGCCGACTTCGCTGTCTCATTGCGATAGGGATCGATGACCAAGAGACGACCACCTTTTTTCCTGGCGGCGGCCACATAGTGCCAGAAATGGCAATTGGTCACCTTGATATTGATGCCCCAGGCGACAATAAGCTCGGCATCCGCGGCATTTTCCGGCGGGCAACCGGGAATATCGCCACATTGCCGTGACCATCCGGCACCGGCGGCAGCGGAACAGATGGTCTGGTCGAGCTGCGAGGCACCCAGGCGATGAAACAGGGGGTAACCGGCAAACCTGTTGACCGCCCCCATATTGCCGGCGTAGGAATAGGGCAGAATCGCCTCGCCGCCAAACCGCCGACGAACCTCGTTCAAACGGTCGGCAAGAATCTCCAGGGCATCGTCCCAGCCGATACGGCGAAACTTGCCCTCACCCTTTTTGCCGACCCGCAGCTGGGGATACAATACCCGATGTTCTCCGTACAGCCGCTCCGGATACCTTCGCATCTTGCGGCAGATAAAACCGTTGGTATAAGGATGCTCCCTGTCACCGCTCAGTTCAGTGACCCGGCCGTCGACGACGGTGGCAACCATGCCGCAGCTGTCCGGGCAGTCGAGGGGACAGATGGTTTTTTTCTTGGTGAGCATGTTTTCCGGTCTTAACCGACCATGGCAGTGCCGGTGTACAGATATCTCTTGATCTTGTGGGTGGCGGTTTTGATGAAGGGTTCGCGGCGTTCAAAGAGCTTGGCCAGCCGCGAGGCCTTGGGAAGCTGCTCGTTCAGTTCGACCCGCGTCGATTCAAGCAAATTCTCGATATAGGCCCGGCGATCAATGCGGGAACCGCCGGCGGTCTGCTCGTCGATAAACTCGTAATCGGGATAGATCCACGCTTCAACCTGACCGTTGTTTTCGAGGACCAGACTCTCAACCACCCAATTGCAGGTATTGATCTTATGTTCGATGGCCTCCGGATAAACATTTTCGCCGCTGGCCAGAACAATGACATTCTTTGAGCGACCTCGGACGTGCAGATTGCCCTTTTTGTCAAAAACCCCAAGATCTCCGGTCGACAGCCAACCGTCGGCGGAGAGTACCGCCTGGGTTGCCTCGGCATCGTTGTAATAACCTTTCATGACATTCGGCCCGCAGACGGTGATCTCGCCGATGCCGCTATCCGGATCGGCACCGACTATTTTCACCTGCACGCCGGGGATAGGTTTGCCGGTCGAACCAACGATGATTGTCGGATCTCCGAATGGCCCGCCGGCGATGAGCGGCGCCGACTCGGTCATGCCGTAACCGACCAGGTAAGGAAACTTCGCCTCATGGAGAAATTGTTCCACTTCCGGATTGAGCGCTGCCCCGCCAACCCCCATCAGCTGGAGGTTGCCGCCGAAAAACACACACAATTTTGCGCCGATCTTGCGATAAATCAACCTTCTCGTCAGTCCGAATCTGCAGAGCAGGCCGAGCAGCGGTTTACTCTCTATCTGCGGCAACACCCTTTTTTTGTAGATCTTTTCAAGAACCAGGGGTACAGCAAAAATAATGAGCGGTTTCTCATACTCGCAGAGCTTCTGCAGGATCGCCGGAGTCGGTGTCTTGCCGGCATAGGCTATGCGACCGCCGCACAGCATGGGAAGAATGAAACCGCAGGTAAACTCATAGGTGTGGGACATCGGCAGAATGGACAGCCACACCGAACCCGGCGGGATGACCTTGAGACCTGAGGCCGCATAGGCATTGGCGGTCAGGTTTTTATGGGTCAACATAACCGCCTTAGAATAGCCGGAAGTGCCGGAGGTATAGAGGATCGACGCCAGATCGTCTTCACCAACTTCCGGAAAGACCGGAGGTTCGGGACTCGCCTGCAAAAGCCTCAGGGCCTCCGCCAAATAGTCGGAAATGGTGACGACCGGCAGGACGCCGATCTCTGCCGCATAATCGTCGAGGGTGATAACCGGCCCAGCCATTACCGTGCGCAGTTCGTAGATCTTATCGATCTGCTTCTGGGTGGTGAACAGGGCCACGACCTGCATCTCGCCCAGGATGTGGTGCACATCGCTCTCCGGCAGATCGGGCAGGATGGGAACGGCAATAGCGCCCAAGCGGACAATAGCCAGATAGGCAATCGCCCAGTTGTGGGAATTTTCCCCGAGGATGGCGACACGATCCCCTTTTTTTACTCCCTCCCGGAGAAAGCGCGCGGCAAGAGCTATGATCCGCTCATGGAACTCACCATAGGTGAGCGGCTTTTCCATCGCCATGCCGATTGCCGGCGTGTCCCGATATTTGGAGCAGCTGGAATCGATCACGTAATTGAGGGTCATTCCGACCTTAGCCACCTCATTCATAGTGTACCTCCGTGGTTAGGAGCCGTTACGAAAAACGTGCAAAGAGTATTTTTTACAATGGGGTTATGTCTCTGCCGGCGGTTCCTGGTCATTGAGAAGCTTTGCCGCAGCGGTGACAATTTCCAGAACGGTAAACGGTTTTGCTATGGTGATCACCCTGTCCAGATAACCGGCAACGGTGAGGTATCTTTCCTTGGAAATAACCCCGCCCCCCGATATGGCAATAATCGGGAGATCGGGAGCTTCATCGCGCAGCTCGAGGATGGTCTGCAAACCGTCTTTGACCGGCATGACCATGTCGGTTATGACCAAATCGCAGGGTTGTTGGCGAAAAAGTGCCACCCCATCCAGACCGTTGGCCGCTACTTGGACCTCATATCCCTCACCTTCGAGAATCTTCCGCAGGACATCAAGGGCTGACGGTTCATCGTCTATGACTAAGATACGCTTTGTTGTTTCCATTTTGTCACCGTATGTTTTGTCAGGGGCCAACACCCTGTCTTTATACGCTACTTTGTGACATTTTCAAACAATATTTCACTGGCGCATGGCCGTCACTCGCTGAACGGTGAGCGTCAGAGCGCCATAATCTTCTTCCACCATCCCCGCCAGAATATAGCCGCGACCGCTCGCCAGCAGGTGGGCATAGGTCCGATATACCTCCGGGAAAAACGTTGTCTCCACCTGCCCGGTCTCATCCTCGAAGGTGAGAAATTCCATAACCTCGCCGCTCCGTGTCGATACCAATTTGCCGGTCAACAACCAGGCCGCCAGGTGTATCCTCCGCCCCACCTGCCGCGGCAGTTCCGCCACCTTCACCAAACCTGTAGCCGGTGCTTTAAGAAACCGCAACGGGTGGCCATCGCAGAGAAAACCGAGAGCGGCGAATTCCTTACGAGCCTTGCTCCGCCGGTCCGGAGGCGGCAATGGTGGAGCCGGCGGCAACCGAACCTCGAACAGGGAAAGACCGCCCTTGACCTGCACAGTCCGCTGAAAGCTCGCCCATTGCCAGAGGAGAACCGTGCGGTTGCCGCCTGACGCCAGACTATCCAGGGCACCGGCGTGAATGAGCGCCTCGGCCTCATTACCCGCCGGCCGGGTGCGCTGGAAAAAGTCGCCGACATCGCGAAATTTTTCTTTCTGCCGAGCGGCCAGAAGTCTGTCGAGAAACTCCTCCGACAGACCGTGTACCGCCTGCAGTCCGACCCGGATCTGCCGCCCTCGGCCGGACCAGGCGAGCTGGCTTTTTTGCACATCCGGAGGGAGGATCGTCAGACCCAGCCGTTTCGCCTCGGAGACATAGGCGAAGGTCGAATAGTAGCCGCCCTGGTTGGAGATCACCGCTGCCATGAATTCCGCCGGGTAGTGTCGTTTCAGATAGGCGGCCTGAAACGACACCCGGGCATAGGAGGCGGAGTGCGGCTTGCAGAAGGAATAGCCGTCAAAGCTGAGAATCATCCGCCACATCTCGGCCACCGCTTCCGGGGCGATATTGCGGGCGGCGCACCCGGCAAAAAACATCGTTCCGGTAATTGGCCAGTTTCAACGCCTTATCTTTTTTCGCCATGACCTTGCGCAGACCGTCACCTTCAGCATGGCTGAAGCCGGCCAGGACAACCGCTATCTTCGCCACATCCTCCTGGTAGACCATGAGCCCGAAGGTCTCGTCGAGAACGTCGCCCTGTTCCGGACAAAACGGTTGCCAGGCACCACCGTGCAGACGCCGCACATATTCACGGACGAACTCATTGGCGGCCGGCCGGATAATCGACGACTGGATGACCAGCTGTTCGAAATCGCCGGTCCCGGCCTTTTTTTCAAGCAGCCGCATGGCCGGGCTCTCGATATAAAAACAGCCCATGGTCGCCCCTTCGGCCACCGCCATCTTGGTCGCAGCATCGTCTTCCGGCTGCCAGGAGGTCTCGTCAAGACGGCCGCCGCCGGCGTGCACGGCGGCAATACAATCGCGAATCACCCCCAGGCTGCGGTTACCGAGAAGATCGATCTTCACCAGACCTGCCTCCTCGGCGCCGTCCTTTTCCCACTGGATGATCGGCACCCCCTTGGTCGCCCGCTGAACCGGCACATACTCGCTGATCGGCCGCGGAGTAATAATCACCCCGCCCGGATGCACCGACAGGTTGCGCGGCAGACCGATGAGCTTTTCGGCGAGCGCCAATACCTCCGGCCAGGGAGGAGAGAGATCCTGGTCTCTCAGAGACGGCAGTTCTGCCAAACTCTCCTCCAGGGAGTGGCCACCGCTACTCTGCAGCCAGGGGATGCGTTTGGTGAGCCGCGAGATCTCGTAGCCCGGCAGGCCGAAGGCCTTGGCGGTTTCGCGGATGGCCATGCGCGGCTGAAAAAACACGTGGTTACAGACCATGGCCGCATGACCCGGGAAATCACCGAGCACGTCGTGCAGCACCTCGTCCCGCTCATCCCAGGAAAAATCGATATCGATATCGGGGGGATCGGTGCGTCCGGGATTGAGAAACCGCTCGAAATAGAGATTGTATTTGATCGGACAGACATTGGTGATATCAAGACAATAGGCGACCAGTGAAGCCGCCCCGGAGCCGCGGCCGCAGATCCGCCGTTTTTGCCGTTTGCCATCCGGTCCTTTGCGGTGGACGATGTCGCGGACCACCAGAAAATAGGCGGCAAAGCCCATAGTGTCGATGATCCGCAGTTCATGCTCAAGACGTTCGATCACCGGTTCGCCGAGGTCATCGCCGTACCTGTTCTGCGCCCCGAGATAGGCCTTTTCCCGCAACACCACCGCCGCATCCCGGCCATCCCCGCCGCGCCACGGCGGCATGACGATGCCGAACGCGGGTCCGGCGTAGGTGCAGGTCGCCGCCAATTGCTCGGTGGCTGCCACCGCCTCCGGCCAGATGGCAAATCGCTTTTGGTACTCCTCCGGACCTGCCAGCGAGTAAATATCGCGGATTGTTTTTTGTTGCATGGTCCGACTGATCGTGCTGGTGGTACGGATCGCCCGGAGCAGGCAAAACAGCTGGCGCTCGCTATCATTCCCCAGATCGCTGTCCGGGGTCACCAGCGCAGCAATTTTATTATCCCGGGCATAGGCGCGAAGGGTTCGGGCTCCGGCGTTTGGATAGGGGCCAAGATCGGCGACGGCGGCGACGCCTCGCCGCAGGTACCCGGCCAGCAGCACGACATCACGACACAGAACCAGGAGACCTGCGGCAAGCGGTGGCAGGTCATCTACCAGAGTGAAGGTCTTTGCCATATGCTTGCTGAGTCAGCAGCCGGCAAAGATTGGCATAGCCTTCCTGATTTTGCACCAAGCAGGTTATCACCTGACCGGAACCCGGTTCGGAGACCTCCGCCCCGACAATCGGCCGCAAGCCTTCCCGCCGGCAACCTTTTAAAAAGTCCCAGAGCCCGTAGAGATTATCCCGGTCGGTGAGGGCGAGACCGGTATAGCCCAATTCTTTAGCCCGGCGACAAAGGGCCGACGGCGAGGCGGTGCCTTGCAGCAGCGAATAGTACGACCTGACACGCAGCGGAAACATCGTCAAAACACCCTCTTCCTTCCCCAGCTCTTCAAATAACCCCTAGCCCCCCAGCCCCACCAATAACCGCGTGGCCGAAACGGCCCCGCAGTGCATCCATGGCGGCCAACACCTTCTTTTCCCGAAGCTCCCGGCCTTGCTGTTCGGGAAAAAGGAGGAGCTGGGGCGACTGACGCTGCAGGCGGTCGCAGACCAGGCGACAGCTGCGGATTCTCGTCCGCCGCTTCCAGGCCCGCTGCAGGGCGTCCATGGCCAGTTTTCGGAGCAAAATATCCCCGGAGGTGCCATTCCGGCAGGTGGTTTGGCGAACCACATGGCCGCCGTCCGAATAACGCAGCCAGATACCGACCCGCCTGGCCACCTGCCGTCTGCCGCGCAAACTGCTGCCGGCCCGGCTGACCAGGGCGGCAACGATCCCTTCCACCTCCTGCTGATCATTGCTGTCATCGGCAAAGATATGCTCATAATCGATGGTCTCGCCACCCGAGTTGGGCCGACAGACGGCACTGTCGTCAATGCCGCGACTGATATCGTGAAGATAATCGCAGCGGCTGCCGAACGGCACCATGAGCTGGTGCCGGGAAAGTCCGGCGAGGGCGCCGATGGTGGTCAGGCGAAAATCCCGCAGCTGTTCCAGCTCCCTGGCGGTGAGGCCCGGCAGGACGGTCACCGGCAGAGGGGCGAGAAAGGTCTCCTCCTCCCCCGGGGTAACAATGTACTCCCCCACCGGTTTGACCAGCCTGGAGGCGACTTTTGCCACCAGTTTGCTGGTGCCGAGGGTCCAGATCGGATTGATGCCGAGACCGGTCTTGGCTGTGCGGCGTACCCGCCAGCCGATGTCGGGTGCCGGTCCGTACAGCCGGTGCGTACCGGTGACATCGGCAAAAAAATGGCCATCTGCCTGGCCGCATTCAATGATCGGCGAATAGCCCTGCAACTCTTTGAAAAAGGCCAGCATCGCCTTCTGATACAGGTTCACCCTGGGCGGCAGCACCGCCGCACCGCGGCAAAGCCTGGTCGCCTGGCGAAGTGGCATGCCTTTGCGCACCCCTTCCCGGTAGGCCTCCTCACTCATGTCGTAGACCACCGCCCGCGCCGCCTGCAGCGGGGCAATGAGCAGCGGTCGCTGGCGGAGACGGCAATCTTCCACCCGCTCGACGGCGACGGCAAAATCGGCAACGTTGAAATGCAGAACGGATCGTTCCCGTACCCGGAAACCTCCTGCCATCACCCTACCCCGCCGGCAAATTCGTCAAGAATGGTTGCCAGTTTGGCGCCATTGCGCGGTGCCTGCGCCCGTACATGGTTGTTAAAAAGGAGGATTCCCCGGTCGGCCGCGGCGGTCATGGCCGGGAGGTAGTCTCCGCACCAGGCGCGCAGCTCCTCGGCGGAATAGTCGTAATTGAATTTTTTCTGCATGTTGCCGGACCGCCAGCCCTCACGGTTGCGACCATGAAAACGGACGTAGAAGAGCTCGGGGTTGGTGATCACATCAAGGGCCGGAAAGAGTCCCGGCAAGGCCGGGGCATCGACCGCCACCAGGGTGACCCGCCGCCGGGAAAGCTCGGTAAACACCGGATCGACCGCCCAGGAGTGGTGGCGAAACTCCACCGCCACCGGCAACTCGGCAAGACCGTCGAGGAGTGCCGCCAGATAGTTGCGATGAGCAATGCTGCGGTCGAAGTCCGGTGGCAACTGGATGAGCACGGCGACCAGACGTTTGCCGAGAGGGGCGATCCCCTGTCGGTACAGCAGCAATTGCTCGCGCCAGTTCTCGTCGCGTTCGTGGGTCATGGTCCGGGTCAGCTTGGCGGCAAACAACAGATGCGGAGGGGCGTTGTCGACCATGCGCGCCAAGGCCTCGGCCCGGGCCATCTGGTACCAGGTGTAATTGAGTTCGACCACCGAGAAGCAGCGGCCATAGAGACCAAGCATTGCCGTGCTCTTGGTTCCCTCCGGGTAAAAGCCGCTGTCCACCCATTCGGTATAGGAATAACCGCAGGTACCGACAGAGACGGGGCAGACCTTTCCGGGCTTTCCGGCGGTCGCCGGACAGAGGATCTCCACCCGGCCGGGACCGGCGCTAGTCCCGCTTACCATCGAACTCGGCATGTTTCCCCCGAATGACTCCAACCACCTTGCCCTGCACCAAGACTTCGCTAAACGGGTAGCACATCACCGGAAAGGCCTCATTGGCCGGCCGGAGTTCGATATGATCGCTATAGAGAAAAAATCGTTTGACCGTTGCCTCCTCGCCCTTGATCAACACCGCGACGATCTCGCCGTTTTCCGCGTACTGCCGTGGCTCGCAGACCACCAGATCGCCGTCCAAGATCCCGGCATCCTGCATCGACCGGCCCTTGATGCGCAGGCAAAAAAGGCTGTCTCCGGCAAAGATCGCCGGGTCGACCAGCACCGTTCCCGCCCATTCCTGTTGGGCGTACATGGGCAGACCGGCGGTGACCTGACCGATAATCGGCAGCTCGCGACCCCTCCGGGAGGGACGTTGCTCGCCGGTATCGGGACAAAAACGGATGGTCCGGCCATAACGACCCAGCCGCTCCAGCACCCCCTTTTTTTCCAGCTGATTCATCAACTGCGCCACCGCCGTATGGCTGACCCCGAGATCGACGGCGGCCTGACGCAGGGTGGGGATCCGCCCGTCACCCTCCAACCGTTCAGTCAGATAGTCAAAAAACTGCCGCTGTTTCTCCGTAAGCTCCATGGCCACCCTCGCAAAATGTACATATACATATCCTTTTTTCAGCAATTATACATATACATTTATTTCTGTCAATACACTTTTCCATATGCTTGGGGAAACGACGGTCACCGGGAGGGCGGTGATACCATCTCATTCACCACCCAGGCACTCGCTGATCCGCTCCCAATCTCGTTTTTCGACCCATTTCAGTTTTTCGGCAAAGGATCGATCGCTTGGAAAGGGCTTGCCACTCTTTTCTCTTGCCAGGTATTTTTCGTATTGCCCGGGACCACCGTTGTACATGGCATAGACGATCAACGGCAGCTGGCCGGCTTTAGCGCCCGGTGCCTGAGTCTTGCCCTGGAGGGCATAGCGGCGGAGATACAGGTCGGCAATCTCACAGCCGGCCTGGGCGTTATAGCGAATATCCCAACGCAATTTATTGCGATCGTAGAGGCCGCGCCACACCCGTTCGTTGACCTGCATCAAACCCACCGAGGTCTGGTTATACGACAACAAGAAAGTGAGTTTCTTACCTTTTTCGATATATTGCCGGAAGCAGCTTTCCTGCCAGGCCATGGCGACGATCATCGTCCGGAACATCCCATGCAGATTTTCCGGCAGCTCCTGCTTGTCCAGAACGGTCGAAGATGCCTCGGCCAACACGCTCCTGACCCGCTCGACATAGCCAACCATATCGTCTTCCGGCACCTTCCATTCGAGAATATCGGCAATCGGCGGTGCATCGGCGCCGTACGCCGGGGTGAAGAAAAAATCGGATACCCGCGAAAAGGGATCCTTTTCTTCCTCATCACTCGGCAAGTCTATTTCCAGTATTTCCTCATCGTCTCCGGATGACTTCTGGATCTCGACCTGCGGCAACTGCAGCAGCTTACGCAACCCCGGATCGACACCCAAACTGTATGGCAGGGACGTCTCCTGGCCGGTCAACATGGCGGCAAGACGCAGCAAGCCCTGCTGACTGATCTCGACACCGAGAGTCGGCCCCATCTGGTCAAGAACCAACAGGGCATCAGCGGCGGTAAAAAACGCCAGATAGCCGAGAGTGTTGGCAGCCGGCTTGGCATACAGCTGTCTTCTGAACAGCGGCGCCAGGGTGCGCCAGACCCGGATAAACTGCATCCTGACGAAATCCTTTTCCAGATCCTGCTCCTCTAATGCCGCCGCAAAGGCATAACGGGTATCGAGCAAAACATCGGCAAGGAGCAGTTGATCTTCAGGGCTGAGCGGCTCCGAGGCGAGAAGGGAAATCAGCCGGACAAGAAAGACATCCCAGGTTTCCCACAACTGGATCATCCGCTTTCGCTCAGCCGGGCCTATTGTCTTGTCCGACTCGCCGACCGGGGCGTACACCTCTTCCACATCACCCTGCAACTCGACTTCGACGCCATCCTTGGTGACGACCAACGGCCCGCCGCGCAGACTGTCAAGCATCGCCTGGGTAGCCTGACGGGCTTGTTCGTGGAAAAGCGGCGCCAGGAAGTCGCGCATGTCGCGAACCGGCGGAGCCAGATTCAGCCGCACACGATTCAGATGCTCGTAGACCCTCGGCTTGGCAAATTCCCAGAGAAAGTTGGCAATTTGCGCAGGTTGGCGAGAAAGGGTCGAAAGGCTTGAATCGACTGTCCGAAAACCGAGAGTGAAGGTCCGGCTGTCAAAGACCGGTTGTTGTATAAGGGAAAGATATCCCTGCCATTCAACCGGCACAAGACATTCTCCAGCCATCTCGGTCCCAAGCCGAATAACCAGCCGGACGTCCAGTCGGACATTCTTTCCCGCCGCCGAAAATTTTGGCTCGGAAATTCCCAGATAGGTGCATTCCCCGGGTCGCCCGACAATCGCCGCGCTGTTGTTTTTGCCGGGAAAGGCCTCGCGAACCATCAGGGAGGTGAGAAGTTTAAAATCGAGGGTCATGGGCAGAACTACCTGTTGCGCCCTGGCGGCGGGGGTCAGCAGCAACACCATCACCCACGTAACAAGATAAATTTTCAGTGTATTCCGCATACCTTTCCATCATTCGCTTACGAATGATTGTATTGTGATAAAAGAGATAATACCTTACCCATGGATTTGCTGCTTACCACAGCATCTCAAATTATCCGGCTAAAACAGGAGTATCCTCCAAAAATATTTCCAGTTCGGCGAGGTCAATCTCGGTAAGATTGAGGTGCTGAACTTCTTCTCTTGCCGACAGCACTATCGATTCATCCTTTGCAATACCGATACCCAGTTTCAAACACGCGGCGTCGGCGAGGCGAACCAGGACGAGGAGATAATTTTTATTGTCATAGTCTTTACTGTGGTGGTCCCTGGCGACAAGGCAATAGTCTTCGGGCATATTCCATTGCCGCATCAGGTTGTATCCCTGTTCAGTATGGAGAGTGGCCATGGACTCCATAAGCAAGGCAGGGGTGACCGACAGGTTCTTGTCTTTTATTTTCATCTGATCAACCACCATCAACACGAACAGTTTGCCTATGTCATGGAAAAGACCGGAAAAAAAGGCATGGCTCTCCAACTCATCGAATTTGCAGCGCTTCGCCAGCCATTTGACCCCGAGGGCGCAACCCACCGCATGCTGCCACAACTGTTTCATGAGGATATTACAGTCCCGGTCTTTGCTCCTGAACTGGTTTCTCGAAGCGACCAAAAGGGCCAGGCGTCCTACTTCCTGCATACCGAGGCGGATGATCGCCGCTCGAACGGTCAGGACCTCGACCAGACCGTGATAAAAGGCCGAGTTGGACATCTGCAACACCTGGCTGGACAACGATTGATCACCGGACAGAACACCTTCCACCACCTTCATATCCGGTTCTTTTTTCACTAATTCCTGCTGAATCCTGAGAGCTGCCGTGCTAAAAACCGGCAAAACGACATTGCCGGAAGCGATATACTGATTGATGACATCAAGAAATGAAGTGGTTTTCTGCATATTGTTATTCTCCCGCAAGACGACGTAATTCAAGAAGCGGCCTGGGGGCGGAAAGTCTCGGCAAGGAGCGCAGGACTTCATCGACGCTGGTGATCCCGGCGGCCGCCTTCAACAAGCCATCCTCCAACAAGGTGATCAGGCCGGCGTGTTCTATGCTGACCTGCCGTATTTCGTAGCTGGTTTTCTGCTCAAGGATGGCACTTCGCACCAGCTCATTCAGTACCAGAACCTCAAACACCCCGATCCGGCCTTTATACCCGGTCTGTTTGCACTCCGAGCATCCCCTTCCTTTCCGGAAATGTGCCCCCATGACATCCTTGGCGGAAACCCCGAGGCGCTGCAGTTGGGCAGGCGTCACCTTGATATCCGTGGCACAGGCAGGGCAGATCCGTCGCAATAACCGCTGGGCCAGGACACTGACCACCGTTGAGGAGATGAGAAAAGGGGCGATATCCATGTTCAGGAGACGGATAAGACCGCCGATACTATCCTCGGTATGAAAGGTACTGAGCACCTTGTGGCCGGTCAAAGCCGCTTGCACGGCCATTTCGGCGGATACCTGGTCCCTTATTTCACCAATGACAATGACGTCCGGATCCTGGCGAACGATGTGTCGCAGAGTTTCTTCAAAGGTTACGTTTATCGACGGATCAATCGAACACTGGGCAATGCCGTCGATGAAATACTCCACCGGCTCTTCCGCGGTGATGATACTTATCTGCGGGTTTTTTATATGGTTGATGCAACTGTACACGGTGGAGGTTTTGCCGGAACCGGTTGGACCGGTTACCAGGAGAACGCCGGTGGGTGGATACACCGCATCTTCAAGGAATTTGGCGAGCATCTTGGGAGCCATACCCATTTTATTGATATCGAGGAGCTCCCGCTTCTGGCTCAGTAATCGCAAGACCACCTTTTCGCCATGCACGGTGACATAAAAGGACACGCGGATATCGACATTGCCCTCCTCGTAACTGAAAAGAATCCTGCCGCCCTGATGCCGGCGCCTTTCGGCGATATCGGCATCGCACATTATTTTTATTCTGCTGGTCAAAGGCGGAATGAGGTCTCGCGGAAAATCTTTATAATGGCCGAGAACCCCATCGATGCGAAAGCGCACATGCAGGCGATCCGACATCGGTTCGATATGGATATCCGAACAGTTTTCCTTGATCGCCGCAAGAATCATGGCATTGACGATACCGACCACGGTCTTGCCATCGACATCGATGGTCTTGCCGGCGAGAAGATTGGCGAGGAGCTGCAGGGTATCGTTTAGAGCCCTTTTCTCGGAAATCGCCGGAGCAATCGTCCCACCCAGAAATTTCTTGGCAACCTCCAGGCTTTTCCTGTCAAGCGGATCGGCAAATGCCACCAGGACCGCCTGTTCCGTGGTTTTCAGAGGAATGAACTGATGGTCGACAAGAATCTTCATGGGAATCCGGCCAGCCAGGGTTTTGTCGACCAGGGACATGTTGACGTCAACCAGGGGAAAACCAAGTTGAATGGAAAGGATCCTGTTGAAAAGCTTTTCCTCGATAAAATTATGCTTGATCAGGATCTCTCCTAAACGGAGTTCTTTTTCCTGTTCCTGCTGAATTCTGAAGGCGGCGTTCAGGTCATCTTCGGAGAGGTGCCCGAGTTCAATGAGCAGCTCACCGATACGAATATTCGAACCGGCGCCCGTCAGGGCCTTTCGCACCATCTCGTCGGAGACATCCCCCCTCTCCTTCAGGACATTGAGAAGAGAGCTGGATGTTGCCAGCTTTTGCCGTATTCGCTCGGCATGTTGCAGCTGCTGTTCGCTCACCATTCCTGTTTGCAGGAGAAGTGAGGCGATCACCCCATACGGGGAAGTTTTCTCGTTAACCATAATCGTACCGAGGGGAAATTGGCCAAAGGCGACGGCAGACGGAAAAATGCGGCACACATTCGACTCACTTTAAAAGTTGCTTGTTTGGTTTGCATATTAAACAAATTTGCCGGCAACAATCAAAACAATACTCTGAAAAGACATGAAAAAAGACTGCAAACAACAACATTGCCGCCAAAAACCGGGCAAATGCTTCTGAAGCGAAGGTGATTTTGATTTGTGCCGTGACGCTGTTGCAAATCTTGGTGGTTGGCCTAATACCCAACCAGCGAGGAGGAATACCATGAAGAGCATAAAAAATATCTGCCCCCGCGGACATGGCGAGATACAGGCAGCTTACCCTGGGAAGAATCAAAGCCGATACAACATCCGTCGAACCGCTCTCCGAGCGGGAACTGGCAATGATCACAAACATTTGACACTGCCAGGGCGAAAATATTTTCGCCCTGGCAGTTTTTTTGTAATAGAAACGTGCCTATGGTAATCAGCTCTGCGACCGCACCAGCCGACCAAAACCGCCGGGAATGGTCCCCGACGACCAGAAGGCCCGGCCCTGCTTGAAATCGACAAACCAGTAGCCACCGGGTTTGCGTTGCGCGGCGACGAAGATAAATGGCTGTTCTTTGGAAAATCCCGGATGCAGATAAATCCCCTTGCTGTTTCGCTCCGGTTCCATCAGGGACATGGCCTCTTCCATGGTCGGCAGACGCCAGTCGCCATATCCGGCGAACTGCCCGCCGTTCAGCTCTTCAATGCCCCGTTGAATATGGCGGATGGAACCGATGTCGATGCCGCCGCTTTGCCACATCAGACCGGTTCGCTGATCGACAATTACCCCCGGAACGGCCACATCCACCAGGGAATTGCCAAACCGGCCGGCCGGATTCAATTCCGCTTCGAAAAAGTTCCATTTTTTCATAACTTCGCCGATCTGATCATCGTTGATGATCGCCGGTTCATGCGGTAATTTGATCGTTTCCCCGACAAATGGGTGCTCTGCCGCCAACGGCAGGAGCGGGCCCATATCCTCCTTGCGCACGACTTCGAGTCTCGGTATCAGCAGACGGGGATCGCCTTCGCCATCAAGGACATTGGTGATCAGCCACTCCTTAATTTGCTCGTTGATTGCATAACTCTTCTCAAAAATGGACGAACTTCCCTGTCCTTCGACGCACTTCCTGACCATTTCCGGTGGCGCCTTAATCTCCGCCATGATTCTCGCGTGTTTCACCGCCCGTTCCATGAGACAGAGCTTCGGTTCGCTGCCCCAGTTATCGATAAAAAAATAGTATACGCATTCCTTGTTGTTGCGTACCCGCTCTCGCCCGCCCCAGGATTCAAAGGTTCCGAAGGAGAGATCCGGAGTCATCTCCCAATCGATAGGACTGATGGTCAAGTCACCTACTTTTACCTTGTGGTACATACCCATGGTCACCTCCAAGTTATGGGTGAAACGCTCCTATCTGCAAACTATCCTTAACAGCTCTTATTCACATGGCGGAGAAAATTTCAGAGATACTAGATTTGTCGGTTCGAGTATCATACAATTACAGTTGTTTCTCCTGCTTCATCACAATAAACAAATAGTAACTGTGTTCAATATGGTTGACAAAAAAAAACAGCGTCCCCGTAAAAGAGGCTACCCCCTGCCGGCTGGCGTGACGGTTCTCAAGGAGGGAATAAATTTCTCCATTTTCGCTCGCCACGCCACCCGGGCGACTCTGGTCATCGACCACCGTCCGGAGGGTTCGACAAAAACCATCCGTCATGAATTTGCCCTCGATCCCCACGAAAATCGCACCGGAGACATGTGGCATATTCTCCTCCTTACTCAACAGCAAAATTTTCGCTACGGTTACCGCTTCGCTGGTCCGTCCGGTACTCTCGGGCAAACTCTGGTCTACGATTACCGCAAGATTCTCATCGACCCCCGCTGCAGCATGCTCGTCCCGCGAAGATGGGGGGAACCGACACTCTATGGCAAACAATCCTGCTGCATGATAAACCGTCACGACTTCGACTGGCAGGATGACCGGCCGTTGAAAACGCCCCTGGCGGAAACTGTCATCTACGAACTGCATGTCCGGGGTTTCACCCAGGATCCGAGCTCAGCTGTAGAAACTCCCGGCACGTACCGGGGAATCATCGAGAAAATCCCCTACCTGAAGGATCTCGGGATAACCGCCGTCGAACTCATGCCGGTAACCGAATTCGATGAAAACGATGCCGTCGTCAGCAACCCTCTGACCGGCGAACGGCTGAAGAATTTCTGGGGTTATAATCCACTGTCCTTTTTTGCCGTTCATTCCGGCTACGCCCAGGAACCACACCGGGCCGCGGCGGAGTTCAAGGAAATGGTGCGGGCACTGCACCAGGCCGGTATCGAGGTCTATCTCGACATGGTCTTCAACCATAGCGGTGAAGGCGGCTACCAGGGCACCACCAGCAGTTTCCGCGGTATTGACAACCCGATCTATTACATCCTTGACTCTGATAACCAATACCTGAATTACTCCGGCTGCGGCAATACCATGAACTGTAACCACCCGGTGGTCCGCGAACTCATCCTCGAATCGCTGCGCTACTGGGTGACCGAGATGCATATCGACGGCTTTCGCTTCGATCTCGCCTCCATCCTCGGCCGCGACCGGCAGGGCAATGTCCTCGCCAATCCGCCGATGATCGAGGTAATAAGCGAGGACCCGGTCCTTCGCGACACCAAGATGATTGCCGAGGCCTGGGATGCGGCCGGTCTGTACCAGGTCGGCTCTTTTTCCACCGATTCGCGCTGGGCCGAATGGAATGGCCGCTTTCGCGACGATGTCCGGGCCTTCATGATCGGCAACGACAACACGGTGACCCATCTGGCCACCCGCATCGCCGGCAGTTCCGATCTGTATCAGGCAAGCGGCAGGGGCCCTTTATGTTCGATCAATTTCATCACCAGCCACGATGGCTTTACCCTTGCCGACCTGGTGAGCTATGACAGGAAAAACAACCTTGCCAACGGCGAGAACGACCGGGATGGCGAAAAACATAACCTGAGCTGGAACAGCGGCTATGAAGGGTCCTGTCAGGACGAAGAAATTATCGGGCTGCGCTTGCGACGTATGAAAACCTTCGCGGTCATCCTCCTCCTTTCCCAGGGAGTGCCGATGATCGCCGCCGGCGACGAATTCGGCCGGAGCCAGAAGGGTAACAACAACGCCTGGTGCCAGGACAACAGTCTCAGCTGGCTCGACTGGTCGCTGCTCGCAAAAAATGCCGGGTTTTTCCGCTTTTTTAAAGAATGCCTTGCCCTCAGGAAAAGACACAAAATCTTTCGTCGTGAAGATTTCTTCCTGCCTCTTGAGCAAACGGCACAACAAGGTGGACAGCCTGAGATACAGTGGCAATATCTCGCCCCGCAGCAGCAGAATTGGTCACCCGACAGCCATGGCCTGGCCTTTTACCTCAGAGCACCGGACCAGGACCTTGCCGGCGGGGATTTTTTTGTCATGTTGAACGGCGACCGTGAGGAGACTCTGCATTTCGAGGCACCTCCACCGCAGCGAACCGGTCACTCCTGGTATCGCATCATCGACAGCGCAGCCGTTTCTCCCATGGATTTTGTGCCGGTCGAGGATGCCAAGCGACAGCCGGAATCGGCCAGGTATTCCCTCTCGCCCTTTGCCTGTAAAGTGCTCCAGTCGGCCGCATGATATCCGGCAAAACGGTCATAGCACGGGAAGTCAGTGAAAATCCTTTGGCAGGGCCGGCATACTGTGCTACTGTACCGGAAGAGTCAATTGGTCATGCCGCTCCCCGCAGCAGCAACATACTCTGTTTCACCTAAGCAATTGAAAATAATGACAAAAATACTTATCCTCGGCGATTCACTGGTTGCTGATCACGATTGGCAGGCCCGCATGCCCTCTTTCAAGGTAGACAATCTCGGAGTTCCCGGGGCGACGGCGGCCGATCTCCTCGCTTCCCTGCCGACAGTCAAGACCCGAGGAGCAGGTGCCGAGGTGATTATCGTGATGATCGGCACCAATGATCTGCTCATCGGCAATGACGAGTATCTGGTGCAGTTGAAAAATATCCTCGTTGAGCTCAGCCACGATCACCCGACCGCAGAAATCCTGGTCAACAGTCTCCTGCCCATGGACCTTCCCCACCTGCCTCACAATTCGGTCTCCAGCCTCAATACCCATATCGAGGCAATCACCATGCGAACCGGCTGTTGTTTTCTTGATATCCATCGGCGTTTTGTCGCTTCCGACAAACAGCTCTTTCAGGAAGACGGCGTGCACCTTACCGCCGCGGCGTATGCCATCTGGGAGCGGGGTCTGCTGGAGCATATTGCCTTTCTGGTTGAAAATGACTAACGTGGTGGCTAGTCAACTGGGGTGCAACGACGGCAATTGACCGCGTGCTCCGCAATATTCTAAAGCCCATCGCCATCTTATTCCTTGGAGAAGTGTAATGTCTCGTAAATTTGCACCGAGTATCGCCTTACTGTTCACCCTCATTGCCGCCAGTGTGCCGATACACTCCATGGCCATGCCGAAAGCGGCGGTTGCCACTGACACGAAAACTGTAACCGGCAAGGTCGTCGAAACGATGAATGCCTCAGGCTATACCTACATGCTGGTGGACACCGGAGCGGCGCAGAACTGGGTGGCAATCCCCGAGACCATCGTCAAAACGGGAAGCCAGATCAGCTACTACGAAGGAATGGTCATGTCCAACTTTACCAGTAAAACCCTCAACAAGACATTTGAAAACATAATTTTTTCCGGTGGATTGGCAGATGCCGCCAACACCACTGCCGACACTTCGACAGCGAAAACCAAGGTCCAGGATGACTCCTTCACCGCAGCACTGCAAGCAGAACAAAAAGGTATCGCCGCAATACCACCGACCGCTCAACTCACCGGGGGAAGCGCGGTGGCAATTGCCCCCCTGCAGGAGATATCCGTTCCCAAAGCCGAGGGTGAGAACGCCTATACTGTCGAGGAAATATTTTCCAAATACAAGGAACTAGCCGGCAAAAAAGTCCGACTCCGAGGAAAAGTTGTCAAATTCAGCCCGAGCATCATGGGCAAAAATTGGGTTCATCTCCAGGATGGCACCGGCAACCCCTTACAAAACTCCCATGATCTGGTGCTCACCACCGACACAACTGTGGCGGTTGATGCGATTGTTACCATGGAAGGGATATTAGCCGCGGATAAGGACTTCGGATCGGGTTACAAATATCTGGCCATCGTTGAACAGGCATTGATCATACAATAGCACTAAAGGCGTTCAATGCACATTCTCCTCGTTGGTCCCGGCGCTCTCGGATGTCTGCTCAGCACAATAGTCAGCAAAGGCCTTGCCGTAACCGGAGACAGGCTGACGCTTCTCGACCATAATGCGGAGCGGGCCGACTACTCTGAACAAACAAGGTATTGTTTACCAGCAGGGCAATTCCCGTACAACCGTTCAAGTTACCGCGTCCTCAGCTCCACAACACCTCGGCCCGGTGGACATCGTGCTGCTCTGCGTCAAATCCTACGATGTTGCGGCCAGCCTGGCCTTCTGTCGACCTCTGCTCAGCGAAACAACCCTCGTGGTTTTTCTGCAGAACGGCATCAGCCATCTGGCAATGCTCGACCACCTGGGCAAGGCCGCGGCCGCCTTTGGCACCACTACGGAAGGAGCAACGCTGCTTGGGCGCGGCCATGTCCGCCATGCCGGCAGCGGCGGTACCTTCCTCGGTTTCCTCCAGACCCCGGATGATCACAGTGCCTGGCTTCTCGAAAAAACCCACGCCGTCTTGGCCGCCGGGGGACTGCAAGTGCAGGCCACCGGCAACGTCCTGGCGAGGATTTGGGCAAAGCTTTTCATCAATGTCGGCATCAACGCCCTTACCGCCACCCTGGCCTGTAAAAACGGCGAACTGCTGACCATACCCGGCATTGACGAACGGATGCAAACCGCCGTTGACGAGGCAATGCGGGTCGCCCGAGCGGAAGGCATCGAGGTCATGGACGACCCCTACCGGGCTACCCGGATTGTCTGCAGCAAAACCGCCGAAAACGTCTCGTCAATGCTCCAGGACGTCAGAAACAGGCGGCGGACGGAAATCGATGCGATCAATGGGGCCGTGGTTGCCAAAGGTTTACATTATGGCATCAAAACGCCGGAAAACAGTCTCCTCTGCCGCCAGGTCAAAGAGATCGAAGCCGGATACTTAACAGCCATTACGAAATAACATGAACATTTTCATCCAGTTCGGTAAGGCTCCTTATGCCGTTTACTGCTGCCTCAGGTCATGACGAAAATCTCTCCTCCCATACCCATTCCGATTGAAGAAATTGGTTTCGACTTCGACGGGGTTATTGCCGATACCGCCGAGGCCTTTATCCGCCTGGCCTGTCTGGAATACGGCTACTGCGGATTCACCAGCGAACAAATCACCAATTTTGAGCTGGAGAATTGCCTGAATATTCCCCAGACCCTGGTCGAAAAAATCTTCACCGACATCCTCATCGATTCAATCGCCACAGAGCTCCTGCCTATGCCGGGGGCGGTGGAGAGCCTGGAGCAATTTAGCGAAACCGGCACCCTGACCATTATCACCGCCCGACCACTGAAAAAACCGGTATTCGCCTGGCTGGAGCGTTACTTCAGCACACCTGCCAGAGAAAAAATCCGCGTGGTGGCAACCGGCGATCATAACGACAAGGTGCGCCACATTCACCAGCATGGCCTTAAATATTTCATTGATGACCGGGCCGAAACCTGTATTCAGCTGGCCCGCGAGGCGATCACCCCGTATGTCTTCAATCAGCCCTGGAACAGGAATCGACACGAACTGCAGACAGTTGCCGATTGGCGAGAAATCAGGGCACTTGTCACCCACCCACAGCAGGAATTGCCATGAAATGTCCGAATTGCCAGTGTGAAGTGGAGGTGCACAGAAATCCTCTGCCGACCGTCGACATCATTATCGAGATAGGTGACCGGATAGTCCTGATAGAGAGGAAAAATCCGCCCTTTGGCTGGGCTCTGCCCGGAGGCTTTGTTGATTACGGGGAGTCATTTGAAACAGCGGCACTTCGGGAGGCAGAAGAAGAAACCGGCCTGCAGGTGACGGCTCTCCGGCAGTTCCACACCTACTCCGAGCCGGGTAGAGACCCTCGCCACCACACCGCCTCAACAGTCTTTATCGGCAAGGCAGAAGGTGCCCCGCAGGCGGGTGACGATGCCGCCCGGGCGGAGCTTTTTGGTGAGAAGGATCTGCCGCCCCTGGTTTTCGATCATGCCAAGATTTTGGCTGATTATTACGCTGCCAAGAAGGCCGAACAGAGGCAATAAGAAGCGAAAAACTAAAGAACACTCCGCAGCAGCCAATACCCCAAGAGACCCATACCTATGGATCCATAGGCCATGACTCAGGGCGGGCAGCTGCCGCCGAATTTCTTGGCGACAACAGCGATAGTCGCAAGTCCTATCAATCCCGCCCCCACCAACATTGCCAGTTCTTTCATGGTTTTTACCCTTTGATTTTTACCTCCGGCCGCTTTCTGAGACGGATTGACGCCGGGGTAACTTCGACTAACTCGTCATCGTTGATATAGGCGATGCAATCTTCCAGGGTCATGGCCACCGGCGGGGTGAGAACAACCGCCTCATCGGTACCCGAGGCCCGCATATTGGTGAGTTTTTTCCCTTTGCCCGGATTGACCACCATATCGACCGAACGACTGCTTTCGCCGATTATCTGCCCCTGATACAACGGAACCCCGGGATGAATAAAAAGTTTCCCGCGTTCCTGTAGATTAAATAAGGCAAAAGCGACCGCTGTGCAAGGATCTTTGACTACCAGCACACCGTTGACGCGGTTGATTATGTCACCGGCATAGGGCCCGTATTCGGAAAAGACGTAGGACATCATGCCCATCCCCTTGGTGTCGGTCATAAACTGCGAGCGATAGCCGAGCAGTCCCCGGGTCGGGATAGTAAAGACCATGCGCACCATACCGTGCGAAGTGTCCATCTCTTCCATCTGACCTTTCAGTTTGCCGAGCTTTTCGATCACCGCGCCCTGGTATTGCTCATCGACGTCGACGGTGAGTTTTTCATAGGGCTCCATGGTTTGACCGTCTTCTTCTTTCATGATTACTCGCGGTCGGGTCACCTGGAATTCGTAGCCCTCACGGCGCATCTTTTCTATAAGAATGGAAAGATGCAGCTCACCACGTCCGGAAACCTTAAAGCCCACCGCATCGGTCAGCACCTCGAAGCGCAGGGCGACATCGGAGAGAACTTCGCGCTGCAGGCGATCGCCAATGTGCCGGGAGGTAACAAATTTACCTTCCTTGCCGGCAAAGGGGGAATCGTTGGGAATGAAATTCATGGAGATGGTCGGCGGATCGATGGTAATCAGCGGCAGAGGCCGCGGATTTTCAGGATCGGTGAAGGTGACTCCGACCGTTACATCCTCCATGCCGGCGACCGCGACAATCTCTCCGACTCCGGCCGTCTCGATGGCAACCTTGGCGTCGCACTCGAAACGGAAGATCTTGGATATCCGCACCGGATTGATTGAACCGTCGCGCCGCGCCACAACGATGGGCTGATTGAGGCGCATTGTGCCGTTGACCACCTTGCCGATGCCGAGACGTCCCAGGTAGGGCGAATAGTCGATGGTCCCGACCTGCATCTGCAGGGAGGCCTCGCTCGAACCGCTGGGCGCCGGAATATGATCGACGATCATCTGGCTGATATGGGCCATGCCGGCGGTGAGGCTGATGGGATCCTCGGGATTGAGGAGGGAGTAGCCATTCTTGGCCGAGGCATAGACCACCGGAAAATCGAGAATATCGTCAGGGGCGTTGAGCTTGACGAAAAGATCGAAGACCTGATCGACCACCCAGCTCGCAGCGGGCGGCCGGTTTGTCGATCTTGTTGATGACGACGATGACCGGCAAGTTGTTCTGCAGGGCCTTCTTTAAGACAAAATAGGTCTGCGGCATCGGTCCTTCCTGGGCATCGACCAGGAGCAGCGCACCATCGGCCATACGCAGCACCCGTTCCACCTGACCGCCGAAATCGGCATGTCCGGGGGTATCGATAATATTGATCCAATAATCTTTATACTGATAGGAACCGTTTTTGGCGGTGATGGTAATACCGCGCTCCCGTTCCAGGTCCATGGAATCCATCATCCGCTCGGTGACCTCCTGGTTATCGCGGAACATTCCGGACTGTTTAAAAAGCTGATCTACCAGGGTTGTCTTACCATGATCAACGTGGGCAATAATCGCCACGTTACGAATCTTATTCTGTTCCATCCTGCATCCTTCAAGGTCTCCGCAAACCATGACCTTGCGTTGTTGCTAACCAAACTCTAACAACCTGATTTTAGAAATAAAAAAAGCACTTGCCCATTAAGCAGTGCCTTTAACGTGTATGCCTTTACAATTGAGAACTTTGATATTACCCGATCCCAGCAACAAATACAAGAACCTATTTACTGCCCTTCCGGCAACAACCTTCCGTCTTAAGCCATTAAAGTTGCGACAAAACAAGGTTCCTTGCCCGGGCAGAGCGCATCAGCGCCGGAATATTTTCATCTATATAATCAAAGACTCTCGCCTGTTTGTTGGCGGCGGGACGCATGATTCGCCCGATGACCTGCAGCAGCCGACCCTCAAAGGTGATGGGGGTGGTGAGAAAAAGACTGGAGAGCCCGGGACAATCAAAACCCTCGCCAATGAGCTGCAGGGTGGCAACCAGGACTTCAATCTCGCCGCCCTGAACCGCTGCGACAATGGCGCTTCTCTCCTCGGGGCCGACACTGCCGCTCAGCAACTCAGCTCTGACCCCTCTTGCCTGGAGCTTTTCGACAAAGAAACGACAATGGTCCACCCGATCGGAAACCACCAGAACCGTGCCGCCTCCTTCGCGGACAACCCCCAGGATATCGCCGAGGATCTGCAGGTTGCGCCCTTCGTGGCGAACCAGGGCCTTGATCAGGGCCTGGTAATCGCCGCGGTAACGGTAGGTAAAGGAGGTGACGGCACGAATCACTTGAGGCGCAAGAATTGCCCCGGTGGATTTCAGTTCGTCCTGATCGACCCGATGCAACCGATCACCCATGAAATAGTAAATGAGTTTGGTCATCTGCTGGTCGTTGCGAAAGGCGGTGGCCGACAGCCCAAGCAGATAGTGACAATCAAAATGCGAGACCACCTCGGTGAAAAGATTGGCCGGCACCCGATGACATTCATCGACAATGAGGTGACCGAAAAGGGGCACGAGCTCTGCCAGATGACTGCGCACGCTGTTGACAATACCGATGGTAATGGGGGCAGGAGCACATTTGCCGTCACCCACCTGCCCCGGTTCGACGCCGAGAAAAGTGCGCACCCGCTCCTGCCACTGGTACAGCAGCTCTTTGGTATGGACGACGATCAGGGTCGGCTGCCGTCGCCGGGCGATGAGGGCCAGGGCCATGACCGTTTTGCCGCTGCCGGTGCCGGCCTCGATAACCCCGAAGGACTTGCCGGCAGCCGCTGCCACAGCCACCTTCTGATAGGGACGCAGCTCTCCGGCAAAGGTCAAAGAGATCTCCGGCAAAAGCCGACGCCGATCGATAATCTCAGGATCCGAGCCGCAAAATTCACGGCACAGCAACACCGCTTGATTGGCAAAGCCCCGTGGAAATCGGAGACCCTCCGGCAGCGGATCGTAATATTGCAGGAGCGGCTTGAGCTTTTTGCCGATCCAGCGGCCATAACGCTTGGCCGCGTTATACGCCGGGTTTTCCACCGTCAGTCTGTCTTTCAGGGCCTGTTCAAGGGGTAAATCGATGCCGGTGAGCAGGCAATCCGCGGCTACGATGAGAACCGGCGGCATACTCATTTCCGGCGGAAAAAGAGAAAAATGAGGAGCAATGGCTCCACCACGACCTTGTGCGGACCACGACTATGTACTAGAATGCATGGGTCATTTGCCGTCCCTGAAAATGAAAACTTCATTTGCTTTACACCCTGACCTCTACTTAGAAAACCTTTCTCCTGCCCTTGCCAAACACACTCTGCCACATAGGCATTCAAGCCCCCCTGAACGGGAGAGTGTTCGGAAGAGAGCGGCTGGTTTGGATAATTATCGCCTGCATCATCCCCGATTTGCCGTGGATACTCCTCAAATGCCTCATCCCGCTGGAACTGTTCGACCCCTACGACCTGCGACTCTATTGCACTGCCCAGGCCAGCCTTCTCTTCTGCCTTGTCTGCTCGGCAGCTCTTGCTTGCTTTACTCGGCAAACCGGCAAGATCTTCGTTGTTCTCAGCGGCAACTGCCTTTTTCATCTCGTACTCGATGCCCTGGAGATGAAATGGGGAAACGGCGTGCATCTTCTTGCCCCTTTTTCGTGGACGATGCTCCATAAGGGCACAATCTGGCCCGAACATCCGGCAATCTTCGGCTTCACCCTGGTCGGCCTGCTCTTTCTCCTCGGCAACTGGCGACACTGCATCGCAACCGGCAACCAATTGCGCCTGCCGGGGAAAGCAAAGACCGGTATCGGTATCCTTTTTTTACCATGTATTTACTCGGGCCGATCCTCTTTCTCACGCAACTTGAACGAGCAAACAGCTATAACATCCATACTTTGCGAATGAAAAACGACCGTCCCGGCAAAACCATCGAGTTTGATCGAGTGCACTACTTTGCCGAAAAACGGACCTTGCAAACCTTTGCCGGAGAACATATTGTTGTCAGCGGCAGTCGACCAACAGAATCGGGGCGCGTTTCCTTCCGCGGTCATTTTTTAACACCGACCGATTTTGCCAGCACCGATCACCATTACCACCGCGATCACCGCGATTTCGACACCTTCGTCGGCCTTTTTATGGCTTGCACTTTATTGTTACAGTCGTTAATACTACCGCATTTTCAAACGCGTAAAAATAACCAAGGACCACCATGATGCGAAAACTCTGTCTAATCGTTGCTTTTCTCTTGCTCACCTTTGCCGGCTTCGTCCATGAAGGCCGCGGCCGAAGATGTCATAACCCTGATGCTGCCGGAGTCGGTAATCGCCAAATCCGTCTCCGCCATACTGCCCATGCGCATCGACGCCCATTCGAAATCCGTCCAGGGGGATATCATCATAAAGAGCATAAATGATTTTCAACTGAGCAATAACCAGCTGGCCTGCCGCCTCCATTTGGCGGGCACCAATCTCGGGTTTGTCACCGAAATTGCCGGTCATGAGATAAAACTAAAGGTCGGGGCAGTGGAAATAGACGTGCAGACCAACGCCACACTCCGCTATGATCCGGCCCAGCAAACGCTCTTTGTTAAACCAGTGGTCAAAAATCTCAGCCCAGGCGGCAAGGATGCCAACGCCGACATCGGCCAGGCCCTGGTGGCCCTGTTAAACGGCAAGGAATTTCCCATCACCCTGCAAAACCTTGATCCGATTATTGCCAAATCCGGGGGGAAAATAATTACCATCAACACCCGGATCACCGACATCAAGGCCCAGCCGGAAGCCCTCAGGCTCAGCCTCATACCGATAATCAGCGCTAAATAACGGCCGGGACGAAAGGAGGGTGCATTCCATGCACCCTACGAAATTTCCTGCCGTCTCGATTTACCACATAAGGTCATCAGGAATTTTGTAGGCGGCATAGGGATCGTCGGGGTCGGGCTCCGCGCCGGCCGGAGGGGCGTTGAGGCTGATAAACATTTTGTCGCTGACCGACTGAATCTTCTCGGCAACGCTCCGGGGAATGACTTCGCTCCGATCGGCGAGGACCACGATGCCCAACTGACCATGGCTCAACTTGTCGGCCATTTCCTTGGTTACAAAGATGCGCTGGATGGTCCCCCGGACATTGAAACGATAGGCAATGCCCTTGTCATCCTTGGTCAGCTTATGCTCCTCGATAAGCTGGCGGATGCGCGCCTCCTCCGCCCTTTGCTGCAGTTTTGCCTCCCGCTGGAGGTTCAGGTCCCGGGCGCGAGCCTTCTTTTTTTCCATCTCCTGCTGGGCCAGCAGGGCATTCTCGTCGACCACCGCGACATTTTTACCGACCTGCTGCTTTTTCTTCTGATGCTGTTCCTTCTTGACCTCATTAACCTTTTTCTTTTCGACCAGCCCCAGCTTCAGCATTTGCTCCTGAAATGACTTTCCCATAATCGTGACACCGTGTAACACCTATGAATTTCTTGCACAAAACCTCACATCCAGCAACCGGTCACACTTTCCCGACCGTATCGACGCTATTGTAGCTGACTCTTATTCATTTTGCAAAATTCCTTGAAAAAATTGTAATACCCAGCCGGACATAGGTGCGCAGAGAGACAAAACGATAAAATGCTTGCTGAAAAGAAAGGATGGCGATAGGTTTGCCGCACATGGCAAAATCTCCATCCAACACTTTTTAAATGAGACACAGGCCAAAAAGGAACTACCTATGAGTCGTTTTTACAGCGATACCGTCAAAAGCATCAGCCCGTACGTACCGGGCGAACAACCGAAGGACCGACGCTTTATCAAACTGAACACCAATGAGAACCCTTATCCGGCATCGCCCGCGGTAATCGAGGCGATACGCTCGGTCACCGGTCTGGAGGCACGGCTCTACCCGGATCCCGAGGCCTCCGCCCTCCGCCTGACCCTGGCAAACTATTACGATCTGGAAATGAACCGGGTCTTTGTCGGCAACGGCTCGGATGAAGTGCTGGCCATGGCCTTTCCGGCCTTTTTTAACCGCACCGATACCATTGCCTTCCCGGATATCACCTACTCTTTCTATCCGGTATATGCGGCGATGTATGCCATCCCCCGCCTGACAATTCCCCTGGCTAAGGACTTCACCATTGATTTCAGCGCCTACCCGGCAGATCTCAAAGGGCTCCTGCTCGCCAACCCCAATGCCCCGACGGGCATCGCTGTTGGTGCCGAAAAGATCGAGGAGCTTCTGCAACAGCGCCCGAACATGTTGCTGGTAGTCGATGAGGCCTATATCGACTTTGGCGGCGAATCGGTCGTTACCCTCACCCGCCGCTACGACAACCTGCTGGTCGTTCAAACCATGTCGAAGGCCAGGTCCCTGGCCGGCCTGCGGGTGGGCATGGCCTTCGGGGCGCCCGAGCTTATCAAGGGTTTGGAATGTATCCGCGACTCTTTCAACTCCTACACCCTCGACGTGGTGGCGCAACGGGCGGCCAAGGCAGCCTACGAAGATGTCGCCTACTTCGAAAAAACCCGGCAGAGCCATCATGGCGACGCGGGACAGAACGGTTGCTGCCCTTGACGATCTCGGCATGCAGGTCAACCCGTCATCGGCCAACTTTGTCTTCTGCACCCTGCCCGGGGTTAACGGTGCCCTGGTGCAACAATATCTCCGCGAACACGGTGTCCTGGTCCGCCGCTTTGCCATGGAACGGATCAAGGATTGGCTGCGCATCACCATCGGTCTCGATGAGGAGATGGACGAGGTCATCCGCCTGCTGCGGCTTTTCGTGCAACAACCGAGATAGATTGAGTCAGGGCTGCTCTTGCTGCAGCTCCCGGCCCTTGGCGATCAGGTGACGAAAGAACGTGTCGAGATCGGCAGGTTCCGCCGCCGGATTGATCACCAGGAGGCGCATGACCAGTTTTTCGTTTACGTAGGCGACACCGACCAGGGTAATCCCCTCTTCATACAACCGGGTGCGCAGGGCGAGGTTAAAGGCGTTGCTCACCTCTTCGAAGACCTTGAAGCGGAAGCAGACATTGAAGGAGGTGCGCGGAACGACCAGCTCCAGTTCGGCGCTCCGGTTAATTATTTCCTCCGCATAGGCACACAGCTCAAGCGATTTTTCCACCCTTGCCGCCAGACCCTCGCGACCGAAAAACTTCCAGTCGAGAAACCACTTCAGACTATCGACCCTGCGGCCGCACTGCAGGGAGGAAGGCCCCAGATCCTCCATTTCGACCATATTTTCACTGCGAAACAGATAGCTGCCGTCTCCGGCGCTGAGGGCGGTGGCCAAGGCCTGGTCACGTTTATTGATGAGGAGGATGTTGCACATGAGGGTGGAGCCGAGCATCTTATGAAAATCCCAGGTAAACGAGTCGGCATCGGCAAGCCCCCGCAGATAGAGCTGCCGCAGTCTGGGACTGAGCACCACCGATCCGCCCCAGGCACCGTCGACATGCAGCCAGAAACCATAGAGGTCACGCAGCGCAAGAAGTGCTTCGATCGGATCGTAGCCACCACGCACCGTTGTCCCGGCGGTGGCGGCGACAAAAAACGGCAACCCGCCGCCGGCGAGCACCCGGTTGATTGCCCGCTCAAGCCCGGCGGGCAGCATCGCCCCCTGATCGTCGAGGGGCACTTTGATCAGTTGATCGATACCTATCCCCAGGGTGTTGACCGCCCGGTCCATGGAATAGTGGGCATCCGCTCCGACAAAGGCAAACAGTTTCTGCTGACCGAACAGGCCGGCCTGCTTGATCGACGGATTGGCCAGATTCCTGGCGATCATCATGGCGATCATGTTGGCATTACTCGATCCGGTGGTCATCTGCCCTTCGCCGTTTTTGAAACCGGCCAGATCGAGCATCTCGCCGATCATATATTTTTCCATGAGCGTCGAGACCGGCGCCGACTCGAAGGTGCAGGCCGAGGCGTTGGTCAGGGCGGTAATAGTCTCACCGACGATCGCCGGAAGATTGGCCCCCACCCACATCCGGTTGACAAACATCGGATGGTTGGTCTTCACCGAATAGGCAAGATACTTGGCAATCCAGGCAAAGATCTCCAGCCAATCGCCGGTCTTTCCCGGCTGTTCAAGTCCCAATATGTCACGCAATTCGGCTGGGTTATGATAATCGAGAAATTTTCCATCCCGCTGCCCGGCATAATATTCTTCGAGTACCTTGGTAAGATGTGCAAAAACCTGCGTATCATTCATAACTGCCGAATCTGCTGAATTTGACTGGTAGGCTACCGCCGGCTTTCCGGCGATAGCGGTCTTTCCCGTTGTGCCCCCAGTTACTGCGGAAAATTAAAATTTTCAAGACAAATATTGGCGACACCCTGGCCATGGCTAAGAACCTTTGAAATCATCCCCAGTTGCGGTATATTGCCAAGATCGTTCCCAACATCCCGGGGCAGGCACACACCTCCCCTTTTCCCATTCCCCCTACCAATGAGGACACCATGGCAAATTTTCTCTTTGTGCTCAGGTCAAACGACAACGAAAAGGCCACCCGCTGTTTCCAATTTGCAAAAATCGCCCATTCCAAGGGGCATTATGTAAATATCTTTCTCATCGACAGCGGGGTTGATTGGGCGGTCAAGGGACGGGACGGCTCGGTGAAGACAATAACCGGCGATTGTGTAGGCGATTACCTGCCCTACCTCGTCGAGAATCAGGTGCCGGTCGGGGTCTGCACCCCCTGCGCGAAAAACCGTCAATTGGACGAGGCCGGATTCAATACCAACATGGCGCTTGATGGCGGACCGCACCTCATCGACATGGCCGCCGAAGCCAAGATTTTCAATTTCTGATTCGCCGCTGCATTCATGATGACAGTGGAACTCACCCTACCACCGCTGGATGGGCAGGGTGCATGGAATGCACAACAAACAGGAGTCAATTCCTCTACCGTTCCTTTTGGAAGGTACTGCGCATCCAACGGACAACCCCGGCGAGATACCCTTTTTCGTTTTTACTGACACCTTTTTCCAGCCAGCCCATCTCGGAAAAAAGCGACAGGTTCCACAGCGAGCCGCCCAAGCCTTCATGGAGCAGTGCCATCTCCGCCTGCTGCACGGCGAGGAGGTTGCCACTTTCCACCTCCCTGGTGAAGAAGGTGACGTTGCCATCCTGGGAGGCAACGATGGAAATCGCCCCCGGTTGGTCGAAGGCAAACTGGGCGGCGGAGATATGCCGCGTGCCGCCGAGACTGGTAAAGGGGCGGGTAGTCGGCTCGTGGCTCTCAAAGGGTTCGATAACCATGAGATTGGTGGCGATGGTTCGGGTATCGATGGCCTCGATCTTTGCACCGAAGCAATAAACATAGCGATCAAAGGTCATGACCAGGGCGCCGTCCACCGCCGTCAAGCGGGCAATCCGTGTGCACTGCTGCTGGACCTGTTGCCAGTTTCGCAACCAGTCTTTTTTCAGGGACAGGTTCATATCCCTGACGATGCGCAACAGGTTTTCGGTATCCGCCAATTCGGTACGCGACGGCGGCGACATCATCGTCTCGGCATCGAGAAAATTGGCCCCGCCGGTATATTTTATCGGCGAGGTGATCGATTTCTTCCAGTTGAGATCCTCGGGGACGATGAGGACGGTGCCGCCCCGTCCGTGGGCACGCATCTGCTGGGCGATTTTTAGAATGGCATTGTAGCGAAAGAGATTGAGCAGGGTGATCTCGGTCTTCTGGGCCTGGGCGGCAATCTTCGGCATGATCGAGTGGAGAAAACTCCGTGAATCGATAAACACCGCCCGGTTGGCGGTGAGCGCGGCAATCGTCCGGCCGCTGTACATCACCAGGATGCGACCCGGCCCGAGAATCTGAATCCATAAATCTGATTTGATAACCGTCTCATAGGAGATGGTGGTAAAACCCCAGATCTTCAACTGCCCCGCTTCGTCCGGCCATACGCCGATATCCGCCTGCGGATTTTCAAGGGCCGGTCCCAACTTGCCGATGGTCCTGGCGGTCAGATCGAGGGGGGTATCAAAATGGAAGGTGTCGGTGGAATGGTCCGATTGGCGGAGGATGAGCGAAGCGGAAACCGAATAGCCTTCCTCCGTCGAGAGGCTTGCCCAGTGGGCAACATTGACCAGTTCCGCAAGGTGTTCCGGCGAGGGCACATTGCCGCGCAGGAACACATCGCTTAAGGCGGAATTGGGGACAATGAGCTCCTTCGAACCATTGATGCGATCAAAAAGCTCTTGAATAAAGGGCTGACTGAGCTGAAATGCCGGATTATGCATGGTGTCCTACGGCTCCGCTAAGGTTGATTTGGCAATGAGAACCGCATCCGGTGACGACAACTGCCTATCCTGTCGGCAAAATCACGGTGGTCATTTATTGTCCGGCTCTTTTATATAGCGCGACAGAAAGAGGGTTTGCAGGATGATAAAGGCCACGGTCAGACCGAGCATACCGAAGAGCTTGAAGTTGACCCAAGTATCGCTGTCGAAGTGGCTCATTACATACAGATTGGCGCAACCGAGAGAAAAAAAGAAAACCACCCAGCCAAGATTCAGCCGTCGCCATATTTGCCCGGGCAGAGTCAAAGCGCTGCCCATCATCCGCTCGATGGCGGTTCGCCCACCGACAAACTGGGTGGCGAGAAAAGCCCCGGCAAACAGCCAGTTGACGACTGTCGGTTTCCACTTGATAAATGTTTCGTCCTGAAGGTACAGAGTAAGCCCGCCAAAGACGATGATAATCGCCAGGGTGACCAGCTGCATGGTAGCGACCTTGCGTGTATTAAACCAAACGACGGCAACTTGTGCGACCGTCGAGGAAATGGCGACTGCCGTAGCGACATAGATATCAAAAAATTTGTATGCTACGAAAAAGAAAAGGATTGGTAAAAAATCAAAGAGAAATTTCATGAATGCTCTGGGGTATAAGGGATGGCAAGCTGTCTGCCGGTTGGCAATCGGCGGTGGACGGTCCGGCCGGCATTGAGCCGTCGCCGATTTTTTTGCATATGTATATCAGGTGCGGGAGAATGGCAAGCTTCTTGGTCGATTATGACAGTTGCGACAGGTAGGGCTTGCTTATTCCCGCCCGCTTGGCAAGTTCCTGCTGTGTCAAGCGACGATGCTGACGCCAGAGTTTAATCGGCGATTCGCCGGCAAGTTCGCGGCGCAGGATCTCGTCGGGCACCAGGACCTCACGGCCGGCGGCATAATTTTCATGAAACTCGGCTATGGCCCGTCCGTCCGCTTCATCCTCCAACAGTTCGAGAAAATGCTGGTATTGGCCTGTTCTGGGTGATGTCCCGGCCCTGTGACGGCAACCAAATAATAGGTCGCTGTCCCTGGTTTCCACGAGTCGCAACGCCAAGGGAAACCAGCGGCGACTACTGAACTTGACCGCGATGAGCGCAACGCTACTCCCCGCCGTCTGGTTGACCCAATTGTTAGTTTGGTTTTTATTTGCTTTTCAGATAACTCTTCAAATCTCTGTAATATTTTTCATGAGACCCGATCATTATAAGCTCAAGTCTTTCTTCCTTGATGAAACGACAGGAAAGAAGGTACAGCTGGTTCTGCAAATTGAGCTTATGAACAAAAACTCCCCTTAAATCTCCTTTCTTCTCTGTGCCGATTAATGGATTTTGAAAGATCTGTTTGATCTCATTATCTAACTCATATTTTTCTTTTTCACTGAACTTCTTTACTTTTTTCTCGAAAGATCTTGACTGATAAATCTTCATCGACTCTCAACCAAATTGATATTCTGTTTTTTCATTTTGATCTAATTCCTCGACCCCAATCAAAATTTCTTTTATCAGGTTGTACGTCAAATCTGGATTTTCCTCGGAACATTTGCCAATTCTAGCCCAATGCTCGATTTGGCCAGTCAAGGATCGATGTTCAATTTTGCTGAACCTTTTTGCTTCCCCCACCAATTCTTCTGATATTCGTACCGCCATTGCCATTTTATTACCTCCATGATTGAATTGATATCATGGGTTCATTTTACGACATAAAATCGCAAAATGCAACTAACAGTCTCATCTTGCTTATAAGGTTAACAAGGGGTTCATCAATTCTGCATAACCATCAAATTTGAGTGTTATACAGAAGAACAAATATAAATGTCTAATAAATACAAAATGATAGTTCAAATATAAAATTTATTACCAATACCCATATCCGCATACTGCCAAAGGCACAATTCGCCTGTCTCGTTGCTGTAATTCGTAACCCCAACCCTGCCATTTTTCTTCAGAAGAAGTGGTCGCTGATTTGCTTCGTTATGTCAAGGTTTTTCTGAAGCCGCTCCGACGTCTGAGTAATTGTTAAATTGGTTGCCTTGACAGGTGGTTATGGGAATATCCTGGGTAACAGCTGATTCCGAGTCTTATCCGGTTGATCGGTACCTAACCGGGTAATCAGATAAAAGTTGCCAAATAGAAGAGGAAAAGATAGTGTTATTGGCCTGTTCCGGGTGGGTTCCCGGCCCGGATGATAGTTATCAACTTTAAATCAGGAGGTACCGAATGCGTTTGCGACCTGCAGTCTTCGCCCTTACCGCTTGTTTGACCCTTTTCTTTGGTGTGGCGGCAGCCAAAACCGTCGTCAATATCGGCATTGTCACCAACCCCACCTTCGTCCATGTCCAGGCGGCCAACTGGTTCAAGGAGGACGTGGAAACGGCCCTGCCCGGCAAGTACGAGATCGTCGTCCACCATTCCGGGGCCTTGGGCAGCGAAACCCAGGTATTGCAGCAGGTCCAGCTCGGTACCACCCAGATGACGGTGTGTACCACCGGCCCTATCGAGGCCTTTGCCCCGGAGATCAAGGCCCTGGAGATGCCTTTTCTCTTTCCCTCCTATGCGGCCGCCGACAAGGTCCTGGATGGACCGATCGGCCAGGACCTGGCGGCCCGGCTGACCAAGCAGGGTTTTTTCGCCCTGCATTTTCTTGATAACGGCTTTCGCAACGTCACCAATGCCAAACGTCCGGTCAAGTCACCTCAAGATCTCGCCGGCATGAAGATCCGCACCATGGAGGCCCCGACCCACCTGGCCATCTGGCGGGCCATCGGTGCCAACCCGACACCCATGGCCTGGCCGATCTTTACCGCCCTGCAGCAGGGGGTGATCGATGGCCAGGAAAATCCGGTGGCAATCATCCATGCCGCCAAGTTGCTTGAGGCCGGCCAGAAATATCTGACGCTGTCGCGCCATGTCTATTCGGCCCTGGTTTTCCTTGCTAACAAGACCTTTGTCGATACCCTAGCTGAAGCGGACCGCAAGGTCTTTCTAGATGCCGCCCGGGCCGCCTCCCTGAAAGGCCGAGCCTTTATCCGCGACAACGAGGGCAAGCAACTGGCTGAACTGCGGGCGGCCGGCATGCAGGTCGAGGAAGGACCGGACGTAGAGGCCTTCCGAAAGGCAACGGCCCCGGTCATCGATGCCTTGAGTGGCGATGCGAAAAAGATTGTCGAGCAGATCCGCCAGGCAGTACAGTGACCGAGCCAAGCAGTGAGCAGCTGTCCGCCCCCCGGCCCTCGGCCATCGACAGGCTGAGCGGGTGGCTCAACACCCTGGCGGAAAGGATGCTACTGGTTTTCGGCTCGGCTATCTGCCTGATCCTCTTTGCCCAGGTGCTCTGCCGTTATGGCGGGGCATCGCTCGGCTGGTCGGAGGAGGTGAGTCGGCACCTGCTGGTTGCCATCACCTTCCTCGGCAGCACCGCCGCCTATAAACGGGCAGGCTTCATCGGTCTGAAGGGGGCCGGAGGGTGGTTCGGGCCCGGTGTCGAACGTTTGATTCTCGTGGTTATGCAGCTGCTGTCTCTCTGTTGCTTTGCGGTTATCTGCTGGTTCGGCATGGCCTATACCGGCAAGGCCTGGCATCATACCACCACCGCTCTGCAGCTGCCCATGGCTCTGCCCTTCGCCGTGATTCCGGCCGCAGCCTTTATCCTCATGATCCACATCCTTGCGGATATCAGTAAGACGTCACGCCGGGGACGGCATACGTTATGATCGTCGTCCTGCTCTTTGCCCTGCTCTTTTTTCTGATTTTCCTCGGCATGCCCATCGCCCTGGCCATTGGCATCCCGGCCATCGGCCTGATCCTTTTGCCGGGGGTGTTCCCGCAATCGGTGCCAATCGAGTCACTCGGCCAAACCATCGTCCAACTGCTCTTTGCCGGGGTCGACTCCTTCGACCTGTTGGCGGTACCGCTCTTTATGCTGGCCGGTGCGATCATGGAATCCGGCGGCATCTCAAGACGGATCATCGACTTTTCCGATAGCCTGGTGGGCTGGCTGCCGGGAGGCCTGGCCTGCGCCAGTATCGTCGCCTCGATGTTTTTCGCCGGCATTTCCGGCTCGGCCGCCGCCGATACCGCCGCCATCGGCGCCGTCGCCATCCCGGCGATGATCCGCCAGGGCTATCCGCCGCCCTTTGCCGCGGCGATTGTCGCCGCCGGCGGAGCGATCGGCATCATCATCCCGCCATCGATTCCCATGGTGATCTTCGGTTTTCTCACCAATGTCTCCATCGCCAAACTCTTTGCCGGCGGGTTGCTGGTCGGAGTCCTCTTCGGTCTGGCCCTGATGCTGGTGGCGGTAATCATCTCCCGGCAGCACGGCTACGGCAGCCGGAGGCCGTTCTCCGCCGCGCTGGCAGTGCAATCCTTTCGCCAGGCGTTTTGGGCGCTGTGGGCACCGATCATCGTCCTTGGCGGCATCCTCTCGGGGTTGGTCACCGTTACCGAGGCGGCGGCGCTGGCGGTCTTCTATGCCCTGCTGGTAAGTATGGCGATCAACCGCCAGCTTGCCTGGCGCCACCTGCCCGAGTTGATCATCCGCTCGCAGGTCGCCGCCGCCGCAATCCTCTTGATCATCGCCATGGCCAAGGTCTTCACCTGGCTGGTGGCGATGCAGCAAACCGGTCAGCTCCTCGGCACGGCGATGACCGGCCTCGGTCTGTCGCCATGGGGACTCTTGCTGCTGGTTATGATCGGGCTGCTGGTGGTTGGCTGTGTTATGGAGACAACGGCCGCCCTCATCTTATTGGTTCCGGTGCTCATCGTTTTGACGCCGCAGATGGGCATCGATCCCATCCAATTCGCGGTTATGGTCGTCACCAACTTGGCGATCGGCATGTTAACGCCGCCGTTGGGCATCTGCCTCTTTGTCAGCTGCGGCATCTCAGGCGAACCGCTCGGCAAGGTGGCGCGCGCCGCTTTGCCCCTGGTGGCAGCGGCAATTGCGGTACTGCTGCTCACCACCTATTGGCCGCCGCTCACACTCTGGCTGCCGGGCGTCTTCTATCCGTGACGGGGCTTAATTTTCTATACTCCGTCCATGTGCTCATCCCGGTACGTCTTGATAGTTGCCTCATCGACAAAATTACGAATCGTATTGAGGCAGGCTTCATCCTTACAGATATTGGGCATAATTTCCGTGAACACCTCCAGAATCAAGCGTTTTTGGTCACTCTGGCCAAGATTCAGTACAGCGGCTTTTAATTCTTCAAAAGTCATTGCTACTCTCCTTATTTGGTTTCAATCGGCTTGGTTGCGGAATGCTGACCAAGCAAAATCAGCATGCCAAGGTATATTGTTGCCTAAACTCCTTGCACGGACTGCCCATGGATAGCTTCCTACCATTCCAGCTACCAGTGATTTCTCTTAGAAAGATTGAAGTGAACGAGCGCTGGGTCAACAATCTG
>CAWDST010000033.1:0-199600 GCA_963804965.1 uncultured delta proteobacterium
GCAGTTGGTCGCCGGTGCGACCGAAACGTCTCTCCCGCACCTGATAATCAGACAGTGCCTGCAAAAACACTTCTTTGCGGAAGTCAGGCCACATGATGTCGGTAAAATATATCTCGGCATATGACACCTGCCATAAAAGAAAATTTGACAGCCGCGATTCTCCACCTGTTCTGATGAGAAGGTCAGGATCAGGCATTCCTGCAGTATCGAGATGTTCACTTATAGTTACATCGGAGATCGTCGCTGGATCCAGTTTCCCCTCAAGGCAAAGATGGTTAATTTTTTTTACCGCTCTCACCAGTTCATCACGCCCACCATAACTGAGTGCCAGATTGAGGGTGAGCTTGGTATTGCCGGAGGTTTCAGAAATCACTCTTGCAAGAGATGTGCGCACCCCTTCGGGCAATCGCTCCCGGTCACCTATGGATATGAGCTTAATATCGTTTTTTTGCATTCGGGGCAATTCTGATTCCAGATACCGTTTGAGGATAGACATCAACCCGGTCACTTCCTGGATAGGCCTATGCCAGTTCTCGGAAGAAAATGCATACAGCGTCAGATACTTGATACCAATTTCTCGACAGGTCGCAACAATGTCGCTTACTGAATCAGCCCCAACTTTATGCCCGTAGAGTCGCGGTTTTTTTCTCGTTTTGGCCCACCTGCCATTACCGTCCATAATAATGGCAACATGGCAAGGGAGACGATCTAAATCGATGGTGGTGCCAGACATAGTGAATCCACAATAGCAGTAACCAAAATAAGCGACCGAGACAACACATTCCACCCATTCCAACATTCGAATGGAAACTCTCGCCGAGATGGTAAAATAAGTGTACCCGATGAACGGGGCTATTTAATAGAGCCCTCTTAAGGGAATAGGGAACTGTCATTAAAGGATAGAATGGTCGGGGTATTTCCGGAATACGCCTATACTTCCATCACTTCTTTTTCTTTGGCCGCCGTTGCGTCATCTATTTTCTTGATATACGCATCAGTTTCAGCCTGTGCCTCTTCCTGAAATTTAAACAGATCGTCTTCGGAAATATCTTTATCTTTTTTCTGCTTTTTCAGGATGTCGATGGCCTCTCGACGCAGGTTACGACCCGCTACTCGAAATTCCTCTGCAACCTTTTTCACGGCTTTTACCAACTCCTTACGGCGTTCCTGCGTCAATTGAGGAATATTCAACCGAACCAATTTCCCGTCGCTGATGGGATTTAGACCGATGTCAGACTTGAGAATCGCCTTTTCAATGGCGGGCAACAACTGAGGATCCCACGGTTGAATGACAATGAGTCGACTCTCGGGAATGGTAAGACTGCCTACCTGCGCCAGAGACATGGAACTGCCATAGGCATCAACATGAATTCCATCAAGAATGGCCAGGGAAGCCCTTCCAGTACGTACTTTTGACAATTCTTTCTTAAAGGAATCAAGACTCTTGTCCATCTTGTCGGCCATTTCAAAAATCACATCACTCATGCAAGTATCCTTATTTTCAGAATATATACTCAGTCACCCGCTCAGGCAGTAATCAAAGTGCCGACCTTCTCACCTAGAGCGGCACGCTTGATATTGCCGGGGACACTCATGTTGAGCACCATTATGGGAAGGTTATCTTCCTTGGCTAAAGCAATTCCCGCAGCGTCCATGACCCGCAGACCCTTTTGCAGAACCTCATCATAGGTAAGATAATCAAATTTTACCGCGCCTTTGTCGAGGAATGGATCACGGTCATATACACCGTCCACCTTTGTCGCTTTGATTACTATTTCAGCATCTATTTCCAAAGCCCGAAGAACACCGGCAGAATCAGTGGTAAAGTAAGGGTTGCCTGTCCCGGCGGCAAAGATAACGACCCGGCCCTTCTCAAGATGTCTGGTTGCTCTTCTGCGAATGTAGGGTTCGGAAACCGATTGCATGGGGATAGCGGACATAACCCTGGTTATTACTCCGATCCGCTCCAAAGCGTCCTGCATAGCCAAACTGTTCATGACCGTAGCAAGCATTCCCATGTTATCAGCGGTCGTGCGATCCATACCCTTGCTCGCCCCGGCTACGCCTCGAAAGATATTGCCGGCGCCAATGACCAATCCCAGTTCGGCTCCTGCTGCAATTACTTCCTTTACTTCAGCTGCAACGAATTCAAGAACCCTGGTATTTATACCGTAAGAATCCTCGCCCATGAGTGCTTCGCCACTGAGCTTTAGCAGCATTCTGTGGTACTTGAGCTTTTCAGTCATTCTGACAACCCCAGCAAAAGATTAAACGGCAACAGGAGAGTATCCTTACGTGATGGTCATGAGCAGATGAAAAGGCTAATACTATTCGACTCCAACTTGGAAACGGGCAAATTTCTTGATAGAGATATTTTCTCCCATTTTGCCAATAAGTGTATTGAGCAGATCTTGAATGGAGAGATCTGGGTTTTTAACAAATTTTTGCTCGAGAAGGGCAACCTCAGCGAGAAACTTTTCGATCTTTCCGGTTACCATCTTTTCAATAATAGCTTCTGGTTTACCCGACTCTAAAGCCTGTTGAATAAAGATATCCTTTTCTCGTGTTACTACCGCTGCCGGCACTTCATCCCTATTTATCGAAATAGGATTGGCGGCTGCAATATGCATGGCAATATCTTTGGCGAATTCACGAAAATCCTCGTTTTTTGCAACGAAATCAGTCTCACATCCTAACTCAACCATTACCCCCAATTTACCACCGGCATGGATATAGGTAGCAATGACCCCCTCACTCGTGGCACGATTTGCACGTTTCGCGGCAACAGCCAAACCTTTTTGTCGGAGAAGATCTATAGCTTTTTCCATATCTCCATTGGTGTTTTCAAGGGCCTTCTTACAGTCCATCATTCCTGCTTGAGTTTTATCCCTTAGATCTTTTACCATCTTCGTTGTAATGGTCATGGTAAATCTCCTTATATAATATAGAATTCCGATTGTCTCTTGCTCGGCAACATGAAGACGAAGCCCGCAGAAAAAGCCTAAGAAACAACATACGAAAAAGGGGCGGTCCCCGGACAGCCCCTTACATACAATAAAATGCTTTTACAGGTATATTCCGTCAGTGAGTTGGTTACACCTCGGTGTCCAGCGCTGCCTTTTCCATCTCGCTCCCGGCATCGCCCATGGCAGCAGCAACCGCCTCTTCTGAAGCCTCCTCACCATCACGCATTGCTTGTCCTGCAAGGACCGCTTCCGCAATATGGTGACTAATGAGACGAATTGACCTGATGGCATCATCATTACCTGGAATAATAAAATCGACACCTTCAGGATCACAGTTGGTATCGGTAATTGCGACCACAGGGACACCAAGTTTTACGGCTTCACTCACTGCTATATCTTCTTTGCGTGGGTCTACAATAAAGAGGACGGTAGGAAGATTACGCATATCCTTAATTCCACCAACGTTTCTCTCAAGCTTTACCCTTTCTTTCTCCATAATAAGGATTTCCTTTTTGGGAAATCGGTTTATGGATCCATCGGCCTGCATGGATTCGATAGACTTGAGTCTGTCTATACTGTTCTTAATGGTCTGAAAATTGGTGAGCATGCCGCCCAGCCAGCGATGATCGACATAATACATGCCACATCGTCTTTGCTTCTTCTTTTATTATCTCCTGAGCTTGACGCTTGGTGCCGACAAAGAGAACGGTGCCACCCCGCTTGATTTCCTCTGTAATAAAATCACAGGCTTTATCAAAAAGTCGTTTGGTCATATCAAGGTTAATGATATAAATCCCATTCCTTGGCCCATAAATATAGGTCTTCATCTTGGGATTCCAGCGCCTTGTCTGGTGACCGAAATGGACACCCGCCTGAAGCATGTCTCGCACTGATACGTTTGTCATAATTTTCTCCGTTGCTGGTTGTTCCGCCATCTTCTGTAATCGCTTCACATCAATGATGCGCACGACACCAGTTTTTACGCGAAGATGTGTGTGGTTAAGAGGCCTCTACTACGATAAAACATGCAAAACGAACAACCTTGTTTTTTAACATGAACTGCATCGTTTTGCAACTTAAGGTTACCTTGTTACATAATCTCTCTTATTTTTTAATTAAACAACTCGAATGGGAAAAGAAAAGCTTAAGCCATTCGAATCCAAATTTTAACAACTCACTATCATCTACACCTATCCTCCGACGGAGTTCCTTCTCCAACTGAAATTGACCAAGAAGTTTATGCCTGTCAACGAATCTTCTGAAACCGTCAATATTGTAGCATACAAGAAAGGCTAACTGCTGTTTTTCCCCGGCTAATCCTTCACCCTTCCATGGATTTCCGGCAAATATTGTATCGATTTCGGTCCAGAGTTCATTCATCGTATTATGCTCAAAAAGACGCTGGCTGCGTAACCAACTTTTGATGTTAAAAACCTTTTTCTCTTTATGGCCAAGACAATACGAATGATCTGTCATGAAATAAAATTCTTCAGGCGCTCCTTTTTGTCGCGAACGATCAACAGCTCTTTCTAATGGATATGTTCTACAGGCCGTTGGACGATCATTGTAAACACTACATCCTTTCTCGGCAAGAAAAGGGCAAGCTTTTGATTCATTATCCTTTAACCGCAGCTTAACCGTAGGAAAGTATATATTGTCACCAATTTCAAGTGTAGTGAACCTGCGCAGAAACTCCTCAGAATCGAGACCTAAAGAACTTTTAAGCCTTACAATGTCGTATGGATAAAGAATCATATCAACATTACGACAACACAAGGTATAGCATTCCACTCCGGGGTGGCACTCAAAATTAAAATCAGAATCACAAAGTGGTACCATTCCTTCCGGGAACGCTTTCATTTTTTTCATGCCGTGTACACCCATCCACCACGAATCACTTCTGCAAAAAAAAAGCTGGCTGGAACATACGTTCCTGCCAGCCTCATACGTCTATTTACTGTCCACTCAGCTTTCGGCCTTAGGAGCCTCAATTACTTCTTCATAACCGACAAGTTCAAAGATTGCCATCCCAGCTGCATCTCCCTTGCGAATACCTGTCTGCAAAATTCGAGTGTATCCACCGTTTCGATCGGCAAACTTTTCTTTAATAACTGTAAACAGTTTCTCAACTACTGCCTTACTCCGAACAAACCCCAAAGCTTGTCTTCTCGCATGCATATCACCACGTTTTGCCAAAGTGATCAATTTCTCTGCAATCGGTCTCACTTCTTTTGCTTTTTCTGTGGTGGTAATTATGCGCTCGTGTTCGAACAAGGATGTGACCATGTTTCGAAACATGGCAATTCTGTGTGAACTTGTTCGTCCTAATCTTTTACCTGCTTTTCTATGTCTCATCTCAAATCCTCAGCTTCTGCGCAATATCAGAATTGGTAGTATTCCATTTTAATCTCAATTAAAATGCGGCAAATCATGCTTTACTTTCTTCCTTTTCACCACGTTGACTGGGGGGAATCCAGTTTTCGAATTTCATTCCCAAAGTGAGATCCATTTCAGAGAGCAACGCTTTTATTTCATTAAGCGATTTTCGGCCAAAATTTTTGGTCTTGAGCATTTCTTGATCGGTCTTCTGTGCCAAATCACCAATAAAATTTATATCGGCATTCTTCAAGCAATTGGCAGAGCGCACAGACAATTCAAGATCTTCGACTGGTTTATCCAAGTAGGGATTAAGAGGCTCAAAGTCTCTTCCCGACTCAGCAGGGACCTCCGGTTCGGCGTCTTCTTCATCAAAGTTGATAAAGATCGTCATCTGTTCTTTGAGAATTTTAGCCGCATATGCCAAAGCATTCTCTGGTCTCAGACTGCCGTCGGTTTCGATTTCGATTGTAAGTTTATCGTAGTCAGTCTGCTGGCCTACCCGAGCCTGAGAAATTACATATTGAATTTTCTTAATTGGTGTAAATATTGCGTCGATCGGAATTTGTCCTATGGAAAGGTTTTCCTTATCCATTTTTTCCGCGGGCTGGTAGCCTTTGCCCCATTCGACTGTCATCTCCGCACGAAAATTGACAGGACCAGTTAGAGTGCAAATAACCTGTTCCTTGTTCATTACCTCAACATAGCCGGAAGCACTGATGTCGCCTGCACAAACAACCCCTGGGCCATTTTTTTCAATAACTATTTTTTGTGATTCTGCGGAGAAGAGCTTAAGTCGAACCATTTTGAGATTTAAAATAATCTCACTTACATCTTCCAGAATGTCTTTCATCGAGGTGAACTCATGAAGAGCTCCCTCGATTTTCACAGAGGTAATTGCAGCGCCCTGTATGGAAGAGAGAAGGATTCGTCGCAGTGAATTACCAATTGTAGTTGCAAATCCTCTTTCGAGAGGTTGACAGATAAATTTCCCGTAGGTATCGGTATGCTTTTCCTTGTCAACTTCAACCTTTTCGGGTTTTATAAGCTCATTCCAATTGCGGTGAAATGGTATTTTTTCATCAGCAGCTTGAGTCATGGATTTCCTTCTCTACGTTTCTACTAACTTTGTAGTTGGTGTTATTGCTACACTATTCTACAATTTGCCGGTGGATCGTCTTGTCAACAAACACTTGCAAATAAAATGTGGTCTGCTGACTGCACGCCTAAATTATTTTGAGTAAAGCTCAACGATGAGTCTTTCTTGGATGGGCATGGTGACTTCTTCCCTATTCGGTAAGGCTTTCAAGGTTGCCTTGTAGTTGTCTTTGTCCAACTCTAACCAACTTGGAACACCCCGCCGTATAACAGCCTCGAAGTTTTCGTTTATAATAGTATTTGCACGACTTTTTTCTTTCAAAGTAATAACATCGCCAACAGAAACCAAAAATGAAGGTATGTTGACCTTTCGTCCATTTACGAGAATATGATTATGACGGACAAGCTGTCGTGCCTGATTTCTTGAGGAAGCAAAACCAATCCGAAAAATGGTGTTGTCCAAGCGACGTTCAAGCATTACCAGCAGATTTTCGCCTGTAACACCTCTTTGTTGCTCGGCCTTTTCAAAGAAAAGCCTAAACTGTCCCTCAAGCATGCCATACATGCTTTTTACTTTTTGCTTCTCTCTCAACTGAACGGCATAGTCAGATTGTTTTTTAAATTTTGCCTGACCATGTTGTCCCGGACCAAAAGCTCTTCTCTCAAATGAACACTTGTCCGAAAAACAGCGATCACCCTTGAGATACAGTTTTAAATTCTCTCTCCTGCAACGACGACAGGCAGCACCAATATTTCTAGCCAATTTAGGCCTCCATTCATTCAGTTATGTTGTGATACTATGATCAGTCGCTATACTCGACGTCGCTTTGGAGGTTTGCATCCATTATGCGGGATGGGAGTGACATCGTAAATACGACTGACCTCCAGTCCAGTAGTAATCAGGGCTCGCAATGCTGCTTCTCTGCCGGGTCCTGGTCCTTTTACCTTAACCTCAACCTTCCTCATGCCAATATCGGTGGCCTTTTTTGCGGCATCGGCAAGGGCATTCTGTGCTGCGAACGGTGTCGACTTTCTCGATCCTTTAAAACCAAGAACTCCTGCACTGCACCATGAAATTACATTGCCCTGCTTGTCTGAAATAGTGACTATTGTATTGTTAAAGGTAGAATAAATAAACACTATACCTTCCGGAATATTCTTTTTTACCTTTTTTTTCTTAGCGACAGCCATAACTTACACCTGTTTGAAGTTCAATTATTTACGACGAGCAGCACCCTTTCTTGGTCCTTTCCGGGTTCGTGCATTAGTCTTGGTCTTCTGTCCTCGACATGGCAACCCCATTCTATGGCGCCTGCCTCGATAACATCCGATATCAGTAAGCCTCTTGATATCCATGGAGACCTCTCGCCGGCGATCGCCCTCAACAACGTATTCATCCTCAATCACTTTGCGGATACGATTCACATCGTCGCCACCGAGATCGTCGCTGCTCATTGTGTATGGGAGATCCACTTTATCGAGAATCCGTCGAGCCGACACCAAACCGATACCGTGTATATACGTTAAAGCTCGATCCATATGCTTATTTTTCGGAAGGTCAATTCCTGCTATACGTGCCAAGGTATGTCTCCTTAAAAGAAGTAGGTATTATGAAATGATGAAACCAATTTATCCCTGCCTCTGTTTATGTTTTTTAACTTTACAGGATACGCGAACGATGCCGTTGCGTTTGAATATTTTACAATCACTACATATTTTTTTTACCGATGCGCGTACTTTCATAATCAGCAGACTCTCTATTTTTTCTTTTTAGCGGTTTTTGCCCGAAACGTAACTCTTCCTCTGTTCAAATCATAAGGAGAGAGTTCGATGGTAACCCTGTCTCCTGGGAGGATCTTGATAAAATGCATACGCATTTTTCCAGAGATATGGGCAAGCACCTTATGACCGTTATCAAGTTCGACCCGAAACATTGCATTTGGTAACGGCTCAATTATGGTGCCTTCAACTTCTATTGCTTCTTCTTTTGCCATGGAGTATCCTGAAAAGTCAAAGTTCCAGTTAAAAACGGAATAGTATAATACAACTTCTCTTAAATGAGAAGCAAATTTTTCCGTAACCGCTAGTTTTCCCGAGAGCTTAACACCAGAGGCCCGTTCTCCGTCACCGCAACCGAATGCTCAAAATGGGCAGATGGCTTTTTGTCACTGGTGATTACCGTCCATCCGTCTCTCAGTACTTTAACTTTATGTGTTCCCATGTTTACCATCGGCTCAATAGCTAGCACCATTCCCGCAAGGAGCCGAGATGTTCTTTCGCCCTGGTAGAAATTTGGAATTTCTGGAGCTTCGTGCAGCGCGGTACCAATACCATGACCTACGAACTGCCTCACGACAGAGAAGCCATGGCCTTCAACATATTCCTGGATTGCTTTGGAAATATCACTAATTCTGTTGCCAACAATAACTTGTTCGATCCCTTTGTACAGAGATTCCCTGGTCACCGAAACCAATTTGGCAACTCCCTCACTAACGCTGCCAACGGGCAAGGTTACGGCTGAATCGCCAAAAAAACCCTTATAAAAAACGCCAAAATCAACGGAAATAATATCTCCCTTTCTCAATTTCTTCTTTCTAGAAGGTATGCCATGCACGACCTCTTCATTAATTGACAGACAAAGACTACTCGGAAAGCCACGGTATCCTTTGAATGCGGGTGTTCGCATGCATTTTTTGGCAATGATCTTCGGCAATTCTATCCAATTCCCAAGTCGTGATCCCAATATCTACAGACTTTTCAACTGTTGCTAATATTTCCGCGACAATCTGGTTAGCTTCCTGCATAATACAGATCTGCTCTGCGGTCTTGATCACTATGTTTCCGACACCAGGCTTTTCTATCGTTGAACCCGACACTTCTACCGGCGCCCTTTTATCCTGCCTTGTTTCATAAAACCTTCATAATTACGCATATGGAGATGCGATTCTATCTGCGCAATTGTATCAATACTCACTCCCACGACGATAAGCAGGGCCGTCCCACCAAAATAAAAAGGTATGTTAAACTGGGAGACAAGTATAGTTGGTAATACACACACCGAACTGAGATAAATTGAACCAACAACGGTCAGTCTTGTGAGAATTTTATCTATAAATTCAGCGGTCTTTTTCCCGGGACGGATTCCAGGAATAAATCCGCCGTGTTTCTTGAGATTCTCTGCAACATCATCTGGCTTAAAGGTCACCGCGGTATAAAAGAAACAGAAGAAGACGATCATGCCGATGTAACAAATATAATAATAGACAGTGCCGGGCGACATTGCCGCTGATGCTCTCTGGACCCAGTCAATTTGAATGAAACTGCCTATCGTCGCAGGAAACATCATTATTGAAGAAGCAAATATCGGTGGAATAACCCCGGATATGTTAATCTTCAAAGGCAAATGCGAACTTTGTCCGCCATAGACCCTCTTGCCGACGACCCGCTTTGCATATTGAATGGGAATCCGGCGTTGGGACGTCTCACAAAAGACGATGAATGCCACAACAGCAAACATGAAGAGTACGAGAAACGGCACAAAGAAAAGTGCAATCTCACCAGCTTTTATCAATTGAATCGAGTTAACGATCGCAGCAGGACCTCCAGCAACAATGCCTGCAAATATAATCAGTGATATACCGTTACCAATACCTCTCTCCGTCATCTGCTCACCAAGCCACATGATAAAGGCAGTGCCTGAGGTCAAGGTGAGCATTGTCATCAATTTGAATTGCAGCCCAGGATTTAAAACAATTGCCTCTCCACCAGGACCAGTCATGCCTTGAAGACCTACAGCAATGAAAGTACCTTGAATAATGCTCAGCAGTACAGTACCATAGCGTGTGTATTGAGTAATCTTCCTTTGCCCTGACTGACCCTCTTTTTTAAGTGCTTCAAGTTGAGGTATGACCACCGTCAACAATTGAATAATAATAGAAGAGCTGATGTAGGGCATTATGCCCAGAGCAAAGATTGAAAAGTTTTCTAACGCTCCACCCGAAAACATATTGAACATGCCAAACAGAGTACCGGCTTTCTGCGAGAAAAATGCAGCAAGAGCTTCTCCGTTAATGCCAGGTGTGGGTATCTGAACGCCAATTCTGTATACTGCGAGCATGATAAGCGTGAATAATACACGTCTACGCAACTCTGGAATATTTGCAGCACTCTGCACACCACTCATTATTAATACCTATATCCAGTTTCACTCTTTACTGTAGAAAGTCTAAATCTTTGGCACAAGCTACCTACTAGCCATTGTTTTAGACTTGCGCTGTTTCTTCAAAAACAACAGTGCCACCGACGCTTTCAATCTTGCTCTTTGCTGTTTCACTCATTTTATCGACTTTAACAGTCAGGGCTTTCGATACTTCGCCATTGGCCAAGACTTTAACTGCCATTCCTTTTTTCACTATCTTGGCGGCAATAAGGGTGTCTACCGAGATAACATCACCAGCGGCAAATGAATCCAACTGCGTTAAGGACACGAGTGCATACTGTTTCTTGAAAATATTATTGAATCCGCGTTTTGGTATACGCCGTTGCAAGGGCATTTGACCTCCCTCAAAACCTGGCTTTACACCGGAACCAGAGCGTGCTTTAAAACCTTTGTGACCGCGACCTGCTGTTTTACCATGTCCACTTCCCGGACCTCTTCCCAGCCGTTTTCTCTGCTTGGTCGATCCAGCTTGAGGTGAAAGATTTGCTAGGGTTAACATATTAATTCTCCTCTATGCGTACAAGATGTGATACTTTTCTAACCATACCTCTAATAGAGGGTGTATCCTTTCTTGTCACTGTCTTGTTCAATTTGGTGAGCCCCAGTCCGGTTAAAGTCGCATTGATTCTTTTTGTTCCACCAATGCCGCTTTTCACAAGGGTAATAGTAATTGTCTCAGACATTTGACTACCTTCTATAAGCAAATATTAGACAAAATGGCTTGCAACACTGTGCAGAGAAAACCATTTTGTAATTAAGCAGTTATTTCTTCTACGATTTTCCCGCGTAATTCGGCAATATTTTTGGCGGTACGAAGATCTTTAAGTCCTGCCAAAGTTGCCTTTACCATGTTATGTGGATTATGCGACCCGAGACATTTAGTTAGAATGTTTGAAACTCCGGCTGCCTCGAGCACCGCCCGAACAGGCCCGCCAGCGATCAATCCTGTACCAGCTGATGCAGGTTTCAACAATACCTTTCCAGAACCGAATTTACCGATAATCTGGTGAGGAATGGAAGTTTCAGTAAGAGCTACTGAACACATACTCTTCCGAGCTTGTTCCACACCCTTACGAATTGCCTCAGGAACTTGGTTTGCTTTGCCGAGCCCATAACCCACCTTTCCATTGCCGTCTCCGACAACAACGATGGCACTGAAACTGAAGCGTCGACCACCTTTTACTACTTTAGCAACCCGGTTAATGAAAACAATCTTCTCTATCAGCTCCTCAGTAGCCACACTTTTGGAACGTTTGAAATCAGACAAGGGACACCCCCGTAATATGAAGAATCGTTAAAAATTAAGACCACCTTCCCGAGCACCCTCGGAAAGTGATTTAACTCTACCATGGTAAACAGAACCACCGCGATCAAAGGTTATCTTACTGATTCCGGTAGCTAATGCACGGGCCGCGAGAACCACGCCAACCTTCTTAGCTGCGGCAGTCTTTCCTTTTTCCTCACCCAACTCAAACTCTTTATCGATCGTTGACATCGAAACCAGCGTATGACCGGCAACATCGTCGATAAGTTGGGCATATATATGTTTGTTACTTTTAAAGACTCTTAGTCGTGGGCGTTCATTCGTGCCAGATATTTTCTTTCTTATTCTTCTGACACGTTTAGCCCTCGCCGTAGTCGTGGGATTCGTCTTAGCCATTGCTATGTACCATTCAATATTTAAGAATCTTAGGGAGCTCAGTAGTTATTTAGTGCCTGACTTGCCGACCTTTCTTACTATATGTTCATTTTCATACCGAATGCCTTTACCTTTATATGGCTCTGGCTTTCTAATCTGACGAATTTTCGAAGCAGTAAGACCTAGCAATTCCTTATCAATAGACTGTAGAACAATTTTTGTGTTTCCCTCAACAGTGGCCACTACATCCTTGGGCAGTACATAATCTTTAGGACTTGAATACCCAACATTGAGGGTCAGTGTTGAACCGCTTACACTGGCTTTATATCCCACGCCTTCAATAACCAAGACTTTTTTGAAACCTTCGGCAACCCCGATTATCATATTGTTTATCAGGGTTCGAGTAAGACCTCGGAATGCGTTGACTTTAGTGCTTTCTACGCGGTTCTTAACCTGTAATATATTGTCAAGAAATTCTACTTCCACATCAGAGTTAATATCACGCTTTAAACTCCCTTTCGCACCAGTAACTATTATCTGTTGACCACTGAGGTCAACTTTCACTCCGGTTGGAACCGGAATCGGTTGTTTGCCAATTCGAGACATAAAATCCTCCGTTATTCGCGGGTCTACCAGACCTCACAAATTATTTCCCCACCAGAATTCAAAGCTCTAGCCGTTTTATCTGTAACAACGCCCTTGGATGTGGAAATAATTGCAATTCCAAGCCCATTTAGTACCTTCGGTATGTCGTTTACCTTGGTATATTTACGTAAGCCTGGTTTGCTTACCCTCTTAAGCCCTGTAATTACAGTTTCCCTATTTGGCCCATACTTGAGATCAATCTTCAGGGTGCCTTGGATATCATCGGTTTTGACCTGGTAATCACGGATATATCCTTCTTCTTTGAGAACCTTGGCTATATCGACTTTAACAGTTGATAACGGCATCTCAACTGAGTCGAATTTAACCATTACTGCATTTCTTAATCTGGTCAGCATGTCTGCCAGTGGATCGCTCATAGACATAGCGAACACTCCTTATGTTCAAAATAATAAACGGGATTACAAAGTGCTTGAAATATGCATTTACCAGCTTGATTTAGTGACACCGGTAATTTCGCCGCTGGATGCAAGTTTACGGAAACAGATTCTACAAACCCCAAATTTCCTGATGAATGCTCTTGGTCGCCCGCAAAGGGGGCACCTGTTGTATTTACGCACTGAAAATTTAGGCTTCCGCTGTGCTTTTGCAATGATGGATTTCTTAGCCAAACCGACCTCCAAATACTTTCTATTTAAAATCTTCTTAAAATAATTTTTGATTATTTCTTGAACGGCATACCAAGCGATTTTAGAAGGAAGGCACCCTCTTCATCTGTTTTGGCTGTAGTTACAATAGTAATGTTCAACCCTTTAATTTTATCAATCTTGTCGTAGTCGATCTCGGGGAAAATAATTTCCTCTTGGATTCCCATGGAAAAGTTGCCTCGACCATCGAATCCCTTAGCAGATAAGCCCCTAAAGTCACGAACACGTGGTAATGCAATATTTACCAGCTTGCTAAAAAAATTATACATTTTATCGCCACGCAAAGTAACGCAGCACCCAATAGGCATGCCAACCCGAAGCTTGAATGTAGCTATGGATTTTTTAGCCTTAGTTACTACTGCCTTCTGTCCTGCAATCATGGTGAGTTCATTGGCAGCACCTTCCACAATTTTTGGATTTTGCACTGCTTCTCCCAATCCCATGTTGAGAACAATTTTTTTGATCTGAGGAATCTCCATGACATTTGTATAGCCAAATTCCTCTCTGAGTGCAGGCACACACTCATTTATGTACATTTCTCTAAGCGCACCCATGTATAACTCCTAGCGTATCCTTTTTGAATTCCTATGCTTTGCTTTCGATGGACCCACCGCAACTCTTGCAGCAGCGTACTTTTGTGCCATCATCGAGAATCTTCTTTCCTATGCGACCAGTTTTGGTGCATTCAGGACAGATAAGCTGAAGATTGGAAACATGGATAGGAGCTTCTTTTTCGACAATCTGCCCCTGCTGGTTCATCTCTCTCGGCTTGGTATGTCTTTTAATCATATTGATCCGCTCTACCACAGCCTTATCCTTATCTCTAAGAACACGGAGTACTTTCCCAACCCTTCCCTTATCTTTTCCGGCAATTACCTCAACCTGATCATTTTTTTTCAGGTATGTTTTACCCTGTCTCATCGCTGTACCTTTTCCAATCAATGTTACTATACCCAATGCAGATACGGGCGGTTAAAGTGCTTCCGGGGCCAATGAGATAATCTTCATAAACCCTTGATTCCTTAGCTCACGGGCTACCGGGCCAAAAATACGTGTCCCGACTGGTTCACCTGAGGATGCAAGCATAACTGCTGCATTGTCGTCGAATCTTACCCAGGTGTCATCCATTCGCTTCATTTCTTTTTTGGTGCGAACAATAACGGCTTTCATTACGTCACCTTTTTTCACTTTCGCATTGGGGATAGCTTCCTTTACCGTTACAACAATTACATCCCCAATCGTTGCATATCTCTTGCCGGTACCACCAAGAACTCTGATACAGAGCACTTTCTTGGCTCCGGAGTTATCGGCAACATTAAGTACGGTTTCTGTTTGAATCATAATTTCACCTGATATCTCTTCCGAAACAAGTTGTCAAAGTCCTACTTTATACTTTGTGCCAGTATCACACTGCCTGCTCCAGTATGGTTTTAACACGCCATCTCTTTCTTTTACTGAGAGGCCGACACTCTTCAATGAGAACAATGTCTCCGATATTACAACTGTTTTCTGGATCATCGGCCAGGTACTTAACGCTTGTCTTCATAAATTTGCCATACAGCTTATGGCGAACTTTGCGTTCAACCCGAACGACAACACTTTTCTCCATTCTGTTGCTGACCACAGAACCAGTTCTTGTCTTTCTCGATGTATTTAGATCACTCATAATTTTGTCAATTAGTGTTGTTTTTATAAGAATCCGACTTTCTATCGTTCAATTGTCAAACTAGGCAATCAGTTTTGAGACTGCCTCTCGATAGTCGCAATTCTTGCAATGTCTTTTCTAATTTTCTTCAGTCTGGAAGTGTCCTCAAGAGGCCTGATGTGATGTTGAAATGAAAGATTTCCCAAATCTACACGTAAGGTCTTTCAAGGTCTTGTCGAGATCCTCAGCAGACATTTTTCGAATTTCTTCCGATTTCATAATGTATTTTCCTTAGAAATGACTTTAGTCGAAAATGGCAACTTATTTCCTGCAAGAGCAAGTGCCTCTATGGCAAGTTCCTCGCTTACACCCGAAATTTCGTATAGGATCATGCCTGGTTTAATGACAGCAACCCACGACTCAGGTGTCCCTTTGCCTTTACCCATTCTGGTCTCGGCAGCTTTTTTGGTTATTGGTTTGTCAGGAAAAACCCTTATCCAAACCTTGCCGCCACGCTTCATAGTTCTATTAATGGTGATACGGGCAGCTTCAATTTGTTGTGCGGTCATTTTTCCACAAACAGTGGCTTTGAGTGCAAAGTCACCAAAAGAAATCGATGACCCTCTATAGGCAACTCCTCGAGAATTGCCTTTAAATACTTTTCTATGTTTAACTTTTTTCGGACTTAACATCTTCTACTCCAAAAATTAATATGGAATTTCCTTGAACAGTATCCTACTGCACGGAGCCGCCATCCTTTTTGCTCAATACTTCTCCATTGAAAATCCAGACTTTGACGCCAATGATTCCATAAGTAGTATTAGCTTCGGCAAGAGCATAGTCAACGTCGGCGCGTAGAGTATGGAGCGGTACTCTGCCCTCACGAACCCATTCGCACCGTGACATCTCAGCTCCTCCCAGCCGTCCGGAGCAAGAGATTTTTATACCTTGTACACCAAAACGCAATGCAGAACTCACTGCCTTTTTCATTGCCCGTCGAAAAGCGACCCGCCGTACGAGTTGCTGAGCGATATTTTCAGCTACGAGTTGCGCATCGGCCTCCGGTCTTCTCACTTCTTGAATATCCAGAGAAACCTTTCGAGAAATGAGATTTTCGAGTTCTTTCTTGAGAATCTCGATTTCCGCACCCTTTTTACCGATAACTATGCCCGGCCTTGCAGTAAAGAGCTTGACTCGCACCTGTTCTCCGGTACGCTCAATATTTACCTTTGAGAGTCCAGCGTGCTGGAGACGTTTTTTAAGAAACTTTTTGACTTTTTGATCTTCAATCAGATAAGTAGAATATTCCTTATCTGCATACCAGATCGAGTCCCATGTCCGGGTAATATTCAATCTCAGTCCTTGTGGATTAACCTTCTGCCCCAAAACAGACCTCCAACAATTCCATTGTTCAATTAAGAGTTAAAGTGAGTACACAGTCATCATACGAGAATTTTCTAATTCTCATCCAGAACAACGGTGATATGGCTTGTTCTTTTAATGATGCCCGTCGCTCTGCCCTGCGCCCTTGGACTAATCCTTTTCAGGGAAGGTCCACCATCTATAATAATCTTTTTAACATAAAGATTGTCAACATCAGCCTGTTCATCCTGAGTGGCATTGGCAACCGCAGATTCGAGGACCTTTTTAATGATGCCGGCGCCTTTTTTAGGCATAAAACGAAGGGTCGTTATTGCCTGATCAACGCCCATCCCTCTTACCACATCGGCAACAAGCCTTGCCTTTTGCGGAGATATTCTAATATATTTTCCTACGGCTTTTGCTTCCATAGATCTTACTCCTGATGAGTGTCAAGCCAGAAATCATTGATTTCTTGTTATTTTTTACCTTTCTTATCTGCAGCGTGACCATAGAAGGTCCTAGTCGGAGAAAACTCTCCCAACTTATGGCCTACCATGTTCTCGGTTACAAAAACAGGTATGAATTTTTTTCCGTTATGCACGGCAAAGGTTAGTCCAACCATTTCCGGGCCGATATCGGAACGTCTTGACCAGGTTTTAATAACCTTTCGTGAACCACTTTCGGCTGCGTCAACCACTTTCTTATATAAATGATCGTCAACGAAAGGACCTTTTTTAACTGAGCGTGACATACGTTACTCCTTGTGCCTTATGATCTCTTCTTGACAATCATCGTGTCAGAAGTCTTGTTTTTCCTGGTTTTATAGCCTTTTGTCGGTACGCCCCAAGGACTACATGGATGTCTCCCGCCAGAACTTTTTCCCTCACCACCACCCATTGGATGATCTACAGGGTTCATTGCCACGCCACGAACATGAGGGCGGCGTCCCTTCCAACGGTTTCTACCCGCTTTACCAAGCTTTTGACTCTCATGTTCTCTGTTTCCAACCTGGCCAATACATGCACGACAGAAGTTGTTAAACTTCCTGACTTCCCCGGAAGGCAGGCGAACAAGAACATATCCCCCCTCCTTAGCCATCAATTGTGCGCCAGCACCAGCACTGCGAACCAGTTGAGCACCCTTTCCTATTTTCATTTCAATGTTATGAATAATAGTTCCAAGTGGAATATTAACTAAAGGAAGACAGTTTCCCGGTTGAATATCTACAGATTCCCCTGCAACAATTATGTCTCCAACCGAAATTCCATCAGGCGATAATATATATCGCTTTTCTCCGTCGACATAGTTCAACAGGGCAATATTCGCAGAGCGATTCGGATCGTATTCAATCGCAACGACTTTTGCGTCTATATCTGTTTTATTGCGTTTGAAATCAATGATTCGATATTTTCGTTTATGCCCACCGCCAATGTGCCTGGCGGTCACTCTGCCATAATTATTCCTTCCGCCGGATTTTATGAGGCTGCAAACAAGGCTTTTCTCGGGTCCATTATTAGCCAGGTCAGGACTCTTGGTCGACACGTGTTGACGCTTGCCAGCGGATGTTGGTTTGTATACTTTAATAGCCATGGTTTCCCAATCGCTCCATCAATATTAGATGAGATAAAATCATTCAGATAGAAGGTAATGACGAACTTTTAATTAAAAATCATCTGATTAGAGTTCATCCGCGAAATTAATTTTTCCTTCTGACAAGGTAACATAAGCCTTTTTCCAGTCACTGGTAAAGCCAACAGTCTTTCCAACCCTTTTTTTCTTTCCGTGAATCTTAGCAGTTTTAACATCCTTGACCTTCACATTAAACATGAGCTCCACTGCCTTTTTAACTTCTATTTTATTTGCCTGAGGATGGACTTTAAATATGACTTTCCCATCTACTTCCTGCAATAAGGCAGCTTTTTCGGTGAGACACGGGCCCTGTAATACACTGTAAATGTTTTTCATGCCATTAACCTCTTTTCAAGGCTTTCAATTACCGGTTGAACCAAAATCAGCTTTTTATGGAGGAGAATATCGTAGACATTGAGACCTTCGGAAGAAAGTACCTTATAGCCATTTGCGTTGCTGGATGATTTGGTAAGATTTTCCGAAGCATTATCTGTAATAATAAGACCGTTAGCAACGTCAAGGACGTTCATCACGCCAAGAAAATCCTTCGTTTTCATACGTTCTAAGGTAAAATCATTAATAACGATGAGATTGCCCTCTTGAAATCTCGCACTAAGAGCCATCGCTACAGCTTGTTGTTTCACTTTTCGGTTAAGCTTAAAGCTATAATCTCTAGGCTTGGGCCCAAAGGCCACACCACCACCGCGCCAAACCGGGGAAGTATTACTGCCGGATCTTGCTCGACCGGTCCCTTTCTGCCGCCATGGTTTTCTGCCGCCACCACTCACCTCAACTCTCGTTTTGGTGCATGCGTTTCCGGCCCTTCTACCGGCCCTCTGCATACGAACAACTTCATGCAGAATATGCTCCTTAACCTCTCGATTGAACACTTCGTCGTTCAGCTCAATTTCGCCAACACTTTCATTCTTTGTGTTAACTATATTTACAGTGGACATATTTATCTCCTCGAACCTGTTTAGACCCAATTTTTATTGTTTTGTGAAAATCTTTAACAGGCCGTTTTTTGCTCCAGGCAGTGGTCCTTTCAAGAGAACAACATTTTCTTCATTGCGAACATCGACTACGACGACATTTTTTCTTAAAACGCTGTCATTGCCCATTCTACCAGGCAGCTTTTTGCCTTTGATAACTCTTGAAGGGTAGGCACTGCAGCCAATGGACCCAGGAGCTCTATGGAACATCGAGCCATGCCCGGAACCGCCACCGCTGAAACCATGACGCTTTATAACACCCTGGAACCCCCTCCCCTTGCTCGTGCCCTGTACATCGACCTTATCACCAACTTTAACGACAGCCTCAAGAGAAATCTCCTGACCTACCTCGTAAAGTGCGGTATCAGTGACTCTGAATTCTCTTACAAAATAAAAACCTTGAGAGTCGGATTTTTTGAAATGACCGGCCATTGGTTTGTTTATCCGTGAGATTTTCTTTTCGGCAAACCCAACTTGGATGGCGCTATATCCATCAGTTGCTTCGGTTTTCACTTGAAGAACCTTACAAGGACCGGCTTCAATAACAGTAACTGGAATAGCCTCACCAAGTTCGCTGTATACCCGGGTCATTCCAATTTTTTTTCCTAATATACCCATTGACTTTGGCATAACTTTACCCGATGCTTCAATTAACTTTTAGGTAGTGCCGATTACGGCAACTTAATTTCAACATCGACGCCCGCGGACAATTCGAGCTTCATGAGCAGATCGATAGTCTGCTGAGTTGGCTCTAAAATGTCTAATAAACGGCGATGGGTCCTCATTTCAAAATGCTCTCGCGATTTTTTATCTACATGCGGCGAGCGAAGAACACAAAATTTATTAATAGTAGTTGGCAGAGGAATCGGACCGGCTACTGCAGACCCAGTTCTCCTGGCAGTGTCAACTATCTCAGTTGTAGATTGATCTAGTAGTTTATGATCGTAAGCTTTTAGGCGAATTCGGATTTTTTCTGTGGGTATCATTACTAACCTTTAGGCAATAATTTCACTTATAACGCCGGCACCAACAGTACGTCCGCCTTCTCGAATGGCAAAACGCAGACCGACATCCATGGCAATCGGAGTGATGAGTTCTACCGATGCGGTAATATTGTCACCGGGCATTACCATTTCAACTCCTGGTTCAAGACTGACAACCGCGGTTACGTCTGTCGTTCGAAAATAGAACTGCGGACGGTAGCCATTAAAGAACGGGGTATGACGTCCACCCTCTTCCTTGCTGAGGATATAGCACTCGGACTTAAACTTGGTGTGCGGAGTGATCGACTTCGGTGCGGCCAATACCTGCCCACGTTCGATCTCCTCACGCTTGATCCCGCGAAGAAGGGCGCCAATATTATCGCCGGCCTGACCTTCGTCAAGCAATTTGCGAAACATCTCAACACCGGTACAAGTAGTCTTGGCAGTCGGTCTGATACCGATTATCTCAACCTCATCACCAACATGAACGACCCCACGCTCAATTCTGCCCGTGGCAACAGTACCACGCCCGGAGATGGAGAATACATCTTCCACCGGCATCAAAAACGGTTGATCGACGTCGCGTTTCGGCTGAGGTATATAGGAATCGATGGCATCCATAAGATCCCAAATACATTTGGCTGCTTCAGGATCTTCGGCATTTTCCAAAGCCTTCAACGCAGAACCCTTGACAAAAGGTACATCATCGCCGGGGAATTCGTACTTATCAAGAAGCTCACGAAGTTCCATTTCAACCAGTTCGATCAGCTCTTCATCATCGACCATGTCGCACTTATTCAAGAACACGACAATCGCCGGTACACCAACCTGCCGGGCAAGCAAAATGTGCTCCCTGGTTTGCGGCATTGCTCCATCTGTTGCGGCTACTACGAGAATTGCACCGTCCATCTGCGCTGCGCCGGTGATCATGTTTTTGATATAGTCGGCATGACCGGGACAATCAACGTGCGCATAATGGCGCTTTACCGTCTCGTATTCAACATGAGCGGTAGCAATTGTAATACCACGCTCTTTCTCTTCCGGTGCCTTGTCTATCTCGGAAAAATCGGTAAACGTCGCCTGACCTTTCAACGATAAGACACGAGTAATTGCTGCCGTCAATGTGGTCTTGCCATGATCGATATGTCCTACCGTACCAACGTTGACGTGCGGTTTTGTCCTTTCAAATTTTTTCTTCGACATGATTTTTCCTCAATATGCTTGAAATCAAATTCCTCTAATCTTTTTAACAATTGCCTCTGCTTTATTTGCAGGCACAACATCGTACTGTAAAAATTGCATTGTGAAATTCGCCCTACCTTGGGTGACCGACCTTATTGATGTTGAATATCCAAACAATTCCGCCAATGGAGCATGTGCCTTAACTGTCTGCAGATGGGCTTCTGTTGATACCCCAACAACCTTGCCTCTTTTACCGTTTAAATCTGCAATTACATCACCGATATATTCTTCCGGAGTGGTAATTTCCAGATCCATTATCGGTTCAAGCAACTTCGGTTCTGCTTCGGAAGTTGCTCTCCTGATAGCCATTGCTCCAGCAACCCCAAAAGCCATCTCGGTTGATTCTTCTTCGTGGTAAGAACCACCGACAAGCGTGACTTTTATATCCGTTAAGGGGTAGCCAATCAAAGGTCCAGAATCGAGACTATCGACGATTCCCCTCTTTATAGAGTCGAGAAACTGGTCGGGAATAAGCTCTTTATCTACAGAACTGGTAAATACTATGCCAGCGCCCCGCTCAAGAGGTTCAATCTCTATAATCACATGCCCGTATTGCCCTTTGGCACCGGTCATTTGATCGAATTTTCCTTCGCTACGCCGGAAAACCTGAATGGTCTCTTTGTAAGCAACCTGCGGTTTCCCAACATTTGCCGCAACTTTAAAGTCGTTGAGCAATCTATCTATAATTATTTCCAGATGAAGTTCCCCCATTCCTGAGATAATCATCTGTCCAGTGTCTTTATCGCTGGAGACTGTGAATGACGGATCTTCTAATGCAATTTTTGCTAGCGTTTCGCTGAGCTTCTTTTCTTCCGCCTTGCTTTTCGGCTCAATGGCAACTCCAATCACCGGTTCAGGAAAGTCCATGCTTTCAAGAATTATGTGATCTCCCTTCTCACAAAGGGTATCGCCGGTTGTTGTGAACTTAAGGCCAACGATGGCGCCGATATCTCCAGCCAGTATTTCTTGCACTTCCTCACGCTTATTCGCATGCAACTTCATGAGTTTAGATATTTTTTCCTGCTTTTTTTTCACAGGATTATATATCTTATCCCCGACGCTCAGTTTGCCCGAATAAACTCTGACAAAAGCAAGATTTTCAACAAAGGAATCACTCATTAATTTAAAAACGAGCCCTGCAAGCTTTTCCTTAGGATCTGACTTTCTGCTGATTGTTTCACCATCTGGTCCTTCACCTTCGATACTCTTTACCTCGAGGGGAGAAGGAAGAAAGTTGATGACCGCATCAAGCAGGGGTTGCACACCCTTGTTCTTAAATGCACTACCGCATAAAACTGGCACAATATCTAGTGATATTGTAGCGTTACGGAGAGCTGCATATATCTCAGGCGCAGATACCGGTGAATTATCTAGGTATTTTTCCATGATGCCCTCATCGAAGTCGGCCAACTTCTCCAGGAGCATCAAACGTGCGGCCGTGAATTTTTCTTTGTAGTTGTCAGGGATATCTTGTTCGATAATCTCCTGGCCAAGCGATTGCTCGTCGAATACCAGCATTCGCTCTTCTACGAGGTCGAGAATACCCTCAAATTGTACTTCTTTGCCGACAGGCAACTGAATAGGTAGCGGGTTTGCCCCAAGCCTGCTGGCGATCATCGAAACGCAACGATCAAAATTAGCACCGATGCGATCCATTTTGTTTATAAAGGCGATTCGCGGAATACTATACTTATCCGCCTGACGCCAAACGGTTTCCGACTGTGGCTCAACTCCTCCAACTGCGCAAAAAACCGCAATTACCCCGTCCAAAACCCTTAATGATCGTTCCACCTCAATGGTGAAATCGACATGCCCCGGGGTATCAATTATATTTATTTTCTTTTCTTTCCAGTAACAAGTGGTGGCAGCCGAAGTAATGGTGATGCCCCTTTCCTGCTCCTGTTCCATCCAGTCCATGACAGCTGTACCTTCATGGACTTCACCTAATTTATAAGAACGCCCTGTATAAAAGAGTATCCTTTCAGTGGTGGTCGTTTTTCCAGCGTCAATATGGGCCATTATGCCAATATTGCGCACATCGTGTAAATCTTTTGGGGCTGCCATAATATTATTGACTCTTAGTGAACAGCTTCAGTCAGCCCCATACTCCCGCAATCACATTTTGTGTAAATAATCCCCCTGGGATTACCAACGATAGTGAGCAAAGGCCTTATTTGCTTCTGCCATCCGATGCGTATCATCTTTTTTCTTGACTGCAGAACCACGGTTATTAAATGCATCCATAAGTTCGGCAGCGAGTTTTTCGGCCATAGACTTGCCTGATCTCGATTTTGAGAAATTAATGATCCAGCGAATCGCGAGGGCATTTCTTCGTGTTTGACGTACTTCCATCGGTACCTGATAGGTCGCCCCACCAACACGTCTTGACTTGACCTCGACTCGAGGACGAACATTTTCCATTGCTCCTTCGAAGATGGTCAATGCATCGTCGTCTTTCACTTTATCCTGAACGACATCCATTGCATCATAGAAAATTCTTTGGGCAAGAGTTTTCTTTCCTCTTTCCATCAATCCATTGGTGAACTTTGCCACCAATACGCTGTTGAAACGAGGATCCGGATCAATAGGCCGTTTCTCAATAGTTCTTCTTCGTGACATTTCTTAACCCCTCAACAAACAGAAACCCATCAAGAGGATTTCTTTGCTCCATATTTTGAACGTCCCTGACGTCGATTGGAAACGCCCAGTGTGTCAAGCGTACCACGAATGATATGATATCTCACGCCCGGAAGATCTTTCACCCTGCCACCGCGGATTAATACTACCGAATGCTCTTGAAGATTATGACCGATACCGGGAATGTAAGAAGTTACCTCGATCCCGTTTGTTAGCCTTACCCTCGCAACCTTTCTCAGAGCGGAGTTTGGTTTCTTTGGTGTAGTGGTGTATACCCTAACACACACACCGCGTTTCTGGGGTGATCCTTTCAAGGCCGGGGTATTGGTCTTCTTAACAGACTTCTTTCTCCCGATCCGTACAAGTTGGTTGATAGTTGGCATTACGTTAACTGCTCCTGTTTACTTACCCATTTATTGAAAATCAATATCTCAGTTGCAGAGTTGCACACTCAATTTAAACACGAAAGTGGTCATATTTACCCTAACGGCACTATAGTGTCAAGGGAAAAATCAGCTCTGCTCGTCGTTCACCTTCCTGAATGATTACCTTCCAATCCCGTTCCCGCTGATATGAGTCGACCCATGATAACATTCTCTTTCAAGCCGGCCAATTCGTCTATTCTGCCAGCTACTGCAGCATTTGTAAGAACCTTGGTAGTTTCTTGAAAGGATGCCGCTGATATAAAGCTTTCCGTAGAAAGCGACGCTTTGGTTACACCAAGAAGAAGCGGCTCGGCAACTGCAGGTTTCTTGCCTTCAGCTATAAGACGATCTCTCTCCTCCTCAAACTTCCACCATTCAACCTGTTCACCAATCATGAACTTTGAGTCGCCCGAAGATGTAATCATGACCCGTTTGAGCATTTGCCGAACAATAACTTCAATGTGCTTGTCGTTGATCTTTACACCTTGCAGGCGGTACACTTCCTGAATTTCATTGACCAGGAACTTGGCAAGCTCCTTGACCCCAAGAACCGAGAGGATATCATTGGGAACGATTGTACCTTCCATCAATGCCTCGCCTGCCTGAACATAATCTCCTTCATGGACAATGACATGCTTAGACTTGGGTATGAGATATTCCTGGGCTTCACCATACTCCGGAGTAACGATAACTCGACGTTTTCCCTTCAATTCCTTGCCAAAACTAATTTTTCCATCAATTTTGGAAATAATCGCCGGATCCTTCGGTTTTCGAACCTCGAACAATTCAGCAACCCGAGGAAGACCGCCGGTAATATCCTTAGTTTTTGTTGTTTCTCTAGGAATTTTACCGACGATAGTACCCGGTTGAATGACATCACCTTCACTCACCGAAATGATCGAACCAACCGGCAAACTATACCGTGCGTACGTTTCACTGTCGGGCATCTTTACCGTCTTTCCGCGGTCATTTTTCACGGAAATGCGAGGATTCAACTGAGAACCGGTTGCAGTATGAATGATCACCAACGACGACCTTCCGGTAACCGAATCGACCTTTTCCTGCATTGTCACGCCTTCAATGATGTCACCGTACTTTATAACGCCCCCAACCTCGGCGACAATTGGAATCGTGTATGCATCCCAATCAGCAAGAATTGTATCTCTTTCAACCTTTTCCCCTTCTCTGACGAGTAGTTGGGCACCATAATTAACTTTAAATTTTTCCCGCTCGCGGCCTAATTCGTCCTTCACGGCAATTACAGCATTGCGGTTCATGACGATTTTCGTGCCTTCAGCATTGGTTACCGAATGCAAATTGTTGAAAGTTACCGTACCACCGATGTTGGTTTTTAGTTCAGCTTGTTCGACCGATCGACTTGCAGTACCACCAACATGGAAAGTTCTCATTGTCAGCTGGGTTCCAGGTTCGCCAATGGATTGCGCAGCAATAACGCCGATTGCTTCACCGGGGTTTACCATATGACCACGACCAAGATCACGTCCATAACATGCGGCACAAACCCCGCGTTTCGAGCGACAGCTCAGCACCGAACGAATAGCCACCCGGTCGATACCTGAAACAGTTATTTTTTCAACAATATCTTCGGTGATTTCCTCGCCGGCATTGACGATGGCGGAACCTGTAAAGGGATCTTCCACATCGTCAAGGGCGACGCGACCCAAAATTCTATCGCCAAGCGGCACGATAATTTCTCCGCCATCCATCAATGGCTCAGCGAGTATCCCATCAAGGGTCAAACAATCTGCCTCGACTATTGTCGATTCCTGAGCAACATCAACCAGTCGCCGAGTAAGGTATCCGGAGTTTGCTGTTTTCAGTGCTGTATCGGCAAGTCCCTTACGGGCACCATGCGTCGAGATAAAGTATTCTAGTACTCCCAGCCCTTCGCGAAAGTTTGCCTTGATCGGGGTTTCGATAATAGCCCCACTTGGCTTGGCCATGAGACCACGCATACCAGCCAACTGACGAATCTGATCCCGCGACCCCCTGGCTCCGGAATCGGCCATGATGAAGATCGAATTGAAACTCGGTCCATCAACTCTCTTGCCATCCTTGTCGAGAAAGAAATCCACCTTGATTTCATCCATCATCGCATTGGCAACATCTTCAGTAACCTTTGACCAGATATCCACTACCTTATTGTATTTCTCACCAGAGGTAATAAGTCCATCGGTATACTGTTGCTCAACATCAAGCACATCGGTTTCAGCCTTCTCAACAAATTGCTCCTTGCTGAGAGGAATTTTCATGTCGTTGATGCAGATGGATATGCCGGCTCGAGTCGCATATTCATAGCCAATATCCTTTAACCTGTCGGCGAGAATTACCGTCTCTTTGGTACCGGCGTTTCTGTAGGTATGGTCAATAAGTTTGGCCAAGGCCTTTTTGGTAAGAACCTTGTTGACTTCTTCAAACTTTACCGACTCCGGCAAAAGTTCGCCAAGGAGGATACGCCCTAAAGTCGTATCGACCAGTTCTCCCTTCTTCCGCACTTTCACTTTGGCCTGCAGATGAATTTCACCATAATCATAGGCGATAATCGCCTCTTCAACGCAGCTGAATACCTTGCCCTCACCCGGAACATTAATCCGATCTCGACTCATATAGTAGAGTCCGAGCACGATGTCCTGAGAAGGAATAATGACCGGCTCCCCATTGGCAGGGGAAAGAATGTTGTTGGTAGACATCATCAAGACCCGGGCTTCAACCTGAGCCTCTACCGAAAGCGGTACATGAACCGCCATTTGATCCCCGTCAAAGTCAGCGTTGAAGGCCATACAGACCAGGGGATGCAACTGAATCGCCTTGCCCTCGATGAGCATCGCTTCAAATGCCTGCATACCGAGTCTATGGAGGGTTGGCGCACGATTGAGGATGACAGGATATTCGGTTACAACCTCTTCAAGAACGTCCCAAACCTCTTTGACTTCCTTCTCCACCATCTTGCGGGCGCTTTTGATAGTAGTAACATATCCTTTGCTTTCTAATTTATTGTAGATGAAAGGCTTGAACAACTCCAAGGCCATTTTCTTCGGAATACCGCACTGATGTAGGCGGAGATGCGGACCAACGACAATAACGGAACGCCCTGAGTAATCAACACGCTTACCAAGTAGATTTTGACGAAAACGTCCCTGCTTGCCTTTCAGCATGTCGGACAGAGATTTAAGCGGTCTTTTATTACCACCGGTAATGACTCGCCCACGTCGACCATTATCGAAGAGGACATCAACGGCTTCCTGTAACATCCTTTTCTCGTTGCGAATGATAATATCAGGAGCATCGAGTTCGAGGAGTCTCTTCAGCCGATTATTGCGATTTATCACCCGACGATAAAGATCGTTGAGATCGGAGGTGGCGAATCTGCCGCCTTCCAACGGAACCAAGGGTCGCAGATCGGGCGGAAGAACGGGTATGACCTCAAGAATCATCCATTCCGGCTTATTGCCGGAATCCCGAAAGGCTTCTATGACAAAAAGTCTTTTCCCGAGCTTTTGTCGTTTGGTCTGTGAATTGGTAGCGAGCATCTCCTCCCGCAGTTGAACAGAGAGAGAAACAAGATTCTGACCTGAAAGAAGTTCCCTGATTGCCTCAGCACCAATTCCCACTCGAAACCGGCCAGGATGCTCATCCAAGGCCTGACGATATTTTTCTTCAGTAAGAAGTGTTCCTACAGGCATCCCATCAACGGTAGACTCAATAACAGCATATTGCTCAAAGTAGAGAATTTTCTCCAACTGCTTGAGCGTCATATCAAGAACCGCACCAATTTTACTCGGCAGGCTTTTGAGGAACCAGATGTGCGCTACCGGGGCAGCAAGTTTTATGTGCCCGAGACGTTCCCGACGAACCTTGGATTGGATAACTTCAACACCGCATTTTTCACATACGACACCGCGATGTTTCATCCGTTTGTATTTTCCGCAATTACATTCGAAATCCTTTACCGGCCCAAATATTTTCGCGCAGAACAATCCATCTCTTTCTGGTTTGAATGTCCGATAATTGATGGTTTCAGGCTTTTTCACCTCACCGTGCGACCAATCCATGATCTTCTCAGGAGAAGCCAGTGATATCTTAACACTCTTAAATTTAACTGGAGCTTTCGGTTTTTGAAAAAAATTAAATAATTCTTCCACGAAATCACCTCTCCCTTATGTTAAAGGATTTTACCGGCAACACTATTGCCATATCAAGCAGAGAGCAGGTCTGTCAAGACGTGCAATACCGGACCAAGGGTTCCTGCAAAAAACAGCAGGAAGACCTCTCCTTATTCTTCAATGAGTTCCATATTTAAACAAAGGGCCTGCAGTTCCTTGACAAGAACGTTGAATGATTCAGGTAATCCCGTTGTTAAAAAATTGTTTCCCTTTACGATCCGCTCATACATGGCCGTCCGACCTTCGACATCGTCTGACTTTGCCGTTAAAAATTCCTTAAGAGTGTATGCGGCTCCATAGGCTTCCATCGCCCAAACTTCCATTTCACCAAGTCTCTGGCCACCGAATTGTGCCTTGCCACCAAGAGGCTGTTGCGTTACCAAGGAATACGGACCGGTAGACCTAGCATGGATTTTATTATCTACCAGATGGTGCAGCTTGAGCATATACATCACCCCCACCGTCACCTTGTTTGCAAACGGTTCACCGGTGAGTCCGTCATATAACTGAACCTGCCCGACCTCATCGACTCCCGCTTCGGTGAGCAATCTTCTGATCGAATCTTCAGGGGCACCATCAAATACAGGGGTGGTCATGTGCAACCCTCTGTGATGTTTCCTTGCCCAATTGATAATATCCGCGTCGGTTTTATCTTCGGTTAAGGCGTTATATTCTTTATCCGAATAGATTTTACGAAGTCTATTGCGAATTTCAGCTACGGCTTCACGTTGGGCCAATGCTTCAAGTTGCTCTCCGAGTTTTTTTGCGGCAAAACCCAAGTGCACTTCAAGTACCTGCCCAACATTCATACGGGAAGGAACGCCAAGAGGGTTGAGAACAATATCCACCGCTGTTCCATCTGCGAAAAATGGCATATCTTCTTCGGGGAGAAGGCGAGAAACAACACCTTTGTTACCATGTCTTCCAGCCATTTTATCGCCAACCGAAAGTTTTCGTTTGGTTGCGACATATACCTTGACCATTTTAACAACACCCGGGGGTAGGTCATCCCCCTTCTTCATGCGATCGATTATGCCGTCATATCGTTCGGTGATAAGTTTTGCCTGTTTGCCATATCTCGCGTAAACCGCATCAATCAAATCAATGTATTTGGCTTTCTCGGAAAAATCGATATCTCGCAAACGCTCGAATCCAATTAATTCGGCCTGCTCGGCCGCAATTTTCTTGCCGAGTTTGACAATGACTTCACCCTTTTTGTCGACTATATCGGCTTTTGCTGTCCGGCCTTCAAGGAGATTACCAATCTCGCGACAAACCCCTCGACGAAGACTACTGAGTTCATCTATTTTATCCTGATTAAGTTTTTCAATCTCAAGATCTTCAATCAGCAGTGAACGTTCGTCCTTGTCGACACCTTTGCGAGAGAACACCTTGGCATCAATAATAACGCCACTGATGCCCGGCGGAACACGCAAGGAAGAATCTTTGACATCTTGCGCCTTTTCCCCAAAAATCGCCCTGAGGAGTTTTTCCTCCGGAGACAAAACAGTCTCACCTTTGGGAGTCACCTTACCAACCAAGGTATCACCAGCCTTGACCTCGGCACCAATCCTCACAATTCCGGAATCATCAAGATTTCTCAAGGTTTCTTCACTGACATTGGGTATATCGCGGGTGATTTCCTCTTTGCCGAGTTTCGTATCTCGGGCCATAGTTTCAAACACCTCGATGTGCACAGACGTGAAGGTATCTTCTTTCAATAACCTCTCGTTAATGAGTATTGAATCTTCGAAGTTGAAGCCTCGCCACGGCATGAAGGCAATGGTAACATTTTTGCCTATTGCCAGTTCTCCGGCCTCACAAGAAGGTCCATCGGCTAGTACCACCCCTTTTTTCACACGAGAACCCGGCAAGACAATAGGTCTCTGGTTGAAGCAGGTATTTTGGTTGGACTTCTTGTATTTTTCCAGTCGATACAAGGCAACCCCGGTATCAAAGCCGTCGGTGCCCGGCTCATCGTAGCGGACAACGATCCGATTTGAATCCGACTCTTCAATCACGCCGTCCCCAGCAGCGAGAAGACAAGCTCCAGAATCCCGAGCAACATAGCGTTCCATACCGGTTCCGATCAGCGGAGCCGATGTCACCATCAAAGGAACGGCCTGCCTTTGCATATTCGATCCCATGAGCGCCCGGTTGGCATCATCGTTTTCCAAGAAAGGCACAAGCGATGCAGCAATGCTGATCATTTGGTTCGGGGCAATATCCATGTATGTAACGTTTTCAGAGACCGTTGTCAGAACCTCACCATCTTCACGAACAATTAGGTTGTCCTGGCTGATTCTATGATTCTCGTCAACTGGCGTGAGAGCCGGGGCAATATATTGATTCTGTTCCTGTAGCGCACTGAGATATTTCACCTCGGACATGACAATTCTGTCATTTACCTTTCGATACGGTGTTTCAATAAAACCGTAAGGATTGATTCTCGCATAGGTTGCCAGAGAAACTATCAGACCGATGTTCGGGCCTTCAGGAGTTTCAACTGGGCAGATCCGTCCGTAATGGGTTGGATGAACGTCACGAACTTCAAAGCCAGCACGTTCCCTGGAGAGGCCGCCGGGTCCAAGGGCACTCAAACGACGCTTATGAGTAACCTCTGATAGAGGGTTGGTTTGATCCATGAACTGTGACAACTGACTGGTTCCAAAGAATTCTTTAATGGCAGCTGAAATCGGTTTAGGATTCACCAGATCATGCGGCATCAAAGTCTCAACGTCCTGCAAGGTCATTCTTTCCTTAATGGCTCGTTCCATCCTTACGAGTCCCATGCGATATTGATTTTCAACCAATTCGCCGACCGTTCGCACCCTTCTGTTACCTAAATGGTCGATGTCATCCACACCACCCTGTGTATCCTTCAGTCGCACCAGGTGTCTAACCGCATGGATTATGTCTTCTTTTGTCAAGGCACGATGAGAGATATCAATGTTTAATCCGAGTTTTGCATTGATTTTATATCGTCCGACTTCGGAAAGATCATAAAGATCCTGGTTGAAAAACAGATTTTGGAAAAAAGACTCAGCGACCTCAGCAGTAGGTGGGCTGGACGGGCGTAACCTTCGATAGATTTCGATCAAAGCATCTTTGCTGCTTTTAGCTTTATCAAGGGCTAGAGTTTTACTGAAAGAATCTGAATATTTTACCCCATCAATATGAAGAATCTTGAATTCATTAATACCATTGGCTTCAAGCGTTTCAAGCAAGGTTTCAGTTAATTCAGTATTGCAATCGGCAATGATTTCTCCCGATTGTTCATTAACAATGATACTGGCAAGAGTTTCACCAACCAGCGACTCAGCTGCCAATGGCAGGAAATGAATGCCGACCGATTCAAGTTTTTTACAAAGAACTTTGGATACTTTTTTTCCCTTTTTCGCAAGAACCTCGCCATCACTGGGGTTAATGATATCGAATTCGAGACGTTGACCCTTTACGAGTTCGGCGTCAAAACTAACCCTATAGTTCTCTCCATCTTTAACAACCAAGTTGGTGGGATAAAATTCTTCAAGCAGTTGTTCGGAGGAATATCCCAGTGCCTTTAACAGTGTGGTTACTGGAAATTTTCTTCTTCTGTCGATTCTTACATGAAGATAATCTTTAATGTCGAACTCCAGATCAATCCATGATCCTCGAACAGGAATGATCCGGGCAGAGTAGAGTAATTTCCCGCTGGAATGGCTTTTGCCGTTGTCATGGGTATAGAAAAGTCCTGGAGATCGCTGTAATTGAGAAACAATGACCCTTTCCGTGCCATTAACAACAAATACACCGTCACCGGTCATAAGCGGTAAAGATCCGAGAAAGACTTCCTGCTCTTTTATATCGCGAATCGATTGTACACCAGTCACTTCATCGACATCGAAAGTGATCAATCGAACAACAATTTTCAGGGGAATCTCATAGGTCATTCCTCGCTGAAGACACTCGTGAACAGTGTATTTTGGCACACCGAATTTATACTTAACGAACTCCAGAGAACAAAGGCCATTGAAATCATTTATGGGAAATACGTTTTTCAAGATGGCCTGCAAGCCATACTCTTCTCTATCGTCAGGGTCACGATCCATCTGCAGAAATTTCTCATAAGAGAGACGTTGCATTGATATAAGGTGTGGCGGTTCCAGGATGGTTTCTGCCGTGGCAAAGTTCTTTCTCACTCTTTCCATAATTGTCCTCGAAATTGCCTTTGAATCGTACTATAGTGTTTGATTGACAGATCAGCTCAACAGGGTTTTGTTGAGCTAAACAGTTGTTGAGGCATATATAAACAAATTGCCACTGCAGCGGGAATGCACTGACAAAGAACGTTGTTTGATGCAGAGAGTAAAAGCAGGAAGATTATAAGCATTGTAATTTAGCATGGTAGTATTCCTTTTTGCTATTTTTGCCTACACGATGAAACCATTCCTCACCTGAACCAACTCCAGCCTTGAATTGAAGATGTTATTGAAACATTTTTTGACTACCCACAAAGAACAACACGCCACGAAGCAAAGCTCGTAGCGTGTTGTTATCAAGCCGCTGTTGCTCAAACAATGAACAACTAGGATCCCTACCAACTACTTAATCTCGACCGTTGCGCCAACCGCTTCGATCTTCGCTTTGATCTCGGCAGCGTCTTCTTTGGTGGTTGCCTCTTTCAAGGGAGCAGGTGCTGACTCGACAAGTTCTTTTGCTTCTTTCAAGCCAAGGCCGGTAACGGCACGTACTTCCTTAATAACCTTGATTTTTTCACTGCCAACACTGGCCAAAATAACATCAAACTCAGTCTTTTCTTCTTTGGGAGCTTCAGCAGCAACTGCGCCAACCGCTGCAACAGCCACGGGTGCAGCTGCAGATACACCGAATTTTTCCTCGAATTCCTTGATGAGCTCTGAGAGCTCAAGCACTGACATATTTGCAATAAAATCAATTACTTCTTGTTTTGTTACAGCCATGATCGTTATCCTCTTATTAAATATTGGAACTATTATCTGTTCAGATACCTGTTAATTACTCGCTGCTTCTTTTTGGTCTTTTAGAGCCTGTAAGGCGTAGACAAAAGTCCGTGGCACACCACTGAGAACCTGTACAAGGCCAGTCGGAACGCTTTTCCACGTTGACAATAATTGACCCAACAAAACTTCCTTGCTCGGGAGTTTGGAAAGGGCAATAATCTTGTCTACTCCGATTTTTTCTCCATCAAGAACTGCAGATCGGATTTTGAATTTCTCATTATCATTTGCAAACTTTGTTACAACCTTAGCAGGTTCAACAGGATCTGCGTACGCCATGATAACCGCTGTCGTACCGGCAAAATCGTCGCTTAAAGCGGCGTTACCGGTATCCGTAACTGCTCTTTTCAGGAGAGTATTTTTGGCTACACGGATTTCCGAGTTGCAGTTTCTCAATTCTATGCGAATTTTCTGAAACTCGGAAACCTTTAAACCACAATAGTCAGCGACAACTGCAAACTTAGCTCGACTGAACGATTCGCTCAGGTCCGAGACGATTGTCACTTTTTCATCACGATTCAAAGCACTCCTCCTAGGTTAAATTGAACGATGAATAAAATAGCAGGTGCAAGAGTATCTTGGCTGATAGGAATTAATATACGACATCGTATAGATATTTCTTTTTCATCCGTCTCGGCAGGTCGTCCTAGCACGATTAAACTTTTGTGCCTGCTGTCTTCGACTTTCACATTATCACCACTCCAAACCAAAGTGGCGAAATTCGAATAAATTAGTTCAGTAACGATCTCACTGCAATTGGATCAAGCTTAACCCCAGGACCCATGGTCGATGATATGGTAATAGATCGCAGGTATATACCTTTACTGGTAGATGGTTTAAGCTGAATAATGCGCTGCACAAAAGCAAGCAGATTTTCGGACATTTTTTCTTTGCCAAAGGAGAGTTTTCCAATACCGCTGTGGATTATACCTCCCTTGTCAACTCGGAAGTCAACCTTACCACCTTTGATTTCCTTGACAATGTTTGCCACATCAAAGGTTACGGTGCCGAGTTTGGCATTCGGCATGAGGTTTCGTGGACCTAAAATTCGGCCAATCTTACCCACAACACCCATCATATCAGGGGTTGCTACTGTTTTGTCGAACTCTAACCATCCTTCTTTAATTTTCTCTACAAGGTCATCTCCGCCGACATAATCTGCACCTGCTTCTAACGCCTCTGCTTCCTTTGCACCTTTAGCAAAGACAAGAACACGAGTAATCTTGCCTGTGCCATGCGGGAGAGCAACTGATGATCGAATCATCTGATCTGCATGCCTTGGATCAACCCCAAGTTTCATGGCAATATCGAAGGTTTCATCAAACTTCGCATATGTCGATTTAAGCACCAGATCGATACCTTCTTCAACACCGTGTAAAACAGTACGATCAACACTCTGTATCTTATTTTTATAATTTTTTCCGTGCTTCGGCATATCAGCCTCCTACGAGGATAGGATCAATTTTTCCTACCTGCAGTATTGTTATTATTGAGTTAATCGACAATAGTAATTCCAGCACTTCGCGCTGTGCCTTCAATAATGCGCATCGCACTTTCGACATCATATGCATTGAGATCCGGCCTCTTCAATTCGGCAATCTCTCTGATCTTGTCTCTGCCGATTTCAGCAACGCGCTCAATCTTCGGATTGCTGGAGCCCTTTTTCAAGCCGGCAGCTTTCATGAGCAAAATGGATGCTGGCGGAGTTTTGGTCACAAAGGTAAAAGATCGATCTTGATAGACAGTGATCACTACAGGGATAATCGTATCGCCCATAGACTGGGTTCTAGCATTAAAGCTTTTGCAGAACTCCATTATGTTCACTCCACGTTGTCCTAAAGCAGGACCGATAGGTGGTGATGGATTTGCTTTTCCGGCTGGAATCTGCAACTTGATGTAAGCCGTTTCTTTTTTGGCCATTGTTTTTACTCCAACTAACTATTAATTACATATTTCCCGAGTCTTAGTGCTTCCACTAAACTCTACCGGGGAAATGACAACCTGCAATTGTTGTCAGGTGTTTGATACCTGAACAAATTCCAATTCGACTGGTGTCTCCCGACCAAAGATAGAAACCATAACTTTGACCCGACCTTTTTCAGGAAAAACTTCGTCAACCACACCTTGAAAGTTAGCGAACGGACCGTCAATGACCCTGACAACCTCACCAACATCGAAAACCACCTTCGGCCTCGGTCTCTCAGAGCCATCCTGGATCCTGCCAATAATTTTTGCCGCATCGGCATCAGATAATGGTACGGGTTCACGATCATCGCCAACGAACCCGACAACTCGTGGCATATTGTCGTGAATCGTATGCCATGTCTGATCGTTGAGATCCATGCTCACCAACATATACCCTGGAAAAAACCTTCGAGAAGAAGTCTTACGCGAGCCTTTGATCATCTCAACTACTTGCTCAGTTGGGACAAGAATCTCACCAAATTGCTCTTCCAAGCCTTCCTTCTTAATCCGTTCCTCAAGAGTAGCCTTCACTTTTTCCTCAAAGCCGGAGTGAACTTGGAGTATATACCATTGTCTAGCCATGTGACCTATAAGTAAAAAGTTAATAAGGATACAGTAGAAAATATCGAAAAGTTCAGTACTACGAGTAGGTTACAAATACTAACGTAAAAACATAGCAATAAGCTTTCCAAGAACCAGGTCTACGGAACCGAGATAGAGTGATAATATAACAGTGAGAACCACAACTATTCCAGTTAATCCAAGTGTTGTCTTTTTATCAGGCCAGACAATTTTGAAAAACTCCGCTTTTACCTCACCAACAAACTTCTTGATTTGATTGGGCGAGAAGGGTGAAGGTTCTTCAGCCTTCACAGCGTTGGTATTTTTCAATTTCGTGCTCGCTGCCATAGCCTCGCATGCCTCCATGCCATAACTGCCTAACCGTTCTTACAGTCAGCAATTCAAGATATTCATTGAATGCTTTTAAATGCCTTTGGCAGGCCAGGAGGGACTCGAACCCCCAACTTCCGGATTTGGAGTCCGGCGCTCTACCATTAGAGCTACTGGCCTGCGAAAATATTATTTCGTTTCTTTATGTGGGGTATGTCCCTTACAAAAGGGACAATACTTGCTGAACTCAAGCTTATTTGGAGTATTTTTCTTGTTTTTAGTCGTTGTATAATTACGACGTTTGCATGTTCCACATGCGAGGGTTACTATATCTCTCATTGACTTTTCCCATATGAAAAATTGCTCTGAGCCCATATAGGGCCTCAGAGCAATCTCATTGTTCGCATTGATTAGGCAATAATTTCACTTATAACGCCGGCACCAACAGTACGTCCGCCTTCTCGAATGGCAAAACGCAGACCGACATCCATGGCAATCGGAGTGATGAGTTCTACCGATGCGGTAATATTGTCACCGGGCATTACCATTTCAACTCCTGGTTCAAGACTGACAACCGCGGTTACGTCTGTCGTTCGAAAATAGAACTGCGGACGGTAGCCATTAAAGAACGGGGTATGACGTCCACCTTCTTCCTTACTGAGGATATAACATTCGGACTTAAACTTGGTGTGCGGAGTGATCGACTTCGGTGCGGCCAATACCTGCCCACGTTCGATCTCCTCACGCTTGATCCCGCGAAGAAGGGCGCCAATATTATCGCCGGCCTGACCTTCGTCAAGCAATTTGCGAAACATCTCAACACCGGTACAAGTAGTCTTGGCAGTCGGTCTGATACCGATTATCTCAACCTCATCACCAACATGAACGACCCCACGCTCAATTCTGCCCGTGGCAACAGTACCACGTCCGGAAATGGAGAATACATCTTCCACCGGCATCAAAAACGGTTGATCGACGTCGCGTTTCGGTTGAGGTATATAGGAATCGATGGCATCCATAAGATCCCAAATACATTTGGCTGCTTCAGGATCTTCGGCATTTTCCAAAGCCTTCAACGCAGAACCCTTGACAAAAGGTACATCATCGCCGGGGAATTCGTACTTATCAAGAAGCTCACGAAGTTCCATTTCAACCAGTTCGATCAGCTCTTCATCGTCGACCATGTCGCACTTATTCAAGAACACGACAATCGCCGGTACACCAACCTGCCGGGCAAGCAAAATGTGCTCCCTGGTTTGCGGCATTGCTCCGTCTGTTGCGGCTACCACGAGAATTGCACCGTCCATCTGCGCTGCGCCGGTGATCATGTTTTTGATATAGTCGGCATGACCGGGACAATCAACGTGCGCATAATGGCGCTTCACCGTCTCGTATTCAACATGAGCGGTAGCAATTGTAATACCACGCTCTTTCTCTTCCGGTGCCTTGTCTATCTCGGAAAAATCGGTAAACGTCGCCTGACCTTTTAACGATAAGACACGAGTAATTGCTGCCGTCAATGTGGTCTTGCCATGATCGATATGTCCTACCGTACCTACGTTGACGTGCGGTTTTGTCCTTTCAAATTTTTTCTTCGACATTTTCTTGTCTCCTCAGGCCGTTGAATATTTTTCTAAGATTGCTACCAGTGTTAACATGGAGCCCACGACCGGAGTCGAACCGGTGACCTCATCCTTACCAAGGATGCGCTCTACCAACTGAGCTACGTGGGCAGCCATCTGCAACACGAGATACTACGAGTGGAGCGGGAAACGAGGCTCGAACTCGCGACCCTCAGCTTGGAAGGCTGATGCTCTACCAATTGAGCTATTCCCGCCCGTATATCTCTCTCTTTGCAAAACTGAAGAGTCGTGGTGGAGGGGGGAGGATTCGAACCTCCGAAGGCTGAGCCGACAGATTTACAGTCTGTTCCCTTTGGCCGCTCGGGAACCCCTCCATGGAGAACGCCTGAAAGACAGATCTCTTTAAACTCTTATTACCACTTTGTAAAGATATATTTTTTATGGAGCTGGCGATAGGAATTGAACCCACAACAACCTCATTACAAGTGAGGAGCTCTACCATTGAGCTACGCCAGCTTACAAGACGCAAGAATATACTCACTAATTTTTCTTAATTCAACCTCTTTTTTTCATTTCACAATTTCTCAAGGTCACGAGTCATATCGGAAAGAATCTTCATTACGTTCATTAATAAAAAAAGGCCTGGTCGCTCTGACCAGGCCTTCATCGCCACAACGTTTTGGTTCAATGAAGATTAGAATTTCTCCTGGTGATCAGCTGATTTTGGCATAAGACACTCTGCCGATATTTTTCAAAGGCGTAGGCGGACGTTCTGTACATGAGATGGGCAAATTTTGTGTAGGGCAGATACAGAAAGAGCATCATTACCGAAACCAGGTGGAGGAAGTACACTATGTAGCCCAGTACTCGGCATTTCCGCCCAGCGAAGAAGCTGTGCTGCCAAGCCCGGTTACACCAACTGCGGCAATTTCCCAGATGAGAAACCAGTCATAGAAAGTTGCCTGGGTGTTCATCTCGCTTCGGCCTTTTTCCGTTGGCCCACAGCACCCCGACACCAAAGAGCAAGGCAATAGCCGAAATGTTGGCGAGAATCTTAAAGGGATCGGTAATCAGCAGGGTCCGTGCAGCGAAGGCCAAATGAGACCAAGGACGTCGTTCTTCAAGCAGCGACCAAGTAGGTGACAATGAACAAACCGATAAAGGCCAGCATCAGCGGCAGATGGCCCTGAACTCGGTCATGTTGGTTTTACATTCGCGGAAGCGGCTGTGCTTGACGATTTCGATCAGGGAAGGCCAGAGAAAATCCTTGAGAAACTGACCGATTGCAGGCCGATACTCTTTATTGAGACCGGCCTCTTCACACATGGTTTTCCACATGGTGCTGATGACCCTTAAATGACGAAAACAGCGCCAGGCCAAGCGATGGCACCATGATCAGAACGATGAAGAAAATATTTTTGGCGTACCAATAAAAATCCCAGGTTCCGAAAAAGCGCTGATACCCGTGACTGGCTAAATTCCTCGCTGGTGGGAAATCGCATGGCACCGGAAAGCAGCCACATGATGAAAATGACCACCACCGGCAGTCCGATGAGGATCGGCTAGCCCTTTGGCACTGGATGCCAGTTTGGCCAATGGCTTGCGGCCAGCCATAAAAGGTATAGGCATAGGCACTAATCGCGCTGAGCACGTCGCCGGGCTTGGCACCGCGTGGACAATGGGTGGTGCAATCACCGCACTGATGACACAGGAAGACATCGGGGTCAGTGACCAGTTTGTCTCTCATTCCCCACTGCGCCCAAATCATTTCCTTGCGGGGAAAAGGCTTACCATCCTTGCTCAAGGGGCAGATGACGGAACAGGTCGCACACTGATAGCACTTCTTCAGTGTATCGCCCGCCGGCCTCCTTCAGCGATCGTATAAACTCTAAATCAGGTTGAACATTCATTTCTTCCTCCACAATATATCAACTAAGATGCATCGATCAAAACGATTCGTTGCAAAGACATCACGTTCCGCAACGGTGTCGAATAATGCCGTCTGCAGGACTTAATCTTCAATTTTTCTAGAAACCTTTGAACGGATTCGGACCCATCTCGACGATTTGATCGACGAACTCGTTAACAATTTGTGGAATTTTATCATAATCAGTAATGGCAACCTGATTCGCAGCACATCTTTCCGGCTCTAGCCCCAGGGTTTTCAGGGTATCACCAATATTTTCCATACGCTTGTTGGCTATCTCCGATCCTTTGACAAAATGGCATTGGTAATCATCACCATAAGTGCATCCGAGAAGCATTGCTCCATCCATGCCGGCGGAAAGTGCATCGCGAATCCAGGCCATATTAACGGAACCAAGACAACGAACCGGAATAAACCGTGCCATGTGACTGACACCTAAACGCTTCATTCCAGCCATATCGAGCGCTGGATAGGCATCGTTTTCACAGACAAGTACGAGAATCCGCAGACGATCTTCATCATCCTCCGGAACTTCTATGGCTTTGATCATTGATCCGATAAGATCGATGTTGTAATCCTTAAAGCCTATAATCCTCTCAGGGCAAGCTCCCATGCATGTCCCGCAGCGACGACAGCGGGTCGGGTTCGGCAGCGGAGTTCCCTTCTCATCATCATCGAGAGCCCCAAACGGACACTCTTCGGTGCACCGCTTGCACTGAGTACATCTTTGCATGAAGAACTCAGGATAGGTGGCGTCTCCGGAGCGAGGATGAACGGACACACCTCTATCCGTCGATTCGATACACTGGATAGCCTTCAAAGCGGCTCCGGTTGCATCATCGACAGCTTCTTCCATGGTTTCCGCTTTGCGAACACCACCGCAGGCATATATTCCGGTACGCCTGGTTTCATAAGGGAAACAAATAAAATGCGAATCTGCATAGCCATCAAAGAGACCTAAATCAACAAATGCCGGTCCCTGTCGATAAGCAAGGTTAATAGAGTCCTCGTTGAGAGTGGTCGGTTCCATACCGGCAGCGAGAACAACCATATCCACCTGAAGAGTTAAATCTTCGCCCAGTAAAGTATTCTCAACTGCAACTGATAGTGATGCCCCACTCTCCTCAACTTTCATGACATTTCCCTTGGTAAGGAAAATACCATCGGTGTTCTGGGCGCTTTTATAATACAATTCCATATGTCCAGGAGTTCGCATGTGCTGGTAAAGGATATAAGCCTTACCATCAGCATTATCCTGGCATACATATTGCGCCTGCTTTAAAGCAACCATGGAAGTAACTGAATTGCAATACGGAAAGTCCTTATCATGTTCCTTGCCTCCTGGACTCTGGATAAAAGCAACATTGGCTGGAACTTTACCTGCTTTGGCAAGCTTCTCGAATTCGGCATTGGTTACAACATTCTTCACTTTGCCATAACCGAGGTGTTCGTATTGCGAAACATCGGCTGGTTTCCAACCGGTTGCCAGCACTACTGCACCGACCTTCACTGCGTCCGGATTGGTATCGGTATATTTCTTCAATCCGGCGTTAGGATCTTCCATCTCACCTTTTGATATGAGATCCTGCTGATCAACGGTAACTTTTTGTGGAGCATCCCATTCGGTTTTGGCTCCAGCTGCTTTGAAGCTTACTCCAAAGTTCCCTGGTGCGCCGGAGATTCGAGCGACTTCAGTTGAGGTTTTAACTGTGACTCTGTCATTACCTTCGACACTTGCAATCAATGTATTGATTGGATTTTCTTCAAGATCTGTCCAAGGGGCTTTAGATGGAAAGCTTTTACGCCATCCAGCAGCCTTACCTCCAAGTTGCCCTTCCTTTTCAACGATAATTACCTTGTATCCGGCAGCGGATGCTTCTTTTGCAGCAGTCAATCCTGCCAAGCCCCCACCCATAACGAGGATCGTCTTGTTGATTTCTTCAAGTTTATATGGTTCGGCCAAGAGGGTTTTTTTCGCCCTGGTACAAGCCATACGCATATTATCCGAGGCGGTTTCTTGGAGAAATGCGGCAGCTTCCTTGTGTGGAGGTTGACCCTCAGCAGGCTTTACTTCAGACCACACCACCTGCTCGCGCAGGTTGGCGCGAACGGTAATCTTATCCTTTCCAAAATCGAACTCCCGAGCCATAACCCGAGGAGAACAGGCGCCAACTACAATCGTATTAACACCACCAGCGACATCACCTTCTATCAGAGAACGACCTTCAGCACCGCAGAGGTAATTGTGCGTCTTACACTCCATGGACATCTCCCCGGAAACAACCTCGGCGAGTGCCTCCATATCGAGTGCATCTCCAATGCCACATCCTGCACAAATATAGGCGCAATATTTCTTATCCATTGATCCTTACCTCCTTGAAACCTGAATTGCCTTTAAGGCAGCTGCAGTTGATGATTGAGTACAAGTAACAACATCCGCGGCTTTTTTGGCACAACCAGCTGATATCATAGCCTTATCGAAATCTGAAATAATAAATCCACTGGCATCCAGGTTCAGCGCAACAGGTGCACCTTGCAGCCCAAGAGACGGTTGCATTCCGGTAGCAAGAACGGCCATGTCAACTTTTTGAGATATTTTTTCAGCAGTCAGTGCATTTTCGGCCACAACAGTTACACCACCATCGGCCTCAAGGATAATATCAGCAACTTTGCCCTTGATAAAGAAGGCGTTTGTATCTGCCATACGAACCTCTCGAAATTTTTCATATTTTCCAGGTGTTCGCAGATCGATGTAGAAAACGAAAATTTTTGCATTAGGATATTGCTCACGTACATATGACATTTGCTTGAAAGTTGCCATGCAGCAGATGTGCGAGCAATACTCTAGGTGATTTTCGTCACGGGACCCGGCACACTGGACAAAAGCGATCGAATCAATCGCCTTATTATCGCCCGGTCGCACAATTTTTCCACCGGTCGGGCCATTCGGAGCTGCCATCCGCTCAATCATCATATTGGTAACAATTGACTTTGATTGCCCGTACTTTAGATTTTCCATCTTCGTTGGTTCATAGGGCACCCAACCAGTAGCCCAAATGATCGATGCAACCTTAATGGTGAGGGTCTCAGGTTGCATAGCAAGATCAATTGCATCATATTTGCAAGCAGCCTTTATTGCATCTGCACCCGCGGCACTCAAGGCACTCTTTTTGATAACATATCTTCGCGGAAAAGCCATATCATGCGGAAGATATATTGCTTTGCAGCTGTTCATTCCAAAATTAAACTCATTAGCGGTCTCGTCCGGGCATGCGGCCGAACAGTCACCACAAGCAGTACAATTGCTGTTTACGTATCTTGGTTCAGTAACCAGAGTCACCTCGTAATTGCCAGGCCCACCTGTCACTGACTTGACTGTCGTCATGGTATAAGTGCGAATCTTCCGATTGTCCTTAAGCCGACGAAAGTTTATCTCCAACCCACAACTGGGAGGACACAGTTTCGGAAAATACTCATTCAGCTGAGCAACTCTTCCACCAAAAGATGGGCCTTTCTCTACAAGAAACACATCATTCCCGACTTCAGCGGTCTCCAGAGCAGCAGTCAATCCACTGATGCCTCCGCCTACGACCAGAACTGCACCAGAGGTGCCTTGCTCGTCAGTCATACCTAACCTCCATAATTGCTCTTAAAATATTGTTCTATTGACATGATTCCACGTTGCATCAGTTTATAACGCGAAAACGCGGCTCACATCAACTATTAAACGCCACCTTGTACCAGCAAGCTCTACTCTTTAAAATTTTTTTAGCTTATGGCGTCAAGAGTTACTCAAGTCTCTTAACCACATAAGCTAAAAACCCTATATACCAAAAAATCTCCAGGAGTCGTATGACTCCTGGAGATTTTTTTTACATCAGATCAACAGCATTCCTTGCTATTACAGCCAAGGATCGGTCGGGAAGAATGTTTATGCATTCAACTTTCTCACACTTCCATTCCTTGCTCTCCGGATTGAAGGTGGAGTTAACAAAACATTTCCAGTTCTGGTCATCAACGGCCGGGAAATCTGACCGGTAGTAGAATCCAGGATAGCGGGATTCTTTACGGAACTCAATGTGCCGAATATGAGCTTCAACACACCAGATGCGATGGTAATTCTCCCAGCAACGAAGCAGTTCATGCAGATCGCCGGCTGCCATCTTCTCTGAATCCTCGCGGAGCAGTCGAAGAAGATCAAGGCAGATATTGAGAAGCTTACCGGAAGTCATGTAGTAGGTAGCAACGCCACCACCATATTCATCGGTGGCCTTCATGAGACGCATCATGATTCCGGAAGGTTTGCAGTAGTTCGGATTTACATCGACTGATGTGGAAGCGCCTTTAAACTCTTCGAAGCAGTCTTACCGGAGCATAGATCTCATCAGCTATTGATTGTGCGGACTGCTTCAATTCTGGCTTGAAGCTTGCGTTATCGCGACAGAATTTAACCATCTGCTTGGCACAAATACGTCCCTCGGCATGAGAACCGGAAGAGAACTTATGTCCGGAAGCGCCAACACCGTCGCCGGCAGTGAACAAACCGTCAACAGTGGTCATACGATTGTATCCCCACTTGTATTTATGAACGCGGGAATCATTTTTGACATCCGGAACCCATGACTCTTCCGGACCGGAGGTCCAGATGCCGCAGCAACCGGAGTGTGAACCGAGCATGTAGGGTTCGGTCGGCATAATCTCAGAACCGATTTTCTCAGGCTCAACATCCATACCTGCCCAGAGACCTGCTTGACCAACGGACATATCGAGGAAATCTTCCCAGGCCTCTGACTCGAGATGTTTCCAATATTTCTTCAGGGACTTGTCATCCATTCCTTTGGCTTTACGATCATCAAGGAATGCATTCAAGGCTACGTCGGTAGCCATGTAGAGCGGACCACGACCAGCTTTCAGCTCATTGAGCATCAGATGGTTACGCAGACAGGTCGGGGTGACGGGAGAAGCCGCCGTAAGGCATGAATTTCTCAAGCTCATCTTTTACTGAAGCTGAGTTGGCATAGAACTCGCCAAGGCCGTTTTGTACTTTGGCTTTGAACAGAAGGAACCAGGCCCCAACCGGACCGTAACCGTCTTTGAAACGGGCAGGGGTGAAGCGGTTTTCCATCATGGTGAGGGTTGCGCCTACCTGAGCACACATGGTGTAGGTGGAGCCGGCATTCCAAACCGGGTACCAAGCACGGCCTTTACCTTCGCCAGTGGACCTAGGACGGAAGATATTAACAGCGCCACCGCAGGCAACCAGTGCTGTCTTGCAACGGTAGATATGAACTTTATTCTCACGGGTCGAGAAACCGGCGGCACCGGCGATCTGATTCGGCTTGTTTTTATCAAGCAGCAGTTTAACGATGAAAATACGCTCATGGATGTTTTCAGCGCCAAGAGCGGTTGCGCAAGGCTCGGCAACGATTGGTTTGTAGGACTCACCGTTGATCATGATCTGCCATTTACCGGTACGTACAGGTGTACCGCCTTCACGGAGGGTCGGGGCAGGGGCTGCACCATCAAGGGTTTCGCCGTCTTTGTCTTTTTTCCAGATCGGGAGACCCCACTCTTCAAAAAGCTTGACAGACTCGTCAACGTGACGACCACAGTCGTAGATAAGATCCTCACGAACGACGCCCATCAGGTCATTACGAACCATCTTGACATAACTTTCGATTGGATTCGAACCGACGTAGGTGTTGATAGCGGAAAGACCTTGAGCAACAGCACCGGAACGCTCAAGAGATGCCTTGTCAACGAGAACGACTTTCATTCCTTCCGGGGCCCATTTCTTAACTTCGAAACCAGCTCCACATGCAGCCATACCACCACCGATAATGAGGATGTCCACGTCGTGCTCGACGACCTCAGGGTTCACGACGGCTTTCAGCTCACCTTTTGGTTTATTTGGTAATGCCATTTTCAAATCTCCTTAAAATAAAGATTTTGCAGTTAAAAGTTTCTTATTCAGCTTATTTAGGGGTAGGAAGATCTTTCTCGAGCAACAAACACTCATCGTCAAGACTGGCTCCCTTCTGGCTGGCATAAGCATTGGCGGCACCCTCAGCAGTGGTGCGAATAGGAAACTTGAAACGCTTCAAATTACCATTACGAAACTTGACAGTCCACATAATGGAGTCAGAAGATCTCATTGGGTGAACCTGGCCGCCCATCGGTACAAAGTCGTCATAGCCGCGAACAAAAATCGCACCCTGTGGGCAGATTTTAACGCAGGAATAACATTCCCAACATGCATCCGCCTCTTGATTGTAGGCCTTCATCTCTTCAACGTTCAGAACCATCAGATCGTTGGGACAGATGTACATGCATGCGGTTTTGTCTCCACCTTTGCAACCATCACACTTGGCAGGATCTACATAACTTGGCATTCAACTACCTCCTCAGTTTTGCATTAACTGTTGTGACCCTGAACAGACAGGGCCCACTTAAACTCTTTACAACAAAAAAAACCTCGTTCGCCCTTGTCGAAATTTTACACAGGCAACCAAGCGATACTACTAGTAAAATCTATGATCTTCCAGCGGAAACGCATTCTTAATACTGAATGGCTACTCATTTTTCTCAAGAGAATCTTTTAATTGGTTGCCTGGTAATTGTCAAGAAAATTCAACATCAGACAAAATGCCTAAGTGTAGTCATTGCGCACAATAACCTCACGTGGCTTAGCCCCATCAGCAGGTCCGATCACCCCTTCTTTTTCCATCATTTCGATCATGCGAGCAGCCCGGTTATAGCCAACCCGCAACCTTCTCTGAACCATGGAAATGGAGGCTTGCCCGCTCTGAGTAACCAAAGCAACCGCTTCATCATACCGGTCATCGAACTCGTCTCCACCCGCATCATTTTCCTGATCTTCTTCCTTTTCAATCTCCTGAATCATCGCATCATCGTAGGCTGAGCTCCCCTGTTTCTTCCAAAACTCAACGATATCAGATGTTTCCTTCTCTGAAATATAGGCCCCATGAATGCGCTTTAATTGGGCAGTGCCAGGAGCCAACAGGAGCATGTCCCCGGCACCGAGCAAATGCTCCGCACCGGAAGCATCAAGAATGGTTCGCGAATCGATTTTCGATGATACCTTGAAGGAAATCCGCGTCGGGAAATTTGCCTTGATAAGCCCGGTCAAGACATCAACCGATGGCCTTTGGGTGGCCAAAATAAGATGGATTCCCGCAGCCCTTGCCATCTGTGCAAGCCGGGCAATTGCTGCTTCGACATCCTTTGAGGCAACCATCATGAGATCAGCCAATTCGTCTACAATTACTACTATATAGGGAAGCTTATCATTACTGGTTTCGTTGTAGGAATCAAAGCTTTTGACTCGCGCTTGTTCAAGCAGTCGGTAGCGTCGCTCCATTTCTCTGACAGCCCAGTTGAGGGCGCGCGAAGCAAGTTTGGGATCGACTACCACCGGGTGAAGAAGATGGGGAATCCCCTCATAACCGGACAATTCAATGCGTTTTGGATCAACCATGAGAAAACGAACCTCTTCGGGCGTCGCATTGTAAAGGATTGAAGCGATAATCGTATTGATACCAACACTTTTTCCGGCCCCTGTTGCACCGGCGATAAGCAGGTGGGGCATCTTTGCCAGATTGGCCATCGCCAAATTACCCACCACATCAAGCCCGAGAGCAATTGAAAGTTTGTGGGAATTCGCCCGATAGGCCTCAGCCGCAATCAATTCACGAATATAGACAATCTGCCGTATCTCGTTAGGTATTTCTATGCCCAAGGCGGCTTTGCCAGGAACCGACCCAACGACCCTCACCGATTGCGCTTTCAAACCAAGGGCAAGATCATCGGCCAACCCCACAATTTTATTAATTTTCACACCGGGTGCCGGCGAATACTCGTAGGTAGTTACTACAGGCCCGGGGGATATGCCGACAACCTTGCCGGAAACCCCGAAATTCTTAAGCTTTTGTTCTAATTGTTTGGAGGTTCTATAATATATTTCCTTGTCGATCTTATTCTCCACCAAGTTGCCCTTACTCAACAGGGTCAAAGGAGGCAATCGCCAGTCACCTCTAGCTGTCAACTTAGCGGCAAATGCTTCGTCTTCTCCCCTTCGTTTCGCATCTGCCGCGGGCTCTTTAAGTTCCGGCATGGTTTGAACCTGCAAAACCGGCGGTTCAGGGCTAGTTTTCTCAATCCTTGCCAGACGTTTGTCAGCTTTAATATTTTCAGTCGGATAGTGTTTTTCTTTTGCCGGATCAGATGCTCTTGAGAAAACCGATCCGAAATTGGACATTAAGCGGCCAAATAACAAAATGACCTGATACAGAGAAAATTGCGCAGAAAGCATCAAGGAGAAGAGCAAAATCAAGATTAAGACCAGAACCGTCCCCCCATGCCCAACGACTGCATCAAGAAGAACAAACACGGTTTTTCCGAGGAAACCACCGGCATTGAAATATTCTGGGTCTTTAATTGTCAAAGAAGCAAGCAGACCACAGAAGGAAAAGATAGCTCCTGTCAGCCCGGCCACAACATGTGGCAAGCGGTTGCAAGACCTATTTTTACTGAAAAAGAGGAGAGACAAAAGGAGAATAAGCGATGGTAACAGATACGCGCCCCATCCGGTAAACCCGAAAAGAGCTTGAGCGATGAGCATTCCGATCTCACCGCACAAATTGCCATTGATTTTAAAAGTGTGAGTAAAAAGGCTGAGAAAAAGAAATAGGGCAATAAATATGCCGAAAACAGCCAAAGCTTCCTGTCTCAACCCCGGCCGAGTACTCTGTGTCGTTTGCGCCATGTTGCCCGAACCACTCCTAATTATGCATGAACAATGTCATTCAGGCCGAACATGTACTAGGATTTCATACGAATTGCAAGAAATGGCCATATTTTCAGGGCCACAACTATACCAATTTGCTTCTGATCGCGTCGAGAACTCCATTGATGAATTTTGGAGAATCATCACCGGCGAAACGTTTGGCGATTTCCACTGCTTCGTTTATGGCTACTTGCGGGGGAACATCATTTTTATTCAGCATTTCATATACCGCGATACGGAGGAGGTTTCGATCGGTGGGAGCAATACGAGTCAGGCGCCAATTGGTTGCCGCTTCGCTTATCAACTGATCAAGGTGCGGGAGATTGCTGCTCACCCCCTCCAATAATTCCACGGCATAAGCGCGCGCCTTTTTGTTCACTTGAAAAAGATTACAGAACAACTCAAATCGTTCCGCCAGGTCATAGCCAAACGGCTGATCAGAACCAATAGTGAAATCCTCCTGATAGAGAAACTGCAGGGCAATTTCCCTTGAATTTCTTCGTGTACCCATGGAGTGTATTAATGCAGAGAGTCGATGAGATTTGCCATTTCAATGGCAGCAACAGCCACCTCGGCACCTTTGTTTCCCGCCTTGGTCCCACTGCGCTCAATCGCCTGTTCGATGGTTTCTGTGGTCAAAACTCCGAAAAGAACAGGAACGCCCGTTTCCATTCCTGCCTGGGCGGTTCCTTTGGAAACCTCATTGACCACGACATCAAAATGGGGGGTAGCACCCCGAATAACTACTCCAAGGACAATTACCGCATTGTACTTTTGCGATCCTGCAAGTCGTTTAGCAATGAGCGGAATCTCGAAAGCTCCGGGAACCCTGACGACATCGATATCGCTTTCGGCTGCGCCAGAGCGAACCAGGCTGTCCAGGGCGCCTTCCAATAGTTTTTCGCTTAAGAAGGAATTAAATCGTGATACCACGATTGCGAATTTTTTCCCGTCGGCTTTGAGATTGCCTTCAATAAAATTTGCCATGCTGTGTTCCTGAAAAAGTTAGAGTATGAGATTCCTACAACAATATGGCCGCCGGTTAGCAACTCTGCACCCCTGGACGAACCACTCACAAAACTAGTTCTACAATTATTTGGCTTAAAAAGTAATTTCTACTGTCGAATATTGGTGCGTGACGGTTTCAAATTATCTGTTCTACAATTACTCATCATCAACAGTCATCAGATGTCCCATCCGGTCGCGCTTGCACATTAGATATTCTTTGTTTTCTTTGCTGGCCGGCATTTCTAATGGAAATCTTGCGACAACTTCAATACCATAGCCTTCAAGACCAACGATCTTCTTGGGGTTGTTGGTTAAAATCGCCATCTTATTGACCCCAAGATCCCGAAGAATCTGCGCGCCTATTCCATAATCACGCAGATCGCTTTTAAAACCCAACATATGATTGGCCTCGACGGTATCTACTCCCTCCTCATCTTGGAGACAGTAAGCCTTCAATTTGTTGATAAGACCAATTCCCCTACCCTCCTGGCGCATATACAGTACGATGCCGCATCCTTCTTGATCAATCATCTTCATTGCCGCATTCAACTGCAGGCCACAATCACAGCGGGATGAGCCGAAGACATCCCCGGTAAGACACTCGGAATGAACCCGCACCAGTACCCGCTTCGCCTTACTGATATCACCTTTAACAAGGGCGATATGCTCAAGATTATCCACTGAATTTGAATATACCACCGCTTTAAATTCACCGGCATGTTCAGTCGGCACCCGCGCCTCGACCTCCCTCTTTACCAGGGTATCTTCGCGCAATCTGTAGGCGACGAGATCAGCTATCGTGGCAATCTTCAAATCATGCCTGGCGGCAAATATCTCAAGATCATTCATTCGTGCCATCGTTCCGTCTTCATTCATGATTTCACAAATGACCCCAGCAGGTATCAAACCGGCAAGACGGGAAAGATCGACCGACCCTTCGGTTTGACCGGTACGCACCAGAACACCGCCATCACGTGCCCTGAGAGGGAAAACATGGCCGGGACTTACCAGATCGGAAGGCTTTGCATCTTTTGCCACAGCGACCTGAATTGTCCGTGCTCGATCTGCCGCCGAGATGCCGGTGGACACTCCGCTTCTGGCCTCGATACTGACAGTGAAACCGGTACCATACGGGGAGGTATTATTGGAGACCATCATCGGTAATTCGAGCTTATCTACCAACTCTCCACAAAGCGTCAAACAAATCAAGCCCCTGCCATGGGTAGCCATAAAATTGATGGCATCGCCATCGACCATTTCAGCAGCCATATAAAGATCGCCTTCGTTTTCACGATCCTCATCATCAACCAAAATGACCATTTTACCGGCCTTGATATCCTCAATAACCTCATCAATCAGACTGACTGCCATGTTAATGACCCACTATAAAAATAATTAATCGAAAACCTGGTGAAATTACAAAAAACCGTGCTCAGAGAGAAAGCCCGGGTTGATACCTCCAACATCACCCCTCTCAGCCGCAACCTGAACCCCAGGCGCCAGCAGTTTAGCAACATATTTACCGATAACATCAACCTCAATATTAACTTTGTTACCGACTTTTAATGCACCGAGTGTTGTTTCCTTGAGGGTGTGGGGAATGATTGACACGGAAAAATGCCCAGAACTACAACTATTGACGGTGAGACTTACTCCGTCAATCGAGATGGAACCTTTTTCAATAATAAAGCGATCCTGTTCTTTCGCCAGAGAAAACGAAAATAAAGTATAGAGGCCAACTTCCTGTCGGCTGGAAACGCTAGCCAAACAATCTACATGCCCGGATACAATATGACCGCCGAGTCGATCAGACAATCTCAGAGCCCGTTCAAGATTAACATATTCACCGGGACCAAGCATGCCGAGTTTTGTGCGTGAAAGGGTCTCGGGCGACACATCGGCACTGAATCTATTACCGTGTATTGCATATGCGGTCAGACATACCCCGCTCGCAGCAATAGACTCGCCCTCCTTTGGGTCATTCAGTGCAAAACCAGCTTCGAAGTCAAGCACGATCCCACGGCCCGAGGTACGCTTGCCGGCAATTCTGCCAACCCCTTCAATTATCCCGGTAAACATCTCATTCTTGTAACATTTTTTCTCATTTTCCCTCGTCATGACAGCCGTGGCACAGTTACACTTGAATACGTCACTGAAGGAATCCGCTGAAAGTGTGGTCAGACCATTTCAAGCAGCATGAGTGGCCGCCTGAGCAGCCTTTTCCATATACCGTGCAGCAATCGTATCATGCCGAAAGTTTTTATGAATCGAGCCAATGGTCCGATAAGTATCAGCAGCTTTTTCCCTTTGTCCATTCTCCAGATAGATTTCCGCCATGGTTTCAAGGGTTGCAACGGTTCCCTGAGGGTCACGGTTGTCATGATACAAATCCAGTATGGCGAGACATACCGCGATAGCTTTATCATACTGCTTCAACCCTTTCTGTGCCGTAACTATCTTATTAAAAACGGCCAGAGTACTCATCCTGTCATTGGCCTTTTCACAGATGATAAGGGCCCTTTGATAATGCTTGAGCGCACCATCATATTCTTTGCGAAAAAGACACACATGACCGAGCTGATTGCTTGCATTGGCAATTCCAGCCTCATCCTGCCTTTGTTCAAAGCCTACAAGAGCATTGTGCAGCGCGACCGCAGCCTGGCCATATTCCTGTTGCTCAAGAAAACGCAAACCTTCTTCGTACTCTTTTTTGACTGAATCCTTCGCCCCTTCATTTTGGCCGCTGCCAAGCGGTTGGATTGAATCGATTGTTTGAAGTTTATTGCTCATATTGAGCTCCTCCTTGTATTGCCTGTATTGCTTCTGCTGTCGCATCGGCTATGGTTGAAGTCTCCAGCCGACCTTCCCGACACCATGTAAAAACCGCATGGTCATTGCCGAGTTCCATCAACTGGATGACCGCCTCCGACGCCCTGATCCGACCGAGCAGTCGTACCACCTGACCTCGCACCTGGGCTTCAGGATGTTTGAGAAAATGAAACAAGTTATAAAACGGTGTGTCGCGAATCAGATCGGGCCTCTTCCCAGCGATTTCGGCGAGGGCCCAAAGTACTTGGTTGCGGGTTGATGGTTCTTTCAAGTAATTTAGAAGGTGCCGGGTAAAGGCGCCAAAAATGTCCGGACGAAGGGCAATGACATAGCCGATGGTCTCGACCATTCCCCATGGTGTCGCGGCTGAATCGGAGCATGCCTCGAACAGGCGGTGCAGTAGTTCCGAAACCGGCCCCGGCTCACGGGTCGAAGTTCTTGCATGTCACCTGCCCGATAGTCCAGGCAACCTGCCACCGCCTGCCCTCCTCGGGATCATAGAGCAAACGCTGCATCAGCCTCAAGGTCTTTTTATCATCAAAGCACAGAGCGACAAGACCATCAATATCGCCCTGGTCAACACACTCTTTCACCGTTACTTTGTCTGCCTTACCGCGCTTTCGCAGAGGATTGGGAGCAGGCTCAATGGTGACGGTGGATGGGTTGTCGAAACCCCGGCACGGTCTGCTCCAGGATCCGGTCTTTATTTTCCCTGACTCGCTTGGCAATTTCTCTGGCATCGGTGTGCAGACGGACAAAATACAGAACCCCGCGCACCGCCCGGCCATCAATGTTCTTTTCGGCTACGACCTGGTGCGCGCTTTCGTCATAGTTCTCAATGCGGCCGGTTAAATAGTCATCCTCAGGCATCAGCTCCCAGGCCAAATCGGCGTTATCATCACAGGCGTAGACCAGCGTCTCGACGATCGCTGCTCCGACATTATGCCCTGTCGCATCGCAGGTGTATACCGCCCCGCATTGACAGCGTCCGACCGGGAATTCATTCATTTTGCGAAGCGGTGCATTGGTGGGTCGCCCTACCTTCTGGCCACAAAAAGGACACCAGGGCCGAACAGCTATCTTATCTTTAGGCATTATTTTGCGGCTTAAGCCAGTTTTTCTTGGAGACTCGTGACAAAGTTGGCATCCACGGAATAACCCAGTTCTCTGGCCTTTTCCATATGCATTTTGGCGTCTGCAAACTTACCACTGAAATAAAGGGCCACCGCGAGATTATTGTGTCCGAGCGGCGAATCAGGATCAAGCTCAAGACCTTTTCGCGCAGCAAGGACGGCCCGCTCATCGTCACCTTTCATTGTCAGAACAGCTGTGAGGTTCATCCAAGCGCTTGCAAGCTTCGGATCATAGCGGAGAGCCTTTTCGTAGGAAGCTATAGCCGTTTCGAATTCATTATGCTGCTGCCAAATAAGACCAAGATTGGCATGCGCCTGAGCACTTTCGGGACTGACGGAGAGAGCTTGTTCGTTCAACTGACGTGCTTTATCGAGATTTCCCTGGCCGAAATATATAGCCCCGAGATTGACCATGCTCTCACTGCTGAGGTTATCAAGTTCAATAGCCTTTTCCAATGCCTTGATTGCCTCCGGAATTCGCCCGGCTTTCATGTACACCAATCCCAGGTGATGAAATGCCATTACCGATTTCGGATGTTCCTTGCATTTCTTCTCTAATTCCTCAATCACCTTCGGCAAATCTTCCTGCAACTGTTCAACCATAACTTCCCTCTATAGTATTAATGGCACCTAGCTTTGCCAATTCACTCCGCTTCTATCGGTCCAAACGGCAAACTCTATCTTTCTATTACCTTCTATTTCTGCTTATTTGGTAACTTCCGGGCCTACAAGGTCGAGGCCAAGAGCGCCTACACTATAGACACCTTGAACGTACTTGCAACAAGAAAATATCCGGGCCATCACCCCTTGCAGATTTACCGGTTGAAACGCTCGCTGCTTGACAAAATCAACTCTTTCTGGTGTGTCGCCAGGATGGCTTTCGCCACCGACACATCCTTTCCTATCTGTTCTGCGAGTTCTTTGGCGCCGGAGAATTTTCGTTCACTGCGGAGGAATTTGAGGAGATTCACCTTAATAGGTTGGCCGTAGATATCTTCATTGAAATCGAAAATATGCGTCTCGGCCACGAGTTGCTCCTCACCAAAAGTAGGGTTGTAGCCGATATTGAGAATTCCACCATATCCACGACCTCGACAGATTACCTGTGTCACATAGACACCATGTTTAGGTACCAGATCTTCCTCGTTAAACTTCAAATTAGCCGTAGGAAAGCCAATGACCTTGCCACCGCGCTGCTTGCCCACCTGCACCGTGCCGCGGATCTGATAATTGCGGCCAAGCAGGTCCCGGGCGGCCGTCATATCCCCGTTTCTCACCAATTCACGGATCCTGGTTGAGCTTACCAATTGATTATCGACATAATAGGCATCAACAACGGTAACGGGAAATCCAAAAATTCCTCCCTGTCGTTGCAAGAACTTTATGTTGCCGCTTCGGCCCTTGCCAAAGGCATAATCGTAACCGACCACCAGCTCTTTTACACCAAGTCGCCGAACCAACAACTCGGAAACAAAGTCATCGGCAGTAGTCTTGGCGAACTCCTTGGTAAAAGGAATGACCAGCAATACATCAATCCCAGCCATAGCAATGAGTTCAATTTTTTGTTCGCAGGTAGAAATAAGTTTGATTCCGCCAGGCAACAAGACCTGAAGAGGATGCGGATCAAAGGTTATCGCCACGCTGGTACCCTTGATTGCTCTGGCCTTTTGCACGACGGTCTGAAACAGCTGTTGATGCCCGAAATGAACACCGTCAAAATTGCCAATGGTGACACAGGCGTTGGTGAATGGTGCAACAATGTCTTCCGTGGTCTTGAATATCTGCATAGTAACCACACCGTTTGATTTTTCGAATTCGAGTCAAGAATGTCTTGACAAATACCCACGCAGGAAGCATATTCAAGCGCGTTGCCGAAGTGGCGGAATTGGTAGACGCGCTAGGTTCAGGGTCTAGTTGGGGTTTCCCAGTGAAAGTTCGAGTCTTTTCTTCGGCACCAGTTTAAACAGATCAAGGGCTGCAATCGTATCATGATTGCAGCCCTTTTCTATTTTATGCAGCCTCCAATTCCAGGCAATCGCCTTCCTTGTCCACATTTTTCATAACCTTATCGAGTCCCGAGAGGGAAGATTGCTGGCGACTCTGGTCATCGTGGCGGAGGAAATGACAAGAACCTCAAATGAAAAATTCATAGGCCATAGCTGGTCACGGTGCACACCCACAAATGATTCCCAGCTGTTCCAGAACCGGATGGCTGCCGTATAGCACGATTCACCAAGAGATGCAATCTCCCTTTCCTTCTTCGCCCGTTCGGACAATTCCATAGTGGCCTATTGCCTGTTGACAGAATTTGGACTATTGCGGGTATCTCATTCCGCCTATATCATTTTTTCAATCATTGTCCCGAGAAAAGCGAAATATGACTCATTCGTTGTCAGGACCGTCCATTGATTGTCGTCAATTCATCACAAAATCTTATAGATAACTCAAACTATCGTTAATTGAATCACCAGGCTCTAACCACCTTGTCGTTGGACATTTATCCGAATCTGCATGTAATTATGGTATTTTGAACAGGTTTTTCCCTTTGTGCGGTCGATCTAAATCTTGACGTCAAAAGCAAAAATTCATATTATGGCATCGTTCGAGGTTTTTGATGAATCAGTTGTTATTCTATTAATGGTGTCATGCACTATGCGTGAAGGAGTGAAGAATGCTGGAACTGAACAAGGGTGATGAGATACTCGCAGTTGTTGGTGGGATAAAGAATATTGCCGAAGCAAACAAGGTGCTTGCTGACAAGCTTGATGAAAATAATCACATGAAATTGGCACTGATCAAAAATGAGAAGGCTCTGATCAAGATCGCCAATGCTATCGCCATGTGCCAACCCGACAGTGTCTTTGTTAATACTGGTAATGAGGAAGACGTACAGTGGGTCCGAGAATATTCTCTAAAAAAAGGTGAAGAGAGGAAACTTGCCAAGAATGGCCATACCATTCACTTTGACTTGCCCCAGGACCAGGCCCGGCTGGTAAATCAAACATATTACATCATAAACCCCGGCGAAAAAATGAGCTCTCTCGCCAAAACTGTGCCTCGCAGTGAGGCAATCGAATATGTTAAGAAGTTCATGCCGAAAATAATGTCCGGCAAAACTCTTATAATCGGCTTTTATAGCCGCGGCCCGGTTGGTGCCGAAGCGACGATTCCGGCAATTGAAATTTCCTCGTCAGGATATGTCCTGCACTCGGCAGAACTCCTTTACAGAAATTGCTACCGACATTTCGACGCCGAGGTCAATCGAGTCGGACTTTTCTTCACCAACGTCCACTCGGAAGGCAACAACACCCCGGCAGATGTGCCGAATGCCCGTATCTTTATGGACAGAAGCTGGCTGACCACCTTTGCCACTTTTTGCACCTATGCCGGCAACACCCTCCTCCTGAAAAAAGGCAACCACCGTTTCAGTGTTGACTATGCCACCTACTATAAAGTTGAAGAGCAGTTATCGGAGCATATGTTTATAACGGGCATGACCGGACCAGGAGGCAGAAAGACCTTTTTTGCCGGTGCGGCGCCATCCGGATGCGGCAAAACCACCACCGCCATGGTCGGCACGGATTTTATCGGTGATGATCTGGCTCAATTTTGGATTGACAAAGAGGGCATTCTTCGGGCCATCAATCCTGAAAAAGGTATTTTCGGCATTGTCGAAGACGTCAACCGAGAAGGTGACCCCTATCTCATGGAATGTTTGCGTGGCGACGGCACGGAGGTTATTTGGTCGAATGTTCTTATCGCTGACAATGTTCCCTACTGGGTAGGCAATGGCGAAGAGGCACCGGACAAGGGCATCAATTTTCAAGGAGAATGGTTTAAAGGAAAAACCGATGAAACCGGCAAACCTGTGCCAATGTCTCATAAAAACTCCCGCTGCACCCTGAAGGCCTCAGCTATTGCCAATCATGCGACCGAGCTCTCGGAATCGCCAAGCGGTGTACCGATCAAGGTAATCACCTACTCCGGCAGGGATGGTGACACCATGCCTCCGGTATGGGTGGCAAAAAATGCCGACGAAGGCGTTGTAATTGGCGCCTCAATTGTCTCTAAAGCCACAGCCACGGAGGTTGGCGCAACAGGTGTCAATCGTCAGCCTTGGGCTAATGCCCCCTTTATACCCGGCGCCCTTGCCGATTATATGCAGGCGCAGTTCACATTCTTTAACTCAAACAAATTCATCCAAGCCACTCGCCCTGTTATGGCTGGTTTGAACTATTTTCTCACCCATGGCAACCGAGGCGGTTCCGGCGATAAACTGCTCGGAGAGAAAAAGGATGTGAAGGTCTGGCTCGGCTGGCTTGAGCTCTTTGCCAACGGCGATGTCAAGGCCATCAGTACGCCCGTTGGCTATCTGCCGAGATATGAGGATTTGGTTAAACTCTTTCAGGGTATTAACAAGGACTATCCAAAAGCTCTCTATGACATGCAGTTTTCTCTGTACATCGACAAAATTATCGCCCGTATAGATCTGCAGCGAAACGCCTACAGCAAAGAAGCCGATATCCCGGCAAAATTGTTTGAAGTGTACGAAAAACAACGTGCCGAATTGCTGCAATTAAAAGAAAACCTGGGTGCCATTGTCTCCATGGACCGGCTGGCCTAGTGATTTTTGTCATTCCTGTCCGGCTGCATGCCCGCCGGACAGGAATCTTTCCTCCCTCGTCGTAAATGAAGACCAATCTTTGATTGCCCGAGAATCTCCACCTGCTTCCGAGAATGTGTCAGAAGAACTCCTTTTGCGAGTTAAGGATCCCGAGCATCTCAACACCTTCTCCCTTGTTCTGTCCGCCGCCAATATCACCCATCGCATTCGCATAATTTCGCCTGACCGGATGGAGATATATGTTACTCCTGCTCTCTTAGAGATAGCCCATAAAGAACTCTCTGCATACACCGAAGAAAACGCCAACTGGCCTCTGCAACCCAAAGAACATCCTCATTTCACTCCGGTTTTTCGAGCGATGAGTCCCTTGCTGATCGGCTGCCTGGCTGGTCTTTTCGGGCTGACCGGAGACTGGCATCTCAATTCAGGATGGTTCGTCAAGGGGGCGGGAAACGCCGAAGCCATTCTCAACAACTTTGAACTCTTTCGCCTGGTGACGGCCCTCACTCTCCACGCTGATATCGTCCACCTCTTGAGTAACTGCGCACTTGGTGTCTTTCTCCTCCATTTTTTTCTCCAGCTCACCGGTAACGGCATTGGTCTGTTAGCAATTTTACTTACTTCAGTTATCGCCAATTATCTTAATGTGCTGGTTCATGGCCCAGGACATATGTTTGTTGGTTTTTCCACATCGGTGTTCAGCGTCATCGGCATGCTTTGTACCATGAGTTTCGCCTTTAAGACCACCCGTATTGTCCTTCATTTTTTCATGCCGCTTATGGCCGGCCTGGCCCTGCTTGCTTTCCTTGGCTCAGAGGGTGAACGAACGGATCTAGGCAGTCATCTCTTCGGCCTGTTATGCGGACTGATCTGCGGAAACTTTGTGCGATTGCCTTTTTTCCCAGCACTCCGCGCATCATTTTGGCTGCAGACCTTGCTGGGAACCGCCGTTTTATTCATTTTTTATGGCTGCTGGCTGATGGCGTTATCTTGGTGAGCCGTGAGACCTCAGACACATTCCAGATTTTCATGACGATTCAGGTTGCAATCGACTCCAGCAATTATTACCCTTATACGTTCAACGAAGCCCATTGACCGCTCCTCTTGCTAGCCCTTTCTATCTGGCGCAACCTTGATTCATCATGGTTAAGAGGATATCAAGAAAACTATGAACAGGAGATTTTATATGTCTAATCAGGATCAGCAACCTCCCTGGGGAAAAAAGCACAGGCCGCAAACCCCGGAAGAAGTTGTCGCACAACTGATTAATAAATTACAAGATTTTTTTTCTGACAAAAAAACACCTACCCCAGCTGGAGACAGCAGTGCCACACCACCCACACCATCCTCGCCCTTTGCCAACATCGGCAAATTATTGGCGATCATCCTGATAATCGTTGTTCTCCAAGGTGTGTATTCTTCGTTTTTCAAGATTGCCCCCAGTGAAGTGGGTGTCATTCTTCGACTCGGGCAATATTCCCGAACCACCCCCTCCGGCCTGCATTTTAAAATTCCCTATGTCGACAAACTCTACAAGGTGGATGTTGAAAACATCAGAAAGGAGGAATTCGGCTTCCGCAGTCGCTTCCCCGGACAACAGACATCCATCGAGAAGCGCGGCTACGACATGGAATCACTCATGCTTACCGCCGACAAAAACGTTATCAATGTTGCCTGGATTGTCCAATACAAGGTCGCCGACCCGTATGCCTTCCTGTTCAAGGTCTCCGACGTCATCCAGGCAATCCGTGACATGTCTGAGAGTGTCACCAGGCGAATCGTCGGCAACATGGATTTTGACTATGTTCTCAGCAATCGTGATCTCCTCGCCGCTTCAGTGAAAGTGGAATTGCAAAGCCAGCTGGACGGTTTGTTTCCAAAAGGAATGAGTGGTGTTTCGATCGGTACCGTGCAGTTCCAGGATATCAATCCTCCTGAGCAGGTCAAACCGGCCTTCAATGAAGTCAATGAGGCCGACCAGGATATGAAACGCATGGTCAATGAGGCCGAAGAGAATTACAACCGGGTAATCCCAAAAGCCGGTGGCGATGCTAAAAAAATGGTCGAAGAGGCTTACGGCTACCAGGCGCAAAGAATCAACAACGCCCAAGGAGAAACCCAGCGTTTTCTGGACATTCTCAAAGAATATAAAACCGCTCCGGATGTCACCCGAAAGCGTATGTACCTTGAAACTATGAAGGATATTCTTCCCGGCGTCCAATCAGTTTATGTCATCGACAAAAATCAGCAGTCACCCTTGCCACTCCTGAATATCACCTCGGCAGGCGGTTTGCAAAAAACTCCAGTAGTAGAGTCGAAATAAACTGATACTCAGAAAGGAAACAGATATGAAGCAAATAGCCCAATTTTTTCTCGCAGGTCTCGTTCTCCTGGCGATGGTCATCGTCTACGATGGTTTCTTTATTCTCGAGGAGGGTAAACAGGTTGTGGTAACACAATTTGGCGCACCTGTTGGTGACCCTGTCATTGATGCAGGTCTGCATTTCAAGATGCCATTTATCCAACATGTTGAAATTTTTGAAAAGAAAATACAGATTTGGAATGGCCAACCCAACCAGATTCCCACCAATGATAAAACCTTTGTCTATCTTGATGTAACCGCCCGCTGGCGTATCACCAATGCTCTGAAATTTCTGCAGGCGGTCAAGACCGAGACCCGGGCACAATCACTGTTGAGCGACATCATTGATGGTACCGTTCGCGATATGGTGAACAAAAATGACCTGATTGAAATCATCCGCAGCTCAGATTGGTCGATTGCCACCATGTCGGAAACCACCGACCTTGACACCATCGGCAGCAAGCCGAAAAATGGTCGAGATCAGATTAGCAAACATATTCTCGAAATTGCCGCCAAGATCACGCCGCAATACGGCATTGAGCTGATTGATGTGATGTTTAAAAGGGTTAATTATATCGATTCGGTGCGTCTCAAAGTTTACGATCGGATGATTTCCGAGAGAAAGCGTATTGCCGCGGAAAAACGCTCGACCGGTGAAGGACAAAAAGCCGAGATTCTCGGAACGGTTGAACGAAAACTCCAGGAAATCATCTCCACTGCCAATAAGGAGGCACTCACCATAAAAGGTCGTGCTGACGCAGAGGCAACAAAGATTTATGGCGAGGCCTACTCTCTCGACCCCAATTTCTATGCATTTCAAAAAACCCTGGAGAGTTACCGGGAAATTGTCGGGAGCAATACGTCGCTGGTGTTGTCTTCGGACTCCGACCTTTATCAATACCTCAAGTCGGTCAGCGGGAAATAGGCAGGAATTCTATCGAAGGGGAAGTCTTGGCCAAAGAATAGCGCCGACTTCCCCTCCAACAGCAAACAGCAGGGCACATCACCTTTCTTTTTCGTCCCGATCCAAGCCGTCGCTGGTGCCGGGGTAATAAGGTGCCTGGTGCTGGTGAAAAGGCATCCGGCCTTTAGCTGTCAACATCTCAAGAAATCGTTCCAATTGCTCCTCAGTATCAACCGTATCCACTTCGAGCTGCTCAAAGCGGCAATTACATTTATTGAGCTGTCCCTCACACCATGGACAGACTTCAACTGAACAGCCGAGGAGATGATACTCACCTTCCTCGACGCCACAAGCCGGACATTCTCCCCGACTGCCGCTGATCCCGACAGAGTACTCTATGAGATCACTGATCGGAATGCAGAGCTTACTGAACTCATCTTGATCTGTTACACCCCAATAGGCCAAAAGCTCTGAATCCAGTTCGCCCAGATATTCTCCCAACCAGACCACCTCATCAACCGATGCCGCGTACAGATGGGCGGTAGTAGTGGTTGTAAGAACAAACAAAAAAACACCTTGCCGGTGAAGAAGCTTTGATATGCGGGTGACCGCCTCTTCACGGGCATCGGGTAAGGCAAGATAGTATTCCCGAAGCAGGTTGAGAACCAGTCGATTATTGCGATACCTGTCGACCAAGGCGCACGCGGCGATGATCTCGTTCTCGGGTGACCGCATAACGAATAAAGAGCTTAATTTCCTTGATCAACTGATCGATCTGCTGTGATACCGACATAAAAAATCCCTGGATGATAAAGCTGAGTTGAGCAGCTTGTCTGCTCAAACGAAACTTATGCCCTTGTGGTATAAAAGGGCATCAGCAGCGCAAAAAATTTTCTTTGAGTAAAATCGACATCAACGATTGTGTAAATACCACAACACCGGAGATGTCACTTGGCAAGGTTCCTGCCCACCGCAAAATTGACGGCGAGCGGTACATCCAGCGCCATGGCATTTTCCATGGCCGACTTGATAATCGCCCGGGTAGTATCGACTTCCGCCTCAGGGAGCTCAAAAACCAGTTCATCGTGGATCTGCAGGAGCATCCTGGCCGACAATCCCGCCGAATGAAGTGCCTGCCGACACTTTATCATCGCCAGTTTAATAATATCGGCAGCGGTGCCCTGGATCGGCGTATTAATAGCCGTACGTTCGGCAAATTCTCTTTGCACTTTATTATTGGCGTTGATGTCCGGGACACTGCGTCGGCGATTGAGGAGAGTTGTGACATAGCCGCTGGCTTGCGCCTGCCGGACAATTTCCGCCATAAAACGTTGCACCCCGGTATAAAGGGCAAAATACCTGTCAATAAACCTTTGTGCTTCCTTTCTGCCGATATCCAGCTGCTGAGACAAACCAAAGCTGCTCATACCATAGACAATTCCGAAATTTATCGATTTAGCCACCCGACGCATCTCCGAGGTAACGAGAAGCTGGGAAACCCCAAAAATCTCCGCGGCAGTCCGGGCATGCACATCCTCCCCCGCCCTGAAAGCGCCAATCAAGGCCTTGTCCTGGGAATAATGGGCCAACACCCGTAAATCGATCTGCGAATAATCGGCGGCAAGAAAGACCAACCCCGCTCCTGGGACAAAGGCCTCACGAATACGACTGCCTTCCTCGGTGCGAATGGGAATATTTTGCAGGTTGGGGTCACTGCTTGACAGTCGTCCAGTTGCCGCCACCGCCTGGTTAAAGGAGGTATGTATCCTTCCGGTGGTTGGGTCCTGGAGCAGGCTGAGTTTCTCAACATAGGTGGAAAGAAGCTTTGTAACCGTGCGAAATCGCAAAATCAGGGCCGGCAATTGATGCTTATGGCTCAGTTTTTCTAATACCCCAACGTCCGTTGAAAAGCCGGTTTTGGTCTTTCTCCCGTGCGCAAGCCCCTGTTCCTCAAAGAGCACCTGTCCCAACTGGCGCGGCGAATTGATATTAAACGGATGTCCGGCCAGCTCATATATCTGTTTTTCAAGAATGGCAAGTTTTTCCGTAAACTCCCGAGACAGCGCGGCAAGCACCGCCGGATCGACACAAATTCCGGCAAGCTCCATCTCGGCCAGGATGGTCACTATCGGCATCTCGACCCGGTGGAAAAGATCATCTAAACCTTTTTCCCGGAGCAAAGGGGAAAATTCCCGCCAAAGCAGTATGGCTGCATATACATCTTCGCAGCTATAAATACCGGCCTTTTCGATATCGACAAATGCAAAACAGCCATCTCTCTTGTCTTTACCGGTAACCTCGGCAAAAGAAGTCAGGCGCAGCCCCCGTGCCTGGCACAGGTCATCGAGTTTCAACGACCGTTCGCCACTTTCGGTGAGATAAGCGGCGATAAGAGTGTCGGCCAGTTGTCCGCCGAATTCAATTCCCCATTGCTGCTTGAAAACGGTGACATCATATTTCAGGTTATGGCCGATTTTTAATATCTCGGGAGAGTTCAGAAAAGGTTGCAGCGCCTCTTTCACCTCCTCGGCTGGAAGCTGTCCGGCCACCGGATGTCCCTGGGCGTCAACATGGCCGATCGGTATATACCAGGCCCGATCAAGGCTGCGACAAAGAGATATCCCGACCAGCTGGGCGATACGCGCATTGATGGAGGTGGTTTCGGTATCTATCGCAAGACAATCCGTTCCGGCAAGGTCACCGACCATGGCAGTCAGTTGTTCACGGCTACGAACAATTATGAAACCTTCGGTCGGCACCGGCACGGCGGTGTCGATTCCCTTCAGCAGACTTGAAAACTCCAGTTCCGTATAGATCTGTGCCAATCCCTCGTTATTGGACTCGACAAGTGCGTATCTCGCCAATTCCTCGGGGATGGCGACATCGCTTTTCAGCTGAATCAAACGACGTGAAAGAAAGGCCGATTCCCTGTTGGCGATAAGCTGTTCCTTGACCCGGGATTGTTTCAGCTCCTCGACATGTTCATACAGACCGTCCAAGGAGCCATAGGTATTTATCAGTTTTTCGGCAGTCTTTGGACCAATACCCTGGACACCGGGGACATTATCGGAACTGTCGCCGATAAGGGCAAAAAGATCGAGGAGTCGATCCGGATAGATCAGGTATTTCTGGTGGATTGCCTCCCGGTCCATGACCCGCTCTTTCATCGGATCCCACATGACCACGTCGTCACTGACCAGTTGGAGAAGATCCTTGTCGCCGGAGACAACAACAACCTTGTGACCACGGGCGGTGAATATTTTTACCGCCGTGGCAATGATGTCATCGGCCTCAACGCCCTGTTCTTCAAGCATAAGGATGTTCGAGGCGACAACAAATTTTTTTATATAAGGGAGCTGCACACTGAGATCCAGAGGCATGGGCGGTCGATTGGCCTTATACGCCTGATACAGTTGATGGCGAAATACCGGTCCACGGCTATCAAAGGCAATGGCCATATACGTCGGTTGCTTATCCTTGATCAGCTTCTTGACCATGTTCACAAAACCCAGCACAGCATGGGTAGGCATCCCTTTGCTATTGGAAAGCGGAGCAATCGCGTGATATGCGCGATAAATATAGGCACTGCCATCGATAAGGTATACTTCTTTTTGCACTGCTCGTTTCTCCCATAAAAACTCAGAATGACCTGATGTACGATATCTCCGTACACTGACGGGCAGCTGTTTTCGTGCCCCGCCTTGAACTATAGCGGCTTTTAACCTGTTTGTATCGGATAATTTTTCAATTATCCCTCCAGCAATCGGCAACAAAAAGGGCCTTGAACATTGCTGTCCAAGGCCCAGAAAGGTAATTTTCGCTATTTTCGATTATTCAGCCGATCTCACCCACGAGGCCTGTGGTCCTTTATCGCCGTGGGTTTCACCGAAAAGAACACTGTCCCCTTCAGCAAGGTCTTCCATATTTACATTTTTCAGAGCGTTCTCATGGAAATAGATATCCCTTTTATCGGCAGACATAATAAAGCCGTAGGATTCATGCGGTGACAGCTTCCTGATCACCCCTACCTTATCGCCTCCTTCAACATGGTTTGACACCTTTTGACCTTTCCTTTTTTTCCTCTGAATCTCTTTCAGTTGAAGTGCCAGCACGTCAAAAGACTCGGTCAGTACCGTACGCACGGACTCACCGTTTCTTGTCACAACGACCGTGTCATTGGGTACCGTGGCAACAAGTTTGATCTCAAACCCTCCCTCCTTGTAGTGGGTAGTGGCTTCAATGCTGATACGTAAATGAAGAACAAAATTTGGATAGTGACGAATAAGTTTCTCCTGTTCCTCACTGATCTTGGTCTGCCAGCTTTTACGCAACTCAACATTTCGGGCTTCGATCTTCAGTTCCATAGAGTTCCTCCGTCTCGGATTCAAACAATGGTTTGACCACTGTTCGCCTCATGCATCGCAAGATGCAATCCCTTGCAGATCACCTTCGCACCAGACAGTCCCGCACGAGCAACAGCTCCTGCAACGCTTCTAACCGGAAATGATCGGCGCTTTCCTATATTATATTCTCCTGCCCTTGAGAATCAAGACGACCTCCTTTCTTTTCCGAGTCCCTGCCTGGGGAAATGACATATTTACTGAGGTTCAACAAGAAAACTGGCCATTTCCACTCTTTGTTAGTACAATAATTATTCTTTTTAAGAGCCATGGGGAAACCGTCTGGCTATTTTTATCAATGTGTTACTGCTCCTTATGCCGCTTTCGGCAATGCACCGAGACGTGTCCTTGTTTTGCAACGGCTGAGTACTGAGAATATGTTGTGCATCGTGCTGAAAGGAAAATTTCAATGAACTGGCGGCAGGTTGTGAGGAGCGACGGTGAGAAACTGTAAGATCGGCGTTGTCCTGCTGAATATGGGCGGCCCAGACACCTTGGAAGATGTCCAACCCTTTCTTTACAACCTCTTTTGTGACCGGGAAATAATCCGCTTAGGCCCGACCTTCCTCCAAAAACCGCTTGCCTGGCTTATTTCCCGCCGAAGAGCTGCAAAAAGCAAGACCAACTACGCACAAATCGGCGGAGGCTCGCCGCTGAAAAGGATCACTGGTGAGCAGGCCAAGGCCCTGGAGCAATCCCTGGCAAAAGATGGTGACTATTCAGTAGTTGTGGCCATGCGCTATTGGCCGCCATTAGCCGATGAAGCACTTGAATTCCTACTCCGACAAGGGGTTACCCGGATAGTCGCACTGACCCTTTATCCCCATTATTCAAAGGCCACAACCGGCTCATCTCTCTCCCATTTCCAGAGGTGTCTGAAGCGTTTGGCACCCGGACTGCCCTTAAAGATTATCGCATCCTGGCCTACCCAGCCTTCTTATATTCAGGCGCTGGCGGACAATATTGGCGAAGGTATGCGCGCTTTTGCTGCAGCAAAGGTGGCGGTGGTCTACAGCGCCCATAGTCTCCCGGTGTCCTTCATCAAAGAAGGCGATCCGTATGTCGATCATCTCAAACAGACCATCCGGGCATGTCGAGAAGATTACCGGCATCGAGGGACAAATCTGCTACCAAAGCCGAAGCGGCCCTGTTGAGTGGCTCTCCCCGTCCACCCCGGAAATGCTCGAGCAGCTTGCCATGAATGGCGACAAGAACATTCTCATGGTGCCGATAAGCTTTGTTTCGGATCATATCGAAACGCTCTTTGAAATAAACATTCTCTACAAAAAAAAGGCCGCCCAACTGGGAATGGACCTCCAGGCCTGCCCGTCTCTCAACACCAATCCAACTTTTATCGCAGCGTTACGCGACCTGGTTATAGCCGAAAGCAGCTAAAGGAATCCCCGGAAAAGCATGCAAGCCGTAACGACATCAGGCGCAATGACCAAACAATTTCGTAACGACTGCTAATCCCTTGACATAGAGTTCTGAAATCGTCGCATCCTGACGTTCATCAATATCCCGAGCCCCAGCATAGTTGTCATAAGGGATGAACCACCATAGGAAAAAAGAGGCAACGGTATCCCCACTACCGGCAAAAACCCAAGAATCATGAAAAGATTTATTACCGCCTGCCAGAAAATAAGCGCCACCACACCAAATGCCAACAGTACGCCGAAACGGTCTCTGGCGTACATCGCCACATATAACCCCCACATGATCAGTAAAAAATAGGTGCCAACCAAAATCACACTTCCAGCAAATCCCCACTCTTCACCCCAGACGGAAAAGGCGAAATCGGTATGCCTCTCCGGCAAAAAATGCAAATGGCCCTGGGTTCCTTCCATATATCCTTTGCCAAATTTACCACCACTGCCTACGGCGATCTTTGACTGCAAAACCTGATATCCGTGGCCCATGGGATCTTTCTCGGGTTCGAGAAAGGTAAATATTCTCTGTTTCTGATAAGGTTTCAATACCTTCTCCCAGGCAAAGATGCCGAGGCCAAGCGCTAAGCTGCCCATGATGACATAGGTGGACACTCTCAGTCTGGCGAACATCGCCATCGACACAAAGATTATCCCCAGCATCATAGCAGTTCCAAGATCCGGTTGGAGGAGAATAAGAACAAAGGGAATGGCGGTGAGGACGACCGGAACCAAAAGATCCTTGATCGAATATCCTTCGTTTATCTCCTTTCTTGAGAAGTAACTTGCCAGGGTGATAATGAGCATGAGTTTGGCAGGCTCGGAAGGCTGGAGTTTGAAAAATCCGAGATTAATCCAGCGTTGCGCCCCACCCGCCGTATTGCCGATGGTTTCGGCCAATACCAGGAGAACTATGATTACCGCATACACTGGATAGTTCCACGAATGCAATTTCTGGTAGTCGAAACTGAGGACAAAAATAAAGGCGGACAAGGCCATGAGAAAAAAATAACCCTGTTTGACATAGGGTGGGCTGCCATATTCCTTAGGTGGAAAGGATGCACTGTAAAGGTTGAAGAAAGCCATCATGCATACCAATAATATCAGCAGCATCAACACCATATCAAAATGCTCAAACAATCGTCTGTCGACACGAATCATTCTATGGTCCCATCATCCGGGTCAATAACCACTGGAACCATCTTGCTCGATTCCTTGCCACCGGATTTCTTGTTAAAGTATTGACTCAACACAGCTCGTGCTATAGGCCCTGCTCCAGACCCTCCATGCAGTCCATGTTCGACAAGAACCGTCACGGCAATCTCCGGATTATCTGCCGGCGCATAACAGGTAAACCAGGCATGGTCTCGATATTCATACGGAATAGCCGCTTCCTTCAGGCCACGGTATTGGGCAAGTCGAACAACCTGGGCGGTGCCGGTCTTGCCGGCGATACGTAGGCCTTCAATAGCAACGTTGCGGGCTGTTCCATGTTTACCTTGTACGACCTCCTCCATGCCCTTTCTAATGAGCTTGAAATACTTATCCAGACCGGTCGCCTGACTGACCAATTCTGGCTGAAAGTTTTCGACAACGATTCCTTCGATATCTATTACCTGTTCGACAAGCTTTGGTTTATACACTTTGCCGCCGTTGGCCAAAGCCGACGTCATTACACAGAGCTGCAATGGGCTTAGTAGATTATATCCTTGACCTATAGCAACAGAAAGCGTTTCTCCGTCCTGCCACTTGGCTTTACGATTTTTCAGCTTCCAATTTTTTGTTGGAGTCAACCCCTCTTTCTCATATTCCATCTCTACCCCGGTTTTTGCTCCAAGTCCAAGCTTTTGGGCATATTCCGCCAGCGAATCTACTCCCACTCGCTGCCCAACCTGATAAAAATAGACATCGCAGGATTCGCCAATAGCCCTATTCAAACTCACCGCACCGTGGCCGCTGTGCCGCCAGCATCTATATGTCCTGTTACCAAAGGTATAAGATCCTGGACAGTAAAAACCGGTATTCTCATCGATGGCACCTTTGGCAAGACCTGCTAAGGCTGTAACCATTTTATAGGTTGACCCGGGCGGATAGGTGGCCTGGACAACTTTATTGATGAGCGGGTGTTTAGTGTTGTCGAGCAGAGCCTTCCATTCTTCCTGGGAAATTCCCCCGACAAACTCCTGGATGCGAATACTGGGGGCGGAAACGGCGGCCAGTAGTCGCCCCGTATTGACTTCCATGACGACGACCGCCCCCGATTTTTCGCCGGCGGTCATATAACTCTCGGCTATCTGTTGCAGATCGACATCGAGGGTCAATCGGATCTCGCGGCCGGAGAGTGGTTCCACGGTTTTCAGCTGTTTTTGCTCAAAACCCTTGGCATCGACCTCGGAAAGGCTCTGTCCTTTTTGCCCTCGCAGATCCTTTTCACGAAGCCTCTCAATGCCCTTCTTGCCAATAATGTCTTCGCCGGAATAAATGCTCTTATCCGCTTCATCGAACTCTTTCTTCGAGATAGCTCCGAGATAGCCAATGGTATTGGCGGCCAAATCGTCATAGTGATAAACCCGGACGGGTTGTACCTCTATACGGATACCGGAGAACTCCCGGTTATGGCTTTCCAAGTAGGCTAAGGTCTGCCAATTGATGTCCTCTTTCAATCGCACCGGCATATACCGGGGATTACTCGAAGCATCACGCACTTTCGCCCATAAATCCGAAACATCGGTACCAAGGATAGGGGCAAGCCGTTTGAGAACATCGCCGATATCATGAGAATCTTCCTGGATGAGCAGAACATCAAAGGAGGGGCGGTTGGTGACTATCTCTCGACCGTTCCGATCGAGGATATGTCCCCGTGGGGCCGCCACCTGTCGTATCCGAACTCGATTACTGTAAGAACGTTTTTCATATTCGGTGCCTTCGGTTATCTGGAGGTTCCAAAGCCTGAGAACAATCGACACAAAGAAAAAAAGGACGACAACAGCTACTCCGAGAAGTCTCTTTTTTAACAGATCGAGGGCTGCCTCATCGCGTTCTTCGATGTCCTCAATTTCTTTGAAAGCCAATTTCAGACCCGTCTCTTCTTCTTGAGTCATATTGCTCGCTGGGCGCGCCTCTTTGGTGGTTTGCCCCGAAGACGACGTTTGAGAATGTATTCGTACAGTCGGTTAAAAAGAATAAAAAGCGGGACAGACGCAAGGACAACCAGAATCGTTCTTTGCAGAGCTCCAATCCATGACCATTCCGGGAGCATATCAGGCAGGAGTATCGAATTGACAAAATAGAAAAATATCTGCATTAAAAAAAAGCTCAGGCCTACAAGCGGTATTTGATAGGTCGATTCCTTCACCGGACTTTTATTGGTCAGCGTTTTCAGTGCAGCAAAAGCCAAAAGACACACCAAAGGATACAAGCCCAGATAGATACTGGCAACAACATCCAGAACCCAGCTCAACGCGAACACCAGAAGTATCCCGGGAATCCAGGCAAAACGATAGGCAATAAAGGCCACCACGATAAAAACCAGATCCGGACGTCCCAACCATAGCGGCAAGTATTCGAGGAGAGTGGTCTGGGCAATTATCAAGACAATGCCGATTGCCCAAAATGATATAACCAGCATCCCTAGAGTTACCTCTCTGGTAATAGGTTCATTGAATCTAAAATACCTTTCCGATCCGTAGGATCAAGTAAAACATATTCCAATCTTTGAAAATCAATATGCGGTTCTACTTCGATTTCCTGAAACATTCCACGCTGCTTTTTCTCAATCTTAGAAATCTTGCCAAGCGGTATTCCGGCTGGAAAGACGCCACCAATTCCCGCAGTAACAATATAATCCCCCACTTCAACAACGGCAGTTTTCAAAACGTATTGCAAAACAAAACCCTTTTCGCCCGCTCCTTTCAAGATGCCTCGGGTTCGGTTTTTCTGAACCATGGCATCTATCGCACTACTCGGGGCATTGGCAAGGAGAATTTTTGAATAATTTTCCGCCGTATGCAAAACCTGCCCGACTACCCCGCCCGGCGCAAGAGCTATCATCCCCTCCAGAATATCGTCCTTTTTGCCACGGTCGACGACGAGAGTCTGATACCAATAGGCGGGTTCTTTGCCGACCACCCGGGCAGCAATAGGTTTGAAGGCCAATTTATCCTTTAAGGCCAGCAATTCCTGAAGATGGCGGTATGTGCTGTACCCTTCCCGATATTCACCCAGTTCACTGAGGTATTTGTCGATTTGTGCCTGCAGTTGTTTATTTTCCTCCCGGACATTCAGTAAAGCGACATAATCGCTTTTCAGATTGGCAATTCCTGAAAATGTTCGGGTAACTGCGCTTTGCAGAGGACCAATAAAATCGAGGGTGAACTGGTGAGGAGGGCCGAACCTGCCACCGAGCATGGCGGCAAGCAACAGTAAACCAACAATGAGCAAGAGCGTTATCAACAGCAGGATCCTGATGGTTGCACCAATCGATCGACCCTGTATAGCCTTGGTATTCTTTCGCACGGATCACAACTGAAGAAAACAGAACGTAAGGTGCCGGGAGGGTACTCTGTACCGACACGCGTCTAAAATCGCTGTCACTGGAATTAGTCGATGGTCACTTCCCGCAGGATATCAAGATTATCCAGGGCCTTGCCTGACCCCAGAACCACTGAAGACAGAGGATCCTCGGCGACGATAATAGGCATTCCCGTTGCCTCTTTCAGGCACTTATCAAGATTTTTCAGGAGCGCCCCACCACCGGTGAGGACAATGCCATTATCAACTATATCGGCTGCCAACTCTGGAGGTGTCACTTCAAGGGCAACCCGTACCGCCTCGACAATTACGTCCACCTGTTCGGCGATTGCCGACTGTATCTCGTCGGCAGTAATTTGCAGGGTTTTTGGAACCCCGGAGACCAGATCACGCCCTTTGATATTCATGGTCTCGTAGGGTTCTTCGGGCATGACGTTGCCGATCGTCGTCTTTATTAATTCGGCGGTACGTTCCCCAATCGCCAGATTATGTTTACGTTTGATATACTGCAGGATGGCCTCATCCATTTTGTCACCGGCAACCCTGACCGATTTTGCATAAACAATTCCGGCAAGGGAGATAACAGCCACCTCGGTGGTACCGCCACCGATATCGATAATCATGTTGGCGGTTGGTTCGGTAATCGGCAAACCGGCACCAATGGCTGCCGCCATAGGCTCTTCAATCAAATAAACTTCTCTGGCACCTGCCGATTCTGCGGACTCTCTGACGGCTCGTTTTTCTACCTGGGTAATTCCCGAAGGAACCGAGATCATGATCCGCGGATGTACCAATGTTCTTCTGTTATGAACCTTATTTATAAAATAGCGGAGCATCGCCTCGGTAACTTCAAAATCGGCAATAACCCCGTCTTTTATGGGTCGGATAGCAGTGATATTGCCCGGAGTCTTGCCAAGCATCATCTTCGCTTCCTGCCCAACGGCCAGCACTTTGCTCATTCTGCCGTCTTGCCGAACGGCAACAACCGAGGGTTCTCTCAAAACGATTCCTTTGCCTTTTACATACAAAACCGTATTGGCCGTTCCAAGATCAATGGCGAGGTCATTTGACAACCAGCCAAACAGAAAATTAAATGGTGAATACATGTATTCTTTCCTTGCGATAAGATAAAAGGCACCCGGTCGCACCTTGAAAATATATCAGCTCAAAGCCGGATAATGAAGTTGAGCCCTCTTGAGAATATGTGTTGCAACAATAAGTGAACCACTCCCACGAAACCTTGAAGCATACCAAACCTCAATTTCATTGGCAACAACTATGCTATTTTTATGAAAAGTTTATCTTATTTTCTGTTGACACAACCTTCAAACCTTGTTAATGATAGCCGTGTTTTTTGACTGAGATACAAAGGGGCTATAGCTCAGCTGGGAGAGCGCTTGACTGGCAGTCAAGAGGTCGTCGGTTCGATCCCGTCTAGCTCCACCAATAATTAAGGCACTTAGAGATATTTCTCTAAGTGCCTTTTTTGTTTTGTTCTGATTTTGTTCTGATTACACACCAAACTTGATGTTGCAAGCCGCAGCTGAGTTCAGACGAGATGCGCACGACCCTCATGGAGTTGAAAAGCAGAATCGTTGCCGAGCAAAAGCTGCAGCAGCAGGCCACCGCAGAGGAATACCGCGCCGAAGGAAGAGATTTCCTGGCGCAAAACGCCAGAAGAGAGGGGGTAACCGTCCTAGCCAGCGGCCTGCAGTACGAGGTTATCCGGCCAGGCACAGGGAAAACGCCGGGGCCAGACGACCGAGTGAGTGTGCATTACTGGGGTACTCTCATTGACGGCCAGGAATTCTATAACTCACGCCGGGGAAAAGTGCCCCCGGACACCTTTCATGTCGGTGCGGTGATCAAGGGTTTGGGAGAGGCTCTGAAGCTCATGAAGGAAGGAGCCGAGTGGCGGCTTTTTCTGCCGAACAATCTCGCCTACGGAGAGCGCGGCCCGCTTCGCGAAAGGGTCGTCATCCTTAATGTGGAGCTGATCTCGATCGAACCCGGCAAGTAGATTCCGTCTGTCGCTCAGGAGATGGGCACGGTGGTAAAAAAACACTGAATAAGGAATTCGTTATGAACCGTATGCTGTTCGTTGTTTTGCATGTTTTTTGGGTCGTTGGCATTTGTTCAGCGAGCGACGTGCTTGACCTGACAGACAAGAACGTAAAGCTGAACTACAGCGTCGGCTACCAGGTGGGCAGCGATTTCAAACGCCAGGGCATGGATATCAACCCGGGATTGCTTCTCAAAGGCATACAGGATGCCATCTCGGCCAAAGAACCTCTTATGGGCAAGGAGGAAATACGCACCACCCTTAAGGCCCTGCAGGAGAAGGTCTCCGCCGCCGAGGAGGAAAAAAACAAGGTTCAAGCGGAGAATAACCTGGCGGACGGCCGGGCCTTTCTCAGCAGGAACACCAATAATGAGGGAGTGCGGGCCCTGCCCAGCGGACTGCAATACAAGATCCTCAAGGAAGGTGTGGGGAAGAAGCCGGGGGCCAAGGACACAGTAACCGTCCATTATCTCGGGACCTTGATCGACGGTACCGAAATCGACAGTTCCTACAGGCGGAACGAACCGGCGGTTTTCAGGGTTGACCGGGTCATCGCCGGCTGGACTGAGGCCCTGCAGTTGATGCAGGAAGGTGCGAAATGGCAGCTGTTTCTTCCGGCGCACCTGGCATATGGGGCGAAAAAGACCGGCAACATCGAGGCAAACAGCACCTTGATTTTTAACGTGGAACTTCTTTCTGTTCAAGCCGCGACCGAATAGGAGCGCGAAAAAGAGGCCGGGCCTGAGGAAACACGCTGCCGCGCCTTGAGAGTTGGCAGGTGATGCACCCCCTTCCATATCGTGAAGGGATCACTGAAGACGTGTATGTCCTTGACTGGAATTTCGATGAGGATCGCTGTAGAATCTCAAAAGGTTACGGCCCGGAAAACATCACCCGACTACGGAGATTTGCTATCGGCCTCCTCAAAAGCAAGGGCATACGTAATGTAACTCAAAAATGAGACAACTCAGTTTTTCTCCGCGTTTGGTTTTTGATTACTTGAGAATTCCTGCAAATAATCACAGTTTTTCAGCGGTCCAGGGGTAGAATAAATTTACCCTGGATCCTCGGCCGCTCGGCAGAGTTTTTAAAAAAACGTTTGAGGCCCTTGAAGGAGACCTGGACAATTATTTCGAGGAAAAAAACGGGGTCGAACCAGCAAGGTTTTCCACTTCCCAAAAGGCTATGAGGACTGGTTTCTGATCCGTCATGGTGAACCTTATAAGCGGGAGGGGGCATCAAGGATGGGCAGCCCACCAGTGTTTTTTACAGACCGGAAAACCATCGCTCTTTTCGATGGTCACTTCCATACGGGTGCAAACAAGAAGCCGAGCTGGCCAGTTCGCAACCAAGGACCTGTCTCAACCTTCTTGATCTCACCACAGCGAGCCAAATCACAAACGCCCCTCATCCAAAGCAGCCGGCCGGGTTCAAGGGCAAAGGGCTTCGTTTGTGTTGGCAGACACGTGAGCGTATCCGTGATATCAAAATCTGACAAAGATCGTACAGCGGTTGAATTGTCGAATAAAAAAGAAATCCTGATAAGTTCCTGGTACACTGCCAAGGCGGCGGAAAGGGATCTGATTTCGAATCGCTGTATCAAGCAATCTTATGACATGACAATTAATGGAACATTTACCCATTTTCCATTATTGGATCTATCCCATACGAAGATGTCTGCCCTTTCATTATCGGTACCACAATATTGCGTGAACTTTCTATTCATACGATCAGCAACGGTAAACTCGCCAAACCCTACCAGTTTAAGTTTTGTCCCGATCGGATAGCAGTTACTTGCTATTGCTCCCTCATATACTCTTTCACCATTTGCCATAGTGTATGGATCTGCATCTGTCTGCTTAATTTCAGGATTGTATGTTGTGACAATTATCGTTTTCCATTCCTCGACTTCCGACTGGAGATTATCTCCCGCCTGGTCATCGAGTGCCACGACGGCCTCAGCAGTCTCATTTTTAGTTTTTTCCTCAGAGCCAGCCAGTAAGCCGTGGCGGTCTCCTATTATCTGATCAGCATGGCAAACCGCTGTCTTGTAATCTGAAGTGGACTGTGTTCCCTCATAATTGGTGATGGGGGTAGATACGCCTATTACCAACATGAGCACTGAAAGAAAACTTCTGCTTTCTTTGATTTTATTCTTTATTTTCCTGGTGTTATATCGTGTTCTTTGTGTTTTCTGTTCCATATTGTTCGAAATAATAATAACCTCACCCGATATTTACCATTACAATACTGTAATGTTACTGCCATTGATGATTGCGATAAGCGCTTTTCAGACATCGTACACACCATAGACACTGACAGAGAGTGCCTGTTGGCCATGTTGGCGATGGTCGACGAAATTGAACGTGGCCTGATTAACGAGAGGACAAAGGATGGACTTATGGTAAGAAAGGCGAACAGGTGTTGTTCTCGGAAGATCGAAGGGGCTGTACGAAGACCCTCAGGAGTACGTTCAAGTATGGGGCCAATAAAATAACCGTCGATATTCGCGATTATCTCTGGATGGAGTGGCGGAAAGATTTGTTCTTGATGCTGGCCTGGCTATGGATCCTCAGCTATATTGTTTCCGGAAACGTTACAGTGTAACGGTGGTCTTGACCATGACCGGCGCCTCGCGGCTTGTTGAATGATCTCTATACGGTGCACACAGCATCGATCAGCAGCCATTCCTGAGGATTCAATGTGATGGTTGTCGGCTGCTCTATTCCTTTCCGTTTCGGGGGTAGATCCCTCAGGACGTCCAACATGCTCGGAGAGCATTCGTGTTCAGATGAGCAAGGTAAAGCATAGGAAAGAAAGATTGACCGCAACAAACGGTCGTTGCCTTCGCCGATGGTGGCTTTGCCGTTTTCCCACCGGGACACCACGGAATCTGAAGCACCGAGTATTCGGGCAAGATCCTTAGCTTTCAACCGTAGCTCTTTGCGGATGAAAATTATTTCCTTTGGTTTCAGAAGTGCCTTCTTGTTTCGGCAGATCTCAACACCAATTACCCTGTGTAATTTATGAGGACTGGGAATAGCGGCGAATTCTTCACCACACGACCGGCACCGATACTGAGTTATTCCCACCAAAGTCACATTCAGCCCGCACTCTGAGTATTCATAGGGCTGATCCTTTATGACTTCCAGGGTCTGACCGCAAGTATAGCATTTTTCCATCTCTCTCCTCCTACCCCAGCACCGTTATTACTATCGAGCTCATTTTTCTGGCAATAGCGACAATCACCGTACCCGTTCCACCATCGAGGTCATCCCCATGAAACCTATATTTGAAATTGCCGGTCAGCTTATCAAACTCACTTGATTGGACCTGGCCATGCGTGAGAATGAATTCCACATCCTGGGTAGTATAACCTCTTTCGGCCATGCGCTCTTTTGCATGTCTGGAAATGATCAGCGTCCCATTCTCGACAATATCGCGGATCAATGTCGCTGCAGCATCCTTGGATAGCTCTTTTGCCGGGTTGAATTCCATATCAACACAATAATAGCAAACATGAACTAAAGTCAAGTTTATCTGTCGAGATAATCCAAAACGCATCGAGGGAAAAGAAAGTCTGCCTGAACCGGCAAGTCAGTGAGAGTCCGGAGACAGCTTGTCGAGATGGTCGGGTAGTCCTATTGGTTTTCTTTTATGTGGGACCAATGTGGGATAAACCATCTACAACTCAAAGAGCGCTTAAAGCATTTCTCCCTTAAGCGCTAGATTTTACTATTGCCGGGACCAGGAATTGAACCAGGTACACCCGGACTTTCATCCGGTGCGCTTCGTTATTTTGATGCCATGATTGAACAGAAGGAAGGAGTACTTGCGAAGGAAATCGAAGTTTACATGCAGAACCATGTCTGTTTCTGCATATTTCCTTGTCTTTGGAACATTGCGGGACAGGTGCGGGACAAAATAAGCTGCAAACAAAAAAGGACCTACAGCGACTAACTGCAAGCCCTTGAATTTCTTGGTACACCAGGACGGATTCGAACCGCCGACCCTCTGATTCGTAGTCAGATACTCTATCCAGCTGAGCTACTGGTGCTTTGACGAGTTGCTATATACCCCAGTTCGATTGCTAACTCAAGTCTGTTTTTTATCTTTTACCTCTTTTTCGGCCTTATGAAAAACGAGATCATTATCCATCGGCTTCATGTCAGGACGAGCAGTTATGGTGATTTCAACTTCATATCTTTTTTCCATGTCATACAGTTCAGATCGTTTATTATTGAGGAGATACGATGCCACATCAATGGGGAAATGGCATTCGATGAGCCCCACCCCCTTTCTGCTGGCACCCGTTTGGATACGGCGCAGGTAAAATAAAGACAGGGTCTCCACCGATCTTACAGTTCCTCGCCCCTTGCAATGCTCACAACGCCGGTAATTTCCTGATTCAATTGGGGCACCAAGCTTCTGCCGGGATATTTGCATCAAGCCGAATTTGGATATTCGACTGAAATCGACCTTGGCCTTGTCCTTCTTCATCGACTCCTTGACCTTTTTTTCAACAGCCATGATGTGCTTTCGGTTGCGCATATCGATGAAGTCGATAACGATAAGACCGCCAAGATCCCGGAGGCGGAGCTGCCTGGCAAGTTCGGCAGCTGCCTCCATGTTTGCCTGAAAGATGGAAGCCTCAAAATTCTTGCCTTTGGAGGTGGAGCCGGAATTGACGTCGATGGCCACCAGGGCCTCCGTCGGATTAATAACAATCGAACCGCCGGAAGGCAGACTGACCTGCGGCTGGTAGATCGATTCTATCTGATCCTCAACACTGTACTGATTAAATATCGGCCGAGCCCCTTGATGCAGGCGAACCTTGACATTTCGTTGTTTTTCCGGCAGCATCTCAACAAAGGTTTTAACTTGTTCAAGGGCAGTTCGGTTATCGACCAAAATTTCCTCAATGGACGGGTCGAAATGTTCCCTGAGAAATCTCAGTACACTCTCCTGATCTTCATAAACCAGACCGACACCTTTCATTTCCTGCCCTTTCTTTTTAATGTCGTCCCAAAGCTGCATGAGATATCTCACATCTCGGGAAAGGGCTTCTTCATTGATATCAACGCTGGCAGTACGAACAATCCAGCCAATCCCCTCGGGTAGATCAATGGAATTCATCGCTCCCCGCAGCTGGGATCTCTTTTCTTCGCCGGAAATCCTTCTGGAGATTCCTGAAGAGTCAGAGCCCGGCATCAACACGACACATCGCCCGGGGATAGAGAGGTAGGTGGTCATATTCGCTCCCTTTTTTCCCACCTCTTCTTTAACGACCTGGGCCAGAATCTCCTGGCCTTTCTCAATTACATCGATAATGCTCAGCTTTTTCCACTGATGCGTCTCCACCAGATGGCGAATCTCGCTGCTGAGTTCTTGCTTATAGTATTCGGGATGAATTTCACTGAACGGCAGAAAGCCGTTCTTATCGGTACCGTAGTCGACAAATGCTGCCTGCAGACTTGGCTCTATGGCAACTATTCGAGCCTTGTAAATATTATTTTTCGTCTGGGTCCTGGCGATGGTCGAGACATGAATGGATTCAAGCCTTCCATCCTCAAGAAGGGCTAATCGACATTCCTCGGGTTCTTCAGCATTGATCAACAGCTTGCAGACCCTCTTTACCTCTTCAGGGGCCGCTTCCTCCACCGGTTCGTCCTCGTCCGGGTCCTCGCCTATGAAATCATCTTCATCGTACGAATCATCAAATTGATATTCTTCGTTTTTTCGTTGTATATGTTGCTCGGGAACAACATATCCTTCGGTATTATCCCTGATGATTTTCTCGTCTGCCGAACCAGAACTCGACTCATCGGGCGAGATTGCTTTTTTACCGCCTCTTCTGCCTCGCCGCCCACGACCACTCTTTGCTTTTCGCGGATCACGCTGGCCTTTTTCCTCCGCGTCCCTGGTTACCGTGCCGGCTGTTTCAACACTTTCGCCATTTTCTGCTGGGGGAGTTTCCTGACTGGAACTGTCGAGCAGCTCCTCGGGGTTGGTTTTTTTTACCCTCTGGCGTTTTCTCGGCGGTCGTTTCCTGGCAGATTTGCCAGGTATTGACTCTGCCGCTGGTTCCTGGCCACTGGTTATGGTGCTCTCAGCAACTGCCAACTCGACAGGTACTGGTACGATTGGCGTATTGTCCTTCGATTGGTTCGAAGATGGAGCTTTCGGCCTTGGCGATCTTTTCCTGGCTGGTTTTTTTATTGGTTCGGCTGTTTCGTTACCAACTTCGGGAGTTTCCGAGGTCGTTGTACTCTTCCACCATGCTCCGGTGGTTGCCTTTATCTGCACAGTCTTTTTATCGGTATCATCTTCTTTATTTTCTGCCATATTCACCTCTTCGCCGGTTACCAATATATCCCAAAGATACCCGGAACGTTTTTATTGATGTACAAATCTGCCCGGCATACATTCCGCAAGGTTACTTTCAGCCAGTGGCTACAGCGTTAAAAACGCAAACCACCCCATTCAATGTGCTAACATGCTGATAATACTCTTTTGCTGAACACATGCCTTCATTTTTATTGCAGGAAACTCCACTTTTATCGCAAGCCGACGAGAAGCACTCGGGTATTCCCGAGGCCCTGGAGTTGCTCACAGCAGGGATATTTCCATCTCTCCCCGAAACACTAGTAACGTCAATTGCAATGAAACACAAATACTATTTGGTTTCAGAAACATGCCGAAGTTTTTTCACCGCTCCCCATCGTTTCAGGAAGATCAGTTGCATCTCTCCATCGATTATGTTTTCTTTAATCATATAGGAAAGATGTTTGATACCTCATGGATCGGTTGCATGACTTTAAACTTGACAGTGTTCGCTGAGAACCGTACATTCCAAATTTCGATGTCCGAGCATATTGGCGTTCTGCTCTGTCTCCACCGGCAGGCTTACATAGAGTGATGAAAATTCATTAGGATCTGCTATGTTGTTGCTCACTACAATATCCAGAAAGGCCTTTATTGCAGCCACTATAACCTTTCCAAAGGAGTCTGTCGTGTCCCACCGCCTGCCTCAATTATTCGGTTCGCGTCTGGTGTTTTTCCTGTTCTGCTTGCAGTTGGTGAACGGAATCCCGCAAAGCGCTTTTGGCGAAAAGGTGGCTACTGAAAAGTGGAATATTTCCGCCGACAAAGTTGTCCGCTATGAAAACCCAAACAGTATTGTTGCTCAGGGCAATGTTATTCTTGAAAAAAATGAAAAAGTTGTGCCCAAATCAGCGAAAGTACTGAAAACCACTGCTTGGGCTGAACTCCTCGAAGAACAAGGCAAGCCAGCGGAAGTGCCTGCCAGCCAAGTCGAAAAAACAAACACTCCCGTATACCAAATAACGGTCACCATCAAGGCAGACTGGATGGTTTATGATGTCGAGCTTGAATCAATAAAAGCCAAAGGGAATGTGCAGATAATCACCAACGAGGAACAGCTCTTCGCCAAGGAAGTTACACTCCATCTCACTCAAGAAACGGGAAAATTTGCTGATGCAACCATTCTTCGCAATGAACTTTCCCTGCATCTGGAGGGAAAGGTAATAGAAAAAACCGGGTTCGACACCTATCGCATCGACGACGGCTGGGTGATCACCTGTAAACTTGAGGATGGCGAGACCCCTCCCTGGAGCTTTTCCAGCGCCAATACCGAGATCAGACAGGGTGGATACGCAGTATTGACTCATGCACGATTCAATATCAAGAATGTGCCGGTCTTCTATTCGCCGTACATGATTCTACCGGCGAAGAATACTCGCCAAAGTGGCTTCCTTTTCCCCTATTTTTCTACGTCGACAATCAGCGGAATCGGCCTCAACCTGCCATTTTTCTTCAATATCTCTGATTCGGCTGATGCCACATTTTTCCCCGAATACTATTTTAACCGTGGATTTATGCCAGGAGCTGATTTTCGCTATGTCTCGAGCAACACCAACAAGGGCATGTTCACCGCCAGTTTTCTCGATGACCAACTCTCAGATCCCTCAGAGACCGATTACTATAGCGATACCGGGTACACCCACGACAATAGCGACAGATACTGGCTTCGCGGCAAAGCCGACCATACCTTTGGTGACGGGTGGCAATCCCGCCTTGATCTGGACATCGTCTCCGACCAGGATTATCTTGACGAATTTAATTCCGGTCCCACCGGTTTCAGAAAAACCTATGACCGCTATCTTGAAACCTTTGGTCGCGCATTCCAAAATCAGACCGATTACAATCGCCAGAATTCCTTAAAGACTCTTCGTAGTTTCAAAGGTATGTCTCTTGAGGCAAATCTCCTGGCCATCAATGATGCTCACACCAATGCCAGGGAATCCAATACCCCTCTCTGGAAACTTCCCGGTGTTGGTTTTGCCGGTGCATTACCTATCGCTGAAACGAGTTCCTATTTCGATTGGAATACCACCTATGTCAACTACTGGCGGGAGGATGGTACCGGTGGCCATCGATTCGATCTCAAACCAGCCATTTCAGCGCCTATTCCTGTAAGCCCTTACCTGGAAACCCTGGCCCAGGTTGCCATCCGTGACACCTTTTATTATGTTGAAACCTTTGGCGATGCCGTGTGGGAAAGGGATGACGTCCAGAATAGATTTTTGCCGGAATATAAGGTCGAAGTAGCAACAACTCTGGAACGGGATTTTTTCACCGGAGAAGGTGAATTGGATGGTTTTACCCATCAGGTGCGGCCATTTGTCAAGTATGAACATATTCCAGGAGTCGATCAGACACGTTATCCGCAATGGGACGATGTTGATCAAATTAAAGCAAGAAATGCCATAATCTACGGTATGGATAACTATTTAAACGGGTTGTCCTCGGCAAACGATAAAAAGAGCGCAGTATGGGACGCTGCCACCCTGCGCGTAGAGCAAGCCTGGGATCTGCGCAAAGAACCATCGGATGAACCGCTCTCGGCAATTTACGCAAAACTTGGCTGGACAGTTACTCGTTCTTCTCGGATTCTCTACAGAAACTCTTATGATGTGTATGACAGCAACTTCACCAGCCACACCTTCGGTGGTGAATACCGGAACAACCGTGGGGACCATTTCGGCGTCGATTACAGTTTCAAGGATGAAGGCTACAAAGAACTGTACGATTTCGATTCCGATTCATTCGGATTGACAGAGGAAATACAACAGATCAATGCCAACTTCCGCTCACCTTTACCGTTCATCAGCAGTTGGATAGCCGGAGGTGGAGTTGAGCATTCTTTATCACAGGACGAAACCATAAAGGCCAACGGTTTTCTTACCTATATGGCAACGTGCTGGTCGGTGACCTTCGAAACCCAGTACACACCGATCGACACCTCTTTTGTCGTGTTGTTCAACCTGGCAAATATCGGAGTCTCCATTCGGCGTACCCCTCAGCAATTAAAAAGGGACGGCTACCGGAAACAAATGGTATATTTATGTCTACAAAAATCTACAACACCAAATGGTTTCGGATGAGGATACCTCCGGTTCATGCACTATGATATTTTCAATGGCGATGCCGACGGAATTTTTTCACTCCATCAATATCGCCTGCAGCACCCCTTAGCCAAGAGGTGCTTGCTGACCGGAGTTAAAAGGGATATTTGCCTACTCTCGCAACTTGAAAACAGCTGTAACTGTTCCCTGACCGTCTTCGACATTTCCATCGATTCAAACCGCACAGCACTGCAGAAGCTCTTGCAACATGGCAACCAGGTGACCTATTTTGACCATCATTTTCCTGGAGAATCCATAAACGACCGGCTATTGCAGGCACACATCGACATCAACCCGGCAAGCTGCACTTCACTCATTGTCAACAGGTTGCTTGATAACCAACATGGTCTTTGGGCCATCTGCGGGGCATTTGGCGACAATCTTCACGAACCTGCCATGAAGCTGGCAAATACATTTCACCTGAGTGAACAGCAAACAGGTCTTTTGCGCCAGTTGGGGGAGCTCTTTAACTACAATGGCTATGGTTCAACCCTTGAGGATCTCCTTTTCCATCCTCGGGAACTGTACGAGGCCGTCATACCATACGCCGATCCTTTTGAGTATCTCGAAAATTCAGAGCAGATAAGCACGCTGCAAACATCGTTTGAATCAGATATAGCCCTGGCAATGCAGGAAAAAGAGCTTGGAATCCCCGGCAAAAACAGGGCCTATCATCTGCCGAATACCCCATGGGCTCGCCGGGTTGTCGGAGTTTTCTCCAATCTCAGGGCAAGAGAACGAACAGCTGCTGCTCACGTCATTATTACTGAAAACCAGGATGGCACATTGCGAATCAGTGTCCGTGCTCCCCTTGAAGATCGGAAGCATGCCGATACCCTCTGCAGACTCTACCCCACCGGTGGTGGCCGGCCGGCAGCTGCTGGAATCAATAGTCTGCCACCGGAGATGCTCGACCGGTTTCTTAACACGTTTCACTCTTTTTACGCTCGACAATGACCCCTCATTTTGGTGTTCACCCAGTCGGAGAAGTTACCCTCTCTCGCCGTTGCCTGCGCTGTTTATTCTTTCGCACTCTTTTATTTATCGCTTCTCCTCTCTCCCCCTTATAGCTCTCTCCGCTGAATCCGTTCCTCTCGCTGCCGACCTTGTTACCGATGGCCAGCCTATCGATGTTGCCGATGTGCAGTATCAAGATCTCTTCCGTGAGTTACAGGACCAATATCATTTTAGCAAACCCCAGCTTCTCCAGCTGTTTACCGACCTGCACATCGACCGAAAGGTGCTTCAGCTCATGGATCGACAGGGAGAGGCGAAACCCTATTACCAATATCGGTCCCTTTTTATTACCCCCATGATCATTGCCATCGGCAAGCAACAACTGGCCAGCTATCAGTCGCTCTTTGATCGGATCGAAGCCGAATTCCGAGTCGACAGGGAGGTCATTGTGGCGATATGGGCAATCGAGACGAGATACGGTACCAATCAGGGCGGTTTCAACCTGTTCCAGACCCTCAACACCCTCTTCGCAGCCTACCCGCGAAGATCTTTGTTTTACCGTAAGGAACTGATCAATTTTCTTACCCTTTGCCGTGATAACGGTCTCGACCCGTTGAGTATCAAAGGCTCCTACGCCGGGGCCTTTGGTCAAGCACAGTTTATGCCCTCCAGCTTCAACAAATATGCAGTGGATTTTAACGGTGATAAACACCCTGATCTTATCAATTCACACCCCGACATTTTTGCTTCGATCGCTAATTATCTCAGCAAATTTGGTTGGACACTTAAAACCCCCATATACGCCGAGCTCGGTCATGAACTGCGCTCTGAAGTCCTCATCCAGGCCTATAGCGAGGGAAGAAAAGGAACGGTGGATTGGCGCCAATTGATGACCGTACAAAACATCACCCTGCCTCGACCGCCAAAAGATGGACCACTTTCCGTCATCGGTTTAGAACTGGCCCCCCAGGCCGGGGGTGGGATGCGTTTCGTCGCCGGATATCCTAATTTACAGGCAATAATGGAATATAACCACAGCAGCAAATATGCCATGGCGGTGGCTGAAATGGCGGAAGCATTTAAAAACTAACAAATAGCCGCCAATGGTTCAAAGCGTGTCTCTCCGTTCCATCGCCTTGTTCTGGTTATTCATTTCCGTCAGCAGTCTGCTGATTTTCTTTTATGTTGGAAAAGAGAGGTACCAACCTCTCTACCATTTGCGACAAAATGAACTGCCGGCATTTACCGACGATTTCGACAGAGCTTCACTCCTCGAATGCAGCCGCAGACACCTTTCCTTCTTAAAAAGACAGAATCCTGAGATTTCTACCACTTTTGGTACCGAGACCTACACCAATCAGTGGCTTATCCATTCCGTCGAATCCTTCCTCAAAAAACTCGAGGAAAATCCCTCTTCGGAAGAGTTAAGGCGCTATCTTGCCACCAACTATCTGGTGTATCAGGCGGGTGGCCGTAAGGAAAGGGGGCACCGACGGATGTTGGTTACCGGCTATTATGAACCGATATTCGAAGGCAGTCTCACCAGACAAGACCCCTATCTCACACCTCTTTACTCCCCCCCGTCCTCACTCATCACCTTCACTGGAAAAAACGGAGAAATCCAGGTAGGTCGCTACAATCTTGACCAGCAGCTTGTAGCTTTCTGGAGTCGCAAGGAAATCGAAACTACTCGCGAATTGATGCAGGGCAACGAATTGGCTTTTCTTAAAGACCCTTTCGATGCCTTTCTTCTTCATGTCCAAGGTTCTGGCAAAATTCAATTCCCCGACAACTCGATTCGTGCGGTTCACTATGCCGGCTCGAACGGTCTTGAATACAAAAGTATCGGTAAACTCCTGGTAGACGAAAAAGCGATGTCTCTTGAAGAGGTCACCGTCCCGGCTATAAGAACATATCTGCAAAACCACCAGGACCAGCTCCAGCGCATTCTGCACTCTAACCCCCGCTATATTTTTTTTAACTGGGGTGATAACCTCGGCCCTAAAGGAAGCAGCGGGGAAATCCTTACACCCGGACGCTCCATTGCCCTCGACAACACTGCCCTACCGGGAGGCTCCCTTGGCTACCTGGTCTCCCGGGTTCCACAAATCGGCGAGAATGGCCAGATTGCCGGCTGGCGCTCTCTCAGCAGGTTCGTTTTTCCTCAGGATTCCGGAGCCGCCATCAAAGGTACCGGCCGAGTCGATGTGTTCTTTGGTCACGGAAAAGATGCCGAATTTGCCGCCAATCATATGAAGGAAGACGGCAAACTCTATTTTTTGGTAAAAAGACCGGCAAATCAAAAGTTATGAACATCACAGGCAGGGCCAAAATCATCGTTTTGCACGAGGCGCAAATTGGCAAAGAATAATTTGATATTTTACAGTTATTGACTAAACTTATGAATGAATAGAAGTTCTCTTTGCAATTCATTACCCTTAACAATGACCGGTAATTTTTGACATACATTGTACCACCCGCAGACGGATCACAGCACAAGACTTCAGCGTTGAGGAGTCAACAACATCATGAAATTCGCATTCAGATTTGCTTTAACGGTCGTTCTTTTTGCATTCAGCTTCCCCTGTTCCGCCGCTTCCTTTTCCTTTTCGGAAGACGAGCAGCAGGAAACTGGTGGTGTACCATCCGCCACATCGCATTCTCTCGCCAAGTTGCATTGTCCGAAGTCTCTTAAAACTGCAAAAATTGCCACCATGATAGGAGAAATCCACAAAAACGACAGGACCGGCTTGGATGGTTTCTATGGATCGTTTATGGCTCCTGACTCCCCGGACTGGCACAGCAGCAGGTTCGGCACTAAAAAATCCGTGTACGGTAACCTGGTTGATGAGCTTAATGGCGGCTTTCAACAACTTGGTCTGAAAACCTATACGACTGCCGAAATAAATGCGCAAATCGCCAGGGCCGAACAGGAAGCGGTGCTCAACAACAACCTTGACGCGGCGGTGTCGGCAGCAGATCGATTGAGCGCCAATTTTGTGCTCAAGGGAATTATCTCCACCCACAGTCAAATCAATAGAGTCGTCAACATCGATGAGGTGTTTGTGACAATCGACCTCTCTCTCCACGATAGCAGCGGCACCCTGATCTCGACCGCCCAGATGAGTGAGACAGCTTTCTCCGATGCCGATATTCTTTCTACTATCCAAAAGCTTGTAAAGAGCCAATCCCGGGAAATCACCTATCAGCTTTTCAAAGACTACTGCAAGGGAGGCCATTGATCCGATGAAAACCAGCACGTGCACATTCTTGCTTCGTTTCCTCCAGACATCCTGTCTGCTCGTGGCGGCGATAGTGTTTCTTGGTCCAAGCCTCGGGAGGAGTGCGGAAAAGGCAGAAACACTTATTGTCACTGCCGAGGGACTGGCCGATCCGAATTCCGAGGTTTACAAAAAGGATAAAGGCTTGATGATTGACGACCTGCGCCGGGATGCCCAGCGGCAGGCGATAGAAAAGGCTGTCGGGGTGTACGTGGAAAGTACCACACTGGTTGAGAACTATCTCCTCATTGAGGACAAGGTACTCTCCAAATCAAAAGGGCTGATAAAACAGATACTCGAACAGACTACCCCGAGACTTGGCGAAGACGGTTTGATGCATATGCAAATCAAGGCTGAGGTCTTTATCTCAGAGGTAAAAACCGCGCTGCAAAGCCTGTCCCGTGAAAACCGGTTGAGTCTTATCAAAGAACACGGCAACCCGACGATCTCCGTGGCCGTTGTCGTTCGTGATGCTAAACGAAGCTCGGAGGACATCCCGGAGAACTCGTCCATCGCCGACAATATCCTCAAAGAGCATTTTGTCAATTTTGGCTATCGAGTCTGGTCGGAGGCATACACAAAACTGCTGCAGCAGGATGCCGGCGCTTCCCAATCGAATCGCCGAGTCGCCGATTTCTCGGTCATCGGCGAGGCCAAATTCAAACAGACATCAATCACCCTGAAGGCCTCAGGCCTGCAAGTGACCAAGCATGTTCTGACCTCCTGGACAGTCAAATGTATCAATAACCATACCGGAGAAGAGATTTATTTTAACAATAAAGTCCCTAAAAACAAGGCGTGGGCCGACGAAGACCAGGCTTTGGAAGACATCGGCAAACTCATCGGCGAAGAATTTTCCAAGGATTTTTTCGAATCCCAGCTGCTGAAGCCTTCCCGGAGGTACCAGATCCAGCTCACCGGTCTGCCCGACTATGATACCGCGCTGCTTTTTAAAGATGAATTTGTCGGACTTCGGAACATCCTCAATGCCGAACTCATCAATTTTGAGACAAACGGACTCAGCCAGTTTGAGGTTGAATGTACCAGCAGTAGCGGGAGCTTTGCCCAAGTGATTAACAGCACCATTCTCAAACCACTGAATGCCAAACTGGAAGGCCCACGATTAAAGTTAATGTCGCAACACGGCAATGTGGTCCGGATCGCCATAGATGCCGATTTTCAGCCGGGACAGATCCAAAAGTCTCTGCAGAATACTCCGCCGGCATCTTTGGCTACCGCTTCCCCGGAACGTATCAATAAGCTCACCCAGGATAAAGATCTGCGCAGTAAGATCGGTCGGATGAATCCGGGTCTTGAGTCTGGTAATTCCGGCGAGGTAAAAAATTAATTAATATGGCGCAGGACTTCATGCAGTAATGAGTTTTTTGCGACGTCGTGCATTGCGTAACTCTTTCAAACATTCAGGAGGATTGTATTATGAAGAACCTTTTTTATGTTATGCTCTCCCTCTCCCTTTTGAGCGTATCGTCGATCCTTTCCGGTTGTGTGCCAACCAGTACCGGTACCGGCGGAGCGGCATCGCAACGGGCCAACCAAGTTGCCGACGACAACATGTATCAACCGGTTGAATATGCCAACGCCGGCAAGAAAGGTCCGACGGTCATTGTCCTGCCTGGCAGTATTAAAAGCAGCAGCGCTACCTTTACCCAGAAAGTAACAGCAAACAATATTGCTGATTTTGCCGAAATTGAATTGTCCAATGCCAATTTCAAGGTACTCGAACGTTCCGACCTCGGACCAATGCTCAAGGAAATCGAACTGGCTGTCAATATGGGCTCCCCTGACGCCCTCAAGAAATTTAAAAAGGGCAAATTCAGTTCAACCAAATGGTTTATTAAACTGGACGTATTAAAAGCAGAAGAAGTCGCGGAAGCCGGACAGGGATTTGATGGTAATGCCATCGGCTCGATTGTCGGTACCGTGGTTGGTGGCAGAGCCGGCTCGGTCGGTGATACCGCCCTTTCCTCGACACGGGCAAGCGAGCAAGCTGCAGTATGGCTTGTCGGTCTGCGTTATAAAATCATGGACGCATCCACCTCTGAGCAGGTGTCAACCGGTTATGTTGAGAAGAAGATGGAGACGGGAAGAAAGGCTCAAGCACTCCTCGGAATGTCAGGACATGCCTCGCAACTGGTCACATTGGACACCGTCGTACAGCGCTTGGTGCAGGAAGCGGTTGCCAAGATAGACAAACAAAAATAATTTTCATGCTGTATAAAAAGCCGGCCGCACGGCCGGCTTTGCAAAACTGCCATTTTTATCCTTTACTTCCCGGCCAGGAGGCCGAAGCGTTGCCAAAAGTCGGGAAAAGATTTTCCGACACATTCTTCTCCGGTGATCTTTACCCCGGGGATTCTCAGGCCGGCCACGGCCATAGCACATCGCCATTCTATGGTCGGCATAGGTGTTTATTTCAGCGCCGTGCAGGCTTGCTCCACCATCGCCATGAATGATCATCGACGATTCCCGCTCTTCCACCTTCGCCCCTAATTTGCTGAGTTCAGCGACCACCGCGGAAAGACGGTCGCATTCCTTGATGCGCAGATGGGCAATATTCTCGATCACCGTTGTCCCGTGGGCAAAGGCGGCAACTACCGCCAAGGTCGGAACGACATCCGGCATATCCGCCATATCCACATGTATTGCTTCCAGCCGCTCGCTCCCCTGCAGGGTTATTCCTTCACCGGTTTTTTCCACATGGCACCCCATCCGTCCGAGCAACGGCACCAACATGGCATCGCCCTGTAGCGACGGAACGGGAACGTTGGTCACAGTTACCCGGCCACCGGTGATCGCCGCTGCTGCCCAGAAATATGAGGCGTTAGATGCATCGCCCTCGATTCGGTATTCTCTCCCTTGATAACATCCCTGCGGCACGGAAAAAGAACTGAAATCACCGGCACGCTCAACGGTAATGCCAAAATCGGCCATGACTGCGAGAGTCATGGTGACGTAAGGTTTTGAAAATATTTGCCCCTTCGACCTGCAAAATAGCCGGTTTTTGCGCATACGGAGCAACCAGCAGGAGGGAAGAAAGATACTGACTGCTTTTTCCCTCGGGCAAAACCGTCGTTCCCCCCACCAAGCCATGGCCATTAATGCGCAGGGGTGGACAATCGGTTCCCTGTGTGGACAAAATGTCAACACCCCAGCCTTGCAAGGCAGTCAGTAACGGCCCAATGGGTCTTTTGTGCATTCGAGAATCGCCGTCGATGGTATACGAGGTATGGCCAAGTGCCGCCACGGAGGTGAGAAACCGAGTGGCAGTGCCATTATTACCTAAAAAAATCGGCGCTTCGGATGGCCGTATCGCTCCGCCGCTGCCACCTATCCGCCAATCTTTGTTTTTTTCAATGCCGACGCCCATCTGCCTCAAGGCTTGGGCCGAATAAGCGGTATCTTCACTTTCCAACGGCCCGATAAGCCTGCTTTCTCCTTTAGCCAAAGCAGCAGCAATAAGCGCTCTCTGGGTAAGACTTTTTGAGCCGGGCACTTCTAGGGCGGCATCCACTTTGGCAACAGGCTGTATTTCTATCATGGTTTTCTCGCTACAAAAAAGAGTTCGGGCAAAAGTCAAAAACTTCTCACAACCGGAAGGATATCAATCAAGCTGCAAGCCACCAATTATTGAGCGGATGGAAAGCAACTTTTCTGACTTGGCATAGGCCCCGATGCCATCGACCACTTCTTCACTGGCCCGCGGATTGATAAAGTTGGCAGTACCGATCTGCACTGCGGTTGCTCCGGCGAGCATGAACTCCAGGGCATCTTCCGCCGACTCAATGCCACCGATACCGATAACCGGCAGAGAGACGGCCTTGGCAACCTGATAGACCATACGTAAGGCTACCGGTTTAATCGCCGGTCCCGACAGACCTCCTATGATATTGGCCAATTTCGGACGCCGGGTCGGCAAATCAATGGCCATTCCGATCAGGGTATTGATCAAAGAAATAGCGTCCGCACCGGCATCTTCGACGGCCCTGGCAATAACCGTAATATCCGATACATTCGGTGAAAGCTTTACCATTACCGGCACTTGGGATTTTTTTTTGACTGCGCCGGTTACCGCAGCCGCCATGGCCGGATCGGTACCAAAGGCGACACCGCCCTTTTTGACATTCGGACACGAAATATTTACCTCAATGCCGGCAACTCCCGTAATGCCCGCCAACCGCGCGGTAATCTCCGCATATTCGGCCAGAGAATCGCCGAGAATATTAACAATGACCGGAACATTTAATCCTTGGAGATAGGGCATCTTCTCGGTAATAAACCGATCCACCCCTACATTTTGCAGCCCGATAGCATTCAGCATACCGCAAGCGGTTTCGACAATGCGCGGGGGAGGATTTCCAGCCCGGGGATACAGGGAAATACCTTTGACAATGACCGCCCCAAGACGATGCAGGTTCATCAATTTCTCAAATTCCCTGGCATAGCCAAAGGTCCCGGAGGCAGTCATTACCGGATTGGCTATTTCCAGAGAGCCGATATTGACGCGCAAGTCCGGCTGATTTTCATCTCTTGGAATCACATAGTCCATACCAGTTCCTCCGCATCATAAACAGGCCCGTTCAGGCAAACATGGGTGTAGCTCCCATCTTTAGCCAGGCGACTGCAACCGAGGCACGCCCCCATCCCACAGGCCATGACACTTTCCACGGAAACCTGGCAGGGGATGCTTTGAGACTGACAAATCTTGCCCACTCCCGCCATCATCGGTTCTGGTCCGCAACAATAGACGGTGCATCCGGGAGGCAGGGTAAGCTGCTGCAACAGTTCAGTAACTAAGCCATGATGTCCGAACGACCCATCATCGGTTGCAGTCAACAACCGCAGCCCCAAACGTTTAAAATCGTCAAGAAGGTGTTCCAGTTCGCCTTTCTGCCTCGCCGCAAGCACTATCAGATCTTCGTCACACCGCTGTTTTAACCGGCAGTTTTCTTTTGCCAGAAAGAGCATCGGTGCAATACCTAAGCCTCCGCCGACAATAATCGCCGGTGCTTGCAAATGGAGCCGGAAGCCACGCCCCAATGGCCCCAAGATCGACAATTCTTGATCTTTCTTCACCTGGGAGAGCATTTCCGTCCCCCTGCCGACTACCTTGAAATAGATTTGTATTCCCCCGTCCGAACTCGTTTGATGGACGGAAAACGGCCGACGCAGCAGCGGATCTTTACCGACTCCGGCTCGGATCATGACAAACTGTCCGGGTTTGGCAGTGACGGCAATTTGCGGACATTCGAGGGTAAGGCGAAAGTTTCTATTGGAGAACTGCTCAATTCGAGCAACCCGTGCTTTTTCCTGGTATTGTGACATACACACCTATACAATTGATGAAATTCTTACAGCTTTGTTTTTTAATCCCTTAGAAGGATCAATTCTTTGATCATCTTTTCCATTGCAACCCAGACACAGTATAGCGGCCATGACCAGTGAAATCTCTCTTCTCATCCTTGCAGCCTTATTCGGTGCTGTCGTCGGCAGTTTTCTCAATGTTGTCATCCTCAGACTCCCCGAACCGGGCCAGTCTATAGTCTTTCCAGCATCGCATTGCCCTCAGTGCAACTCCCCCCTGCACTGGTATGAAAACATCCCCATCCTTAGTTATGTTTTTTTACGTGGCCGGTGTGGTCATTGTCATGCCTCTATCTCCTGGCAATATCCAGTCGTCGAGTTGCTCATGGCCCTTCTCACCGCCGCCATTGTTCATCGCTTTCAGATCTCAATTGCTACCGCCGGCTACTTTGTTTTCTCCGCGGCACTGCTCGTTATTATTTTTATCGATATCAGACTGCAAATCATTCCCGACGTACTGAGTCTACCGGGAATACTCCTTGGCTTTCTCTTCTCCCTGGTGAGCGACACCGTAACTTGGCAGAGTTCTCTGGTCGGCATTCTGGCAGGCGGTGGAGTGCTGTATGCCGTGGCCTTATTCTATACCTTTCTCCGAAAAATCGACGGGATGGGTGGAGGAGACATTAAACTTCTCGCGATGATTGGCGCCTGGTTGGGATGGCAAGCCCTGCCCTTCGTCATCCTAATGAGTTCAACGACGGGCTCAATCACAGGGATTATCGCCATGCGCAGTCAAAAAAAAGGGGGGCAGACCCGTATCCCTTTCGGTCCATTTCTTTCCTTGGCAGCCTTGGTGTATATCTTCTTTTCGGAAAAAATTACCTATTATTATACACTTTACCTCGCCGGGCAGTGGCCTTGAGAAATAATAATGAATACACTTTCAATTATTTAGGATTTTTTCTGCAAGCCTCTTCCCCTCTTCCAAGGCCTCGCTTCCCTGTTCCTTGCTATGCCCATATGCTGGATAATACTTTCTGAACCAGGAGTTTTCCCGTCGTCTGATTTTACCCCGCAATTGAAGAATGAGCCCGAAAAACCGCCAAGGCTCCTTATGAGGGTGCATGAAGACGACAGGAGGCTCAACTTTGCATCCGTATCCACCAAGGAGTCTTCTCAATGTCCAATAGTTGACCCGCCAGTATGATCTACAGGAGATAAACGGAATGACAATCTTGCCGCCACAAACATCGCTGCCATAACGGTCAAGAAAATCCAAAATCGGCCCACTGGGATGATAGGACCAGGTCGGCCCGGCCAAAATTATATAGTCCCATGATCGAAAACAATCAACTGTTAGCGGTTTAATGGTCATGCGTTTTTTAAAAAATGTCATGAACATAGCAATCGCCAAACGCATATTGGTCTTGAAAGGAAACTCGTAGGGAGAAACCGGCTCCAGCCTTTCCTGGTGCACTTCAATACCGCAACTTTCTAAACCAGAGATGAACTTCTTCAGCTGCATCTTGGTTTGCTGAGTATATGAATAATAAACCACGAGTACACTCTTTTTAGCCAAATTCAAACCTCAGGTTTTATCATTTTCGCACTGCCGTCTGCCTCTTTCTTACATCCCTTTTAACAAAAAAAAAAGCCCCCGACAAGTCGGGGGCTTCGTATCTCATCGAGGAAGTAATATTACAGCTATCCTTCTACCTCATGTTCAACTTTAACAGCAATTTTATAGAGAATAGTGACCAAGAGAAAACCGGTTGCCCATATGCCCAAGGTGATACCGATCTCGTTGGCGGTCGGATAATACTCAACGATTTCATCAAGCGGGTTGACAACCAAGCCACCCATGACAAATCCGAGCCCTTTATCAAGCCAGAGTGCGACAAAAATCATGAGACAAGCAATGCCAACCCATGCATCATTAAAGGCATCTTTTATTTTCATGTAACCAAAAAGGGCCAGCCCACCAAAACAGAAGAGAACCGAGGTCCACATAAACGGTACCAGGTTGTTGTACACATGACCATGATGCTCAAGGCCGAAAAAGAGATACTCGAGGGAATGCTTGTGGCCGGGAATATTTGAATACCAACCGACAAAAAATTCCAAACCGACGAAGAAGGCATTGATGAGTGCCGCATACATAATAATCGTTGTCAGCTTTTTAATCGCTTCCTGTCCGGCATCAAAATGAGCTATCCGTTTCATGACCAGACAGGCAATAACTATCAAGGCCGGGCCGGCTGCAAAAGCGGAAGCAAGGAATCGTGGGGCGGTGATCGCCGACAGCCAGAAATGACGACCGGGCAGGCCGCAGTACAGCATTGCGGTTACGGTATGAATCGAGACGGCAAATGGCAGTGAAAGATAAACGAAGAAATAGACCCATTTCGGCGGTTTGACTTGCTTTCGTTCGGCGGTAAGAATCACCCATCCGCAAATAATGTTCAGGCCCAGATAGCCGAGCAAAACCATCATATCCCAGAAGAGCATTGAATTCGGAGTTGGATACAGAGAATCATATTGAGTCCGCGTAGATGGCTGTCCGATATCGGCCATAATGAACATAAGACACATAACGATAGAGGCTATGGCCAGGAATTCACCAAGGATGGTAATTCTGCCGAATGCCTTATAGTTATGGATATAGTAGGGAAGCACCAGCATCAATCCCCCCGCCGCCACACCGACCAGGAAAGTGAACTGGGAAATATAGAGTCCCCATGACAGATCGCGCCCCATACCTGTCAGGTGCATACCATAGAGAAACTGCCTGAGATAGCAGATCGCTCCCACCGCAATGAATGCGCTCAGAAATGCAAGCCACATCCAGTAGTTAGAGTTTCCTTTTAACGCTTTTTCTATCATGACACCCTCACACTATGTAGAAGACTGACGGTTTGGTTCCAAGGGCAGCTTGCCGTTGGATGGTATGCTCCTTGTCAAGAATCCGGCGAATCTCCGATTGGGGATCATTGAGATCACCAAAAACAATCGCCCCGACCTCCTTGACGGCCTCGACACACGCGGGTTCCTTGCCAAGTGCAAGACGTTCCCCACAGAAGTTGCATTTCTCAACAACACCGCGCATCCGGGCGGGGAAATCAGGATTCAACTCCTTGATAAAGGGTTGCGGTTCCATCCAGTTGAAACTTCTTGCCCCATAAGGACAGCCCATCATACAAAACCGGCAACCGATGCAACGATGGTAATCCATGGCAACGATGCCGGTCTTGGTATCTACAAAAGTCGCCTTGGTCGGGCAGACCCGAACACAGGGTGGCTGTTCACAATGGTTACAGAGAACCAAGAAATCGTTTTCCTTGGTGATTTTTGATGCATGGTTGATCGATTGGTCGGTAAAGGCATTGGCAAAGGGTGTTTTCCATATCCACTTGATCTCGCTTTTTTTGTCATCTATGCGAGGAATATTATGCACCTTGTTACAAGCCGCTGTCGCCCGGTCGAGAAGCTCGGGACGGCCATAGAGTTTGCGCATATCGATGACCATGCCCAGGCGTATCCCCTTCGCGGTTGTTTCTGCTCCATGAGCTGCGGCAGGCACCTTGGCCGCAGTTTGTCCTGCGCTCGATGAAGCAAGGGCCGGAGATGCCGTCAAGTTGACAACAACCGGGGCACTCATCCCAGCCAAAGCCGTAACTCCGGCAATTTTCAAAAATTTTCTTCTTTGCTTATCCATTAGTGTGTCTCCTTCTTTGCCGCCGCAACACTCGGGGTCAAATGACAATCCCAGCAGAAGGGTGTGACAGATGTGTAGATATGGCAGGAGTCACAAAACTTCTCCTTATTGGTATGGCAGGCCATACAAGCCGTCTGTAACCCCTTGCGATATTCCTTCCCACCTGCAGTAACGGCAACGCGATTGCCGTTACGGAGCACGTCATCTCGCCACTCGTTAAGCATTACCATATGCTTGGCGCGCATTTCCACAGCAGGTGCGACACATTCCTTTTGCCCCCCTGGCGGCAACTCAACTTTTGGTACCGTGCTTGCCGTCGAGAACGCGTTGAACCAGAGCGGGAAAGTTATCAACAGGACAAAAATGATCAGTCCCGGTATTATTGTTCCTTTATTGTACATTACCTTAACTCCTATGTTCGGTTCAGGATTGTCTATAGCATGGTACGGAGGCCCTCTTCAAGCTCACCGCGCGTTTCACCCTCTTGAACAATCGCATTGGCCACCAACTCACTCAACCCACAGACCCCGACATCGGGATTCCAATAGTTCATGAGGGAGGTCAGTGTTGCTCTATCGATTGCACATACACAGGACAACATGTTCACGCCGTGTTTCTCGGCCACATACTTCACTGCATTGGCACGCGGCAACCCTGAGCGCATTCTCAGTTCCATAATCTCATCGGTATTGAGGCCGGTTCCGGAGCCGCAACAGAAGGTCTGTTCACGAATGGTATTCTCCGGCATCTCGACCCAATCGACAACATGATCGAGGATATAGCGCGGTTCGTCCATAAGGCCCATCGCCCGGGCGGTATTACAGGAATCGTGATAGGTCGCCTTGACGTGGCTGTTTCGGCTTTTGTCGAGTTTCAATTTACCGTTTTTAATAAGATCGGCGGTAAACTCGCTGATATGGACCATTTTCGTCGATGCCGCATTGTCAAAAACTGTACCGGTAATCGGCGATTTGGGAATCTCCAGGAAATCGGCGGGACCGTTCATGGTATCCATATATTGATGGACGACACGCCACATATGACCGCATTCGCCGCCGAGGATATACTTGACACCCAAGCGTTTGGCCTCTGCATACATCTTGGCGTTGAGTTTCTTCATGGTCTCATTATTGGTAAAGAGACCGAAGTTACCGCCCTCGGAGGCATAGGTCGACCAGGTATAGTCGAGGCCGATTGTCTCAAAAAGAATCAGATAACCCATGGCGGTATACAATCCCGGTTCGGCGAAAACGTCGGCCGACGGGGTGATAAAGAGTATTTCCGCACCCTTTCTGTTGAAGGAAATATTCGGTTTTATCCCGGTAAGGTTCTCGACGTCATCGACGAGAAACTCAACGTTATCCTTGAAGGTATGGGGCTGCAATCCCATATGGTTACCGGTACGGTTGGAGTTGGACGCCGGCTCAAGGATCCAGTTGATGCCTATCCCAACCAGATGCAGCAGTTCGCGGAGCATCATGGTCACTTCGGCGGTATCGATGCCGTACGGACAGAACACCGAACACCTGCGACACTCGGTGCACTGGTAGGAGTACATGAACCACTCTTTGAGAACACCAACCGTCATCTCCCGTGCTCCGGCCATCTTGCCAAGAATTTTACCGGCGAGAGTGAAATCATTGCGATACACCGACCGCAAAAGTTCGGCCCGGAGCACCGGCATATTTTTCGGATCACCGGTGCCAAGAAAGAAATGGCACTTGTCGGCACAGGCGCCGCAACGAACGCAGCAATCCATAAAGATTTTTAAAGAACGGAATTTCTCCAGTCGCTCCTTCAGTCCTTTGATGATAATATCCTGCCAGCCGTCAGGCAGCTTCCAGTCGTCATCCTCCGGAGACCACTCCCGGGCATTCGGAAAATGCAGGCCGGACTGGCTGTTGAGATATTCCACCTTTTCTTTTTTGGCAGGGTAGGCGTAATTCCCGGATTTGAAGACCACCGGGATGTCCATCCAGTCCATGGTAGGTATCGCTCCTGTCGCCAAGGATGGTCCCTGCACTACGCTTTTCGATAATTGTTGTAATTTTGGAACTGCCATCGTAACTATTCCTCTTAAGCTAGTATTGGGTCAAGAACCGTATTATTCATCCTTTGCCGGGGACAACTCCTTTTCAACCGGAATTCCCGCATCCACCATAAACTCACGGAATTCATCTTCATATCCGGCATAGGAGTGGGGGAGTATCCGCGGGTTCCAAGGATTCATCGTGGCGTACAGCTCGACTATTGTTCTTCAGATTTCTGGTTGGGCTCAGAAAGACACCGGCGAAATGCATGAGCTTACTGAAGGGAAAATAGGCAAGCAGCACACAGACCAGGAACACATGAATGAAGAAAATGGGGCCGATTTTCGCACCGATGGTCGGAGACAAGGAAACCAACCCAACCGTCAGCTGTTTGATATTCACAATATCAATATCGGTTCGTAGAAAGAATCGCATGAGAATTCCGCTTACGGCAATGGCAAAAATCAGCACCAGCGGAAAATAATCATTCATCAAAGAGATATAGCGAACATGGCGGGTGATCAATCGTCTGCTGAAGAGGAGAAGACAACCAACTACTAAGCCGACATCGCTCATATACCAGGTCGGAGCACCAACTTCAAAAATACCGTCGATGAATTCCCACCAGCCGATCCAGGCCGGAACCGGATCAAGAAAGAGTCGCATATGGCGAACGACGATGGACAAAAACGAATAGTGGAAAATCAGGGCGAACACCCACAACCATTTTGATGATTCATAGGTAATCTGTCGGTCCATCATGAATTTCTGACTTGGTGTTTCGGAAAAGTGACCGGAAGGTGACAATTTCCAAAAACATCCTTGCCACCACTTCGGCATTTGTGAAAGGGGCCTCAAGCTTGTCATGCTTGATAAAGTCCAGCGATTTTCCTTGCCCGCAGGTAGTCTGTATCGCAAAGGGTACCGGGGATTTCGCCCATTGCACCACCTTGTAGACACAGCCGCCAAGGAAGATCATCATGGCTAGATACGGCAGAGCGACCCCGAACAAATAGGGCATCCCCGGTATCTGAGATCCGAGCCAAGCAATCAGCACTAACGCAATGACTGCCAGGAATGAGAAGGCGTACTTCATTTCTTACCTCGCTTCAATTGAACTGTTTTGGAAACCATGTGGATGAAACAGAGCCGGCTGCTTGCCGCATGGAGACCAGTTAAATACCGTTACCCTTTTTCAAATCTCTCTTATTATCTTCAGGCAGCAGTTTCGAGGGGCATCTGCTGTCTGTTAATATGTGGCGCCCCGATTTGATTTCCGCGATACGAACCTGGTACAAACGTTCACGGAATTGCATGTAGATGTCAAATGCCGACAACACCGCTAGATCGACAGCGAACTCGAAATCATATAATTCTTGTACCAGGTGCTTGCGTTCTTTATCAGCGCCAAAGACCTCCCTGGTGATATGTTTTACGGCATGCAGAGGTGCCACTGCCTGGGATGGCGAAAATTCCTGTACCGAGCGAATACTCATAATTTGCTCAAGAGGCGCAATGAACTGCTGGGCATCAGCCCCCTGCACCAGCAGGGGAAAGAGTTTATTCAAGCCCTCGCGAATATTGCCACCGACAGGATTGGCGAATTGGTCACGTTCCTTGACAAAAAATCCTGATGAAATATAAGTAGAAAGGGCGTATTCCACCCATTTATTGATGATTTTTTCTTTGTGGTTCCGGAAACCTTCGGCAAGATCCATGCAAATACACCTGTAATGAGTCACTTACAAAAAATATTAGCACATTTTTTGGCGAAGGCTTTTTGCTAAGTGACTTATCCCTTTTATCGGGGTTAAGGAGTTATTCCTGAGTGAACGGTCGAAAGGCGATTAAAAGGCAAATGAATGACCATTCACAAATTGACATCTCTATCACCTTTTCCCCTCTTTTTCAAGAATATTTTTGTCCTGCCCAACACGCTCAAATAGCTGTAAAGAGAGGGGTCCCGGGCCATTTCACGACCTTGGAAGTCGGCTGATATCACCAACAATATTTACAGCTTCTCGAATATAAGGATCCTCCTGGACATTCTTCAGCCAGATTTCCTTGGGATCACCTTTTTCATCCTCCGATTCATCAAACTCCCCACCCTCTGCCTGCTCCTCGCGGTATTTCCGATAATGAGTGCCAATTTTTTCGCGCATCAGCCGAGCTTCTTGTCGTTGATTACGCATATCGTCGAGATCGATCGGCATAACGCTATGTTCAGCGCGATCGGCCGCTTTAATTGCTTCCTCGGCTATGGTTTTCAAACCCTCATCTTTCTTTCCCCGTTCCTGACTCAGCTTGCGAAGCACATCGAAATCAAATGGTTTTTCTTTCCAGGGGGTAAATTTAACCGGTTCGATGGAATCCCAAGGTAACGAATAATCGAGATAACGCTCTCCGGATTTGATGTGTTCAAAGAGGTTCGGCAGGAAAATATCAGGCTCCACTCCTTTATATTGGGTGGAACTGCCATTTACCCGATAAAATTTTTGGATCATTACTTTGAGGGCCCCGAGATCATCATATTTACTCATATGAAGCAGAGGAATATTTTCATTGAGATCGATGATCGTCTGGACGGTACCTTTGCCATGGGTATGCTTGCCGCCAACGATAACGGCACGCCGATAATCCTGCAGGGCCGCGGCGACAATCTCGGAGGCCGAAGCCGAAAACTTGTTGACCAGCACCACCAGGGGCCCATCATAATACTCCTTTTCATCGGTATCGCTGAGGATCCGTTTATCGCCAAAGCTGTTCCTGACCTGAACCACCGGCCCAGATTTTATGAAAAGACCTGCTATATCAACGGCATCTACCAGTGCCCCACCGCCATCGTCACGCAAGTCAAGAACAATGCCATCAACGTTTTCCTTCTTTAAGGCAATGATCTCCTTCAGGGTATCATCGGTAGAATTACGCCCTTTGGAACCATTGCGGGTTCCTTCAAAATCACGATAGAAACTTGGAATGTAAATGTATCCTGTCTTACGGCCGCCGGATGATTCAATGATTGTGCTCTTGACGAAAGTCTCCTCAATTTGCACGACATCTCTTATAATTTTTATTACTTGCGAGCTGCCATCAATCTTTTTGACCGTCAAGGAGACCGCTTTGCCTTTCGGTCCGCGAATGAGCCGTACGGCATCCCGTAACCGCATATCAGTAATATCTACAGGTTCTTCTGCTTCCTGCGCCACCTGCAGGATGATATCCTCAGCCTTTAGCGTACCTTGTCTCGCCGAAGCGCTCCCGGGAATTATTCGGATGACTTTGATAAACCCGTCGTCCTCCCGTAGAAGTGCCCCGATACCTTCAAGGCTGCCCCGCATGCTGATATCAAACTGCTCCTTGCCCGCCGGCGGGATGTAATTGGTGTGGGGGTCAAAGGCCCTGGCCACACAGTTGAAAAATCTGTCGTAATGATCCTGCAAAGTCTCTTGGTGGAGACGTTGGAAGAAGGTTTTGTTGCGTTTGCTGACCTTGGTAAAGGCCTCCTGCCACAGTTCCTCTTCGCTCTTGTGCTTGCCAACCTTTTCTTTGTCCTTGGGCTTGGTCTGCTCTTCCTCAAGGTCGAGAAATTGGGAAATAACCTGAGCTTTGATAACCTTCCGCCATCTTTCCTTTAATTCTGCCATATCCTCTGCAAAGTCGGTCTTCTCAGGGTCGGTCTCGTACGACTCCTTTTTTCGGACGTTAAAACTGCCGACCAATAGTTCACCAGAACCGCCGGAAATCTTCACCGTAGTGTCGGTGAGCATAGCTTCAACCGCCTTCTGCACCATGTCAATTTTCTCATTAATGATATCGTAACCGGTATCCGGCAAGGTGATTCGGCCGTTGGCCAGATTATCATCGATATAAGGGGCGAAAGCTCGAAGTTGATCGACATCCTTTTTAAGCAGAAAACGTTTCTGATAATCAAGCTGCTTTATATAGAGAGAAAAAGCGGCCTGGGCCAGTTCATCATTGACCACCTTATCGCTGAAATGGAGGCCCGGCAGCTGTTTGCTGAGCAAATAGCCGATAAATCTGTTTCGTTTTTGGTCAACTTTCCCGGATTCACCAGATGCAGCAATGGCAAGGGTGGTAACGGACAACAAACAGAGTAACACATGAAAAATGAGAAAATTGCGTATGATTTTCATAATTATTGTAAAGAGGGAGTTTGACAAATGAAACTGACCATATTTTATCCCACAAGAGATAACAGAACAGCCGCACAAATACCATGACAAAGACATCTCCATGGAAAAATTACCAAAGGAGATTTGTGATTTGCTGATTTTTGAGTAGAAGACCAATGTACCTCGGCAGTCGGTCGTCTGAAGAAACCTTGCCGGCCCCCTCATAAGGATAGGCGTGCCACCGCGCTTTCTACCTGCAAATGAGTGTTGTTTGAGTATCGCAACAAAGAATCGAATGGCGAACGACCGCAATCAATCAGCTGGCAGACAACAATCGGCAATGCTTGTCATGCTGTTGGTCAGATCAATGCCCAGTTCTCCAGCAAAATTCAACAACTCATTGTAGTTGCAGTTGATAATTGATCGTTTCCCACTGCGAACTTCAGAGAGCTCAGTTGCCAGGAAATCCCGAAGAGCATTCGCTGCTTGTCTGCGCACTTTGCTCGGATCAACATTCTGACGCAGGCAGAAAGTGCAAAATCGCCGATAATTGATGATTGATCGGTTGAGTCCCCGGTATATCGCTTTGCCGGAGTTGGCATGCTGCAAATCTCGGAGGATAATTTCTGAAAATCTTTCGACCGCTGCCTCTCGAAGAGTGTCTAAGTACTCCTTGTCAAGAGTTACTTTTGGCCCATCCTTGGCCCGAGTGAGATAATATACCGCCGAATGCAGTGCTATTTCCGGGGTTTCGCCAGAGTGTCTGACCAGATACCATTCGTCTTCGAAAATTTCGTTCAGATTATTGCTCATTTTCAGCTTTGGTCAGGTCAAACAATTCGCGCACTACAGTTATCTTGAGATCGCTGTTGTCGCGCCCGGCGCATGATTCGCTTTTCAGGTACATCAGAGGATCGTGGAGAATTTTTGCAACCATGGCCTCGGTCATCCTGATAAGGGTTTTGCGGTCGATTTCTGTTATCTGGGGCATCCTCGCTAAGGTTCGATCCAATTCGCCAAGGGCTATTTCATCCATTTTTTTCTTGAGTGCCTGGATGGTCGGAGTTACCGCCACCCCTTGATACCAACGCTGAAACTTAAGCGTTTCCTCATCGACAATTCGGATGGCCTTTACCGCCTCCTTGTCGCGCTCTGATTTATTCATCTCGACGACACTGCTCAGGTCGTCAATATCATAAAGGTAGACGTTGTCAATTTCGATGAGTCGTGGATCAAGGTCGCGGGGTACAGCGATATCAATGAAAAAAAGAGGGCTGTTCATGCGCGCCCGCATGACCGACTTGACCTCTTCTTTACGAAGGATAATATCTGTCGCCCCGGTAGAGCTGATAATGATATCAACGTGTTTCAGTTGTGCCACCAGCTCCCCGATGGAAACCGCTTTACCGCGAAAACGCTTGGCCAGGTCAACCGCTCTGGCCAGAGTGCGGTTGGCAACGATCACCTCAGCCACTCCTTGGCCAACCAGATGCTCGGCGGCAAGTTCGGCCATTTCTCCGGCGCCAATGAGGAGGACCTTCTTGTCCTTGAGATTGCCGAAGATTTTTTTGGCTAGCTGAACAGCTGCATAACTGATGGAAACGGCGGAAGAACCGATACCGGTTTCGGAGCGCACCCTCTTGGCGACGGAAAAGGCTTTATGCAGCAACTTATTAAGAAGGGGTCCGGTACATCCAAAACCAGCCGCGTGTCGATAGGCCTCTTTCAACTGACCGAGTATCTGCGCCTCTCCCACCACCATGGAATCAAGGCTGGCGGCGACCATGAACAAATGATGGACGGCTTCCTGACCATAATGCAGATAGAGGTAGCGGTTCGCTTCCTCTCGGGAGATCCGATCGCCAAACAAAAAATTAATCACCTTATCTTCGATATCTGACAACGGATCAGCAACCAGCAGCAGTTCCACGCGGTTACAGGTTGAAAGCAGATAATATTCGCGCAGACCGACAATTTTCTTCAACGCCACGAGCGGCTCTTCATAGCCGCCGGACAGGGCAATTTGCTCGCGTACTTCCACCGGGGTGCTTTTGTGATTTACCCCCAGCAAAATGATGTTTTCACCTGGCATAACTATGCACCCCTCCAAGCAGATATGTTACGCCCCAAAGGGTAAAAACAACCGCGGCGAAACCGATAACCGCCATGACGGCGGCTCTCTTGCCACGCCAACCGACAGTAAACCGTTGATGAAGCTGGACCAGATAAATGAACCAGGTGATCAACGACCAGGTTTCTTTAGGATCCCACTGCCAATAGGTTCCCCACGCCTGCCGCGCCCAGATGGAACCGGTGACGATGCCTATGGTCAGAAAGATAAAACCGGTGGTAAGACAGTGATTATTCAGCTGATCGAGAGCATCAAGAGAGGGAAAACGGGAAAAAATGTAACCGAACTTTCTGCTCTTCAAATCCCTCTCCAGCAGCAGATACATAAGACCACCGCAGAACGCCAATGAAAGAAAGCCATAGGCGACAAGCGATATTCCGCCATGAATCGGCAACCACGCACTCTGCAGGGCAGGCAGCAAAGGATCGATGTTTTTTTCGGAAAACGATGAAATAACCATAAGACAAAAAATGAGCACGGATACAAATGTACCGAAATTTTTTACCGTATACCGCCACCTGAAAGAAAGATAGGCCCAGGTCGTTGCCCAGGCGAAGAAAAACACCGCCTCATGTTGTGAGGTGATCGGGGTATGGCCGGCAAGAAGAAAACGTAAGATGATATACAGGGTCTGCAGCACTCCCGAGACCAGCATGATTATCCTGGCTGTTTTCCGTATCTCTTTATTTTGGCTGATGAAGTAAACAAGATAGGCGGCGGCGGCAAGAAAGGTGATGCCTAAAATCGCCTGAAAAAGGAGGTGCGTGAATTCTTCCATGGGGTCTCAGCGTATAAAAATGTTAGATAGAACGGATGCATGACACCGAATCGCGCGCTTTCGAGAAAACTTCCTTACGGTTTTTTGTGCTCCATATCAGGAGGTACCGAAAAGAAAACTGACCTGGGCATTTCTCGTGCCGAATTATCTCCTTAACCACTGCTTATCGTGCTTTTCGAGAAACTGTCGGACCAAGGCAACTGCATCGACTTCCTCCGGGAGTTCTCGCAAGAGCAGCATTTGCAGCTCAAACCAGTTTGCCTGAAGCAGAAGATCGACAACACCCATATGCAGCAACCTGCGGAACAATTCGGTGTGCATCGCAGCCTCGTCTTGTCCACCAAGCAGCCTTTCCCTTATGAGGGCCAGAAGATCGACCACCGCCTCATATTCCGGTCCGATTTCTTCTTCCAGCTGTTCCCGTATTTTCTTTGCTAAGGCCGGACTGCCCCCCCCGGTTGAAATGGTTATCAGCATTTTGCCGCGGCGAAAATGGGCCGGGACATGAAAATCACTCCCGCCGGGGTCGTCGGCGCTGTTGATCATCACGGCCGATCTCTCAGCCTCTCTCGTTATGAGTTGCTGGGTATCGCGATCATTGGTCGCGGCAAGTACCAGAAATGCGCCTTGCAGATCCCCTTCGGCATAGCTCCTTTGCAACCATTCAATTTTTCCCTTATCGGCGAGAACACGCAGTTCCCTTTCGACGATCGGGCTGATGACCCTGATCCGCCCTTTGGCTTCCAAGAGACCCTTTACTTTACGTAGGGCTACTGCGCCACCTCCGACTACCACGCAGAGCCGGTCGGTTATTCGTAGATTTACTGGATAAAAAGGCATTTATCCTCATAACGGCTATTTTTTATGACGTAAGCGATTGACGACAATCGTTCTTTCTTTACCATCCCGCCTCATTGTCTGTTTCTTTATAGCAATATCGAAATCTTTATCAGCAAGCTTGAGAAACTTCGGCAAGCTCTGTCGGGTTGCATCATGGGCTAAAAAAATTGTGCCATCCGGTTTTAAGAGAGTTGAAAAAATATCGAGAAGCGGTTGAAAAAATTCGTCTCGAAAAAGGATTTCCGCACCGACCAAAACATCAAAGGGGGCAAGCGTCCGGGGTTCAAGCCAATCGAAATGCACGAAATCGATCCCCTTCAAACCCGATGCTGCTGCACTCACCCGTTGAAAATCCATGATGATATCTTCATAATCACTCAAGGTCACCGTGTAACCGGCGGCGGCGGCCGCGAGACCTGGTGCCCCAAGCCCGGCTCCGAGTTCCAACAGCCGTTTGCCTTCGGTATCCCGCTGCGAACCAAGGACATACGCCAGTACCATGGCAGCGTCCCAAAGTCGGATCCAAAACGGAAATTCCGATACATTTGCGAAGGGATCCTTGCCATCGAGAAACTCTTCGAGATCGGCAATTTTAAGAAGTCGGAGTCGTTTATCACCAACCTCAAACCGGTCAAAGGTGAGTTTGTATTTCGCTTTAATACGATTATATATCTGTCGTTCCGGCTCCGGAAGGGTTCGAATATCCATTATTATAAGATCAATTAGTTGAGCAAGCTGCGAATATCCTTTTCCAGGACAGTATGGTTTACAAAACCGGTGTATTTTTTTACCACATTGCCGGCTTTATTGACCAGAAATGCCACGGGAATGCCATACACCCCACCAAAATCATTAGCGGTCTTTGATTCAGCGAGGAGGACGGGGTAATTGATAACCTTTTTCTCAATGAATTTTGCGACAACAGCCGGACCCTGCTGATCGACAGACATGCCGATAACGGAAAATCCGGCATCCGCCATATCCGCATGCAATTTGACCAATATGGGAACCTCTTCCACGCAGGGCCCACACCAGGTGGCAAAAAAGGTCAGCAACAGTACTTTGCCTTTGAAGATGTTTGAATCGATAATTTTACCGTCACGGACACTTTCGAGAGCAAATGAGGGCATTTTCGTAGCCGCCATGATTTTCCCGGGCAAGAGCAATGCCCCCGCAATCAGAAAGAAAGCCAGAACGGCAAAGATACATTTCCACTGTTTTTTCATTATTCCGCTCCCGGGAAGATTTCATTATTGATTCTTCTATGATATACTTAAGCGACAAATTATTTCATATTCCTTGAAAGTCAACAACGGGGCGAGTAAGCGAGGTTTCAGCTCTTGCCTTGTGACAAATTTACTCAATTCCCCCCAATTATAATAGCTTTTTACCCGCACTCTAGGTAAATGGTTTTGCGTTGTCTCGGGAAAGGCTCTACTCATATCACTTTTAGGATTTTCATGAAACCTTCCATTTCGATCCGTTCCATTACAAGATGCCTTGGCAAATTTCTGACCCTTTTTCTTCTGGGTTTGGTTCTCCCGTCTACCGGCGGAGCAGAACTTGTAGACAAAGTTGTGGCGATTGTCAACGATGAGGTGATAACTCTTTCCGAGGTCGAAGAAGAAGCGGCACGAATATATCAAACCTTGGCCAAAGAGTCCTCCGGGAAGGCCCTCGCTGAAGCTATGGCTGAAGCCCGGGAAGCCACCATCAACGGAATGATTGACCGTCGCCTTATCAACCAAAGGGCAAAATCGACCAACACCACCGTAACCGATGAAGAACTTGCCGCCGCTTACGAAACCACTCGTAACCGCATGGCTCTCGATCCTGCGGAGTTTAAAAAGAAGCTGGAACGTTCCGGCATGACCGAGGAGACTTTAAAGAAACAACTCCGCGATCAAGTTCTGCAAAGCAAGCTTGTCAGCTATGATGTTCGTGCCAAAATAGTTGTTACCGATGAAATGATTCGTGACTATTATAATGAACACTCCACAAGCAAAGCCGATCAGGATAGCTTTTACCTCCTGCAGATGGGATTCCTATGGAATTCCGAAGTTACTGATCCGGAAAAAAAACAGCAAGAAAAAGATGAAACCAGAAAACGTGCTGAACGCGCCCTTGAGCTGCTCAGTAAAGGCCAGGATTTCAAAACCGTCGCCAAAAAATTCTCCGACTTGCCTTCGGCAAGCGATGGTGGCGATCTTGGTCTTCTTCAGCTCGATGACATGGCGCCGGCGATGCGTACAGCTGTCGCTCCTTTGAAGCCGGGAGAGTTGAGCAAGATAATCGAAACCGCCGATGGATATCAATTTTTCAAACTCCTCTCGGAAAAAGAAGAAACCACCTCAACATCCTCTTCTTATGAGAAGGCAAAGGACGAAATCAGAGAAAAACTTTATGACGAAAAGCTGAAAGTAGCTTATGCTGAATGGGTAAAAAAGCTCAAAGAGAGCGCTTATATCCAGAAACTGTGATCTCAACCGTTTATTATCTTTTTAAGTGATTATGTCGCTCCCTGCCACTGACATGGAAAATATATCCCTCGGAGACCTCCTCCGGGAAACAAGAATAAAACTGGGACTTGACCTTGAGGCTGTCGCCGAAGGTACAAGGATATCACCCAAAAATCTTCGGGCTATAGAAGAGAGCAACTTTGCCGCTCTGCCTGCCGAGGTCTTCACCAGGGGGTTTTACACGCTCTACGCCAAGTGCCTTGCTCTCGATCCTGTAGAAGTGCTGGAGATGTATGCCAAGGAGCGGAATAATTTACCAAAAAATGGCTCCTCTAATACCCCTCCACCCTACAGACTCGCCCAGAACATGAAAAATCTGGCTGACCCCCCGAATTCACTGCCCTTTGCATATCTCGGATTCATGCTCTTGCTTATTCTCATTTTCGGGGCTTTTCTCTGCTGGTATTTTTCCTGGAACCCAGCTTCTTACCTCAGCATGAAACTGCGGAGTCTCGACGCAGCCGGACAGATTGAACAAGTGACAATCCAAGGCAATCCTCCAGCAGTACCGAAATCAATTTTTGCCGTGGCCCAGGGTCGCAACACAAAATCGCTCCAACCAAACCTGCTGAATCTTTCAAGCCCTTCCATGGCGACTGCAGCCACCACCCAGCCGGAAGAGCCTCGTGAGAACCTCCGTTCCCCGGCAACCACCAATTACCATGTCAATGCTGCATTCCAGGAAGAGACACAAGTCTCTCTAACAATTGATGACAATCCCCAGCGCACCATGACCTTTAAAAACGGAGAACAGGTGAGCTGGCATGCCGTTGAAAAACTGATAATCACCCTGCCACAGAACAGTAATACGAAAATATCTGTGAATGATATCCCCCTTGAACTACCACAATCCGCTAATGACTCTCTTACGTTGTCAATTCCCGAACACCTTCTGAGATAAGCCGTAAACGGGGCACCATGGAAACAGATGCCATCGTCCTGGACTGCAGTGATCACGGCGAATCGGATGTGATCATCACCTTGTTCAGTCAGGCGGAAGGACGAATCACGGCCATCGCCAAAGGGGCGAAAAAAAGCTTACGACGCTTCGTCAACAAGCTGGAACTTTTCAGTTTTTTGCATATCGTCTGCAGCAGAAAAACAAGCCGAAGCCTCGCTTTTCTCGCAGAGGCCGACCTTCATACAAGTTTTCTCAACATCCGTAACGATCTGCAACTCTACACCATTGCCTCGGTTATCAGGGAATTCCTGCTCGTCGGAGTCAGGGAAGATGAGCCGGACGAGCAGATATTTCGTCTCAGTCTCTGGTCCCTGCACAACCTCAACCTGTTGCAAACACCAAAAGCCATACTCATCCTCTTTCTCATCCGCTTTTATGACCATATCGGATACCGACCGGACCTCGAATCGTGCGGCAAATGCACAAGCCAGGTTATGCCCCTGAACAGATACATCTTTGACCCCAGCTGCGGCAGAATCATCTGTTCAGGATGCAGCGGTTCTTCGAGAGGCATAGCCATTTCACACGGCACCATAAAGATTCTTCGCTCGGCACAAGACCTGCCACTTGAGCGACTGCATCGTCTGAAGCTCTCGGGGACTATTCTTCACGAAGCCCTGACAATTCTTCATGCTTATGGCAGGCACCTGTTTCAAAGGGATATTATCTCCTGGAAAATCATGCAGGCCTATGTCCGCGACTAAGCTATGCAAACACCAACAACAAGACAACAGACATAAGGAACGAGATGAAACGATGGGTGTTTTTTGTTCTACTACTATCCATAGCAATACCTGCCGTCAACAGTCCGGCAGCCGGCCATCGCATCGGTGGCGGGATCAATTACTGGGTAACGCTTGAGGATATCGAGGTTGACAACAAAAAAATTGATAACGACGGCGTGGCATATCTGGCATCATACCAGTATTGGCCGGGCCTGCTCGGCTTGGAACTTGACCTTGAGATCCTTCCGGATCGTTTCGGAGAAACCGCCTTCGCCCCGGAGGCTTACATTCTGCTGGGCAGAAGCATCTATTGCGGCCTGGGGATAGGCATCATCTACAGTGATGAGGAGTTTGCCGAAGAACCTTTTTTTGCCCTTCGGGCCGGCTTGAATCTCGAACTGCTGCCCGGCATTTATGCCGATTTTTATGGCAACTACCGGTTCAACGATTCAGCACAACTGAAAGGAGAAGAGAGCAACATAGATACCGACACGGTTTTTCTCGGCGCAGCTCTGCGCCTCGCCCTGTAGCCAAGGAATTCCATGGAGTTTCGGGGTAGCGCCAGACCTGATCGGTTGCCCGAAGCCCTATTTTTTGGCTTGCTCCTGAAGATAGCGAATTTCGCCGCTGTACTCGGTTTTCACCGAGCCGTCGGCAAAGCGCAGGATAAGCCCGCCGCTTGGGTCTAAGCCCATAACCTCGGCCTGATATTGCGGTGCGGTCATCACATCGAAACCGTAAACCACCTGTTTGCCAAGGGTATCGGAGAGGTCCAACCACCGGTCAAGAAGAAGGTGGCGTCCTTGCTTGCCGGAGAACCCCTCGCCTTTCAATTCTCGGGCTTCTTCATAGTAGAGAACGCCAAAGTTAAAAGCCAACCTCGCCAGAAAGATAGTAGTAAACTCAGTAAGGTCGAGATCACGCTCAAGAATCCGGCGAAGACTCGTTGCACTTCCCTCAAGCTCTTCCGGAAAGAGGGTGTTATTGACATTGATGCCGAAACCGATCAGGGCAAATTCCTCCTTGTGAATCGGGTCGGTATAGGTCTCCACCAGGAACCCGGCAAGTTTTTTGCCGCCAACCAGAACGTCGTTCACCCAACGTAAAAAACACGGTACCTCGCTGATCTCTCGGACCGCTTCGCAGCAGGCCACCCCCGCGGTCAGGGGAATAAAACTACGCCACTGTGGCAAAAGTGTATTGGCAAAGATCATGCAACCCCACACCCCACCGCGCGGTGCATGCCATGAACGACTGAACCGGCCTTTGCACTTGCTCATTTCATCAGCCAGGACAACCGTGCCGCTGGCTATCGTTCGCCCGCTCTCGGCGGCTGAATCAATGAGATTGCGAGCATGATCCATAGCCCGCGGCAGTTGATCGTGGTTTTCGATGACCGAGCCGACAAAGGCCCCGTAGCGAATTATCTCCGCCGTATTATATGGGCCGCAAGGTTCTTGCGCCAGGAGCTCGCGGCGCAATCGATGCAGGACTGCCTGCGGGGTTGGTTGGTTATCAGCCATGATGGGTTCAATGAGACAAGAAGGGAATCAGTGCTCACTGTCCCATTCTGCCTTGACTCGGGTGATGATCTTCTGAATCAGCGACAGTTTTTCCGGGGCACATACGCCAAAAAGAGGTTCGCCCTGGCCAACGGAAATTCCCGGTTTGAAATAGATCGAATGAATCACCCCTCGCTCTCCCTTGTAATATACCGGGGTGTCTCGTTTCATCAACGACATGGTGAGAATCTCCTCACCTGGTTCGATGGTCACCGCCCGCGCCCCTTTTTTATCAATTCGCGACTGGATATCCATAGCAAAAAAGTACTTTGCCGATTCCGGGGCCGGAAAAAGAGAGAGAACATCCTTGAGTATGTTTTCAATGATTTCCTTCTTTTTCAGCGGGTGTTTGATGGTCATGAGTTTCACACCGGCCTCGACGAACTGACCTTCGAGCTCGGTGTTGATCTCGGCGACGATGCCATTAAGCTGGGCGTTGACGATTCGTGGATTCCTCTCGCGGTTGATCTCATAAAGGGCTGTGCCGGGAATCTGCAACCATTCGCCACTGGCTGAGACCACTTCCTGCCCTACTTCCGTCTTAAATCGTATCCTTCCGGTATGAACCGAAAAAATATCAACATAGTCGAAAGGATCGGACTTGTATTTGCTGAGCAATTCATCAAAATCGAGTTCGTTAGACATACAAACAACCTGATAAGACTTTTATCTGAAGGAAGGAACGAAAATTTTTCCGCTCCTGCAGACCACTAGAAGCCACCCCGCCAATCGCCGGCACCTCGTTTATACCGGCTGTGGAGATACAAGGCAAGACCAATTTTTTCCGTCCACCCTCCTTCCATAAACAGCAGATCGACAGGAAACCTCACAGCGATCTCCTCTTCCGGCTTGACCAGGTGGCAGCTTGAAGCTTAGCCGGTACCGAATGAAACGCCGGTTTTATGTTTTCCACCGCTTCCATTGATGGTATAGTGACATCCCGTAAAAAACCGACGATCTTCATTGATCGAACTTCAGCTGTATCCGGGCAAGAGATAAAGATACATACTTTTTCTGCATAACCACTCATCAACAGACAATCCTCCGATAATGCCCGATTCCCCAAAAGATACCCTTTTTAATATTGACTCGGTGCCGGAAGATTTCGTTTTCAACGAACGGGTGGTCGAAGTGTTTGACGATATGCTCGGCCGGTCCATCCCCTTCTACCGCGAAGTAATCGAGGCATCAGCCCGGTTGCTGGACACCTTTCTTGCTCCCGGTGACACGGTGTATGACCTTGGTTGTGCCACAGGCGCCAGCCTGCTGCTTTTCAGCCGCCTCCTGCGCCATAAGAAGCTGCACTTTATCGGCCTCGATAATTCGGGCCCGATGCTCGACAAGGCCCGGTTAAAAACGGAACTCCACAGTAAACAGGACAGCATTTCCTTTGCCCTGGAAGACATTACCGCTTTTGACCATCCCGGAGCCGGCGGGGTAATCCTCCATTACACCCTGCAATTCATCAGACCTCTGCAACGCCAAGCCTTTCTCGCCTGTATCTGTAAGAACCTTCGACCCGGCGGGGTTCTCTTGATCAGCGAAAAAGTCATCAGTCATGAGCGTCGGCTGAACCGCAAATTCATCGCCATCTATCATCAATTCAAAAAATCCCGTGGTTACTCGGAGCTGGAGATTGCCAAAAAACGCGAAGCTCTGGAAAACGTCCTCATCCCCTTCTCGGTCGAAGAGAACCAGGCGATGCTGAAGAAAGCCGGCTTTTCCTCCGTCGAAACCTATTTTCGCTGGTTCAACTTCGCTTCTTTCATTGCCGTAAAACCGGCCTGATCTGTTTGTTTTGACCATGGACTATCTCCCTTACCTCTCCTCTTCAGCGAATAGCGACGCCATAATCGAGGAACACAGCAAACGCCTGAGTTGGGCAAACCAGGACAAGAAAGGGTTTCTCCGATATCGCACGCCTGCTTTGCAGCTCGCACGGTATCGTGCCGGCCACGTCGACTGCAGCGGCGACACGGTGATCATCGGTGACGCAGAGGAAATTGGCGAGCAAGATCGTCGAATCATCACCGAACATCTGAAGGCATTCATGCCCTGGCGCAAGGGGCCGTATTCGGTATTCGGCATCGATGTCGATGCCGAATGGCGCAGCGAAAAGAAATGGCAAAGGGTCATCCCGGCCCTGCCCGATCTCTCCGGCAAAATCATTGCCGACATCGGCTGCAATAATGGCTACTACATGTTTCGCATGACCCCGGCCCGGCCACGGCTGGTTCTCGGTTTCGAGCCATCGGTACAGCATTATTTCTGTTTTAAGGCCCTGCAGTCCATGGCGGGCTGCCCGGGGCTGGCCATCGATCTCCTCGGCGTCGAGCATCTGCCCCTTTTCACCGCCTGCTTTGATGTGGTTTTCCTGATGGGCGTTATCTATCACCGCCCTTCTCCCGTCGACACCCTGCGGGATATACTGACCTCCCTGAAACCGGGAGGCACCCTTGTTGTCGAATCCCAGGCCATCCCGGGAGAGACGCCGATGGCGCTCTTTCCGACCGACACCTATGCCAAGGTCCCCGGCACCTACTTTGTTCCAACCGGGGCCTGTCTCTGCAACTGGATGAAAAAAGCCGGTTTCACCGACATCGAACTCTTCTGCCATCACCCCATGTCCGGGGCCGAGCAACGCCGAACCGACTGGATGACTTTCGAATCCTATGACGACTTTATCGCCCCGGACAACCCGGCCATGACCGTCGAGGGCTATCCGGCACCCTGGCGTATCTTTGCCAAGGGACGGAAAAAAGCATGAATCGGCACTATTAAAAGTCGCGGCTAGTGTTGCCATTCCCAATAAGTATGGTTAAACTTGTGCAACACTTATTTCTTCTAAAAATTCCAAGGAGCCCCCAGTATGGATTTAAAAAAATACACCCTGTACAGCAGCGGCCTGAAAGGCGCCGAGGCAACATTTGGCGAAGCAGCGGAAAGAATGGGAATCAACGAGGTTGTCTACTCGTTTGAAGGTCATAAACTCACCCGCGAGCAAAATGTCTGTGTTCTCAGCAAGGACCAGCTTGAACGGGGTGACATCAGCATGGAGCTGGCCTCACGGATGCTCAATCGCACCTACTACGAAACTGAAAAAATCCGCAAGGTGTTGCAAACCATCTTCCACATGGTCAATAGCGGCCATCAGGTGTTTGTTATCGGTGCCATCCAGGAGGATGGCTCGGTCAAAGGCGGCACGGGTTGGGCGGTTGAACTGGCCAAGATGTTTAATCGCCCTCTGCATGTTTTCGATCAACCGCAGAAGAAATGGTTCACCTGGAAAAACGGCTGGCAGCAAGATACCCCGCGGATTGAATATGATACCTTCGTCGGCAGCGGCACCCGGTATCTGAGCGATGCGGGACGAGAAGCCATCGACAAGCTTTTTGAGGATTCCTTCGCCGGCAAGTAACAGGCGTCGGTATTTCGGGGTGGCATCCTGCCACCCCCCATGCTTATCTTTATATCACACTCGCTCATCAGCACCGGCAACCGATATCATCCACTATTCAGTCCGGCATGGTTTTCCCAAGCCAAACAGCATTCCTCTCTCCTGTTTTTAGCCGCCATGAATTACACAAAATGCCACTTTGACTTTGCCACTCTTCCCTGGCTGACGAGTCCCAGGCGACAACTCGAGCTTCATTCGGTCGCCATCGGACTGATCAACCTGCCGCCGAATGAAGGCTACACCTTCACCCATCGGCACCGCAAACAGGAAGAGGTCTATCTTGCCATTGAAGGCAGCGGCATTATCCAAGTCGATGACGAACTCCTGGAGATTGACCGAGGCGATGCGGTGCGGGTTTCTCCCCAGGCAAGACGTGCCTTGAAGGCCGGAGAAAAAGGCTTGCTGGTGGTCTGCGCCGGCGGGGTGGCTGAAGGCTATCCGGAGAATCCCAACTCACGGTATATGATCGATGACGGGATTGCCGACTACGACGATATACCCCACTGGTACCAGGGCAATAGCGAGGTTGCCCAGCGCAATGCTGAACTGAAAAGGCGTCAGAAAAAACCTCCCCGCGGAGAAGCCGCCTCTGGGAGATAGACAATTCTTCTCTTCGCATCCGCTCTTAATTTCTTACAATTTTTTTCGTCATCATTTCAGCTGTATGGAGCACATGTGACCATGAATACTACCGCAGGCTCGCAGCTGTGTCCCGGCTGCCGGAAACTCATCAACCGCTCGGTCGACCACTGTCCCTATTGCGGGATGAAACATCCGGGTTCGCGATGGAAGAACACCTTCCTTAGCGGTGGAGCTGCCGACGGGAACCGCCAGGTGACGACCCTGATAACCGTTAACGTCGTCATGTTTATCCTTTCCATCGCCATTGACCCGCGACTCTCAAGCTTCAACCCTTTTGAATTTTTGTCCCCCACCAACGAGAGTCTTCTGGTCCTCGGTTCGACGGGAACCTTGCCGCTCTTTCACCTGCAGCGCTGGTGGTCCTTGGTGGCCGCCGGTTTTTTACATGGCGGCTTGCTGCATCTGGTTTTTAATATGTTGGCACTGCGTCAGCTGGCTCCACTGATGATTCTCGAATTCGGCAGCAATAGAACAATCATCCTCTACACTCTGGGCGGCATCGGCGGTTTTCTCATCTCCAGCCTGGCCGGAGTGTCTTTTACCATCGGTGCCTCGGCGGCGATCTGCAGCCTGATCGGCGCCCTTCTTTACTACGGTAAGAGCCGAGGGGGAGTGTACGGTAAAAATATCTTCAGCCAGATCGGTGGCTGGGCACTGGGTATCGCCCTCTTCGGCTTTTTGGTACCGGGAATCAACAACTGGGGGCACGGCGGAGGCATGGCGGTCGGGGCACTTCTTGCCTATCTGCTTGGCTACCGTGAAAAAAAACGGGAGACCTTCAGCCATAAAGTCTTGGCTATGGGGTGTGTCGTCGGCACCGGTCTGATCCTCGCCTGGTCGTGCTTGAACGGCATCCTCTTTCTGTTATTCGGTGATTGAGAGGGAGAAAAAGAACAAGAAAACTGCTGATAACCCGCCTTTCATCGAGAATAGCATGACTATCCCCGATGGAAAGGCCAAAATTTCCCTATTCATTGGGATCGATTTTCAATATCTTGCCGCCCGGTTTGAGGCTGTCACCTTTTTTAGCACTGATAAATGTGACAATCCCGCCCATTTCCGCAAGAATGGGGGTCTGCATCTTCATCGCCTCCATGATCGCCACCCGGTCGCCGACCAGAACTTCCTGCCCTTCATCAACGGTGATCTCGACGATCTTTCCGGAAAATGGCGAACGGACATCACCCGCCTTGGCCAGGTCGAGGATCTCCTCCTTACTGAGAATCGGCGCCTCACCCTGTTTACCGGTCGCCGTTTTCGCTTTAAAATTAAAGATTGACGGATGATGGTCAACATTGAAATAGACGCTGGTTTCGCCGGAGTCATTCACCGGCGAGGGGCCAACCTCAATCATATGCTCCTTGCCGTGATGGTCCCTGAAGGACAATTTTTTCTCCGACATCATAGCCACCCCGCCGAAAAAATATTGCCGGTGACAGAACGTAGACTTGACCATATTTTTCAGTGAATTTAAAGAATTCCACTGCATCATTGGGATGCTGCAGGTAGAGGATGAGCTGTTCGTCGGTCGGCTCAACTCCGAGCAGTTCCGCTAAGGCATAGCGTTCGTGAGCCAGGTCAATATCGGTAGCGGTATCGATTCCCCCCTCTTTTTCCAGTACCTCCCGCCAGTTGTCCCCGAGCACCTTCTCGTATATCCAATCCTCCGGCCGGTAGAAGGGAAATGGTCCGTATTTGCCAAGAAGAAGATTGCGCAGATCACCGGAAGGATTGCCGTAACGCTCGCCGCCAAGGACATTTGCAACCGCGGTTGTCCAGAGGATCTGCGAACCGGGGGTGACCGACCAGTAGTTGCCGAGTTCTTTCTGTACCCTGGGTAATTCTTTACGAAGAATGTCCGGCATCCGATCAAGAAACCCACCCTTGGCCGCCTGTTCGAGGCTTGAGCCCATTGCCCCGCCGGGCAGCTTGTGGATCTGGACGGTTGGCTGAAAGCCCTTGATCTGCGACTCGAACTGCTCATAATACTTCCGCTGATCACGGATAACCTCGGACGTGGCGATAACCGCCTCCTCATCCATTCCCACCGGAGTATGGCCGTATTCTTTCAAGGTCTGCACCACCGTCAGCACCGGCGGCGGCCCGTAAAAGCCGCTGAACGACGAATCGGCGGCATCGACTATCGTCGCCCCGTTTCGTACTGCCTCGACAATCCTCCCTACATCGTTGCCGTCGGTATTGTGGCCGTGATAATGAATCGGGACATCGGCATACTTTTGTTTCAGGGCATCCACCAGTTCGCCGATCCTTTTCGGTGTCCCCAAACCACCGTGGTTTTTAATGCACAGAGTTATGTCCCGACCGGTGACCGCAATGATCTCCCCCGCCTTGGCCACATAGTATTCGTTGCTGTGCTCAGGTCCTGTTGAAAAACAGATGCATGGTTCATTGAGTTTTCCAGCTTTACCCACTTCCTCAAAGACCGCATGCATGTTGGGAACATGGTTGAGAAAATCAAAGGTCCGCCAGACATCGACATATTTAGCAAACTCCCGCACGGTAAAGCGAATAACGTTCTGGGGATAGGGTCGATAGCCAAAAAGATTCACCCCGCGGCAAAGGGTCTGAAACATGGTGTTCGGCATTTTTTCCCGAAGCTTTTTCAGCTTCAGAAAGGGATCAACCTGTTTTCTCAGAATATCCACATGAATGGAGGCACCACCGGTAATTTCAAGGGAGAAATATCCGGCTTTGTCTCGATTTTCTGCGGCCATCAGGTCGGTATGCAGGAGGATCCGGTTCTTGAAATCGGACTGGGACTGGTCACGGGCCGTGTTGGTTATGAAATAACCCTTGGCCTGACGCAAGGTGTTCATTATATCTTTAACGGGACTGCCCTGAATAATGCGTGTCATTTGCTGTTCCTTATTATTTATAACATTCTCAAGCTGATGGGTGTTGCTGCTCCTGAAAAACCGTCTATTTGGCAAAGGGGTTTTCTCGGGAGTAATGAATCTCCGAAATAAATCTCGCCAATTTACCGACCTCGCTGGCATCCTCGTCATAGTGGAAAATATGCGGATGGGTTTCAATATAGGAGGTGTCGAAATTGCCGGTGACAAAATCTTTTTCATTGGCGATGTTTACATAAAACGGGATAGTGGTTTTCAGGCCCCTGATGGCAAAGTTGTACAAACAACGTTTGAGCCTTCCGACCGTTTCCTCCCAGGTAAAACCATGCACCGTCAGCTTTACCAGGAGTGAATCATACACCTCGGGGATGACATAACCCTGGTAAACGAAGCCGTCGAGACGCACGCCGAAACCACCGGTCGAGCGATAGACCGTCACTGTTTTCCCTCCTTCCGGCATGAAATCGTTTTTCGGATCTTCGGCATTGATCCGCACCTCAATGGCATGGCCGCGGATCTGCACGTCTTTCTGGGTAAAGGAGAGCGGCTTGCCGAAGGCAATATTGATCTGGTTTCTGACGATATCGATACCGGTGATCATTTCCGTCACCGTGTGTTCCACCTGCACCCTGGTGTTGATCTCCATGAAGTAGTAGTTCTGCTCTTTATCGATGAGAAACTCGACCGTCCCGGCGTTGAGATAATTGGCGGCCCGGGCGGCCTTGACCGCGGTGTCGCAGATCTCGTCGAGCAGCACTTGATTTTTGATCATCGACGGGGCAATCTCGATCAGTTTCTGGTTACGGCGCTGGATCGAACAATCCCTGGTACCGAGGTGGACCGTATGGCCATGGCTGTCGGCAAGAATCTGCACTTCAACATGCTTCGGATTGACAACCACCTTCTCGAGATACACCGAGTCGTCGTTAAAGGCAGCCAGGGCCTCGGCGCGGGCTACCGGGATCATCGCCTTCATCTCGGCATCCGATTCAATCCGCCGGATTCCCCTGCCGCCGCCTCCGGATGTGGCCTTGAGCATAATCGGATAATCGTATTTTGCCGCAAAAGACAAGGCCTCGGCGACGCCTTCCCGGCCTTGCTTGAGGTTTTGCGTGCCCGGCACCATGGGAATCCCCGCCTCGGCCATGATCCTTCGGGCGATAACCTTATTCCCGAGGTTAAGAATGATGTCGGAAGTCGGACCAATGAAAATGAGCCCATTGTTCTCACAGGCCTTGGCAAAAAACGGATTCTCCGAGAGGAACCCATAGCCCGGATGAATGGCACAGGCCCCTGTTTTTTTTGCGGCCCTGATTATCTTTTCAATATTGAGGTAATCGCAACGCGGACCATCCCCGAGAAGAACCGCCTCATCGGCAATTCGAATATGTCGAGACATTTCATCCGGGGCTTCGTATACGGCAACCGCCTCATAATCAAGTTCCTGGATAGCCCTGGTCAAGCGGATGGCAATTTCCCCGCGATTGGCAACGAGTATTTTCTTTTTCAATGCAGCTCCTTGTCCGGCTGGGTCCGGAATCTTAGGTAATCGTTTTTGAAGTTTTGGCCGGGAGAACCCCGCTGCCATGCTCACTTGACTCCACCGGATCGGACATCTCAACCGGCGGTTGAAAAGCCGAATTTTAATCAGCTGCGCTCGACAAATCAATCAATAATATTTACAGAGAGTCACATTCATGAGCTCAGCCACCTCCTGGTGACGAATTTCACTGCTGGGCATTAAAAACAGATGCACCGGCAGGCGTGACTTTTGACCGTTTAAGGTTGACGAAAGTGGCCCTATCAAGTTATATATTGGGGTTTTGTCTGCAGATTCAAGAGGGGCAAAAAACACTCCCCTCCACCCACTTGCGATAACGTACCGGGTGCATCCACTGCCGCAAAACATCACCAATGGTCCGAGAAAGAAAGGAAAAAATCCATGAAAGCACTTATCGCCCTGGAAGACGGAACCACCTTTACCGGGCAATCATTTACCGGTCACGGTGAGGCTGTCGGGGAAATTGTCTTCAACACCTCCCTCAGCGGCTACCAGGAGATCCTCACCGATCCGTCGTACACCGGACAGATCGTCACCATGACCTACCCGCTCATCGGCAATTACGGGATCAACCCGGAAGACATGGAATCGGCGGCCATTCACCCGCGGGCGTTTCTGATGAAAGAGTATAACGCCTATCCATCGAACTTCCGTTCCACCCGCCCCCTCGCCGATTTCTTGAACGAATTCGGAGTGCTCGGCGTGGAAGGTTTCGATACCCGGGCACTGGTCCGGCATATTCGCTCGAAAGGCGCGATGAAGGGTTTTGTTTCGACCAAGGATCTTGACAAAGAATCCTTGGTTCGACGGGCGGGCGAGTGGCCGGGTTTTATCGGCCAGGACCTGGTCAAGGATATTACCTGCAAAGAGCCCTACGGCTGGGCTGACAACCGTCCGGTACCCGGGTCCAATTTCTCCACAGCCGAGACCGGGAAGGATGGCGCATTCAAGGTTGTGGCCTTTGATTTCGGCATAAAATTCAATCAACTGCGGATCTTGACCGAGAAGGGTTGCCGGGTGCAGGTGGTACCGGCGCACACCAGTGCCGAAGCCGTTCTGGCCATGCAACCGGACGGCGTCTTTCTCTCTAACGGCCCAGGCGACCCGGCCGGGGTTGAGGGAGTGGTCGAAACTATTCAAGCCCTGCTCGGCAAAAAACCGATCTTCGGTATTTGTCTCGGCCACCAGATGCTCGGCCTGGCCTACGGCGGCACCGCCTATAAACTCAAATTCGGCCATCGCGGCGGCAACCAACCGGTCAAGGATCTCACCACCGGCCATGTTGAAATTACCTCGCAAAACCATGGCTTCTGCATCGATATCGACAGCCTGCCGCAGGGCGATGTCGAAATAACCCATATCAACCTCAACGACAACAGTCTGGAAGGCATGCGCCATACCAGGTATCCGGCCTTTTCCGTGCAGTACCATCCGGAACATGCCCCGGGACCACACGACGCCGTCTATCTTTTCGATCGTTTTATCGAGATGATGCGCCGCTAAACGGCAGCGTCGAACAGCAGCGGAATACCTATTACCCGGCACGGGAAAACACATAACGACAGCAACCACGGACAGATCATGCCGAAAAGAACAGACATCAAGAAAATCCTCATCATCGGCTCCGGCCCGATCATCATCAGCCAGGCCTGTGAATTCGACTATTCCGGGGCCCAGGCGGTCAAGGCCCTGAAGGAGGAAGGATACGAGGTAGTGCTCATCAACTCCAATCCGGCGACCATCATGACCGATCCGGAACTGGCCGACAGCACTTATATCGAGCCGATCACCCCGGAATTCGTTGCCAAGGTCATCGAGAAGGAGCGCCCCGACGCCCTGTTGCCGACCCTCGGCGGCCAGACAGCACTGAACACAGCCATCAAGGTGGCGGAGATGGGAATTCTCGACAAGTATAACGTCGAACTCCTGGCCGCCGACATCGCCGTTATTAAAAAGGCCGAAGGCCGGGAAGAATTCCGGGATGCCATGCGACGCATCGGTCTGAAAGTGCCCGAATCGATAATCGTCCAGACCATTGAGGCGGCAATGGCCGCCGGCGACCAACTCGGTTTTCCGCTCATCGTCCGGCCGAGTTTTACCCTCGGCGGCACCGGCGGCGGTGTCGCCTATAATCGTCAGGAACTGGAGACCCTCTGTACCGCCGGCCTTGACCTGTCGATGAACACCGAGGTCATGCTGGAGCGCAGTCTCCTCGGCTGGAAGGAATACGAACTGGAGGTGATGCGCGACCGCAACGACAATGTCGTTATCATCTGCTCCATTGAGAACGTCGATGCCATGGGTGTACATACCGGCGACTCGATCACCGTTGCCCCGATCCAGACCCTCACCGACCGGGAATACCAGGAGATGCGCGACGCGGCCATCGCCATCATCCGGGAAATCGGCGTTGAAACCGGCGGCTCGAACGTCCAGTTTGCCGTCAACCCGGCAGACGGCGAGATGATGGTCATCGAGATGAACCCGCGGGTGTCGCGCAGTTCGGCGCTGGCCTCGAAGGCCACCGGCTTTCCCATCGCCAAGATTGCCGCCAAGCTTGCGGTCGGTTATACCCTTGACGAGTTGAAAAACGATATCACCCGCGAGACCCTCGCCGCCTTTGAGCCGTCCATCGATTACTGCGTGGTGAAGATCCCCCGCTGGACCTTTGAAAAATTTCCCGAGGCCGACGACCTCCTCACCACCTCGATGAAATCGGTGGGTGAAACCATGTCCATCGGCAGGACCTTCAAGGAGGCCTTCCAAAAGGCCATGCGGTCGCTGGAAACCGGTCGGTTCGGCTTCGGTGGAGACGGCAAGCAGACCCTCTCGCACCTTGACCAGGAGGACCTGGAACTGGGCTTGCGGGTTCCCAATTCGCGGCGCATTGCCCATATCCACGAGGCGCTGAAACGGGGCATGAAGATCGAGGAACTGCATGCCCTGACCAAGATCGATCCCTGGTTTCTGTACAACTTCCAACAGATCGTCGAGACCGAAGGTGAGATCGTCGCGGCCGGCCTCGCGGGACTCGATCATGACTTTCTCCAGTACTGCAAAGAGCGCGGCTTTTCCGATCAGCAGTTGGCCTTTCTCACCGGCACCGGTGAAAATGATATTCGCCAGCTTCGACAAAAACTCGCGGTGTTGCCGGTCTATAAGTTGGTCGATACCTGCGCCGCCGAATTTGAATCCTACACCCCCTACTACTACTCGACCTACGAGGCGGAAAACGAAGCGAAGATTACCACCGGCAAAAAGATCGTCATCCTCGGCGGCGGTCCGAACCGCATCGGCCAGGGCATCGAGTTTGACTATTGCTGCGTCCATGCCGCTTTCGCCCTGCGGGAGATCGGCGTCGAATCGATCATGATCAACTCCAACCCGGAGACGGTATCCACCGACTACGACACCTCCGACAAGCTGTTTTTTGAGCCGCTGACCCGGGAAGATGTCCTGAACATCATCGACCAGGAACAGCCGGACGGGGTCATCGTCCAGTTCGGCGGCCAAACGCCGCTCAATCTCGCCGTACCCCTGGCGCAGATGGGGGTGAAGATCGTCGGCACCCAGCCGGACGCCATCGATCGGGCCGAAGACCGCAAACGCTTCCAGCAGTTTCTGCAAAAGCTGGGTCTCCGCCAACCGGACAACGATACCGTCAAGACCCTCGACGAGGCCCTGGAAGCGGCGGAACGAATCGGTTATCCGGTGGTCGTCCGACCCTCCTACGTCCTTGGCGGCCGGGATATGCGGATCGTTTACAATCATCAGGGGATCAGGGATTTCATGATCGCCATCGGCGGCACGGTCCTTGAACATCCGATACTTATCGACAAATTCTTAAAAGATGCGATCGAGATCGACGTCGATGCCATCTGTGACGGTCACCTGACGGTCATCGGCGGGATCATGGAACACGTCGAAGAGGCGGGTATCCACTCCGGCGATTCCTGCTGCGTCCTGCCGCCCCATACCCTGAGCCCCGCCGCCATTGAGGAAATCAAACGGGCAACCAAGGCCATGGCCATGGAACTCGGGGTCATCGGCCTGATGAATGTCCAGTTTGCCATAAAAGATAACGATCTCTATGTTCTTGAGGTCAATCCACGGGCTTCGCGCACCGTTCCTTTCGTCAGCAAGGCGACGGGTGTGCCGCTGGCTAAACTGGCCACTAAAATCATGATGGGGGCAACGCTTGCCGAGCTGGGATTGACAACCGAGGTCACCATCAGCCACTGGGCGGTGAAAGAGGCGGTTTTCCCCTTTGACCGTTTTGAAAAGGTCGACACCCTGCTTGGCCCGGAGATGAAATCCACCGGCGAGGTCATGGGCATCGACGACAATCTCGGCCTGGCCATTGCCAAATCGCAGCTGGCGGCGGGGTCGAAGGTGCCCCTGTCCGGCAATGTTTTTATCAGTGTCCGCGACGGCGACAAAGATTTCATCGTTCCCGTCGCCAAAGAACTGGCGGAATTGCACTTCACCATTCTTGCCACCACCGGCACCGCCTCATGCCTGCGCGAGGCGGGGGTGCCCTGTCAGCTGGTTAACAAGATCTCCCAGGGGCGACCGCATATTCTCGACAAGATCCGCGACGGCGAAATCTCCTGGATCGTCAACACCTCGCTCGGCAAAAGAACCACCGAGGATTCCTACAGCATCCGCCGGGCAGCTTTAGATTATCACATCCCCTACACCACTACCGCCAGCGGGGCCGAGGCCTTGGTCAAGGGAATGCGGGAAATGCAAATGAAACAACCGGAGGTTCAACCTGTCCAGTATTTCACACGGCCGAGATGATAGGTTGAGAATAATGCACTTACTACTCGACATTCGGATTTTTCGATTTACCTTTAGTTCGAGCACAGTTTTGTCAACAGGAAGTGCCCTTCTGTGCAACTCACATACGGCAAATGAAGCATTAAAAATAACCAGAAGCTACCGGAGACTTCGTTGAATACTTTTTATAAAAACCTGAGCATGTGGTTGGTGATTGGTTTGACCATGATCCTTCTTTTCAATCTTTTTAATAAACCGCAAACCAATCAGACCTCGCTGACTTACAGCGAGTTCATGTCGAGCATTGAAAGCAAGGCAATCACCCGGGTCACCATCAGCGGTGATGTGCTTTCCGGCACCCTCCAGGACGGCAAACCCTTTCAGACCATCTATCCGATGGCCGATACCGAGTTGGTTCCGATTTTGCGGAAGACCGGCGTCGATATAAACGTCAAGGAAGCGCAGAAGGATTCCTTCCTGATGACCGTTTTTGTTTCCTGGTTCCCGATGCTCCTGCTCATTGGCGTTTGGGTGTTTTTTATGCGGCAGATGCAGGGCGGCGGCAAGGGTGGTGCATTGTCCTTCGGTAAAAACCGGGCGAGACTCACCGAGCAGAGCAATAATAAGGTCACCTTCGCCGATGTGGCCGGTATCGATGAGGCCAAGGAAGAACTTGAAGAGATCGTCGATTTCCTGAAAGATCCCGGAAAATTCACGGCGCTTGGCGGCAGAATTCCCACCGGCGTTCTCCTGGCGGGAGCACCGGGTACCGGTAAGACCCTCCTGGCCAAGGCCATCGCCGGAGAGGCCGATGTGCCGTTCTTCAGCATCTCCGGTTCCGATTTTGTTGAAATGTTTGTCGGTGTCGGTGCCTCCAGGGTTCGCGACATGTTCGCCCAGGGCAAAAAGAATGCACCTTGCATTATCTTTATCGACGAGATTGACGCCGTTGGCAGGCACCGCGGCGCCGGCCTCGGTGGCGGACATGACGAGCGGGAACAGACCCTCAACCAGCTCCTCGTCGAGATGGATGGCTTTGAAAGCAATGACGGCGTCATTATCGTCGCCGCTACCAACCGTCCCGACGTCCTTGATCCGGCTCTCCTCCGGCCGGGACGCTTTGATCGGCAGGTAATCGTCCCGGTTCCGGACGTCGGCGGACGGCAAAAAATCCTTGAAATCTATGCCAAAAAGACCAAAATGGCCGCCAATATCGATCTGGAAATCCTTGCCCGCGGCACGCCGGGCTTCACCGGTGCCGACCTTGAAAACCTGGTCAACGAGGCCGCCCTTATGGCTGCCCGCACCGGGGCCAAGGAGATCAACCTCGATTTGCTCGACAAGGCCAAAGACAAGATCATGATGGGCGCCGAGAGGCGGTCGATGATCATCAGTGAAAAGGAAAAAACCATTACCGCCTACCACGAAGCGGGCCACGCCCTGGTGGCCTGGCTGTTGGCCGACACCGACCCGATCCATAAAGTAACGATTATTCCCCGTGGTCGAGCCCTGGGTCTGACCATGCAGCTGCCGACCGACGATAAATACACCCATTCCAAGACCTACCTCGAACACACCATCTGCATCCTTTATGGCGGACGAATGGCGGAAAAGATAGTTTTTGATGAGATCACCACCGGCGCCGGCAACGATATTGAAAGGGCCTCAGCACTGGCGCGAAAAATGGTCTGCGAATGGGGGATGAGCGAGGAACTCGGTGCCCTTACCTACGGCAAGAAGGAAGAACAGATTTTCCTTGGCCGGGAGATCGGCCACAACCGCGATTTCAGTGAGGATACCGCGAGACTCATCGATGTGGCAGTCAAAAAGATCATCGACAATGCCATGGCCATGGTTGGTTCAATGCTGCAAGAGCATAAGGATATTCTGGTCCGCATGAGCGAGGAGCTTCTGGAAAAAGAGACCATCGTCCTTACCGATATAGAGCGGATTATCGAGGATCTGCGCCCTGGTCAATATTCCTCGATCATCGCCGCGACCAAAGCCGGAAGAAAGCAGGCGGCGGCCAAGAAGGTTAAAATTGCCGAACCTGTCGAAGATACAACAGCACCTGAACCCTCTGAGACAAAAACTCCCGAAGAGAACGCAACGCCTCAAGAACCGACCCTTGACAAGCCGCAAGAACCGGCACCAGTTGATAAACCGGAAGAGCCCCAAGGACCGAAATGGCAGGCGGACAAATGAGGATAATGGGCATCCTCAATGTGACGCCCGATTCCTTCTCCGACGGTGGCAGCTTCGCCAGCCATGCAGCAGCCATTGCCCAGGCCGACCAACTGATTGCTGACGGCGCCGATATTCTTGACATTGGCGGCGAGTCCACCCGCCCCTTTGCCGAACCGGTCGCCGCCGAGGAAGAGCTCCAAAGAGTCATTCCGGTAATCGAAGCGGTACGCAGGAAGTATAGAATCCCGATTTCCATCGACACCACCAAAGCGGTCGTTGCCGACCAGGCTCTCAAGGCTGGTGCGGATATCATTAATGATATTTCCGCTCTGCGTAAAGATCCCGAGATGCTGGCATTTGTCAAAAACACCAGCGTACCGGTTATCATCATGCATATGCAGGGTACCCCTGCCGACATGCAGGTGAAACCGGTTTATACCGATGTCATCAGGGAGATTCTTGCTTTCTTCAAGGAACGTGTCGCAGTGGCTGACAAACAACGGTGTTGACCCTAACCGACTGATCATCGATCCCGGCATCGGTTTCGGCAAGACCGTGCAGCACAACCTCTCCATCTTAAAGCACCTGGAGGAACTGACGACACTGGGGCTTCCGGTGCTTCTCGGTCACAGCCGCAAACGGTTTCTCGGGGAGATCGCGGAAATTCCGCTGGAATCGGCAAGAGATCTGGCAACCGCCGTTGTTGCGGCGCTTTGTGCCGACAAAAACGTCTCGATAATCAGGGTTCATAATGTTGCCGCGACCCGCCAGGCGCTGAAGGTCGCAGAGGCTATCGCCCGGGCTTCCTGAGACGCAGGCAAAGCGACACAATTTTCCGGCCCCCATGCCGAACTGATACTCACTCGGCCTTTCGAACCACGCAATACTCGTCAAAAGAGAGAAAACGAAAGACATAGGGCGTGCCGACAGCGCCAATGGCAATAGTGTCGCCATCATGCAGTACCGCCGCCCCACCGGTATCATCGCCTCCGACATTTCGCCCTTCGATTTTCGTGCCGCAAGCGCTGCCCCGGTCAACCAAAGCATACCCTCCTGCACTTTTAACAATTTCACAATGCTCTCTGGAGATATTCAGGCGATGCCCACGATCAACAAGATACAGATCGTTGGTAGGGGCGCTGTCGTCCTTTTTCGGCCGCTCCATCGGCGCCAATCTGCCATCGATTTTTTTAACCCTTGACTCCCTGCCGATTTTAAATGGGAAGGTATAAATGGCGATCAAATCACCTCGCAGAAAGTGGGCAGGGATGGCATCCACAGCCTCTGGGGTAAGTGCCTGCAACATTGCCTTTGGAAGACTTTCTGTCAAAATTTCCAGTTTACGGTCCATATGCATTGCCTAAGTAATTGATATTTGTAAAGCTCGTTGCTTCAGTGCTTGCAGCATATCTTCTCCATCAGCAAATATCAAACTGTTTTTCCCAGCAACCGGCCTCTTGCTTTCTTGCCGCAGGCGGGCTAGTATCCAGCCGAATTTCATCGATCCCTCTTCCTTAACCTTGGCACCGAGATGACCGAAACCCTCAGCTACGCCCATAACATCGCCGGGCAACTCAACCTCCGGCAGCAACAGGTCGGCAACACCTTAGAGCTGTTGGGCGACGGCGGTACCGTGCCGTTCATCGCCCGTTACCGTAAAGAACTCACCGGTTCCCTGGATGAGGTGGTGGTGGCCACCATTCGCGAGCTGCACCAAAAACTGATGGAGGTCGATAAGCGTCGGCAGAGCATCGTCGAAACCCTCACCAAGATCGGACTGCTTGACGACAGCCCTGAAGCAGCAGCTGCACAAGGCGGAGAGCCTCACCGAGCTCGAAGACATCTACCTGCCGTTTCGCCCGAAACGCAAAACCCGGGGCCTTATGGCCAGAGAACGGGGGCTTGAACCCTTGGCGGAGTTGCTTATCAAAGGCATCAAACCTCTGCCGTTCCACCTCTTTGTCAACCCGGAAAAAGGTGTCGCCGGCGACGAAGATGCCTTGGCCGGAGCAAGAGATATCATTGCCGAAAACATCAGCGAGGACCAACCCACCAGGGCCGAACTGCGCCGCCTCTTCCACGAGCAGGCGACGGTCGAATCCAAGGTTGTGAAAAAGAACATGGCCCTGGGTGAAAAATATAAAGACTATTTCGACTGGCGAGAGCCGGCCGCAAAGGCCGCCGGACACCGATTGCTCGCCATGTTCCGCGGTGCTCAGGAAAAAATCCTGACGCTGTACCATCCGGCCGCCCGAAGAAAATGGCCTGCGACTCCTGAAAAAAAGGCATCTGCCGACAGGTCCGTGGCAAACGGAAGTGGCGAAGGCCCTGGACGATTGTTACCAGCGGCTTCTTGCCCCTTCCCTGGAAAACGAACTGACCGGAGAGCTGAAAACCCGCGCCGACGGCGAGGCCATCCGGGTCTTTGCCGACAATCTCCGCCAGCTGCTGCTCGCCCCGCCCCTCGGCCAGAAAAGGGTATTGGCCCTCGATCCCGGCTATCGCACCGGGGCAAAAACCGTCTGTCTCGACGGCCAGGGCAAACTCCTCGACACCGCCACCATCTTCCCCACACACGGCGGCCGAAAACTGACCGAGGCGACGGAAATTATTACCACGCTGGTGAAAAAACACCGGATCGAGGCCATCGCCATCGGTAACGGCACCGCCGGCCGGGAGACCGAGGAATTCATCCGAGGCTTAGGTCTTGACCCGCAGATCATCGTCACCCTGGTCAATGAAGACGGAGCTTCCATCTATTCCGCCTCGGAAATCGCCAGGTCGGAATTCCCCGACCACGATATCACCGTGCGCGGCGCCATTTCCATCGGCAGACGTTTGCAGGATCCTTTGGCCGAGCTGGTGAAGATCGACCCGAAATCGATCGGTGTCGGCCAATACCAGCACGATGTCAATCAAGGGGATCTGAAGAAAGGGTTGCAGATGGTGGTGGAAAGCTGTGTCAACAGCGTCGGCGTTGAATTGAACAGCGCCAGCAGCGAACTGCTGACCTATGTTTCCGGCCTCGGCCCGACGCTGGCCGGCAATATCGTTGCCCACCGGGACAGCAACGGCCCCTTCGTCGATCGCCGGCAGCTTCTCAAAGTCGCCAGGCTCGGTCCTAAGGCCTATGAACAATGCGCCGGTTTCCTGCGTATCGGCAACGGCAGCAATATCCTCGATGCCAGCGCAGTACACCCGGAACGTTATGGGCTGGTGCAAAGAATGGCGACGGAGGCAGGGGTGCGGATTGACGACCTCCTCCAATCCGAAACCATACGGCAAAATATAGATCTGAACCGTTATATCGATGACTCGGTCGGCCTGCCGACACTGGTCGACATCATGGCCGAACTGGCCAAACCAGGCCGGGATCCGCGACAATCCTTCGAGCAGTTTCACTTCGCCGAGGGGTTGCATAGCATCGAGGAGTTGCAGGAAGGCATGACTCTGCCGGCAATCATCACCAATGTCACCAAATTCGGCGCCTTCGCCGATATCGGCATCAAGCAGAACGGTCTTATCCATGTCAGCCAACTGGCCGACCGTTTTGTCAAAGAGCCGAGCGAAGTGGTCAAAGTCGGCCAGAAAGTCACGGTACGGGTCATGGAAATCGACCGACCAAGAAACCGCATCGCCCTGTCGATGCGCAAAAAGCCGTAATCGACGAGGAGTTCTTACCCAGAGATTACCCTTGCTTATTCGCCAAGGAATGGTAAAAGCAGTATGCACCGGTGAGGGAAGATCTCCAGTTCAGCAAAGGCAAATCATGACCGACGAGCGCAGCTATAAAATTCTCTATATAGAAGACAGCCAGGCGAATCGCCAACTGGTGCAGCTCATCCTGGAACGTAAAAAACACCTGACGCTGACCGTGGCGGACGATGGCAAAAGCGGCATAGCATCGGCAAAACAACAGCTCCCGGACCTCGTGCTGCTGGATATTTCTCTCCCGGACATGACCGGCTACGCCGTGCTCGCGGCCCTGCGCACCGATCCGGCCACCGAGAAGATACCCGTGGTAGCAATCAGCGGCGAATACCCACCGCATATCCCTGAAAACACCCCCTATCTCTTTGAGAGATATCTGCCGAAACCGATAGACTTAAACTCTCTGTACCAGACAATCGACGAACTGCTGCAACAGTAAGGTCGGAGCAACGTTGAGGGGAAAAAGGCTTCCTTTCATGATCATCAGGCCACGATCACGAATCCCTCGGCCTTGATCGTCGGCTTGTGAGTGAGGTTGGCAACCTCGACTGCCACTCCCAGGCACTACCGTCCACGTCGTAGAACAGCGCTCCGGAGGTTGTGTTGTAGAAAAGGTATTAGTTTTCGCCGTCTGTTCCCCCGGTAGGTGAAGCAAGAAATGCGAAGGAGGAAAGGGTTCCTTCCTCGGGTAAAACCGAAAAGAAGTGTAACAGTGCCTTCAGTGTTGTCCGATCATCCCGAATTGTTATAGAGGCTGGAAAGAGCAGTGGGCGTATCTGAGGTAAGGAGGGTTTCCAGGAATTGTCTTGGATGTACTCCCTGCCTCCTTGCAGTTTGCACCAAACTTGAGAGAACGCTATGGGCATTCATACCGTTTTCCGATCTGGTGCCAAAAGATGTTTTGCGGAAGATTACCAGATGCCTCAAAGATTGTTCTGCATGGTTGTTTGTTGGTGGAACAGCTGGATTACGAAGGAAAGTAAACAGGGCGGTCTGAGTCGGTCCGACCAGAAACTTCCGCAGGTTTTCGCCGGGTTTGAAATTCAACGGTTGTTTGCAAATGCGGCCAAGGAATTTGACGAGTTGTTGTTCAATGCGGCCTGCTTCGGCCCAGGCAATCTTTCCGATTTTCAGCTTTTTGGCGGTCTTGCAGGCAGCTGTGAATAACATACCTACTTGCTCACAAAACCGATCAGTTTTTGCATCTCTGTCCTTGAGCGGCAAGAGGCTGTACTCCTTTCTGATCTCCTTGGCTTTGGTGATGATGTGCGCCAGGCACGACTGCCACTGACAACCGATACCGTTATAGGCATCGTATCGATCCCTAACGACGATGCCTTCGAACTTTTTGCCGAAAATGGCGTTCGCAATCTCTGCCGAGCGACTTTTGGCGATATGAAAGAAGGCAAGTTGATCATTGCCTGCAAACCATACATAGTGTCCGCTCCCGTCATTGCGCCATGAAGTCTCGTCGGCATGAACCACCTCGGAGACCCTGATTTTTTCACGTAAATCCACATAAAGAGGCGCCCCGTATTTGGAGGCATTTCGGTCAAAGCCAACGGCTGCGGCTGGGACAAACGACAACCCGAAAAGATCGCGAAACATCAGGGCGGTCTTTCGATACGATATCCCAATGCGGTAACGTAGATAGATCGCCACAGATTTTGCAACCGGACCAATGGGGGCATTGAGAATCTCGCCTTCGCCGGCTTTGACCACTAGGCGTTTGCAGTGGATGCAGTAGGCCTGGTCGTGCTCATAGTTGGTGACCAGGGTTTTCGGCGTGACAACGATATCTTCCTGAAGATGTTCGTATCTTTCCGTTGACGGTAAAAGATCGCTGCTCTGGCAGTGGGGACATAAGGTCGGAGCAGGTACCTGGACTGTTCGATCAATGTGGCTTGGTTTGGTTCTCGTCCATCCGGGATGGCCTACCGGCGCACCACGCTTCTTTTGGCCGACAGGAGGGCTATTATTTTCGGCAGAGTCGGCTGGCACTTTCTTGGTGTTCGCCTTGAATTGCCTTTGATGCAACATCTTTAACTTGGCCTTGACCTCGGCGTTTTCCTGTTCCAGGATACAGATCCGCTCATCACGTTTTTTCAATTCAAGGTGGAAACGATCTATTATCCGCAGGTGTTCCTGGTACCGCTTCGCACCTCGCTGATATTCGCCAAACACCCAGGTCGTGGATAACTGCCCTAAATGCGGACAAGCGCGTTGATAGGGACATTTGAACCTCGGTGGCGGGTTGATGTATTTACTCATCTTTCAGCTTGAGCAATTCCCAATTGATTTTTGACAGGGTCTGCAAAAGCTTCCAGAGTTGCTTGTAGCGATTACTCATCTCAATGGCTATGGGCACAATACTCTTTCTGACATACAGGGTTACTGGAGGAGACCAAGGGTGGAAAGGGGGATCTTATGGGCGGCATGGCCAAAAAGCAGCAAGGGTATGGTCGTGATAATGCCGGCACCGGCCAGCAGCTGGAGCCGGAAAGCCCGATGTGGCCGAAAGATCCGCCCTGCATATATTCAAGACCAAAAAGAAGGATCACGGATGGGACAAAAAGGACCGCTGTTTCAACAGGAGTTTCGGAGATAATCCCTCCCCGCCCAGCAATTCCTTTTAACATCTGTACGTTACGCCAGTCAATCCTGTAAGAGCCTCCAGAGCATTCAAAATAGTCAGGCGAACACCGCTAAGATGTTGGGTTTTGGAGCGATTTTTTCGGGGAGAAAAACGACGTGACCGCAAAAAGAGCTGAATGGCATCTTTGAGCAAGGTATTAAGAGCGGCTCTTGCTGATACGCCACTGGCTCCAAACCTCAAAAACTGTGAGTACGTGGATATCATTCTTAATGGATGCGCAAACCTAGCCGAAAGGTTTGCGCAAATTGATGCTTTTCTGGTACAAAAAGAGATGGAGAATACGAAAAAAGACTGCGAAAGGATATTGCCTGCGCTCAGAAAGCTGGTAAAAGATTCTGACCTGAAAATAAAAATATCCTCGTTGTTTTCCTCACAGTCAAAATGAATGCCAACCGTCATTTGCGCTCATAGATAAAAAGGGTTGTTACAGAATATCTGTAACAACCCTTTTTGTTTTTTATCTTGTTCAATGTCTTCTATTTCTTCTCCACCTTGGCGATTGCACCCTTGACGGAAATCGCATAGGGTTGATGATCACGAAGAAATGGCGGGAGGTTGTTTTGCGCGATACGGGCCAATTCCATGGTTGGATACTCACCGTAAAACACCAAAACAACCTCAGGTAATCCATTTTTCTTGAAAATATAAAAATTGCCGGCTTCTTGACGATAATTGGGTTGGGCAAGCATCTTCTTGAGATTCAACTCGGCATTTTTTGCAGTCAGAACCATTAGCTGTACTGTGAATTTATCATTCTTCTCACCGCGTGCCCAGGCACTGGCGGCAGTTGCTCGTTTTTGATAAAGTTGATCAATTGTCAATTGACCATTCGCCCCGCTATCCTCCTTGACCTCCGTTCTGGGGGTTACCTTGGCAGCTCCGGTTGTTGTCTCAGCCGCAGTTGCTGGTGCCCTTTTTAAGGGTGGGATTTGCCGCAGCGTCGGGACTTTAACCTCTACGGTTGTCACCACCTTATTGGGGACAGCAACAGGCAGCCGCAGTACCTCCTTATTCACTACCGGCGGTATCATCGCCGGGGATTGTTCGATTACCTCATCGGTTTTTGCTGAACCATCAAGTGTTTTCACTGTCACCGGCGGTTCGGTCTCGGAGGTCTGAGGAACCTTTTGCTCCTCTTTTTCAGGTTGTTTTGCTAAAACTTCCAAATTTTGCACAACCGAGGGAGTTATCTCGTGAGGTGCCGGTGGTCCAGTCGGTTGTTGCCCTTCCTCTGATTGCGCAACAGCTTCTCTCTTTGCGGTCTCGGATGGCGAAGAGAGCAATTCCGGTCTTTCCTGCCGCGAAACCTCTTTCGGTCGAAAAAGAAGAAACAACAGAAACAAAATGCAAAATGCTCCACCAATCATCCACCATAAAGACGGCATTGAGCGGCTCAGACGCTGCGGCCTATGCTCCCGCTTGTCTTCCTCTGCTTCTGCTTCTGCCTCATCCTGGACGCTGTCCAGCAGCACCATAAACGAAGTATCATCGCCGTGTGATCGTAATGATTCGTCAGCAAGGAGAGCTATCTTCCGAAAATTTCCCTTTGGCTAAGCCATGAATATTCCTTACCACCTCATCATTGAACACCTTCCGCTTATCTAGACTCGTTAAACGCTCTGAACAGATTCGCAGATAATCAGCAGTTTCCGGTTCGGTGAGTGGCAACAAATTAAAGAATAGGTTCTCGGTGTTGCGAAAATCACATATAGAAAGCTGCTCGCAATTCTCGAGAAAAGTCTTCCGTCCCGAAAAAAGGATCTGCATACGTACGCCGGCAGCTGTTATTCGGTCCAGCATTTTGCGAATTCGTTCGAGAGTTGCAAGATAGATATCTTCCGCATCATCAAAGATGATGAGCAGCCCTTTCATTTGTTGCGACAGATGAGTGATTATCTGTTCCATGACCGCATCGATAGTTTTCCCTTCATCGTTGGCAAACCTCTCCAAGCCGAGCTTTCGGGCAACTATCTTCACGACATCTTCAAAAGATTCTACAGTGTCAGGGAAAAAAACAACATTGACGGAAGCCTGGCATTCTTTCTCAAGCATCCGACACATCATCGTTTTGCCGTTTCCTTCACCACCCGAAATCACCATGAGTGGCACCCTTTTTTCCACGGCATCCTTCATCTGCGCCAGTAATTCCCCGCGACCGGCACCCACATAAAAATTTTCAAGAAGTATCTCATCCTGAAAAAAAGATTCCATTGTGCTCTCAGTATCTTTCTAAATTTTTATCATAAATATGAGCTACAGCCCAATAAACAGGACTCCTTACGAAGCCCCTTTGGTGTATGCTCCGCAAGAAAATGCCCTTGAAAGACTGCACTCATTTTTCCTGATCTCTATTTTCCTCAAACGCCAATCATCCCCTTGCTTTGGGCAATCCCCAACGATCTCGGAAAATAGCATACTATAATCGCAGGATAAAAAAAATAGTATTGCCAATTTCCGACAATTGGCAGCAGAATCAATTGTTTCCTTATTTTCGTCAGAGAAAAGCAGGGAATCTGTACGTTCTTCACCATCCCTTCCGCCTTGTGTGGATCGTCAGTTGCTTTTCTTCTTCGACCATTAGTGGTAGAGTGTTTGCACACTATTCTCTACTCTTTCGCCTCAAGTAACTTTTTTAGATATATCTTGATTTAATGCCCGTTTTTCAGCTTACCAAGCACATCAGCTTTCCCCCAACCGGTCTCGCAGAAAAGAACGGTCTGTTAGCGATCGGCGGTGATCTCTCCCCGGAAAGGCTTATTGCTGCATACAGCCGGGGCATTTTCCCCTGGTATTCAGATGGTGACCCCCTGCTCTGGTGGTTCACCAATCCCAGGCTGGTGCTCTTTCCCGACGAATTCAGAATCCCCAAACGGTTGCTGCGTTATCTCCGTAACGCCGATGTGCAAATCACCCGCGACCAGGCATTTCACTTAGTAATCGAGGAATGCGCAACGATCAGAACAGGGACAGGAGAAAGGACCTGGATCACAAAAGAGATGCAGGCAGCATATACGGAGTTGCATCATATGGGCTTTGCCCATTCCATTGAATGCTGGCAAGGTGATCGTTTGGTGGGAGGTCTGTACGGAATTGTCTTAGGTAAGGTTTTTTTTGGCGAATCGATGTTCTCCAGAATGAAGTGCGCTTCGCAATATGCCTTTATTAACCTGCTCTCCTTTCTTAAAAGTAAAAATTTCCAAATGGTTGATTGCCAGATGACCACCGATCATTTATTACGTTTTGGGGCAAGAGAAATAACTGGCCGGCAATTTCAGATTCACCTCAAAGAATACATTAAAGAAATCACACCTCATGAAAACTGGAAAAAAGACATCAATGAAGCCGCAGGATGAGCAATGCACTGCCTGCGGGGCAATGCGGCAGCTTACCTCCCAGGCAGAGGACCGGCTGTGTGCTCATTGCCTGGCGATCGTCGAAATGCTGCGCAACAACCCGGAATGTGCACTAAAGCTTAGCCAACTCGCCGGAATAACAAAAATTGCGCAAAATCAACCTCAACAGATCGAGCAGGAACTCCCCGATGTCCTCGACGCGGTACGTTATAGAACAAACGACCGAGAACGAAACACCTGGTACGTGTCGGTGAGCGAACTCAACGGAAATCCTGTGGAAATCTTTGCCTCAACTGCCTTTGACCGGGACCAGCATCTCCAGTCGCGGATCTCCAATTTGACGACCATCACCAGGCTCATCTCCCTAATATTAAGGCATATTTTCTTGGGAGAGCGGTTGACACTCGAAAAGACTCTCACCCAACTACAAAGAAGCTCAAGGTTGCCGGACGACCTCCCGGCAATGCTCGGCAAGGTGCTCGCAAACTACAGCAAGAAAAAGGCCACGGAAACTGCCAAGGAGAACATCGCCCTTTGACCCTTTCAGAGATCTTAGCTTAACAGTCGAGGTAGAATTCGTAGGGAATATTTGATTTATCAAAATGTCGCAACACCTTCTGTAACGCATAGAGGTTGGGGACGCTTAAAGAAAGTTGCCAGGCAGGGTTGAGAGAGGAATAGCTGGAAAGGATTTCCAGGCTGTGCATCTCCATCTCTTCAGGGGCAGAGCCGACAGCCTGCATCATATCCTTTCTGGTGGCCCTGAGAATATGAATGATTTGCGGCTTTCTAACATGGGTTTCCCTGATTTTCCAGGTGATATTTACTGCATCCTCCCGCTGAAAGTCGAGCTCCCTAAACCGCTCACAATTCTTATGGTGAACGGAAAGCCCTTTATTCGTCAGTAGGGCGCAATTATCCTTGGCAGTTGGATTGGGTTTGCAGCAGGAGGAAAGCTTCACCGAGACAGGATCGAGAGTGGACAATTCTATTTTATTAAAGGCACCTGTTGGAGGCATCAGAGGGGAAACCCCGCCATAAAGAATGTTTTTGATATCTTCGATAACCTCGTGCAAGCTGACACGCCCCTCGCCGATTCGAAGATATAGGTCATCCAGGGTATGGAGAGAGTATTCTTTTAAAAGCAGCGGCACGTCTCTGCCGATCATGACATCAAAGGGAATGCCGTAACGCAGCATCTCCTGACGAAGCAGGGAAATACCGACATCCAAGGTTACCTTGCGGCGACGAATCTTGAAACCTCTTGCCAACTCTCCTCGAGCCCTGGGAGTCTTGCACAATGACAGCATTTGCTGCTCAAACCGGATAGGCTGATCGGCCCGTATTATCCGTACCATGTCGCCATCTTTGAGAACATGATCGGCTGCGAATCTCTTGTTGCGGATCATTGCCCCAAGACATGTTTGCCCGATCTCGGTATGCACCTGGAAAGCAAAATCGAGAACGTTGGAGTTTACCGGCAGGCTGACCAGATCCCCCTGCGGTGTATAGGTATAAATTTCCTTTATGCCGCTTGCTGCAATAACATCTCGATAGGAAACTGAATCTTCTGAGCCAAGCACATCAAACATTTCCTGAATTTCCCGAATAAATCGCCCCTGTTTTCCGGATTTTGAGCTCCAGTTTCTAAAGATTCCTCGCTGGGCTTTCCGGGCCATTTCATCGGTACGAATCTTAAAGAGAAATTTCTGACTCTCGATGATTGCCCGGGCATGTAAACCCTGATAGCCGGTGGGCTTGGGATTGGCAATAAAATCGCGGATAGTCCTGGGAATTGGCTTAAAGGTCTGGTTGACAATCCCCAATGCATTATAGCAGGATTGCACGTCATTGACGGCAACAAGAATTTCCATGGGGGTATCTATGCGCTGCACCAGTATCCGACTGGCAACATCATAATAAGCCCACAGGTTTTTCGTTCGTAGGGTGATACGACAGTCGAGGTTTTTGTCCTCGGCATTTTTTTTAATGAGATTGACGATTGTCTGGCCAACAGGGGCGTTCTCCATTTGGCGAATTTGACTGTTAATTCTTGCCCCCTGCTTTGGATATTTATAAAGCAAGGCCAGGTTATACATCTCCCGTTTCATGTTAAAGAGTCCGAAAACGGTAGCTAACGGCGCATAGATATCAATGGTTTCGTCGGCTATACGCTGACGTTTGGCTTTCGGCATTGCCCGCAGGGTACGAAGATTGTGCAGCCGGTCAGCGAGTTTGACCAACATAACCTCCGGTCGCAAAGCAGCTCCGGTAAAAATTTTCCGGTGGGTGTTTTGATTGTTCGCCTGCTTATCACCTGAAACATGGGTAACTTTTGTGCAACCCTCAACTATCGCTTGGACATAACCGCCGAATTTTTTCCCTACAACTTCCGCAGTTACTTCCTGTACGTCCTCAACCGTATCATGAAGAAGGGCCGCGGCAAGAATCTCCGGATCGGTAATATCCATTTCTTCGGCAAGTATTTTCGCCACACTGCAGGGATGGAGGATATAGGCATCGCCGGACCTGCGCCACTGGTCGGCATGAGCCTCTATCGCAAAATCAAGAGCCTGCCAGAAGATGTCTTCACCAGACTTCTCACCAATAAGCATTCGCATTTGCTCACGGTAGATTTCTAGGTCAAAAGAAATACGGCGCATGCCCCCCCAATCTGTTTTTATAACAGTCCTCCGCTATAGACATACACTAGAGGATACTTAGAATATGCGCACTTAGCAAAGTTGCCGGCCATTTTTTCTGTTCTTTGGAAATATGGCTCAACCAACCCGAACAAGAGCGATCAGTACAGTGCATTGCACATTTAACAAAATAAACCTACCGGAGAAAAGAAAAAAGAACAAATGCCCAAAAAAAGAAAATCCCCTGAAAAATCGAAGGTCAGCAGATCGAAATCGAGATGGAACGAAAGGGGCGACAGACCACAACCAGGCGGATGGGAAAATTTGCTGCTCGGCTACCTCTCTTCTGCAGAAAAAGCTGTATCGTTTGCGACGATGGAAGAGTATCTCATAAAGGAAGGTGGCAAAACAAAGGATCTCACCCAAACCATCGACTCCCTTCTGCATGACGGGCTCATCAGTAAAAGCGGCAAACACCTCTTTAAACTCAGCCGAAATGCCCCGCTCTACGAAGGCCATTTAACACAACACCCGAAAGGTTTTGGCTTTGTCAGCCCGGTTCAACAGCACGGCAAAAGCGCTTCTTTCGCTCGTGATCCGTTCATACCCCCGAACGCCATGGGAGCTGCCCAGCATGGCGATAAAGTATTGATACGGGTGTTACGAACGCGCAAGGATCTTCGCCCAGAAGCAGTTGTCCTGCGGATAATCACTCAAGGAACCGACAGGATAGCCGGAATTTTCAAAAAAGAACAACGCACGAATATGGTAATCCCGGACGATTCGAGATTTCCATTTACCATTAGAATCGACGATTTCAACGGTTGCAATCCGGCTGACGGCGATGCGGTCATTGTCCAGTTCACAAGAGAGCTACGACCGGCCCGCATACTGTCTGGAAGAATATTGGAAGTATTGGGAAGAAGTGAGAAAATTGACACCCAAATGCGCTTGGTTATTGAAAAATTTGAACTGCCCCACCACTTTGATGCGAAGGTCCAGGAGGAAGCTGAGACTCTCTCAAATGTCATAGAACTGGAGGAAAACCGCGAAGACCTGCGGCAAACTCTGCATATCACCATCGACGGTGAGACCGCCAAGGACTTTGATGATGCCATCTGCGTCACCAAGACTCGACAGGGTTATCGTCTCTACGTATCGATTGCCGATGTCAGCCATTTCGTCACTCCGGGATCGGCGATAGACCAAGAGGCCTATGCCAGGGGGACATCTATCTATTTCCCTGGTCGGGTCATTCCCATGTTGCCGGAAAGACTCTCCAACGACCTTTGCAGCCTGGTTCCCGGCAAAGACCGACTCACCGTTTCAGCGATTCTCGACTTTGACCGATCCGGGATATTGCGCAGCAAACGATTCACCCGCTCGGTGATATGCAGCCACCAGCGTTTCACATATACGATCGTCAAGCAAATCCTGACAGACAAAGACCCCTCTGTCCGCAAACTGTATAAACCATTTCTCACTCAGTTGCGATGGGCTCAGGAACTGGCAACAGCTCTGCAAATAAAGAGAAGACAACGCGGTTCCATCGACTTCAACCTGCCGGAGCCGGAATTCACCCTGAGCGATAGCGGAGAGGTATCGGCAATTGCCAAAGCGGAAAGAAACTTTGCACACCAACTTATTGAAGAGTTCATGCTCGCGGCCAATGAAGCGGTTGCGGAATTGGCGACCGCCAGAATGGTTCCATCTCTTTACCGCGTCCATGAGCCACCCGATCCGCTGAAAACGGAAGAATTCATCACTTTCGCCAAGACACTTGGCCTGCAGCTGCCGCCGTATGAGGCCAACCCCACCTGGTTCGGCAAGGTGCTCGACATCTGTCGAGATTCAAAATATGAATATATCATCAACAATCTCTTGCTGCGCAGCATGAAGCAAGCACAATATGCGGCCGAAAACGTCGGCCATTTCGGTCTTGCCTCCTCAGATTATACCCATTTCACTTCGCCGATACGCCGGTACCCGGATCTCATCGTCCATCGCATCCTCCTCCGCCTGCTGGCGCAACCGAATCGAAAAAAACACACGGAATCAGGCCACCCATCGTTCAAAGAAGCCGGGGAGTTTCTCTCCGCCCGCGAAAGAACGGCGATCATGGCTGAACGTGATATGCATGAGCGGCTGAAAATAACCTATATGCAAAAACACCTTGGCGATGCCTTTGATGCCATTATCTCCGGCGTTAACGACTCTGCCTTGTTCCTCGAAATCCCCGATCACTGTATCAGCGGCTCAATTGGCATGGATCGCCTTACCGACGACTGCTACCTGCTGGACAGCAAGAACCATCGACTCTTTGGTGAAATTACCGCGAAAACCTACCGAATAGGCGATCTCCTCCGGGTAGTCCTGACCGATGTCGACCACTACCGGCGAAGGCTCAATTTCACCATCCTTGCAACACCTTCCAGTAAGCATCAGGCCAACTGAACATATGGAACCACGGGCACTCCTTTCGCAACTCGCCATAGTTCTCGTCCGTCCGAAAATACCGGAAAACATCGGGGCTGCAGCGAGAATTGCCTGGAACATGGGCATCGAACGCCTCATCATCGTCAGGGACGACCTCCCCGACCGTGAGGCTATGGCGAAAATGGCCACCCACAAAGCTGCCCATCTTATCGACAATCTTGAACTCTACCACGACCTGGCAGAGGCCTTGGCCGATTTTTCCATAGTCGTTGGCACAACCGCCAGACGAGGTCGGCAAAGAAGTGTCGAAACAACGCCGCGGGAGCTGGTCGATGCACTGCTCCCCTCTCTGGCAACCAACAAGGTGGCAATACTCTTTGGCCCGGAAGATACCGGCCTGACCAATGACGACCTTAAATATTGTCAAATGGCTTCGGCGATCCCTACAGCAGATTTTTCTTCACTGAACCTTGCCCAAGCTGTTGCAATTCATTGTTATGAATTTTATCATGGGATCGTCCACGCCCAAAAAGATATGGCATTTTCGCCCCAGCTGGCGACCAACCATGAACTGGAAAGCATGTATGCCTATCTGGAGGATTCGCTTTATTCCATTGATTTCCTGAATAAAGTAAGTCATACCTATTGGATGACGAATATTCGTCATTTTTTCAGTCGGATGACTCTTACCGCAAAAGATGCGAATATCGTCCGGACAGTGTGCAAGAAACTCATACTTTATCAAAATAACAAGAAATACCAAAATCTTGGTGACCCATGAAACCTGAAGAGAGCATTGTCAACTCGGCCGTACCCTCGAACAAGTTCTATTCACCGCACATCGATTACTCCCAGTCCCTGCTCAGAACCAAGCTCCTCAAGACAAAATTTCCCGACCAACGACACAACAAAAAAGTAATCATCATCGAAGCGCAGGCCGGACAAGGCAAAACGACCCTGGCATCGCAATTTTTAAACTCCACCGGCAATATTTCCATTTGGTATCAGGTTGGTCCAGAAGATTCCGACCCGGTACTTCTCTTATCTTCCTTACTGATCAACCTCTCAAACAATCTATCCGGCTTCAGTTCACCGCAGCTGGCCAGCATCTTAACCGAAGGCAGTGTCGGTCCCCTGGATTTGACCCGTTGCGCCAATCTCCTCCTTCGCGACCTTGAAAATTATCTTAAAGAGCACATCTATCTGGTATTCGACGATCTGCATCTCATCGAATTCGGGACTCTGACCATCAGCCTCCTTGAGCATCTGGTAGACACCTCTCCTCACAAAGTACATTTTATCTTCATAACCAGACATCCTCTCGAAATTAAGGGAAAAACTATTCGTAATGGAACAAATATCGCCTACCTCAACACCGCCGATCTGGCTCTTGACAACCATGAAATCGAGAGCCTTTACCACTCTGTTTTGAAACGCGATATCAGCAGAAATGAGGCAAATGAAATTCACCGCATAACTAACGGTTGGATCATGGGGATCATCCTCGCAAGTCATCCTATCTCCGGACGGAGTAAATTTTGGCAAGAACCATCGACCGCAGCGCTCTCGACGCAGCCTCAGACCGGCCATATGCTTGACTATTTCCAAGATGAAATTTTCGCCCAGATCCCCGAAAATCTCCATTTCGCATTTCTCAAACTTTCGTTTTTACACGAAATCCCTACGGATCTCGCTGGCAAAATCTGCGGGATCGATGGCTTTGCACACATTCTCCCGAAAATGGCCAGAGAAAATTTCTTTATTTACAACCTTGACGACCGGCAGCTCGTTTTCCGTTTTCATCATTTCTTTCAGGAATTTCTCCAACAGCGGGCTAAAGCGCATTTGTCCGAAACGGAAATCGCCGATATTTACCGATGCGAAGCCCGCTACTATCTGGACCGGGACATAACGGAAAAAGCCCTCACCTGCTATAAAAATGCCGGTGATTTCCAAGCGATGGAAGACATTCTTAAAGAAAAGGGAATGAACCTTATCACCAAAAACCGTACGCTTACCATTCTCACCCTCCTGCAGACTCTTCCCGAAGAAGTACTGTTTCAGTATAACTGGCTGACCCTTTACGCTGGTCTCCTCCGAGTAGATTTTGTGCCACAAACGACCCTGCCGTTTTTTGACCGAGTGCGAGGCCATTTCGAAACAACCGGGGAGGTCACCGGGGAACTCATTGCTCTCTCGCAAACCATTTATTATCATTTTGTCATTTCAGGGAAATATACGGAAGGCTCGCAACTGCTGTCGAGGACCGAAGCGTTGTTGGAGAAACATAAAGCTTCGCTGCCCATGCCGATACTTGTTATGACGGCCCGAAATCTGGCCTCCGGTTACTGTTTCTTTAATGGTGAAATGGATAAGGCCCGGCACTACATTCAGATGGCCAACACCCTGGCAACCCGACACGATATTCGCAACTTTATAGCCTCGACGCGCTTTATTCAGGGTTATATCGAACTGCTGAGCGGCAACCGCGCCAAGTATCTCCGCGAGGCCGAAGTCTGTTTCTCGCTTTTTAACGACCCCCTCGTCGGTGAGTCGAACAGACTGACCATGAGAATCATGAATCTCTGCTACCTCTCGATGATCGGTGACCATCACAATTTCCGCACTCAACAACTGGCCTTGCAGAACTCTATCAACCACAATGTGATCGATCAGACGGTTGCAGCGCCTTACCTGTTTGTCTGGGGTAGCAGCAATCTCTTTTCCCTGGGATACGCACAGCAGGCCCTGGAACTACTCGATAAGGGCTGGGGCATAACTTCCACAGCAGCAACGGATCACATGCAGAGCCAGCTCCTCCAGTGGCAGGCTTTCGGCCTGGCTCTCACCGGTTATGCCGATGCAGCGCTTGAGAAAATTACTGAATCCATCCAACTGCGCAACAATTCCGCCGGTCTGTTTTATATTGCCTTTAACAGTATCATTGCCGGAGCAGTTTACACCCGGATAAAAAAATATTCGGAAGCTACGACGTTGTTGCAAAAAGGCCTGGCCATCGCCCAATCGATTCCCTCAACCTACCTGACTATCTGTGCCCTTTTGAATATGAGCTATTGCAAGTATTTGACAAAGGGTGTCGAAGTGGCGGTTGACGATCTTGAATCCGGCCTTTCCCTGATGAAAATTAACGGTTACAACCACTTCTGGAGTTGGGAACCGGTAATGATGACTGAACTGCTGGCTATTGCGGTAAAAAGAGATATAGAAAAAAGCTTCGCCCAAGACTTGGCCAGAACTCGCCTTCACCTGAATTTTTCCGATACAGGCAAGCCCCTGCCGCTCCTGAAATTCACCCTCATGGATAATTTTGAAATCAGCATGGCCGGGAAGGTTCTTTTTCAGGCGAAAGACCTAACGCCTTTCCAGCGAGAACTGCTCGGATTATTAATTACCGCCAAAGGCCAGCGCATTCCTCAAGAAAAGATACTTCTTGAACTCTGGCCGGAGAGCACTCCAACAAATGCTCGAAAAAGCTTCGATACCCTCTTGACCAGATTAAGACAACTGTTGTCCCCGCACCTTCCGACTTCCATCAAGGATTACCTTTTTATTCAGAAAGGCATTCTTTGTCTGACCAATTACGAAATTGATGCCCTGCAATTTCTAGAAACCGCACGCAGGGGCCTGGCCCATAGCAAAAACAGTGACTGGTTACAGGCGCATAATGCCTTTCAAACCGCGCTTTCCTTATGGAAAGGAGGGATGCCCGATGACACCTTTCAAAGTGAACAGGTACTGGCATTCAACGACACTCTCACCGATCTTCTGGTAGAGATTGGTTCGACCTGGGCAAACAATCTGGCAGAATCGAAGAGATTCGATGATGCTATTACGATTCTCGAACGAATCCTGCAACTCAACTACCTTGAGGAAAGCCTGACGCTTCTTCTCTACAAGCTTCACTGTCAAAACAACAACCCACTCAAATCACGGGAAATCCTTGAGAGGTACAAAAAGGCGCTGATGAAAGCCGACTACACCGAAGATGAAGCTGAAGATTTCATCGAAGAGATCATAAAGTCAACCACCTGATGGGTGTCAGCTGGGGGAAAAATCGGTAACGTCAATTACCAAACCGATATCAATTCCACCGATCCTTGGATGTTCAACTCCACAAGCGACCGGACAACCTATTGAATATGCGGTTATTGTTACTTTTGACATGTTTACCAAAGAGAGGTAACCAATCTGGTGCGAGATTTGCTTGATATGGTTGATACGTAATCCTTCTTCCTACAAATGAGTGACCTATGATCTCCGCAAGTAATTCGGCTCTTAGCGCCTTGCAGGCCTTTAGCACAAAAATCCAATCCAACAGCAACAATATTGCCAACGCCAATACCGATGGCTTTAAAAAAGCAAGAGTAACCATGGCCGAGGTGTTCCCCCAGGGAGTGAGAGCGCAGGTGGATAGGGTAACTTTGCCGGGTAATGGTGTTTTTCAAGAAACCAATGATGGTCTCGAACTGGTCGAGCTTGCAAATGTTGAATTGAGTTCGGAAATTCCGGAAATGAATCTGGGGAGCGTGTTTTACAAGGCCAATCTTAAAACTATCGAAACTGTCAATGAGATGACCGGAGCCCTCCTCGCCCTCAAGTCGTAGTCCGCGTCGCGCTTCAAAGATTCAACCCCTGTAGCGGACATTGATCGCACAGGGGTTTGGTTTTTTTGCAGTAGGTGGTAGCAACGCGAACAATGAGGGCATGGAATTCATTGAACAACTGCACATCATGGGGAAGATTTGCCATGAAAACTTGCTGCATGTCCTGATAATCGCTCTCCTCCATCACCAGATTGTGTCGGCTGAAGACCCGATGGGTGTACATGTCGATGACGAATATTGGATACCCGCAGGCGTAAAGAAGTATCGAATCGGCGGTCTCAGGGCCGATTCCCTTCACACTCAGCAGCTTGTCTCTAGCAGTTTCCAGTTCATCCGAGAGGAAATCCTTCAATTTACCGTCATATCTCACGTCAATCAGATCAAGCAGGTTCCGCAATCTTCGGGCTTTGAGATTATAATACCCGGATGACCGAACATATGCAGCAATCTCATCGGCACTGCAAAGCGAAAGAGTTTCGTAGGTGAGTAAACCGGCGTTCTTTAAATGAGCAATGGCCTTCGATACGTTCGACCAGCTGGTATTCTGGGTCAACACAGCGCCAACCATGACCTCGAAAGGCGTCTCTCCCGGCCACCAGCCCTGCGGGCCAAAATGGCCATACAACAACCGGTATGCTTCCTCGTAGAAATTTTTTTTCACCCCGTTTCCCTGTTCGTCACTTATTCTGCTATCGGATCCTTGTCTCCAAGACAGATGCCGATGTCCCTGGCAGTAGTGATTTTGTCATTGTTAAAAGAAACTTTTTTCCGTCTCTTGATGGCATCGGTGATAGGCACAGGAACCATTACTGAATTTTTCAATGCCACCATATGGTCGAAAACCTTTTCTTCAACTAATCGTACTGCCGCGGCACCAAAACGCAAGGCCAACAACCGATCAAAGGTCGTCGGCGAGCCACCACGCTGCAGATGACCTAATACCAATGATCTGGTATCCTTTTCCGTTCGTTTTCTGATTTCCGAAGCAACCCATTCCCCAACTCCACCAAGAATGACCTCCTCTCGGCCGAGTTCTCCCATACCTTTATTGAAATTTTTCCCTTCCTTGGTGATCGCCCCTTCAGCGACAACAACAATCGAGTAGTGCTTTTCATGAAGTTCATTATCGGCAATTTTCTCACAGACCGCTTCCATATCAAACGGAATTTCCGGTATCAAAATGACATCGGCACCTCCTGAAATCCCAGAATACAAAGCAATCCAGCCCGAATCGCGCCCCATCACCTCGACCACCATGACTCGATTGTGCGATTTTGCCGTGGAGTGGAGTTTGTCGAGAGCTTCGGTTGCTGTGGATACAGCCGTATCAAAACCGAAGGTTCGATCCGTTTCTTCCAGGTCATTATCTATAGTCTTCGGTACGCCTATTACCGGCATGCCCTTTTGGGCAAAACGGTGAGCGATGTCAAGGCTGCCATCACCTCCGATGGCGATATGGCAATCAAAGCCCATCCTGTTGAAGTTTCTAATTATTTTATCGGACACATCGACGATTTGCACTTCTCCTGCAAGATTCTCAACCGGTTTGGCAAAAGGATTGCCTTTATTCGTCGAACCAAGGATTGTCCCACCTGTCGAGTAAATACCCTCGACATCCCGAGGCGTGAGACGCACCATATCATCGATATCGATAAAGCCACCGTAACCATTTTTACTGCCGTAAACCTCCCAACCCTTCCTGTAGCAGGTATGCACCACTGCATAGATAACCGCGTTCAGCCCCGGCGCATCCCCGCCGCCTGTCGAAATAATTATTTTCTTCATGATAGATTTTTAGCCTCATTAGACAATGTTACGTGCACGCAGCTACCTGCCGCCGAAAAAAGCAACCAATATGGTTAAAAAATATCAACATTTCCTTCACCTGTAAAACATAATAACCTTGCAATGCCGCTTTCCGCCAACTATTTTGATCCAATGAAGATTGACTATTATTAATTTCCACCTTATTTTTGTACCAATAGCGTTGCTTCTCTTCCAAATAAAGCAAGATACGATGGAGAAGTATTTTGAGAAATAAATTTTAAGGAGGCTTTTCATGTCTGAACTTAATGTAACAGGATTAGCTGTTGCAAAATTGAAAGAATACATGCAGGCGAACAATATCGATTCCGCCTTGCGTGTAGCACTTATGCAAGGTGGCTGAGCAGGCCCTTCATTGGGATTGGCTCTGGATGAGCCAAAAGACAGCGACAAAGTTTTTGAAAACGATTCACTGAAGTTTCTCGTAGAGAAAAGCCTTCTGACCACTTGTGGTGGAATTACCGTAGATTATATTGACGCCGGACCACGCTCCGGATTCGGTATCACCTCGGTAAAACCAATTAGCTCAGGCGGTGGTTGCAGTACCGGATCGTGCGGTTCAGGCAACTGCGGTTAATACACAACCTTACATCCAGTCTTTTCTCCACAACACATTTGCTTCCCTTAAGCCTTAACTATTCAATTTTATTTTGAAAATAAAAAAGCGAGTCCTCTAAAGAGGGCTCGCATTTTTTGTTATTAATTTATGTCAATTTCTTGACGCAAAACCCGGCGATCCTTATTCTCTCCGAAGTAAGCGCGGGACGCCCAATGTCCGGCCTCGGAAAAACACAAAAGAGAGCTGCGAGGACACATCATGCAATTTGACAAATTTACTCTGAAATCCCAGGAAGCTGTACAAACCGCCCAAAAATTCGCCCAAGACCAGGGACACCAAGAAATCCAGGTGGCACACCTGGCAAAGGCTATACTGACTCAGCCGGATGGCATCGTCGTTCCGGTCATCAAAAAGATGGGAATAGATCCATCTTTACTTTTGATGGACCTCAATCAGCTCCTTGAAAGGCTTCCAAAGGTTTCCGGTCAAAGCGCCAGTCAAAGCTATGCCTCAAAGAATCTAAAGAAGATTCTCGATGATTCCTTCGCCGTCGCCAAACAGATGCAAGACGAATATGTGAGCCAAGAACATCTCTTTCTGGCAATTCTCAAAAATCTTGCTGTCGATGCATGTAAATGCCTCAACAATCGTGGTATCCATGAAAAAGAATTCCTCCAAGGTCTGTCGACACTGCGGGGCAGTCACCGGGTAACCGATCAGTATCCCGAAGAGAAATATCAGGCCCTGGAAAAATATGGGCGTAATCTCACGGAACTTGCACGTCAGGGAAAAATCGATCCGGTAATCGGCCGTGACGAGGAGATTCGACGGATTATCCAGGTATTGTCACGGCGAACCAAGAATAATCCCATACTCATCGGCGAACCTGGGGTAGGTAAAACCGCCATAGTTGAAGGCCTCGCTCAGCGCATAGTCAACGGCGACATCCCAGCCACCCTGGAGAATAAACAAGTCGTCACCCTCGACATGGGAGCCCTGGTGGCCGGAGCCAAATATCGGGGAGAATTTGAGGAACGGCTTAAGGCAGTACTAAAGGAAGTCCAGGAGAAAGCAGGCGAAATCATCCTCTTTATCGATGAAATCCACACCCTCGTTGGCACCGGTGCAGCAGAAGGGTCCATGGACGCCTCGAACATGTTGAAACCGGCACTGGCCCGTGGAGAACTGCATTGCGTCGGGGCAACCACCCTTGATGAATATCGGAAATATATTGAAAAAGACAGTGCCCTGGAAAGACGTTTTCAACCGGTACTGGTACAGGAACCATCCGTCGAAGATACCATTGCCATTCTCCGCGGCATAAAAGAGAAATATGAAATCCACCACGGAGTGAGGATCCAGGATAATGCCACAGTTGCCGCCGTAACCCTTTCGAACAGATATATCACCGACCGGTTTCTGCCGGACAAAGCTATTGATCTCATTGACGAAGCTGCCTCAATGTTGCGCATTGAGATCGATTCCATGCCAACCGAAATTGACGAACTTGATCGGCAAAGAATCAAACTCGAAATTGAACAGGAAGCGCTGAAAAAAGAAAAGGACAATGCCTCCAAGAGCCGGCTCGAGGATTTAAAGAAAAGACTAGCTGACCTGAACGACACTCTTAAATCGATGAAAGCCCAGTGGTCCATGGAACGCGACACCATAAAAAGCATCCGCGGCATCAAAGAGCGTATCGACGCTGCCCACATTGAGGAAAAAAAGGCTGAAAGAGAGGGCAATCTCAGCCATGTCGCGGAAATCCGTTACGGTCGCAAAGTGCAGCTTGAAAAAGAATTGTCCGATGCCAACGCCCAGCTTCAGGAAATACAAGCCAAACACATGATGCTCAAGGAAGAGGTCGACGCGCAAGATATCGCAACGGTCGTCGCCAAGTGGACAGGGATTCCCGTTGATCGACTGCTTGAAGGTGAAAAAGACAGACTCGTTCATGCCGAAGAAATGTTGGCAAAACGAGTTGTTGGTCAAAATCAAGCAATTATTGCCGTGGCCAATGCCGTCCGCAGGGCTCGGGCGGGTCTCCAGGATCCTAATCGCCCGCTCGGCTCTTTCATCTTTCTCGGCCCAACCGGTGTCGGAAAAACCGAACTTGCCAGGACACTCGCCGACTTCCTCTTTGACGATGAACAGGCGATGATTCGTATCGATATGTCGGAATTCATGGAAAAACATTCCGTGTCCCGGCTGATCGGTGCACCTCCAGGCTATGTCGGCTACGAGGAAGGCGGATACCTGACGGAGGCGATTCGCCGAAGGCCGTACTCGGTGATACTCCTTGATGAAATCGAAAAAGCCCATCCGGATGTCTTTAATGTTCTCCTGCAAGTTCTGGACGATGGTCGGTTGACCGATGGCAAAGGCCGAACAGTCGACTTCAAAAACTCAATTCTCATAATGACCTCCAACCTCGGTAGCTCCCTCATCAACAAGATGGCTGAGGAAAATGTGGCGAAAGAGAGTATCCATATGCAAATTGAAGAACTCCTCCATCGCCAATTTAAGCCGGAATTTCTCAATCGGATAGACGAAACAATTATTTTTGACCAGTTACGGAGAGAAGACCTGCTGGCAATCGTTGACATTCAAATCAAAAAATTGACTCAGCGTTTGGCGGAAAAAGAAATATCCCTGCATATCCGTGAAGGTGCAAAACTTTACCTAGTTGAGAACGGCTATAACCCTTCTTATGGTGCAAGACCTTTAAAACGAACTATTCAGAAACACCTCGAAAATCCCCTGGCGGTAAAAATGCTGCAAGGGGAAATCAACGCAGGAGATCACATCATTGTCGAAGGCACAGGGAAAGGGTTAAGCTTCGCCATGCAAAAAAAATCCTGAATTTAAGCTTATATCTATAGACTGCCACAGATATTCAGCGAGAAGCTTTTGCTTTACACCTTCGAGGTCTTGCAGTACATAGTGACGCAACAATCGATCTCTCGTCCACCGATAAACTGGGTAAACAGCTCTAAATAACGGACATAAAAATGAGTTCAACAATTGAAAATCTTACAGTAAGTTACGAAGAGGATGGAGTGCAGGTGGTCAAAGAGACAGGCAAAGAAATCCTCTCAAAGGGAGCCTGGACCACCATTCTTTTTCGTTATCAAAGTCTCGACAAAACTACCGGCGAATTTGGCAAGGACATGTATACTATCCGTCGCTACCAGAAGCGCCAGGGAGAATATAACATGAAATCCAAGTTCAATATTTCCAGCCCAGAGCAGGCAAAAAGAATTATTGATATCCTCTCCAATTGGATAAAAGAAACATAAACCTTTTCAAGTCGTTCTCGATTGAAAATAATTGTCTCGAAACAATAGCCAGATACACTTAACCGCCACCCTTTTTGACAATAATTATCTCCCTGTCCTTTTTTCCTCTTGACTCAATCAGGCTAATCAAGTAGTTTGCCGCGGTCTTGAAGATGCAGGGACGGTGATCGGAACGGAGGAAGTTTCGGTGGTTGTTTTGTGCGGAACGGGACGAAAGAAAAGGAAAAAAACATATTGACAGAGAGTTTGTGATAGATTAAATTAACGAGCTCTTCGCAGCATTTGGCTGTGCGGTTTTCCACTTTGGGTGGGGAATTGTGACGATCCTTGACAACTGAATAACAACAACAGCAAACGGGCCCACGAGGATGTGCATTATCAGATGATATTCCTCAAGGGCATCTTTGAGTGAACCGTTTTTAGGAGCGGGTATGAAAAGAGAGCTCTTATATAATTAAGCACTATATAAGTAACCACTCGCAAGAGTGGTCTAAGGATATCAAACTGGAGAGTTTGATCCTGGCTCAGAACGAACGCTGGCGGCGTGCTTAACACATGCAAGTCGAACGCGAAATTTTTCTTCGGAAGAAGAGTAGAGTGGCGCACGGGTGAGTAACGCGTAAGTTATCTACCTCGGCATCTGGAATAACTCACCGAAAGGTGTGCTAATACCGGATACGTTGAGTAATCAAGAAAGGTGGCCTCTGAATATGCTACTGTGCTGAGATGAGCTTGCGTACCATTAGCTAGTTGGTAGGGTAATGGCCTACCAAGGCGACGATGGTTAGCGGGTCTGAGAGGATGATCCGCCACACTGGAACTGGAACACGGACCAGACTCCTACGGGAGGCAGCAGTGAGGAATATTGCGCAATGGGGGCAACCCTGACGCAGCGACGCCGCGTGGATGATGAAGGCCTTCGGGTCGTAAAATCCTGTCAAGTGGAAAGAAGTGCATAGTGGTTAATACCTGCTATGTTTGACGGTACCACTGAAGGAAGCACCGGCTAACTCCGTGCCAGCAGCCGCGGTAATACGGAGGGTGCAAGCGTTGTTCGGAATTACTGGGCGTAAAGCGCGCGTAGGCGGTTTTACAAGTCAGATGTGAAAGCCCATGGCTCAACCATGGACGTGCATTTGAAACTGTAAGACTTGAGTATTGGAGGGGGTGGTGGAATTCCCGGTGTAGAGGTGAAATTCGTAGATATCGGGAGGAATACCAGTGGCGAAGGCGACCACCTGGCCAAATACTGACGCTCATGTGCGAAAGCGTGGGGAGCAAACAGGATTAGATACCCTGGTAGTCCACGCCGTAAACGATGTCAACTAGGTGTTGGGACGGTTAATCGTCTCATTGCCGCAGCTAACGCATTAAGTTGACCGCCTGGGGAGTACGGTCGCAAGATTAAAACTCAAAGGAATTGACGGGGGCCCGCACAAGCGGTGGAGTATGTGGTTTAATTCGACGCAACGCGCAGAACCTTACCTGGTCTTGACATCCCGGGAATCCTGTGGAAACATGGGAGTGCCTCGTAAGAGGAGCCCGGTGACAGGTGCTGCATGGCTGTCGTCAGCTCGTGTCGTGAGATGTTGGGTTAAGTCCCGCAACGAGCGCAACCCTTGTCTTTAGTTGCCAGCATTAAGTTGGGCACTCTAAAGAGACTGCCGGTGTCAAACCGGAGGAAGGTGGGGATGACGTCAAGTCCTCATGGCCTTTATGACCAGGGCTACACACGTACTACAATGGCATAAACAAAGGGCAGCGACATCGCGAGGTGAAGCGAATCCCAAAATTATGTCTCAGTCCGGATTGGAGTCTGCAACTCGACTCCATGAAGTTGGAATCGCTAGTAATCGCGGATCAGCACGCCGCGGTGAATACGTTCCCGGGCCTTGTACACACCGCCCGTCACACCACGGGAGTTGGTTGTACCAGAAGCAGTTGAGCCAACCGTTTACGGAGGCAGGCTGCCAAGGTATGGCGAGTAACTGGGGTGAAGTCGTAACAAGGTAGCCCTAGGGGAACCTGGGGCTGGATCACCTCCTTTTTAAGGAAAAATGCAGATTTATCTGCACTGGGGATTAACCCCGTTTGCGTTGTTATTCAGTTTTGAGGGATCGCCCTGACCCTTCACGACTTCGTGTTGGTAAGGGTTTTTTGATCTTTAAAGTGACAGTTGAACCGCAGAAGGCACATACGGGAAGCCAGAAAGTCAGAACAGTTCGCGTCAGCGAGATAGCACACTGTCTTCTGTCTTCTGTCTTCTGAATTTTGTATGGGCCTATAGCTCAGCTGGTTAGAGCGCACGCCTGATAAGCGTGAGGTCGGTGGTTCAAGTCCACCTAGGCCCACCAGTCTGTCGTAATTTGGGGGTGTAGCTCAGCTGGGAGAGCGCCTGCCTTGCACGCAGGAGGCCATCGGTTCGATCCCGTTCACCTCCACCAATGTCAGAAAGGGACAACGAGTTGAGTAATAGTTTCAAATGAGAGTTTGAAGTTATTATTCAGAACGTAAGTTCTGGATGTTGAGTAACTGATCTTTGATAATTGAATAGTAGAGTAATAAAAAATCCTTTGTATCGGAGTGATCTGGTGCACCGGTGGGTAGTCGCCCGCCACCGCACGGAAGGATCATGGTGATATGAGGGTTACAGTAGTTGAGAATCTTATAGTTTTATCAAGTTTTATGGATAAGCTACTAAGGGCTAACGGCGGATGCCTTGGCATCGGAAGGCGAAGAAGGACGTGGTAAGCTGCGATAAGCTTCGGGGAGTCGTTAACAGGCTTTGATCCGGAGATTTCCGAATGGGGAAACCCGGCAGGAGTTATATCCTGTCATTCATTACTGAATACATAGGTAATGAAGGCGAACGTAGGGAATTGAAACATCTTAGTACCTACAGGAATAGAAATCAATTTAGAGATTCCGTAAGTAGCGGCGAGCGAAAGCGGAATAGCCCAAACCATACCAGCTTGCTGGTACGGGGTTGTAGGAGCCCGACATGGGACTTTAGATATATAGCGGAACAGTATGGAAAGGCTGATCATAGACGGTGATAATCCGGTACGCGAAATATATCTTTGCCCTAGGGATTTCCTGAGTACCACGGGACACGTGAAACCCTGTGGGAATCTGGGAGGACCATCTTCCAAGGCTAAATACTAACCGATGACCGATAGTGAACGAGTACCGTGAGGGAAAGGTGAAAAGAACCCCGGGAGGGGAGTGAAATAGAAACTGAAACCGTTAGCTTACAAGCAGTGGGAGCACTATGTTGCAAGACAGTGTGACCGCGTGCCTTTTGCATAATGAGTCAACGACTTACCCTATGCAGCGAGGTTAAGCCGAGAGGTGGAGCCGTAGCGAAAGCGAGTCTTAACTGGGCGCTAAGTTGTATGGGGTAGACCCGAAGCCGGGTGATCTATCCATGGCCAGGGTGAAGTCTCGGTAACACGAGATGGAGGCCCGAACCGATATAGGTTGAAAACTGTTCGGATGAGCTGTGGATAGGAGTGAAAGGCTAATCAAACTCGGTGATAGCTGGTTTTCTCCGAAATATATTTAGGTATAGCCTCATATGATGACTGACGGAGGTAGAGCACTGACAAGGCTAGGGGTCCCACCGGATTACCAACCCTTTTCAAACTCCGAATACCGTCAAGTTCTAATATGGGAGTCAGACTACGGGAGATAAGTTCCGTGGTCAAAAGGGAAAGAGCCCAGACCGTCAGCTAAGGTCCCAAAATCTATGCTAAGTGGAAAAGGATGTGGAATTGCATATACAACCAGGAGGTTGGCTTAGAAGCAGCAACCCTTTAAAGAAAGCGTAATAGCTCACTGGTCCAGTGGTACCGCGCCGAAAATTTAACGGGGCTAAGCATAGTACCGAAGCTACGGATAGAAATTTATTTCTATGGTAGGAGAACATTGTGGCCGCCTGAGAAGGTACACCGAAAGGAGTGCTGGAGGTTCCACAAGAGCTTATGTTGACACGAGTAGCGAAAATGAGGGTGAGAAACCCTCACGCCGAAAGCCTCAGGTTTCCTGTAGTCAAGTTAATCTGCTCAGGGTTAGTCGGCTCCTAAGGCGAGGCCGAGAGGCGTAGTCGATGGGAAACAGGTTAATATTCCTGTACCACTTTCATAGCGTTTGATGATAAGGGGGGACGGAGAAGGTAAGGCCATCCGGGCGTTGGTTGTCCCGGTTTAAGCGTGTAGGTGGAGGACTTAGGCAAATCCGGGTTCTCGTTAACACTGAGGCGTGATGACGATGTCGTAAGACTACAAAGTGGCTGGTTCCATGCTTCCAGGAAAATCCTCGTATCTAGTTATGAATGTGACCGTACCGCAAACCGACACAGGTAGGCAGGTAGAAGATACTAAGGCGCTTGAGAGAACTCTGGTTAAGGAACTCGGCAAAATAGCACCGTAACTTCGGGAGAAGGTGTGCCTGCAAGGTGTAGTAATTTACTTATGAAGCCTACGCAGGTTGCAGTGAAATGGGGGGAGCGACTGTTTACTAAAAACATAGGACTCTGCGAAGTCGAAAGACGATGTATAGGGTCTGACGCCTGCCCGGTGCCGGAAGGTTAAGGGGACATGTCAGCGCAAGCGAAGCATTGAACCGAAGCCCCGGTAAACGGCGGCCGTAACTATAACGGTCCTAAGGTAGCGAAATTCCTTGTCGGGTAAGTTCCGACCTGCACGAATGGCGTAACGATTTCCCCACTGTCTCAACCAGGGACTCAGCGAAACTGTAGCACCGGTGAAGATGCCGGTTACCCGCAACTAGACAGAAAGACCCCGTGAACCTTTACTATAGCTTGGCATTGTTTTTTGAGGTAACATGTGTAGGATAGGTGGGAGACTTTGAAGTCGGTACGCTAGTATCGATGGAGTCAACCTTGAAATACCACCCTTGTTATCTTAGAAATCTAACTGCGGTCCGTGATCCGGATCCAGGACATTGTCTGGTGGGTAGTTTGACTGGGGCGGTCGCCTCCCAAATTGTAACGGAGGCGCGCGATGGTTCCCTCAGGCTGATTGGAAACCAGCCGTAGAGTGTAAAGGCATAAGGGAGCTTGACTGCGAGAGAGACATCTCGAGCAGGTACGAAAGTAGGTCTTAGTGATCCGGCGATTCCGCATGGAAGGGTCGTCGCTCAACGGATAAAAGGTACTCCGGGGATAACAGGCTTATCTCCCCCAAGAGTCCATATCGACGGGGAGGTTTGGCACCTCGATGTCGGCTCATCACATCCTGGGGCTGTAGCAGGTCCCAAGGGTTTGGCTGTTCGCCAATTAAAGTGGTACGTGAGCTGGGTTTAAAACGTCGTGAGACAGTTTGGTCCTTATCTGTTGCGGGCGCAGGATATTTGAGGAGATCTTTCCCTAGTACGAGAGGACCGGGATGGACGAACCTATGGTGTACCAGTTGTTCCGCCAGGAGCATCGCTGGGTAGCTATGTTCGGCAGGGATAACCGCTGAAAGCATCTAAGCGGGAAGCCTACTTCAAGATAAGATATCCCATGGTGTAAAGCCATCTGAAGGCTCGTTGGAGACTACAACGTCGATAGGTCGGGTGTGGAAGTGCAGTAATGCATGCAGCTTACCGATACTAATCAGCCGTGCGGCTTATCCATATTTTTTTGATGAAACAACTACTGAATACTCTACTATTTGATTATCGATTCTTTATAGAACGTGAGGAACAAAAGATTGGCTTAGCACCATGCCAATCCCCCTCACCTTCAAACCGCTTTATCGGCGGTCATAGCGAAGAGGATCCACCCGTTCCCATTCCGAACACGGAAGTTAAGCTCTTCAGCGCCGATGGTACTGCATGGGTAACTGTGTGGGAGAGTAGGTCGCCGCCGATTTCTTTGCCTCAGCCCCTATCGAGCCTCGCTCGATAGGGGCTTCTTGCGTTTATTAGGAAACTCGCTTACTGCATCAGACTTTGATAATAACATCGAACAGGAACTGCTCATTGACTCAGAGGGTATTCAAGAGAAACAACTTGACCTGCCGAGGTGCCAATGTGTTATGTGGTACACATGTAAACTAATTTCCGACACTCTCAAGGAAAGGGTTGAAACTTCCCTTCGTCAACCACAATAATAACTTTAAAATCCAGGAGAAAGCTATGAGTGAGCTGTTTGATCTTTATAAGCACCTTGGTAATGCCGCGTTCAGCAAAAAAGTTTGTGAAATTGTGCCCTATTTTGCAACAATCGACCCCCAGTTCGTCGATCTCCAGCCCGGTTATTCCGAAGTTACCATGCCGAATACCGCAAAGGTTCACAATCATCTGGGTACCGTACATGCGATAGCTATGTGCAATCTTGCCGAGATTGCCGCCGGTCTGATGGCCGATGTCTCCATCCCCGAGACCTGCAGATGGATACCGGTTGGCATGAATGTCAGATACCTCGCCAAAGCCAAAACCGATTTGCGAGGTATTGCCAATGGCCGCGAAATAGACTGGGCAAATCCCGGTGACAAGGATATTCCGGTCAGTATCATAGATAAGGACGGCCTGGTGGTGTGCTCGGCAACAGTTATCGTCAAAGTGAGTTTAAAGAAATAAGTGACACCTGCAAATACCACCCCTCAACTTTTACGTGCATCACAACCATTCCTTACCACTAAGGGCAAAGAAATGGGGCAGATGGCATTACCTTTTGTAACTGTCTACAACACTGAATTGTCTGCGGATTTTAATGAAAAAGAACTCTCAGTTATAGTGCGCTTTCTCGATTGTGTTATCAGCAGGTTTGAAACTCTGCCGGAGAACTATTTTAAAAAAATGGTTCAGCCGGTGGTGGATAAATAGAGGTGATAGAGCTAACGGCAAGTGTCATGAAAATATTTCCGTGGTGCTGAATGTTTCATTTTACTGTTCTCAAAATTTTGTGATATCCTTTTGAAAATGGCTCTCACTCCTTTGCAAATAGCAACACCGGATTTTTTTCTTTCTTCATGGACACAGGAAAGACATTGCCAGTACCGGACAGCACCCGCACCTCTCCGGAGATCCTTGATCTTCTCCCTGCGGCTCCTTCGAGCTTGCCTTTTGCAGCTCGTATTCAAGTCTTGTGCCTCAGTGCAGACTTGGAACAAAAAATCCTGGGCCAGGATGGCCGGTTGACAGGTGGCACGAATCGCAGGCAAAAAACTGCTGTACTGACAGCGGATGACGAAAAGGAATTGGCAACCGAAGTACTCCGGTATCGTCATCTCTTTACGGAATGTCTGCTTTGTTCCCCAAGATTCAGGCAAGCGGTCCTAACGGTAATTCAAAATATTTACCTTTTCAATAATCGGAAGATTTTTTTCAGCCCAACGACGGCATCGGCTGAACGTGAGCGCCAGGAAGCTCTGGATGCTGTTCAGCACCTCACCGGTTCGCACCTCGATCCCCTTGGCAAAAACTTTCCAGCATCTGATTATCGCCAGAGTCTGGAATCGAATAATAAGTCTATCGACAGAGTCAGATTTTCTCGATCCCCATTTTTCCGACCTCCTTCTTATAGTTGAGAAGCTTAACACCCTACGAAACATTTATGTACTTCTCACTACAGGCCTGGTCCAGAAACTGGCCGCTCAAACGCCTTCGCTTTACAAGCAGTCGATTTCCTATGAAGATGCCATACAGATCGGTTCTATAGGCATAGCTCGAGCCGCATATCGTTATCACCCTGAAAGCGGAGTTCGTTTTTCAACCTTTGCCGCACACTGGGTGTTCAAGGAAATTCAGAGGCAAGCTCTCGATGGCCGGCTTATACGGATTTCCTCCAACTCCGTGGAAGGGTATGCAAAAGCAACAAAGGATACGAATTCTGAAAATCTCAAGAAATTCGCAAAGATCATTGAAGCTGCCACTTCGAATAACCAAAATCTGTGCGGTGAGTATGCCACCCTGAGCATGTCAGAGCTCTCAACCTCGACAGCCTCGCCGGTGAGTGCCCTTGAAAATGCCGAACTGCAGCGCATTCTTCTGCAAACCATCGACCAGGTGCTGTCTGAAAAAACCGGCGACATCATCAAACGTCGCTTCGGTCTCCCCCCTTACCAGGGATGTGAACAATCGATTCTCTCTATTAGCAAAGTATATCGGGTAACCCGCAGCAGTATCTATCAGCTGGAACAGGCGGCCCTAAAAAAACTACAGCGCAATCTCCGGGAGCAACTTCTCTGAACAATAAAAAGACCAAGCACTCAACAACAAGTACTCGACCATACTTGATTTGACGCCGCCCTAAAATCAGCCCTGGCAACAACGTCTAACCGTTGCCGATCATCTCGTCATGCATTATAATTTGTTCTATAACTCGTTTAAGTCTGAGTAAAAATTACTGTTGCCCTCACGCCTTATATAAGGAGGCTCCCTATGAAAAAGCCGGTATCAATCTTGCTTGTCTTATCACTTTGCTTGCTCTCAACAACAACCCTAGCCGTTGCAGGATCTCGATATTATGGCCATGACTACGGCAATTATTATCGTGGCCACCACTATTCCTATCGTCATCATCATTACCGACCCTCATATCATGGTGACCATTTTTTACCACTTCTCGGTGTAGGTCTGCTGGCCGGAGCTGTGGTAGGTTCCATGATTTATGAACCTCCCCGTCAGCAGACCGTAATTTATCGTACACCTCCGCCGGTAATTATCCAATCCGAGCCGGTGGTCGTCAACAGCCCAACCGCCTCTGTCGCTCCGCCGCCCGAGGTTGTCTTGAAACAGGTGAAAATAACCGAACGGATCGTTAATGTCCGCTCAGGCCCAGGTCTTGACACAGCCATTATCGGCCAGGCTTTGGTAGGGCAAATCGTCGATGTCATTGGCGCTGCCCCGGAATGGCTGTATATCAGGACAGGAACAGGGCAGTATGGCTGGGTCATGTCCCAATATACAGTGGATTCAGGGGGACCGGTCGGATAATCATTTGAGTTTATTGACAACACTGGCAATTTTTTCATCCATGCTCTGAGTTCTATCGACCCGTGTCCCTAGCTTAATAGTCGTGGAAATTCGTGGAGCGCCCATGGCATGTACAGTTTCATGGCATGCCTTCACTGCCGACATGACCTCGTCCCAGTCGCCTTCTATATTAGTGCCGTAGGCGTGAAGTTGATATTTTAAACCAGTGCTTTTGAGAATGCTCTGGCATGCAGCCACATACTCTGAAATAGAGACTCCAACTCCTATTGGAACTACGCATAAATCAATTATCACATGCATATTGTTCTCCATCATTTTTTTTAAAGACTAGTGAAAGACAGTTACAGCTGTTACATCCATGGAAGAAAAGAGGCCATTGGCTTGGGGCTATATTCCTTTGTCAACTTTTTCTTCACAACATCAAGGTAGCCACTCTATGAGCACAAAACAATCATAGAGGTGGCGACAAAGGCTTGCACAGGCAAAAGTATGCAGATGGTGATGACTATCACCATCTGCAATTGAAACGGCGAGAGGATGAGATGTTTGATATTGATCCTCAGGCCCAGTTCGTGGTCGAAAACAGTTTGAATGTTCCCGGATCAAATTTTCGAAAACGGAAAATCTGCTGAAAAATTGGGCAAACGCCCCCTGCAGATGTCTACAGAAGCTGATGGTCTTTTTTTAGACCTTCGTAGACCAAAGTTGACACTTCGCGGATGACCCGACTGCGGGAAGCCATCCACTGGCCGTAATCGGAGGCCTTAGATCGTCGTTCGATGACCCCGACGATGGCATAGGGATAGACATCGCCTTTCCGGGTTTTCGTCACGAGAATACCCATATCTCCGACAAGATGGGCCGTTGTGCCGGTCTTATTATACACCAGGGTACCCCGAGGTATTGTCGTTCCAAAGTAAAGACGATCCCGCCCGGGCAGGGCCATCACCCGACGAAGTCTCCTTGCCGTAGGGTAGATCCATATTCCATAGGGAACGAAGAAATCTGACGTAATCGGCGGGCGAAGCACTGTTCAGATAGGTGCGGCCATCGGCGGGAATATATTCTTTGATGTCTGTTTTCTTGAAGATATGACTATAATATCTTTGCAAGATGGCATTGCACTGTTCAGGTCCTCCGGCCTTGCGCATTATATAATTTGTCGCAGAATTACTGCTTCTCTGGATCATCGCCTCCATCTGTCTTTTGCTCTGCGCGTCATACTGCAGCTTTCCTTCTCTGACCTTATGAAAAAAAGCCAAGGCAACAAAGGGTTTTATCATGCTTGCCGCCTGGAATTCGATATCAGCGTTGATGTCTGCGAGATTCCGGTCATTTTCCAGATCGTATACCATCCATCCCGTCGACTCATCATTGGCAATAACCCCCTTGTTCCGAAGATTGTCGATGTATTCGACAATCGTTCGCTCAACTCTGGTATTCTCTGCGGAGGCAGTAGCGGTTCGTTCCAGCTGGGAATTCTTGGTGATAGCAGGTGTGGTCTCGGCCTTCACAGGCGGAGCGGATTCCACCTTTTCGGGAGTTGGCGTGAGCGCCGGCAATACTTTCGTTACAACCAAGGCAGTATTCTTCGGTAATGACCGAGAATCGTTGGGAGAAGCAGGGATGTTACAAAATGCCGGCTTGTCTGCTTCACCGTCATTTATGAGACTGGACTCGCCGTAAACCACATCATTATTATTTTCCTTGGTAATCGACGTGACGATTTTTTGGGGTCGCAGAATGGCCGCCTGTTTCTTTGCCACAGCCGCCGTCGAGGCCTCATCGCCGCGCAGGCGATAAACGAGGAGATAATTGCCGTAATCGGTCTTTTCAATGACCAGGTCTCTTTTAACTTCCTCTCCCGAGACAGGAATAGAGCTGCTGATATCTCGCTTTCAGTGAATCAAGATCTCGCCCCATCCCGTAGCTGACATTGTACAAAGTGTGGAAATCTTGTTTTTTTGAGGCATAGGGCTCATCAAAACCTGTATTGCTGAGCCTTTCCGCGTGTTTTATCAAGGTATGCGAGACAGTCCTGGCGGAAAGATTGCCATCGTAGACCACGGCATAATCACCATTGCCCCAGCCAACTATTTTCAGTTTCTTCCTTACCTGAGGTTCGAGAATTGTTTCAAGTTCCTCTTTGTAGTCGAGGACTTTCTCGAAATCCTTGGTACGGAGATAAATGATGTCAAATGTTTCTTTCTTAGCCGCTGCTGTACCTTTCTTAGCCGCTGCTGCACCTTTCTTAGCCGCTGCTGCACCTTTCTTAGCCGCTTCTGCACCCTCGACAAAAAAAATGACAACCAGGACAACCAGGAGAAAGAGGGTGATTGAATACTTGCCGGAAAGGAGATGTGAATATTTCATAACAAGAGTTGATCTTTCTGCAATCCCAAAAACGGGGCTCAATTTTGAATCATTGTCTAAAAGAAGGCCAGTATCCCTTCGTCTGCGGCTCAATTTTTTACCCAGATTACCCGGAAAATGCAAGGCAGTCTTCGCATGCAAAAGAGATTAATCGCAGATTTATGGAAAGGTTATTAAATTTCCTCAAGCATTGCAACAGAGAAATAGCCATTTGTCTGATATATTGTCTTATTTCTTGCAACAATTAGCAGCTGACCCTATATTTGCATAATTCAGTCCGGCGAATTCCAAAAACTGGAGTCAAAATGCCCCATGACAACCTGCAGAACAGGATGTTGCTACGGAAGCCTTTTGTATCGATGCAGCTTTTGAGCGCGCAACCGACAACCCTGCCATTACGACAGCCTATATGTTATGACATTCTTTGATAATTTCAAATCATTCCAACTGATTGCCGCCCATCGAGGTTACCGGGCAATATATCCCGAGAACACTTTTTCGGCATTTTATGCCAGCATCGGTCACTGCCATTTCATCGAGCTGGATATTCAGATGAGCAAGGATTTTGTGCCGGTTGTCATACACGACCCCACTCTTGAAAGAACCAGCAATGCCAAAGCGTTGCATCAGCAAATGGGCATTAAATCCTTGAAAGTCAGTGATTGGACGCTCCCCCAGCTCAAATCACTCGATGTCGGCTCATGGTTCCTGGCTGCCGATCCTTTCGCAACCATCGCCGATAATAAAATATCACCCGAAAAACTCCGCAAGACTCTCCCCCAGGAGATAATGACCTTGGAGGAAGTTCTCTTGCACCCTGCTCTGCAAAAACTCCCGATAAATGTCGAAATAAAAGATCACAGAGGAAAGAAACAACACAAACAGGTTACCGAAATCGTGGTTGATGTAGTAAAAAAGACCGGATGCGTTGACAGGGTTCTCTTATCTTCGTTCAATCACGATTACCTGGTGATTGCCAAGACCTTTGCTCCGAAGATTTCCCTTGGAGTTTTGCAAGATTACGCCCATGCTCCCGACCTTATAGAGTATCTCAGGGCTCTCGGGGCTGCCGCCTATCATCCCTCCGCAGCCATTATCGATGCTCGACTCATCAGGGAGTTGAGGGCGGCCGGCATCGGGGTCAACGTTTATACGGTTAATTCCCAAGAACGGCAGAAGGAACTCTTTAATATGGGTGCTACAGCGGTTTTCACTGATTTCCCCGAACTATTCTAAGGTCATTAACCCCTTTTTTGGTCCTTAATTCTGCTAAGCAGGTATTTCAGTTCTTTTCCTGCAACTTGCACTTTCCACTGTTCAACCCTGCCTGTTTTTATTATAGTTGTCGCCTCATTGATGGTCGGTATAGCCATAGCCGTACCGATTGCTGGTAAATAAAGCTCGATTAACGGGATTTTGTGTGTTGTTTTTCAGTTGAACCGACAAATGGGCTCAGCCCAAACAGATATGAGCGACTAGGAGACACAATGGAAAATGTTAAAAACATCGATCCGGAAATCTATGCTCTGGTGCAGCAGGAAGAAAAGCGCCAGTCGGAAAAGATTCGCATGATCGCTTCCGAAAACTATGTCTCACTGGCCGTACTCGAAACCACGGGATCAGTTCTGACCAATAAATATTCCGAAGGCTATGCCGGCAAAAGGTACTACGAAGGGCAACAGATCATCGATCAGGTTGAGTCCTTGGCAATTCAGCGGGCCAAAGACCTGTTCGGAGCAGAGCATGTCAACGTCCAACCCTACTCAGGATCGCCTGCCAACATCGCAGTATATCTCGCCTTTCTCAACCCGGGCGACACCATTCTCGGCATGGCCCTGCCCCATGGCGGACATCTTACCCACGGTGCGCAGGTGTCCATTTCCGGCAGATATTTCGATGCCCAGTCCTACGCACTCGACGCAACGACCGGATTACTCAATTATGATACCATCCGCGAAAAGGCTTTAGCCGTGCGGCCGAAAATTCTCATCGCCGGCCACTCCGCCTATCCGAGGATTCTTGACTTTGAAAAATTCCGAGCCATCGCCGATGAGGTGGACGCCCTGCTCATGGTGGATATGGCGCACTTTGCCGGTCTGGTGGCCGGGGGAGTTCATCCCTCACCGGTTCCTTATGCCGATGTGGTCACCACAACAACCCATAAATCGCTCAGAGGACCTCGCGGAGCGATGATTCTCTGCAAGGCCAAACATGCTCAGGCCATTGATAAGGCAGTCTTTCCCGGCATCCAGGGCGGGCCGCACGATAATACCACGGCAGCGATTGCCGTAGCCTTGAAGGAGGCATCATCCCCCGCCTTCAGGGAATACGCTGCGCAGATAATCAAAAACGCCAAAACCCTTGCCGAAAGCCTTATGGCCAAAGGCTTTTCCCTCATCACCAACGGCACCGACAACCATCTGATGCTGGTCGATCTTACCAACAAAAATATTTCCGGGAAGAAAGCAGCCAAAGCCCTTGATAAGGCAGGCGTGGTTGTCAATTACAACGCCATCCCCTTCGATAAACGAAAGCCTTTCGATCCAAGCGGCATCCGCCTCGGCACTCCAGCCCTCACCTCCCGGGGCTTTAAGGAGAAAGAAATGCTTCTCGTCAGCGGTTTCATAGAAAAGGTCATTGCCGATCCGGACAATGAAATGCTTCTGCAACAAACCGCGGAAGAGGTCAGAGCACTTTGCAGCAATTTCCCGGCACCGGGCCTTGAACACCTTTGTACTCCGACCCGCGAACAGCTCTTTCTAATCTTTGACAGGCGAAGAAGGGGGTAAGCGCCGAGTTCAGCCTCCCTTCTCCGCCCCTGTCAAGGACTGCAGAAGCAATCTGCCGGCATGTCTGATTTTCTGGGGTAATCTCTCGGCGGCAGAGGTCTCAAGTTCCGCCTTCTGATACTGGACAATATGCTGCAAAGCCGATTCACCTAATGCAACAAATCGCAGTTCAACGATAAGATGGGTAATCTCAGATACCCTCCACCCGTTGCGGTCAGGAAAATAACACTGGGGATCGCAGGTGTCGAAGAGCAACAAACCCTGCTGATTATACAGGGCATTTGATTCGATTGCCGTCACTGCGCTCTTCTCTCCGGCCCGGTCTATTGCCGTTATCTTAAAAATTTCGACCACCGCCCAGGTGTCAACCGGATCGAAGCGCAAGGCGGTTATAGCGGAGAATCCCTTGAGATCAAAAACTATCTGCCGCGTCCCAAGTTCTATTTTCCTGCCGATGCTTGATCGATCACTGATCCCGGCACCACAATCGACATAGAGCCGACTGGTGTAGTATTTGTCCCGTGCATCAACCAAGGTATCGATCCAAACACCGATATTCTCCGAAAAAAGCCGTTGATGTCGCAGGTAGATTCGCTGAAACATGGCAACTTTCTGCCATTTCTCCTTGCTGCGCACCATGGAGTCAGAGGCGACCCGGTAGCAAAAAAGGATATCATCTATCCGCACCACCTTCCGGCCGCGCTCGATCAAACCCAGCCAGAATTCGTAGTCTTCCCAGCCATAGATCATACCGGGATCATAGCCCCCGGCCGCCAGCCAATCGTCTCTTTTAAAGAAGGCGGAACAGAAGATGACGTTATCGACGAGCATCCTCTCCAGCGAATATTCCGGCAACAACCACTCGGTTTCTACAACCCCGAAGAGTCGGGCCCGGCAGTAGACTATTCCCACCTCAGGTTCGGCATCAAGGATCGCCACCGCCTTTTCCAGATAGGTTGCTTCAATCCGGTCATCGGCATCAAGAGGAAGGATATATTGACCTTCGGCGACAGCTATGCCATTATTTCTGGCCGCTGCCAATCCCCTATTGGCGGTAATAACGACCCGAGTTTTCTCTTTTTCATAGCTTTGCAGCAGTCGGTTGGTGAAATTGTCGGTCGAACCGTCATTGACAATAATGATCTCAAAATCGGTAAAGGTCTGCGCCAGTACCGAATCAACGGCCTCATCAATAAACTGTCCCTGATTATAACAGGGAATAACAACACTTACCTTCGGCATGATTCTCACCCCTCGCTCCTCGATCCCCGCGCTTCACGGCACACCCGCTTTCTTTACCATACTCTCGTTCATTGAGTGACAAATCTTTTTTCGTTTCGATTTGACTCTTGATCGACAAATCAGTAACATCATCATGCATATGAACGTCTCTGACCCACTTCGCCCCACTGTCGCCCGGCCTTGTGCCCTACCGATCATGTCCACACCAACCCTAGCCGAACTGCAAAGCCAACTGCTCCAAGCACAAAGGCGTATCTCCGACCTCGAACATATCATTGCCGAACAAGCCGCTGCAGTTCTTGCCACCAGGCCCACCCTCGCCCTTTCAGCACTGCAAGGAGAAGAACTTGTTCTCAGCCGCAACAAATATCGCAAACTTTTTAATTACGCCAACGATGCGATGTTTGTTATCTCCCTCGATCACAACGACCCAAATTACGGCCATTTTTCCGACGTCAACAATGTCGCCTGCAAAAGACTCGGCTATACTCGGGAAGAATTGCTGGCGATGACTCCGTTCGATATCAGCGACGGCAAAGATGTTGAGTATAACAGTCAACTGGTCGTCCGTTTGAGCAGCGAGGGAAATGCCACCTTCGAGACGACCTACGTAAAAAAGGACGGTACCCGGCTGCCGGTTGAAATCAGCGCCCTCCGCCTGACCATCGACGGCAAAGAACTGTATATGGCCATAGCCCGCGACATCACCGAAAGAAAAAAGCACATTCTGGAGCTTGAAGCGGCAAAGGAACAAGCCTTTGCCGCCAGCAGCGCAAAATCGGAGTTTCTTGCCCATATGAGCCATGAGGTGCGAACACCGATGAACGGTGTCCTCGGCATGCTGCAGCTCCTGAAGATGACAGGGCTGGATGACGAGCAGCACGAATACGTCACAACTGCCATGGAGTCCGGGAAAAGTCTGTTAAATATTATCAACGATATCCTCGACTATTCAAAAATTGAGGCAGGCAAACTGCAGATGAACCCGGAACCATTCAGGCTCAGAGATATGCTGAAAACCCTGATCGCCTCCTTCAAAACGGCTATCAGCCCGCAGAAAGTGATCCTCAACTTCGTTATCGAACCGGAGGTTCCGGAAGTTTTGATTGCCGACCATATGCGCATTCGCCAGATCCTCTACAATCTGGTGGGCAACGCCGTCAAATTTACCGAACAAGGCCATATCGATATCAACGTCCGTATTACCGATACCCTTTATGGCGGTCGAGTCCTGCTGGAGTTCACCGTCGCCGATACGGGGATCGGTGTACCCGGTGATGTCGGCGACAGGCTTTTCGAGCCTTTTACCCAAATTGCCTCACGGCGCCAGAAAAAAATCCAGGGTACCGGTCTTGGCCTGAGCATTGTCAAACTGCTCGTCAAGCAGATGAACGGCACGGTACACCTGCAGCGTAACGAAGCCGACGGCACAACGGTTATCTTCACCTTGACCGCCGAAAAAGGCCAGCTCCCGACAACCCCCGACCTCCCCTGCGCCCCTGCTCCCCTGCTCACCAGACCGCATCGCCGGCTTGCTACCCTGGTGGTTGAAGATGAACAGATCAACCAGCAGATTCTTCAAGCAATTCTCACGAAACTTGGCCACCGGGTGACCGTTGCCGAGAATGGCTATGCCGCCCTTGATCTGCTTTCTACCGATCATTTCGACATTGTTCTCATGGACGTGCAAATGCCCGAAATGGATGGTTTGGAAACAACTAAAAAAATAAGAACTTCAAACGAGTTTTCGCATATCAATAACATACCGATCATCGCCCTCACCGCCTATGCAATGGCTGGTGACAAGGATAAGTGTTTGGCAGCGGGGATGACGAGCTACCTGGCGAAACCTGTCGACATCAAAAAGCTCGAAATTCTTCTGCAAAAACTTACGACCGATCCTTCCTGATAATCCCAAAAGCTTGCCGCCGGCTTCTTCTCCTAACTCTTTCTTGCGTATTTTTCTTGACCTGAGCAGCAATCGACGATAAATATCCAGAGAGTTTATATACCCATTAATTTGCACACTTATCCACCTCTTGGTAGCGCGTAATCAAAAAACAAGTCCTTTGCGCTATTAAGCTTTGACAATGAAGATGGAAGGAATTACCATTTTTAACTATATCATTAAATACTTTAATTTAAAAAATTGAGCTTTCACACTTCAGAGGTTCCCATGAAATCATTTCTGCCCATTGTGACTCTCGGACTCCTTGCCTGCTTCGTCGGACTGTCAACCGTCGCGCCGGACAGCAGCCAGGCCGGCCCGGAAACAGTGAGGGTCTGGACAGCGGAGGAGGCTGTCGCCTTTGCCATCGCCGGCAACCCGGACAGCACTATCGCCAGGAAACGTATCGAAGAGGCACGGGCGGCAGCGATAGTAACCAGACGCGACCGACTATCCCTTGATCAACGTCTCCGCCGAATACGGGCAAACCAACACCCCGATGTACTCCTTCGGCAATATTCTCAATCAAGGTACTTTTGATAACTCCATCAATTTTAACGATCCAGGCGTTACCGACAATCTCCAGCTGAAGGCCATGGTCAATTACCGTATCTATAACGGCGGCCAGGACCTGGCCGAACATGCCGCCTCGGTCGCACGCATCGATGCGTCCGAAACCGATCTTGTCGCCGTTCATCAACTTCTGGGTTTCGAGGTGGTGAAGACCTTCCAGACGATCATCCAGGCCGAAAAGATGGTGGCGGTTCGCCTTGAGGAGTTGTCGGCAATTACCACGTCCCTTGAGGTCGGCAGGGCTAGACATGAGGCGGGGGATCTCCTCCGCCAGGATCTGCTCAACCTGGAGTTACAGCAGGCTAGAGCCAGCGAGAACCTCATTCAGAGCCGACATGCCTTTGAACTGAGCAAACGCAGTTTTCTCAATCTGTTGGGCCTGCAACAAGGTGAAGTACAGATCGATCCGGCCGGAGGCCGGACACAGCAGCTCCCGGAACACATTGACTACCAAAATCGTCATGAATTACGAAAGCTTGATGCCATATCCCAAACGGCGGAAGCCGAGTTGCGAAAGGCCGAAGGCAGCGGTAAACCGACACTCGACGCCTTTGCCGGCTATCAGGTCGATAACGGTTTTATTGAAAGCGAAACCGGCGACTCGTGGATGGCTGGAGTGAAGTTAAACTACGCCCTCTTCGACGGCCATAAGGCCACCGCGCAGATATCCCTGGCCCGTTTGAAACTGCAGGAAATTCAGGCTTTGAAACTGAAGACTGAGCTGGCCCTCAACCTTGATGTACAACAAGCCCTGCTCGACTTCAAGCAAGCCGAAGAGCGCTTGAGTGTCACCGACAAGATGGTCGACGTTGCCGACGAGGTGGCACGACTCAGTCGGGCCAGGTTTAAGGAGGGCGTCATACTCGCTTCCGAACTGATCGACCTGGAAATGCGCCTCACCGATGCCCGAGCCAGGCAGCTGACAGCAAGGGCGGGGCATCAGGTGGCGGTCGCCAACCTTCGCCGGGCAACCGGCTTGGCCCAGTTTGCCGATAATTAAAGAGATTCAAGAAATATAAGACAAGGAGATTTGCCAATGAAGGTCAGACAACTCGTTACCATCATCAACATCGCCGCCCTCGCGCTGCTTCTCGGCTGTAACAAGGAAGGGGCAAGTGAGGGGAAAAAGGTCAAACAGCTGGCCACAACCCCGGTCAGCGTCGATAAGGTGGTGAAACGGATAGCCGGCAATCAGGTGCAGGTGGTGGGCACCGTTCAGGCGGTGGAGCAGGCGGAAATATCCGCTAAAATCACCGGCAATGTCATTACCCTCCCCGTCGATCTGGGCTCAAGGGTGAAAAGCGGCGAACTCCTCGTCGAACTGAGTGCCGCCGAAATATCCGCCCAGGTGCAGCAATCGAGGGCTCAGCTGGAGCAGGCCAAACGTAATCTGGCGCGGGAGGAAAATCTCTTGAAGAAAAATGCCGCCACCCCGGAAACCGTTAAATCCTTTGAGGATAACCTGCGGATCGCCGAAGCGGCCTATCGGACAACCCTGGCGATGCTCGATTTCAGCAAAATTACCGCGCCCTTTACCGGCATCATCACTCGCAAGCTGGTAAGTATCGGCGACCTCGCCACACCCGGCAAACCCCTCCTGCATATCGAAGAAGAAAACAAACTGCAGGTGCTGACCGACATTCCCGAGGCAATGATCCTGAAAATTGCCAAGGGTGACAAACTGAAGGTTTTTATTCCTTCGGTCAACCTCGAACTGGAAGGTACGGTGGCGGAGGTATCGCCGGTCGCTGACCCATCCTCCCGTACCTCACCGATCAAGCTGCGCATCCCCAACAATCCGCAGCTTCGCTCCGGCCAGTTTGCCCGGGTCACGTTGGCCATGGCGCATGCGGAAACCCTGGCGGTGCCCGCCGCTGCGGTGGTCCCCTTCGGACAGATGCAGCGAGTCTTTGTCGTCGATGACGGCAAGGCCAGACTGCGCCTCGTTCGCACCGGTGCCATGAGTGCATCGTCAATGGAGATTTTAAGCGGGCTTGGCGAAGGAGAAACGGTGGTCATCACCGGCAACAGCATCCTCCAGGACGGCCAGCCGGTTACTGTGCAATAACCTGCCCTTGCAGGACATCCCTTTATCTCAACTCCTGGTAATTGCCATCCATGCATACGCCCTCACCACACCCCACAGGTTTTGCCGGCCGTCTGGCGCAGGCCTTCGTCAACTCCAAACTGACTCCGCTCGGCATCATTGCCTCCCTCCTGCTTGGTGTTCTGGCTATCGTCCTGTTGCCAAGGGAAGAGGAACCGCAGATCAAGGTGCCGATGATCGACGTCATGGTCACCATGCCCGGGGCGACGCCGAAAGAGGTCGAGGAACGGATGACCATCCCCATGGAGAAACTGCTCTACGAGCTGCCGGGGGTCGAATACATCTATTCCACCTCCATGCCCGGGCAAAGCCTTCTGGTGGTGCGTTTTTACGTCGGCGAGAATCTTGAAACCTCCATCGTCCGGCTGAACCAGAAATTGGCCACCAATTTCGACCGCATCCCCCATTCGGTGCAGATGCCGCTGATCAAGCCGCACACCATCGACGACGTGCCGATCATGGCCCTGACCTTCCATGGCAAGGGCTATGACCACTACACCCTGCGGCGGATGGCTGCCCAAGTCGACGACGCCATTAAAAGCATTAACGAGGTAGCCGAGACCAAGCTCATCGGCGGCAACAGGCGACAGTTGACGATCCGCTTTGATCCCCTGCTGCTCGCCTCGCGCAACCTGACGGTCGGTGATCTGGCGCCGAAGATCCAGGCGGTCAACAGCCAATCGCACTCCGGTGTTCTGAAGTCCCTGGATCGTGAAATCCAGCTGCAAACCGGCACTTTTCTCACCAGTGGTGAGGAGATCGGCCGTATTGTCGTAGGCGTCTACGGCGGCAAACCGGTCTACCTGCAGGAGGTCGCCGAGGTCATTGATGGCCCGGCCGAACCTGCCGACTACGTGCTGCACAGCGACAGCACGACCAACGATCCGCAGGCGGCGGTCACCCTGTCGATCGCCAAGCGGCCGGGTGCCAATGCCGTATCGGTAGTGGACAATGTTTTGAAAAAGGTCGACAGCCTGAAAGGCAGCCTCATTCCTGCCGACCTTGAGGTGAGTGTTACCCGCGACTATGGGGCAACCGCCTCCGACAAGTCGAACGAGCTGCTGCTGCACATGGGCATCGCCGTCTTCGGCGTCGCCCTGTTGATTCTTTTTTTCCTCGGTTGGCGCGAGTCGATCGTCGTCATGCTGGCCATTCCCTCGACCCTGGCTCTGACTCTCTTGGTCTTTTATCTCTACGGTTACACCCTGAACCGCATCACCCTTTTTGCCCTGATCTTTTCCATCGGTATCCTGGTCGATGACGCCATTGTCGTCGTCGAAAATATCGTTCGCCACCTGCGTTTACCGGGCAACAGCGGCCGCTCAAAGATCCAGGTGGCAATTGAGGCGGTCGGTGAAGTCGGCAATCCGACCATTCTCGCGACCTGGGCAGTTATCGCCGCCATCCTGCCGATGGCCTTTGTCGGCGGACTGATGGGCCCCTATATGCGGCCGATTCCCATCGGATCTTCGGCGGCAATGGTCTTCTCCCTGATCATTGCCTTTACCGTCACCCCCTGGGCGGCCACGCATATCCTGAAGCAATCGCCTGCCGGCCACGGCGATGGTGATGAAATGCCCGACGACTGGTTCACCCGCATCTATCATAAAATCATGGACCCGCTCCTGGCGCACGGCGGCTGGCGGATAGTGTTCTTTGCTGTCATCACCGCCCTGCTTGCTCGGGGCCTGTTCCATGGTCTATCTGGGCCTCGTCAAGGTAAAGATGCTGCCCTTTGACAACAAGAGCGAATTCCAGGTCATCCTCAATATGCCGGAGGGCTCAACCCTTGAGCATACCGCCCAAGTAGCTTTGGAAATGGCGAGCGTCGTCGGCCAGGATCCGGCGGTCACCGACTACCAGATCTATGTCGGCACCGCCTCGCCCTATAACTTCAACGGCCTGGTCCGCCACTACTTTATGCGTAGCGGCCCGACCGTCGCCGATATCCAGGTCAACCTCCAGCCGAAACACGCCCGCAGCCTGCAAAGCCACGATATCGCCACGAGGATTCGTCCGCCGCTGGCGGCCATTGCCACCAAATACGGGGCAAATGTGGCGGTGGCCGAAGTACCGCCCGGCCCGCCGGTATTGCAGACGCTGGTTGCCGAGATCTATGGGCCAAACGACGGTGCCCGGGTAAAACTGGCGACAAAGGTAAAAGAGATTCTCACCGGCTCGACCGGGGTCGTCGATGTCGATTGGTTCCGTGAGGCGGAGCGCAAGCGTCAGGTCTTTACCGTCGATAAGGAAAAGGCGGCACTCAACGGCATCTCGGAAAAACAGATCACCCGGGCCATCGAGATCGGTGTACAGGGTTATTCCCTTGATCTCTACCACCAGCCGACTGACAAGGAACACATCGATATCGTCCTTGAACTGCCACCGGAATACCGGGCGAGGATCGAATCGATCCTCAATATTTCCCTGCGCTCGGAGACCAATCCCGGCGGACAACTGGTACCCTTGCGAGAACTGGTGGTCGTATCCGAGCAGCAGGTCGAACAGCCCATCTACCGCAAAAACCTCAAGCCGGTCGTCTATGTCACCGGCGACGTGGCCGATGTGGTGGAGAGCCCGGTATATGCCATCTTCGAGATGAACAAAAAAATCGCCGCTCTCGATGGTCGTGAGTTTGGCGGCAGCAATCCGCAGGTGGAAATCTACAACCTCAACCAACCATTTGCGGAGAGCGAGCCTTCGATGAAGTGGGACGGCGAGTGGCATATCACCCTTGAGGTCTTCCGCGACCTGGGGCTGGCCTTTTGTGTGGTTATGGTGCTCATCTTTATGCTTATGGTCGGCTGGTTTAAGAGCTATATCACCCCATTGGTGGTGATGGCCGCCATCCCCTTTTCACTGATCGGCATACTGCCCGCGCACTGGGGTTTCGGGGCCTTTTTCACCGCCACCTCGATGATCGGTTTTATGGCCGGGGCGGGCATCGTCGTGCGGAATTCGATAATCCTCGTCGATTTTATCGAACAGCGCATCCGTGAGGGTCAGCCGCTGGCCAAGGCGGTGGTCGATGCCGGGGCTATCCGCTTCCGGCCGATGCTGCTGACGGCACTGGCGGTGGTTATCGGTGCCTCGGTTATCCTGGCCGACCCGATCTTCCAGGGACTGGCCATCTCGCTGATGTTCGGCGAAATCGCTTCGCTGCTGGTCAGCCGGATGGCGGTGCCGGTGCTCTATTTTGTTATCAAAAAGCATGAACACCATAAGCCCGCAGAGGCGCAGTGAATAATCCACAGAAAGAGGAAAGCAATGAATACGCAAAGCTTTAACCCCTTTGAAGACCGACTCAGTCGTGATATCCGCAACGAACTTTCGGAAGGTTTAGCAATTGCCATCGAATCCGGCAACGTCGATAAGCTGATAAAGACCGTGGAAAAATACCGGCAACAGCCCCTTGCCGAGTGCTACCGAACCTATCTCGAAGATCGCTACAGCCGGTATGAGAAAGCACTGGCAGGTATCAGCCTCGACATCACCGACCCCATCCACCGCGGCTTGATACTCTGGGATCTCGGCCTTTTTTTCGAGGTGCACGAGGTGTTGGAACACGCCTGGTATACGGCGGAAGGGGCCATGAAACTCACCCTGCAGGCCCTGGTCCGTGCCGCCGGCGTTTATATTAAGCGGGAATACGGCTACTACGATTCGGCGGCCCGCATTGCCGAGAAAGCGGTGCCGGTACTTGCCGAAAATCGATCACTGCTCATCGGCTATTTTCATCCGGACCAACTGATCACGGCTCTACTCGATCCCAAGTCAGTACCACCAAGACTTCTAAAGTCCTCTGCGTAAAGGTTTGACAAGCAGGGTAGCGCTCAATCATCAATCCTCTCAGCCATTCAGGGTGAGACGTAGCGTTTCCGAACGTGTCTTCTCTTCCCTCGTCCGATGCAGGGTTTTTTCGGTGAACTCGACAACCCCGGCCTCGGTTACGGTAATTACCGCCGAGGACCGTGTCCCGTAATTGACACTGTCGATGCAGATGGTGCCGAGGATCCGCTCCCATTCGAGCCCTACGCCGGTCTCCGGCAGCTGCTGGTCGGGCGGACGGTGCTGGTCGGCCAGAAGACCCAGCAATACCTGGGGCTCGATCCGCTCCGTTTCGACCATATGCGGCCGCAGCAGTTCCTTGCCGCGCAGTACTTTCGGCCAGGGGGTATCCAGCAGGTGGTTGGAAAGGCCGTAAAATCCAGGAGAAAGCAAGCGGGGCGCTTCGCTTTTATTGGAATAATAGTAGAGTTCACGGGCATCGCCGAGAATGAGATTAAAGCCGTTATACATCAAGGCCTTGGCCGCTAAGATCTCCATGTACTGCCCTGCCGCCATTTTGCCGCTCAGGTAATCGAGTAAAATCTCGCCACGGGACGGGGCATCCGGCCGGTTGACGGCAGGATCACGGTAGTTGGTGATGGCGGCAAAGCGCAACCCGGCGGTAATGCCCAGCCAGGTACCGCCGCCCTGCAGATCGCGTCCGGCAAGAATGGTCTTATCCTGGTCGAGAAATCCGAGCGGGGCGGTCGGACGTGTCAGGAACTCATCGCGATTGGCAGCGACCACCAGCCGATAACCGGGCGTTGTCCGATAGGAAAAAAACAACAGACACATGGCGAACCAACTTTCAATGCTTCTGCGGCCAGATCACGTCATGCTCTTCCTCGATCAAATAGCAGAAACCCGCCCACTCGAATTCTCTCTTGGAAATTGGACAGCGCAGGGTAACGGTATGCTCGCCGATAGCGGCAATCTCCCAATCCCCGCTGCGACGCGAACCTTCGATACGGATTTTTTGCCCGACCCGAAACGGATACGGTCGAAATACGGTTACATCATGGCTCATAAACGGCTCCTGCAGAAAGAGTTTGAAAAAGACCGCACCACCGGAATACACCAGGTATTATAACATCTCTTGCCGGGATTACTATCATCTACCAAACCTCTCCAACAGGCGACTGAACATAACCTTGCTTTTCCTAAAAAAGAGGATACCTTAATAAGAGTAATTCTTGTTAACTTCATTGAACCCTGCAACCTCATAAAAACCGATTTCGTATGCTCTTGGCACCACAGACTGCCTCCGCGGCCGTCGCCATTATTCGCTGTTGTACCCCCCGGGACAGCTATTTGATCCTGAGACGGGCCGCACACCCCAACGATCCTTGGTCCGGCCACTTCTCCTTTCCCGGCGGCAGGAAAGACACGGCCGATGAAAATCTGCTGGCCACCTGTATGCGGGAAACCGCCGAAGAAACCGGTATACTGCTCAGTGTTGAGCACTTGCAAGAGCGCTTGGTCCTTGAACCGGCGGGCCGCCTGTTCAGTCAGCCGCTCTTGGTACAACCCTTCCTCTTCACCCTGCCGGAAGCGCCGCCGCTCCAACTCGACCCGCGAGAGATTCAGGGCGCCGTATGGCTGGACGCCGAGCAGTTTCAAACGGTTGAACTTCATCAGAATGTCGAATTGTTGCCCGGCCGTCTTTTTCCGGCCTATCCGGTCGAGGACTATTATCTCTGGGGTTTCACCTACCGGCTGCTGTGCTCAATTCTCAAGATGGATAAAGCAAACCTCAAATTACCTATTTCCAGCCAATAAAGGCTGAAGACAACAAATAACAAGGGCGAAACGTATGACTTTACATAGAAATGTCCTCGGCACACCGCTCGAGATGTGCAGTATCGATCCGCTGACCGGTTTTACCCGCGAAGGCAGTTGCAAGGTAACCGCCGATGATTATGGCGTGCACGGAGTGTGTGTCGAGGTTACCGAAGATTTCCTGGAGTTTTCCAAGGCAAAAGGGAACGACCTGTCCACGCCATCACCCATGTCCGGCTTTAATGGTCTGCAACCGGGCGATCGCTGGTGTCTCTGTGCGGCAAGGTGGCGGGAAGCCCTCGAACACGGCGCCGCCCCCCAGGTTAATCTGGCAGCTACCCACGAAGTCGCCTTGAATTTTGTCTCGCTTGAGGACCTTCTCACTTACTCCATCGACGATGGCCATGGTTGAAACAAGGCGGAGAGTCGAAGGTGACTCCCCACCCTGCCGTCTGCCAATCCGCTGAAGATATTTTATGCCTCGATAGCCATGGTTTTGGCGACCGCTTTCTTTTTTTCCTCGCCCATGACAATACCCAGCAATTCCAGGGCAAATTCAATAGAGGTACCGGCCCCTTTCGAGGTGACACAGTTTTTGTCGATCACTACCCTTTCGCCGACATGGGCCTGGGAACTGAGCTTTTCGACGAATCCCGGATGGCAGGTGGCTTTCTTGCCCTGCAGCAGGCCATGATGCTCAAGCACCAGGGCCGGCGCGGCGCAGATTGCCCCATATAACTTGTTTTCACTGTTCTGCTTTTTCAAAAGCCCGGCGAGCATCTCCGACTGTTGCAGGTTTTGCGCTCCGGGAATACCGCCGGGCAAAACAATCAGCTCATAATTTTCCTTCAGGCAGTCGGCAAGGGGAAGATCGGCCATAATCTTCACCTGGTGCGACGAGGTTACCTGCAGACTTTCGCCGACAGCGGCCAGATCAACATGCACTCCGGCACGGCGAAAGACATCGACGATGCTCAGCGCCTCGATCATTTCAAATCCTTCAGCAAGCGGTACAAGAATTTTCTTCTCCATAGCTCGGCTCCTTGGTTAAGGGGATTGTCAAACACTCCTTCACCCTGCCAAGGTATCGCAAAACCCTGAAATCGTCAAATCCTCCATCATCGCTTGCGCTTATTCATCTCCCTTAGCCCTGCCTTCTGACAATCGATAGTTTTACAGTGTGTAAATTTTTCTGACACTCTTTACCCCCGATTGCCGGGCGATATCACCTCTTGTCCGCCAAACAACGGCCCCCCTTGCCTTCCCAAGCGCATCCACTGGCGTTTTTCAACAAGAAGTTGAATTGGCACAATCTCTGCTAGAGGAGCAGTATAAGGATACCTGAGGGTACTGCGGTAACACAGCAACCGCCGACAACGATGGTTCGACCTGCAGAAAAGATGGTCCGGTATCATACCGGTTAAATATTGGGTAGAGGCCCACTGGTTTTTAACAAGTTGGTAAAGCAATGGAGGAAATATTATGACAGATGAGCGTGCTCAAAACGAAAATCAAACTGAACTCAGCAGACGTTCCGTGTTGAAAGGGGCGGTTGCCCTTGGTGCCGTTGCCATGACCGGCGGCTTCGCCCTTAATCTGGCGGCACCGGGAGAGGCCCAATCGGCATTGAAAACCCTGCCGACCCAATGGGATGAAACCTGGGATGTGGTCATCGTCGGCTCCGGTTTTGCCGGCCTGGCTGCAGCCGCCGAAGCGGCCGGCGCGGGAGCCAAGGTGGTCATTCTCGAAAAGATGCCGACCTATGGCGGCAACTCGATTATCAATGGCGGTGTCTACGCTGCCTGGGACAGCAAATTTCACTATCGCCAAAATCTCAATCTCGGCGACGACAGCCCGAAGCAACATGCCGACGATACGGTCAAAGGCGGCGACTATTACAATCTGCCCGAATTGGTTGAAGTCATGGCCAAAGGCGCAGAGCCGGCATTGAACTGGATGATCGATGAAGGCGGCGCACAGGTCAGACAAACAGTCACCCGAGCGGGCGGCCATACCGCCTACCGAACCCACTCGGCGGTAGCCGGCGTCGGACGGGAATATACCGAAGCGTTGCGCAAGATCGCCGAAAAACGTGGAGCAAAAATGGTGCTCAATTCGGAAGTCACCTGGATCTGGCGTAAGGATGTCGACCCGAAGAGCCCGGTATTAGGCTTGGAGGTCAAACGCGGCAGAAAAACCCTCAATATCAAGGCGGAAAAGGCTGTTATCCTCGCCTCGGGTGGCTTTAGCCGCGATCTCAAGATGCGGCTGGCGCATAACCCCAGGCTGGTCGATTCCTTCAACTGCACCAATCAACCCGGTGCTACCGGTGAGATTATCCGTTTCGCGCAGTATGTCGGCGCCGACACCCTACAGTTGAACTTTATTCAACTCTATCCCTTTGCCGAACCGGAAACCGGCATCCTCGACACCCCCGCCGTCTATCCGTTCAACGGACCCGGCTACGGTATCGTTTATGTTACCAAGGCGGGTAAGCGTTTCGTCAACGAACTTGAACGCCGTGATGTCTGCGCCTTCGCCCAGATCAATCTGGGTGGCGATGCCAAGCCGACCTTTTCCATTTTCAATGAGGGCATGGTCCTGAAGATGGGCGGATCGAACGAGGAGGTGGCGGCAGGTATTGCCAAAGGACGGTTCATCAAGGCCGAAACCATCGCCGAATTGGCAGGCAAGCTGAACATTCCCGCCGATGCACTAACGGCAACGATCGATAAACACAACAAGTATATCGAAGAAGGTAAGGACCCCGACTTCAACAAGTCGATGAATAAGGTGATGATCCCGCTGACCCAAGGGTCCGTTCTATGCCGTGGCCCAGTGGCCGGCGGTGCACCACTGCATGGGTGGCCTGAGGATCAATCCCCAGGCCCAGGTTGTGGATATTTTCGGCAATGTCATCCCCGGCCTGTATGCAGCCGGTGAGGTGGCAGGCGGCGTACATGGCTCCAATCGCCTGGGAAGCAATGCTATTCCGGACGCCGTGTCGTTCGGTCGTGTCGCTGGAACCAATTCGGCGAAGGAGAAAGCGAAGGCATAAGCCCGCTGCCCGGGACTTTTATCGGTAGCCCCGACGAGGGTAGAAGGTCCTTGACGCGACATTCTTCGTTCCATCGGCGAGAATGTCGCCAAGGAGTTAAAAAGACGGGCGATTCTTCTTGATGAGCGAGGATCGCCCGCTCATTTTCGAGGAGTGTAAAACATGAGAAATTTGCGGAAATTCTGCATCGTCGTTGCCATCCTTGCCCAGGGATACCTAACCTTGGCCGACAACATGGTGATGGCGGCGGAGCCGGCAACCGCCACCTGCAAGAACTGTCACGACGACCTTGGCGCGCTGCTCCCCAAAGACCATGCGCCGGTTGAGGACAATGTCGTCTCCTGTCTTGCCTGCCATCGCTCGGATATGCCGGGTATGGAAAAGAAAAATCCTTTTTTGGTACGAATTCACCTGGCCCATCAGCCTCCCCGAGGCGATGGCGATTGTCTGCACCTGCCACACCTGGTCGGCGGGAAAAAGCTTTGGCCTGCTCGACGCCCCGGAGTCCTGGGGAGCACCAACCCAGCAAGACATGCAGGTACTGAAAGAAATCTTTGCCTCCTGGGCCGCATCCGGATACCTCGACAACAGCCATGCCAAGGTATCGCTGTCCTGCGCCAACTGCCATGACACGAAACTGCCGCAACTCGATGACACCGTCGAAAACATCAAATGCCTGGAATGTCATGGACCGATGGAGGAACTGGCGAAAAAAACGGAACCGGCCGAATTTAAAGACCGCAACCCCCACCAATCGCATCTGGGCGAGATCGCTTGCACAGTCTGCCACAAGAGCCACGGTGAGTCGAAGGTGTATTGTCTGGGATGTCACCAAAAATTTGTCATGACCATTCCCGGAGAAGGCAAACCGAAACCTTAGACCTTCTCAAAACCATCCTAGCTTGGCGGCAACTTTGCTCTTCCACGACTCTGCAGCCAAAGATAGCCAACAATGCCCGCCGTCAGCGACGCGGCAAGGATTGCCATTTTTGCCCCATTAATTGCCTCGGCATTGTCGACAAAAGCCAGATTGGCAATGAAAATCGACATGGTAAAGCCGATGCCGCCCAAAACCCCGGCACCCAGAACATGCCGCCACCGCAAATCTTCCGGTAAGCGGCAGAGGCCGCCGGCAACGGCCGCAAGACAAAGGAGCATCACTCCTAGGGGTTTGCCGATCAGCAACCCGGCAAGGATGCCAAGGCCATTCATGCCGGTCAGGTTGTCCATCCAGCCCGCAACCAGAAGAATGCCGGTATTGGCAAGGGCAAAAATCGGCAAAATGACGAAGGCCACCGGCTTGTGCAAAGCATGTTCGAGCCGGTGCGACGGCGACGCCTGGTCGTCATCTTCAGCTGAAAATGGAATCGCGAAGGCAAGCATAACGCCGGCAAGGGTTGCGTGTACACCGGACTTCAACAGGAGAAACCACAGCAACATACCGCCGAGCAGATAGGGCATAACTGACAGAAGGCGAAGGCGATTGAGGATGAGGAGCAGCGCCCAAACCAATAAAGCGAAAAACAAATGCCAGATCGACAGCTGTGCCGTATAGAAAACAGCAATAATGATTATCGCCCCCAAATCGTCGATGACCGCAAAGGCCACAACAAAGACCTTCAGTGACGCCGGCACACGGTTACCGAGAATAGCCAGAACGCCAAGGGCAAAGGCAATGTCGGTAGCCATGGGAATGGCGATTCCGGCTTGGCTTGGCGTTTGGAAGTTGAGGGTGAGATGAATCAGCGCCGGCGCCGCCATGCCGCCGATGGCGGCAAAAATCGGCAGAAGGGCGTTCTTGAAGCTGGACAGTTCCCCAACATACAGCTCGCGTTCGAGCTCCAGGCCGATAAGGAGAAAGAAAATGGCCATCAGGCCATCGTTGATCCAATGTTCAAGACTCAGACCGGCAACAGACCTGTGCCAAAAGCTCAGATACTCTCCGCTAAAGGGCGAATTGGCAAGCGTCAGGGAAATTGCCGTACAGATGATAAGGATTATGCCACCCGACTTCTCCGAATCAAAAAACTTATTGAAAGTATTTGATAAATTATTTGATTCACCGGCCATGGCACCCCACCGTCATCGCCAGTGGATCTTCGGCGGCTTTCGTTCGGGCAGCCGGTAATAGCGGACGTTGGCGTAACCGATCATCATCGGATAGTGAAAATTATAATCCGCCGGAATACCCACCTCCTGCTTGAGAGAGGGGTTGGCGAGCATTGCGCCTTGCAGCAGTCCCGCCCAGCAGGTCCCCAAACCATATTGCGGTGCGGCCAGTTCCAGATAGCTGAGGGCCAGGGTCAGATCGACCATGCGGATGGGCATCGGTCCCGGCGCCATGGCCACGATAAGACAGGGAGCGGCACGAAGAACCGAATCGATGCCGGCCTCCCAGGCTTTGACGAGCACCGGATAGTATGGCATGACCATCGCTTTGGGATCCGCCAGCAAAACCCGCATCCAGTCGATGACCAGGCCGGAAATGATCTGCAAACGCTGGCGATCGTCGACCACCAGCCACTCCACCAGCTGCGAGTTGCCGGCGGTCGGGGCATAACGGGCGATCTCAATCAAATGCCGCAGGGTCGCCTTGTCGACCGGCTTGTCCTTAAAACGCCGCACCGAACGCCGCGACCGCAGGAACTGTTCGGCCTGGCCAGGCGAAACGGCCAGCTCCTTATCGATGGCCGTACAGGCGGCGAGCGGTACCTCGGCATGATCCAGAGCGCCATGCGGACAGACCGCCACACAATGACCGCAGCGGATGCACATCGCCTCGCTTTCAGCAGTTATTTCCGGGTAGCTGCCTTTGCCTTCGAAACGAATGATTCCCATAGGACACTCGGCTGCGCAAAGGCCGTCCTGCTTGCATTTCTCTTGATTGATGTTCAGTAAGCTCATGTAACTCCTTTAATAATGCCAACGCCCAAGGGTAACCTGCCGCCGCCACTGAACTTCATTTGGAGAACGCTGCTCCAGGCGGCCAGGCTGACCCGCTCGTTAACTTTTTTTTATTCCCATGGGTTAATAAGTGCCACTCCACTCGCTTTCATGTCTGAAATATTGCGGGTTACCACTGTCAAATGATGAGCAATGCCCGTTGCGGCGATGAGAGAATCTATGGCGGGCATTGGTTTGCCAACGCGTTCCGTCATTCCCTGAATCTTCCCCCATGTCATCGCAGTTTGTAGGTCAATGTCGATGATTCTTGTCAAAAACCTTTCTTTGAGATCATTCTCTACCCAATTATGCAATTCTTCCTTTTTTTTCGATTCGTCAAGCTTTTCGATCCCTTTGTGAAGTTCGCCAAATGTCAAAACACTGATGAAAAAATTGCTTTCTTCTTCTTGTTTTATCCATTTAGTGACTTTTGTTGATGGTTGTGGCCGTATGATTTCTGAAATGACGCAGGTGTCCAATAGATATTTCATAATTCAATATCCCTTGAAGGGCTTTTGTCTCTTGTCAGGTCAAGGTTTATGTCGGCGAGGGGGGATTTTTTGAAAAAAGAAATTAAATCAGATTTTGGCTTGCTAAGTTTTTGGTAGTCTTCAATAGCAATAATTACGACAGATTCTTTGCCATGTCGTGTGACAACTTGTGGGCCATCATGGCGGGCTTTGTCTACCAAATTGCTGAACTTATTTTTTGCTTCCTGAAGTTGCCATACATTTCCCATAATTACACCTCTTGCTATGTTTATTTTTGGCTAGTCTGTCTAGATTGTAGCCTCGGGCTGAGTGTATGTCAAGAGTAGAAGCGTCTCTGATACCACCTATCTTCCAAAGAGAAACTCCTTTACCGTCTGCACAAAACTCTCCTGCTCTTCGTAAAACGGCAGGTGACCGCTCTGCTCGAAGACGACAAATTTCGACCCCGAAATAGCTTTATGAATTTTATAAGCTACAGCTGGCGCGACGTTCATATCGAAACGGCCGGTCATAACCAGAGTCGGAAAGCGAAACTTCGGAAGTTCCGGCGTGAAGTCCTGCTCCTCCATATCCTTCCGGAGCGTATCACCAACCTCAATATTGGCGTTTATCGTCGTAACTTGAGCAAGATAGGTGTCACGATTTTTGACTGAGTAGAAAAGCATCGAAAAATAATGCATAAAAGCGGCCTTTTTCGTTGCCTCATCCGTGACTTGTATCGCTGCCATTCGCTCGTTCGTTTCGGGGAAAACCTGCTCAAAGAGGAAAATGGTATCAGCAAACTTCGGGGCTGCCGAATCGCAGAGAATCAACCGTTCAATCCTTTCCGGGTAACGCGCCGCATACGCTATGGCAAGATAGCCGCCGAATGAGTGCCCTAAAATGTTCAGACGTTCGTAACCAAGATATGCCCGCAACGCCTCCAGATCAGCGACTTGGTTGGCGACCGTGCAAGACTGCCCCGGCGTTAAAGCCGGAGATTTGCCGACTCCGCGTTGGTCGTAGAAAACCACCGGGCGATCCTTTGCCAACTCATCCAGGGCCGAGGAAGGGTGCAGTGTAGAGTGCATATAGGTGTGGTCTACGCCGGGCCCGCCATTGATGACCAATAAGGGCGTGCCGGTCGTCGCGCCGCGGATCTCATAATAGAGTGTCGCGCCTTGACCCTGAAACAACTTGCCGGACTCGAACTTGTGGCCGAATGCCGGTAATGGTGCCAGAAGGCACAACAAGATGATGATAAAGACTCTGCCGGGGTTTCTATTCATGCACATTTTCAAAATCAACGAGTGAGAGTTTTTGTTCCATATTTCTCTCTCATTTGTAATGAATGGGTCGTTGTCGCTATTTTGTCTCAGTTCTCCATTCTATCCATTTTATTAACATCCAAAACCAAAAACAAATATAACCGGCCTATTTCGGTGACATTTCGATACCCGGCCAGCTCCTAGCAGATATTTTTCCCGAAAAATGATATCATGCCCGCATGATTATGCCTCTGCTCCAGAGACCAGTCCAGGACAGCGGCCCAACCCTGAGCGGAGTATCACCTATGTTATATGACGTGGTAATTATTGGTGGAGGTGTGGTGGGTTGTGCAATTGCCCGGGAACTCTCCAGGTTCCGGCTGAAGATTGCCTTGACGGAAGCGCATTGCGAAGTCGGCTTCGGCACCACCAAGACCAACAGCGGCATCATTCATTCCGGGCATCACTCCCCGCCCGAGTCCTTGAAGGGCAAGCTGGTAGTACGGGGCAACCGGCTGTACGACGAACTACAGCGAGACCTGAAGTTTGGTTTCAAACGCATCGGCGAGTTGGACATCGCCCAAAGCCAGGAGGATCTGCAGATCCTGGCGCAACTGAAGGAAAAAGGCGAAAAGAAAGGGGTGACCGGACTCGAACTGTGGGACCGTAAGCGCCTTTTGCGCGCTGAACCCAACCTCAACCCAAATTTACTGGGCGCCTTGTACGCACCGGCGGCCGGGGTCATCAATCCTTACGAATTAAGCTTCGGTCTGGCGGAAAGCGCCGAAATCAATGGCGTCAAGTTTTTTCGTGAAAATGCGGTCTCCGCCATCGAACTCCATGACGGTGTCTTTGTCGTCAAAGGTTCGCGTCTTGAAGTTCATGGACGGTTCGTTATCAATGCTGCCGGTGTGTTTTCCGACAAAATTGCCGAAATGGTCGGCTTACACGACTTTCAAATCCAACCCCGCAAGGGCGAGGAGTACATGCTTGACAAGAGGCTGAGGGGCGTGGTCAACCACCTCATCTTCCCAACTCCTCAACCAAAGAGCAAGGGTATCCTCATTATCCCGACCTTCGACGGGACTATCATGGTCGGACCCACCGCCGAGGACGTCGAAGACCGTTACGATTTTTCCACGACCCTTGCCGGTGCACACAGGGTTTTCAGTCAGGTGAAAAAATACTGCCCGTCAATATCCGAGCGCGATGTTATCACCGAGTTCGCCGGTCTGCGGGCGGTTGCCGACACCAATGATTTCATCATCGGGCCGACCAGGGTCAAAGGCTTCATCAACGTCGCCGGAATTCAGTCGCCGGGACTTACCGCCGCCCCGGCCATTGCCGAATACGTGCGGGAAATTTTATGGGACGAAGGCCTGAAGTCCGAAGAACGAAGTGATTGGCAACCTGCAATCGACGGTCCCTCCCGCTTCGCCCTGATGAATACCGAACAGCGCCGCCTTTGGGTAAACGGCGATCCGCGGCGGGCCAAAATTGTCTGCCGCTGTGAACTGGTGACCGAAGCGGAGGTGCTTGACGCCGTGCATCACGGCGCAACCACCCTCGACGGCGTCAAATTCAGGGTTCGCACCGGCATGGGCCGTTGCCAGGGTGGCTTCTGCACCTCGCGCGTCATGGAGATTCTCGCCCGCGAACAGGGGGTCCCTCTGCACCTCATCTCCAAACGCGGCAAGGGTTCGGAGATGTTCTATCTCCGCCCGGAAGATGAAGAGCCTGGACGCGGCCAGAAGGGAGAAGCGAAATGACCGTTCTACGAGCGCATTACGACGTGGTGATTGTCGGCGGAGGGCCGGCCGGTCTGGCGGCTGCCGTTGGGGCTCGCGACTCGGGCTGCGGCCGGATACTGATCGTCGACCGGGAAAGGGAGATGGGTGGCATCCTCAACCAATGCATCCATTCCGGTTTTGGTCTGCACAACTTCAAGGAGGAATTGACCGGACCCGAATATGCCGATCGGTTTATCCGTCGCGTGCGCTCTGAAGCGGGAATCGACATCCTCTCCGAGTCCTTCATTCTCGACATTTCTCCTGATCTTCGGGTAACCCTGATGGGCAGTACCGTCGGTTTATGCGAAATCCGGGCCGGTGCCGTCGTACTGGCCATGGGGGCCCGGGAGCGCTCCCGTGGTGCCATCCGTACGCCCGGCTATCGACCGGCGGGGGTCATGACCGCCGGTCTCGCCCAGAAGATGGTCAATATAGAGGGGTTATTGCCGGGCAAAAGGATCGCCATTCTCGGCTCGGGCGATATCGGCCTGATCATGGCCCGCCGCCTCACCCTGGAAGGCTGTGAGGTCACCGGCGTCTATGAGCTCATGCCTTACTGCAACGGCCTGACCCGTAACGTTGTCCAATGTCTGAAGGACTTTGACATTCCGTTGCATCTGTCAACGACCATGGCCTTTATTCACGGCCGCGATCGCGTGCAAAAGGTAACTCTCGCGCCGGTTGCCGCTGATTTTCAGCCTCTGCTGGACAAGACCTGGGATGTCGCCTGCGATACGATTCTCATGTCGATAGGACTCATCCCCGAAAACGAGCTCTCCCGGCAATTGCGTCTACAGATGGATCACATTACCGGCGGCCCGAGGGTTTCAAGCACCCTAGAAACCTCTTTGCCGGGGGTCTTCGCCTGCGGCAATGTTCTCCATATTCACGACCTGGTGGATTATGTCACCGAGGAATCGTTGCGAGCAGGGGCCTTTGCAGGAGAACTCTCCCAGGGCAGACGCAGACCCCAGGACAACATCGAACTCCAGGCCGGTGCCAACGTTCGCTACTGCGTGCCGCACACTCTCTCGCCTGACCGAGAAAATGCGGTGTATCTGCGTTGCATCCACCCGCAAAAAGATTCCGTCCTGCGCCTCGGTAATTTCCTCGAAAAACCTTTACGACATGCGATACCTTCGGAGATGATCCACCTGACAATCAAGCCGGATATCCTCCAGCGCTTTTATGGTACCACCTTACGAATAGACATTGTCCCGCGGGAGGAAGCATAATGAAAAAGCAAATGGAACTGATATGTATCGGTTGCCCGATGGGCTGTCATTTGCAACTGGTGATCGAGGACGGGGCGATTAAGGAGGTAGAGGGGAACGAGTGCAAAATTGGACCGAAATATGCCAGGCAGGAATTTACTGATCCACGCCGCATGCTTTCGACCACAGTTGCCTGCAAAGACGGCCTTTGGCCGCGACTTCCGGTCAAGACCGCCGAGGCCATTCCCAAGGCAATGATGATCGAAATCGCCCGCAGACTGCACTTTTTGACCGTCACGGCTCCGGTTGAAATCGGTGAGGTCATTGTCGAAAACGTCGGCGGCACCGGCATCAATGTGATTGCCACCCGAACCATGCCAAAAGTCCAACTTCCGGCGAATGATACTTAAGGTCACGACCAGACATGACCGCAGTAGATGCACTCCGCAGTGTGCACACACTGGAGCCCACCGCATTCCGGACATGCCCATCGCTTACGCTCCGATTCGACAAAGGCCTCAATGCCGATGTCGTGGATCCTCTGGAGGTTCTCAAGCATGCCCATCCGATACTTCGTGCGGTACCGGATGTTCAGGCGCTTGAGGCGAGGACATGGTAAGGTACGGCAAGCCAAATACGAATATGAACGGATTTTCGTCTGAGTCTCCGGTGTGTGCAAAGCTGCCTGCAACACGCAGCGACTGTGTGAAATCCAATAGTGGCGTCGCGCACACTTCATAGTGCTGCAGTATACTCCACTGTATGAGTCGTCGCCTGCGAACCTCAGATGCACCTTCAATCTTTTCCCTCTGAAATGCTTCAGAAAGTCGCTTAGAAGCGCTTGAAAGAATGCCAAATCGAACGTCAAGCTCACTTTGGCTCAGGCGTTCGCCTCTGTAAATTGATGGGTAGAAGCTTGATGCACGAGCCTTATTCTTGTGATCGGATGCTTGGCCTCTAAAGAACAATAGGTGGTCCTTGTTGGTATACGATAGCCTAGCTACGTGCTGCATTAGCTCACGAAATGAGACTACTGGCAGCGCAGGCGCTTTCGCTACTGGTTGGTCGCCGACGATCGCCCCGAGTTCTGGGGTTAATTGACCGACTATTGAACGCATAACTAGCGTTGTCTCCCTTTGCGCGCTCTAACGCGAAAACCACCGGTTTGTCCGATGCATTTTATTGGTTGGAGATGGGTAATGTGTCCTCACATTTCCCGGCACAAGGGTAACCATTTTCAAAAAACTGCAGGTGGTTGAAACCCAACTAAGCATTTATCGTTTTCGATTTTTCTATTGCAATGTTGCCGATAGATTCCAGTAGACGGGAGCGATCTTTGAAATTTTGCGGGTCGATTTCTTTTTCTGCTAATGCTTCCAACGCAATACTTATTACTCGACTCAACGTTTCAAGATCTGCCTCCCTGATCGCTTTCATACACTGTGGGCCTAGCAAGCAACTCATGGTGATGCTCCTTGTCGAAGTTTTTTTGGATGCCTAATTTATTGATTTAAAAATGTATATTGAAAAAGGTGAAAAAAGGGGACAGGTGTATTAATCTGCCACTTTTCCTGAGTTCTTAACATCCATTTTCAACGAATGGCTATCGAAACCAACGACACAGTACTACTCTTTCTAGACAGGTATTGCAATAATTTTGGTCCGAACAGCAATGACCATAAGTTAACATAGAAGGATAAAATATATCCGTCCCCTTTTTCGAAAGTAAGACGGAGGATGCTGAAAATATGGCCAACTCACAGGCTGCTAACCTCATAGGGTCGTATGCCATCCATGGACTGCCAGGTGGGTGTCGGAAAAAGGTCATGAAAATATGATGTTATGGCATGCTAAAGTCATTCTGTTTGATGTCTTAATGTGGTACTACGGTTTTTCCATTCACCCGTCAGCTTCAATGTATCCTGCATGGTAGCGAGTTTTCAACCGCCTGTCTTATAAATTCATATTGCTGCATCAGGCTCAGCAAGTCTAGAGCCGTCATTCCAGTATGCCGATAATACCAGTTGCGAGCACGCTCGATAGGTATGTTGAGGTCCTTAGCTGCTTGTTTTGTCGTAATCCCCTCTTTTCGCATCATGTTCACCATATCTTTCGTTAAGTGGCAATTTTTGAATCCATTTTTGTGGCTGATTTGCCACAAATTTTCTCTGGACATGCAGCTCTCCTTAGTTGACAGTATAGGCAAGGAGTATATTCAGGAATAATAGGGAGATATGCGGCAGATGCGACAGGCGGGAACGGTATATACACCAGACGAAATCAAAAAACTGCATCTTAAAGGCGCTATGTATATCCGCATGTCCACTGAGTTGCAGGTGGAATCGCCTGAGAATCAAGAGCGCGAAATACGGGCTTATGCCGCTAAATACGGTATCGAAATCGTCAAAGCATATGTGGATCTGGGCGTTAGCGGAATGACCGCTGAGAAGCGGGAGCAATTTCAGGCCTTGCTTGATGACGTGGAACAAGGCCGCAATGCATATAATATAGTGCTGTATCTGGATGAAAGTCGCTGGGGGCGTTTTGTGAACAGTCGTGAGGCTGATTATCACCGCATGCGGCTGGAACGAAAAAATGTTGTGTGTCAGTCTTGTGATCAACCCCTCACGTTAGCCAGTAACATAGCTGAACGTATCATAACGTTACTACGGGATGAAAGCGCCAGTGATTATTGCCGTCAGCTTTCTCAGAAGGTGTTTATTGGTCAGTGTAATCTGATCATGAAAGGGTATCGTCAGGGTGGTCCTGCTGGGTTCGGCCTGCGCAGGATGTTGCTGGATGAATCTGGAAAGCCAAAACAGGAGTTGGCTATCGGTCAGCGCAAAAGCCTTCAGACTGAGCGGGTGGTTTTGGTCCCCGGTCCTCAGTCTGAGCGGGAAAAAATATGCTGGATATACGATCAGTTTATAGCCGGAGCCAGCGAAAACCAGATCGCGGAGCAACTGAATGCTGAAGGTTGGAAAACCGACTTCGGAAGGCCCTGGACGCGAGGAACGGTACGAGAAGTATTGTCCAATGAAAAATACATAGGCAACAATCTGTTCAATCGTCGTTCAGGCAAGCTGAAAAGTAAGAGCAGAGATAATCCGGAAAATGAGTGGATTAGAAAAGAAGGAGCGTTTAGTCCGGTTGTTGATGCTGATCGCTTTTGTATGGTGCAGGATATAATCAAGGAACGGAATAAAAAACTCTCTGATTCCGAATTATTGGAACAACTCAAAAAACTCCAGTCTCACAGAGGTATGTTGTCGGCGATGATTATCGATGAGTGTGATTGGATGCCGCCAAGCAGTCTGTACTGCCACCGCTTCGGAGGCCTATTGAGAGCATACAGGCTTATTGGATACATGCCGGAGCGCGACTATCGGTATATCGAAATAAATAGAAAGCTACGCGAGATCCACAGTGGTGTTATGGCGGACACCCTTGCCGGTATTGAATCACTTTGTGGGAGGCGGATTGCTGTTGATCCGGAAACCGACCTTTTGGAACTGAATCATAATTTGTTCATTTCAATTGTCATTAGCCGGTGTCTTCGGACATCTTCCGGAAAGTTTCGGTGGAAAATCCGTTTTGATGCCGGTTTGCATCCGGATATAACCGTTGCCGTGCGCATGGATGCCAGTAATGAAAAAGTTTACGACTATTATATTTTGCCTTCCTTGGAGTTCGGGAGGCCGCATGATTTGAAGCTGTGCGAAGATAATGTCGAGTTACTGGATAGTTTTCGCTCTTACAGCTTGGAGTATTTGCTAAGCATGAGTGTCAATATCAGTCTTGACAAGGCGGTCTAAAATGGAACAAAAGTCGGTAAAACTCATTCCCGTCGGTGAAATAAACATCATAAACCCCCGAGTACGCAATCAGATAATTGCTGAAGAGATTCGCCAGAATATTCAGAGTCTTGGCCTCAAGCGTCCCATAACGGTGACGCCTCGACCTGAAATAAAAAATGGCAAAAAATACAATCTGGTGTGCGGTCAGGGAAGACTGGAGGCATTCATAGAAGCAGGAGAAGAAGAAATCCCAGCTCTTGTTATCGACGCCAGCTCAGAAGATGCACACATCATGAGCCTCATTGAGAATATTGCTCGTCGGAACAACAGCTCTTTGGAACTTTTGCAAAGCATAAAATATCTTAAAAGTTTGGGATACGACGAAAACGAGATTGCTGCCAAAACCACCCTCGGCCGGGAATATATCCACGGAATCATCAGGCTCCTCGAAACAGGAGAAGAGCGCTTGGTGAATGCGTTAGAAAAAGGCCGGATACCGCTTTATATTGCACTCAAAATTGCATCGGAGGATGATGCGGCGGTTCAAAGGGCGCTTGCTGAGGCTCACGAAACCGGACAATTGAGTGGCGGCAAGTTGGTAGCTGTACAAAAATTGCTTGATAGGCGTAAGCTCTATGGCAAGAGTCTTTCGGGACCGACAAGGCAGAAATCAGATCTGTCAACTGAAGAATTGGTAGCCTTTTATAACAGCAGTCTCAAAAGCAAAAAGCGCTTGTTGGCTAAGGCCGACTATATAAAGCAGGTATTGATGTTTTCAACGGCGGCTCTCAACCAATTATTGAACGATATTCATTTTACCAATCAATTAAAGGCAGAAGGTCTGAACGATATTCCTAAACAACTGTCCGATCTGCTTGGCGGGGTAATGTAATATGAGCGTAAGCATTAAACAGGGATTTCAGAGAGATCTTGTCAACCTTGCCATTGTTGAACTACGTCCGACAAAATCCTTATCTGCACAAGTCAAACATGGGAGAAAATATTCACAGATACTTTCGTCCATTCGTGAAGTGGGACTTATCGAGCCACCTGTTGTCGCGGTGTCTCAAAAAAGCCAGGAGTATCTTTTGCTGGACGGACATTTGCGAATTATGGCGCTCAAAGAGTTGGGAGAGGATCGTGTATCCTGCTTGGTATCCATAGACGACGAAGGCTATACCTACAACAAATATATCATTCGCCTCTCAGCAGTCCAAGAACATAAAATGATAGCAAAAGCCTTAGCTGCAGGAGTTTCCGAAGAAAAGCTCGCCAAGGCGCTGAATATCGATGTTCGTTCCCTCAGAACTAAGAAAATGATGTTGGATGGCATTTGTCCGGAAGCGGTTGATTTGTTGAAGGACAAAATAATCTCGGAGAAAGTGTTCCGGGTCTTAAAGAAGATGAAACCTCCTCGTCAGATCAGGGTCGCCATGCTCATGAATGATCAAAATCGTTTTGGGTATATTTATGGTGTGAGTTCACTCAGAACTAAGAAAATGATGCTGGATGGCATTTGTCCGGAAGCGGTTGATTTGTTGAAGGACAAAATAATCTCGGAGAAAGTGTTCCGGGTCTTAAAGAAGATGAAACCTCCTCGTCAGATCAGGGTAGCCATGCTCATGAATGATCAAAATCGTTTTGGATATATTTACGCGAAAAGTTTGCTTGATGGCACTTCGGACGACCAGCTTGTTGAGGGGGCGGTAAAAAAAAGAGTTTCTCCTGCCGCTTTGGAAAAACGTGTCCGGCTGGAAGAAGAAAATATCTCTTTAGGTGAGGATGTTCGTTCTTTGAAAGAGGCATATGGATCGGATATGCTGAATTTAACGTTGCTCCAGGCATACTTGAAGAGACTTCTGGGCAATGAAAAAGTGGCGAACTATCTGCAAAAATACCATTCAGTGATTTGTGATAAATTTGTCGAAGTAGTGCAGCTCGACTTTTTAAAAATAAAAAGTACTGGCTGATGCAATCGGTGGCAGTGGGTCACCAGCGTGGCGAACGTTTAAGTTATTCCGGGTACGCGACGAAAAATGACCCGAGGCGATTCTGGCAGCAATTGAGGCCCGCGATTATGGAAACATTACCATGGCGGCATGGTGTTGCAGAAAGGCCATCCCCAGGGGCGGCTTCAGGTTCGGATATCAGTTCTGACGGTCACTTACATCCATGCAGCAACATTTTGAAATCAGCCGACATTCACTGCTTTTTTAATAGCTTTGACGGGTTTAGTTAACCTCCCGAAAAATCTAAAATAGTCATCCCCATCAATCAACAAGGCGTAATTATGACTCTTTTGAATGAAATATAATTGTTCCAGTATAAACTCAGGAGTACAATTCCATGAAAAAGCAATCTCACTCAGCTTTGTTGTTCCTTCAATTCCTAAAGAAATCAGTTCCTCTCTTTTCTTTTTCTTCTGGCTATTCAGCACGATCTTTTCCTCTATCAAGAACCATCAATTCTTCTTACAGCCATCATTAACGGCCCTCTTCAATTCCAAACCCACCTTGAAAAATGGCAGCTTCTTAGCTTTTACCTGAGTCACAATACCAGTTTTAGGATTTTTTGATTCATAGGGTTGATAATGCCTCACGGTAAACGACCCAAAACCTCTAATTTCTACATTATCAACTGCCACCAATGCATCAGTCATAGAATCAAGAATTGTATTAACAATACCCAAAGTTGTTGATAGCGGAAGTTTTAGTTCTTCGGAAAGTGCTTTTATTAACTGTGATTTGTTCATTATCTGTCTCACTCCTCATCCCATTCTTCTGAGGTCGGTCGTCAATAGTGGATACCAAACCTCTCTGTCTTTTTCATTTCTGTAAGGTACTTTTTAAAGAAGCTGGTGAACAGTAACCCAGTTTTTTCTGTGTGCATTATAGTGACAGCTGTTTTCAATACACCAGTGCTGACGGTTGTCTCTCAAGATCTGTTCGGCGGTTGCCAACTGATGAGTTTTGCTTGTAATTCCGTATGCGACGACACGTGAGTACTGCGAGGACCAGGCAGAGCTGACCGAAATACTTGAAAACCACCCGGAACCGGACGGCGTACATGAGTTCGGTTGCCTGTTTAGCCATGGACAAATCCTTTCTCTAATAAATCAGGTCATGTTAAAAGGCCATCGTCCCGTCTTTAAAGGAGTTTGCGGATGGACTTCAATTCCCGGCGACGTTTCGCGCTTGTCTCAGGATATTCCATCTCCAGGTCTTTGAAGATATCAAGGATAATTTTTGACACACTCAGCCGGGCATTCTTCTTGTCATCGGCTGGCACGACATACCAGGGTGCGTACCACGTGCTGGTCGCATGCAGGCAGGCCTCATACGCCTCCATGTACTGCTGCCAGTAGGTCCTCTCTTGAATGTCGGCAAGGCTGAATTTCCAGTTCTTTTCGGGCTCATCGATGCGCGTGCGAATGACAACCGAAAATTGACCACCTGTGATCACCGAAAATTGACCACCCTGAATTAAAGAAAAAGAAGGGTGATAGGGTAGCACCCGCGATGGTTGTTCCCGGGGGCAGGAGAAACGGAGGGAGCCGTAGGCGACCGGAGTTTCTCCTGCCCCCGGAAGTCCCCTCCGTTGCAGTTTTACTTTTACTGCATAGCCTGCTGATACAATTTCCCCGCTTTTTTACGGCTGTATTTTATCCTCTCTCGTGAGACATCATAAATAATTACGGGATAACTCCATCCATCAAGAGTGATCAGTAAATTCCCGTCGAGATCGGTGATCATTTTGACACTTTCAGGGTTGCCTGTTCCATCAAACCATGTCGTGGTCTCGTCGGTGAAGTCAGCGATTATCGTTTCCAGTCGACCCTTTTGCGGATTATATGTAAGGACTTCCATCTTCATTTTCCTTTATTGCGTTGTTGCCCTTTGAGGCTTTCTTTCAAACGAAAACTATCCCACTGACAGTTGATTATATGTGCTTTGTGCGTCAGTCGATCAAGAAGGGCCGCTGTCATCACCGGATCGCCGAAGACCTGTGTCCAGTCGGCAAAACCGAGGTTCGTGGTGATAATCACTGATCCTTTCTCCTGGCGTTCGGCAAGCACCTGAAAAAGCAACTCTCCGCCTTCCTTGGAAAACGGGATGTAGCCCAGCTCATCGAGGATCAGCAGATCGTAACGTGCGTATCTGCCAATAATACGTTGAAGATCTTTCTCCTGCCGGGCTTCGATTAGCTCGTTCACCAATCCATAGCAGCTGACGAACCTGGTTCGGTAGTTGTTTCTGCAAGCTTCAATACCAAGCGCCGTGGCCAGATGGGTCTTGCCTGTGCCGCTGCGCCCAAGGAAAATGACATTGCGATGCTCACTGATATATTCACATTCCGTCAACTCCCGTATCAGCCGAATATCGAGATCGGGCACGGCGGCAAAATCAAACCCCTCCAAGGTTTTCAACAGAGGGAATTTCGCCTCCCTTACCCGGCGGTTCAGTCTGTTTTCCGCTCTGGCCTGGAGCTCGATGGCCGTCAGATCCAGCAAAAACTCATCGTAGCCGGGGCCACTCTCTTTCGCCTGGCGTATGCTGCTTTCCAGATCCCGAGCGATGGTTGCCAGGCTCAGCGCCTTGAGATTTTCCCGCAATTCGATAATGGTTGCAGTCATCATTGCACACCTCCCAATACGCCATAGACGGTCACATCGGGAGAAGGCAGACTCGACCAGTCGGCAAGTGGTGCAATGGTAACTCTGTTCATTGGCATATATCAGCAGATGTCGAACCCCCTCACTGCTGCAGAGATTCTTTTCCAGGGCGAGTTCAACCGCAGTCTCCACCTCATCGGCCTTGTAACGGCTGTACAGCATCAATACTGCAATGAAATCCTTGATTCCTTTGGTTTCCCCCTGGATATGACAGAAATCGGCAAGTAACTGATGCAGTGACTGGGGCCAGTGTTCTCGCCATTGCCGAATCACTCGAGCACTGGAAAATGACATCGGGCGTTGCTGGATCAGTTCCAGATAGTGCTCCGGAGCAAGACTCCATTTGTTGTTGCCGAATAGATCGTTCATGGACAGCAAGTCTTTTGCCGTCGGCAAAAATCTCCACCCGGTCCACATGGACAATGGTCTTCAGCCTGCGCGCCGCATACTTCCACGGCACGGAGTAACGGTTCTTGTCGACCATTACCGTGGCGTATTTATCAACCCGGCATCACCCGGACGGATATTGCTGAAGGCTATATTCGGCTGCTCGAGAAGATGGGCTTTCTCTCCTCAAACAGGTCGGTTACGCTCTCTGAACGGCCCGCCATCTTGTGCGAACCGTAAGACAGGCAATCGGCGAGGATCTTTTCGTTGAGTTCCTCAAGGCTTTCCGCCTCCGGTATCGGAACCATGTAGTTCCGGCGCGCAAAGCCAACCAATCCTTCCACTCCTCCTTTTTCATTGCCGCTGTCAGGATTGCAAAAACGGGCGGTAAAACTGTAATAGGCCTTGAATTTACTGAAACTTTCCTGCTCAAGTCGCCGCTTACCCTGGAGTAATTTTACGCACCGCTGTCGTCAAATTATCGTAGATCAAAACCGGGAAGATCCCACCAAAAAAGGTGAAGGCCTGGATGTGGGCGTCAAAAAACGCCTGTTGACGCTCACAGGGATAAAAACGAACAAAGTGTTTGCCGGAATACTTGCTCCGCATGCAGAAAAACTTCAGCCGAATTTTTTCACCGCCAAGAACCGCCGTTGCCGTGCCCCAATCCACTTCTGCTTCATGCCCAGCTTCCGGTTCGCAGGCTATAAACGCCTGGCCCGCAAGATCAAGCCCCAATTCCATTTGTACCATCCGCACATAGCGACGGACATTCGACTCACTGCCTTGATAACCCTGCTCTGTTCTCAATCGATTGTATACCCGCCGAGCTGTGTGCCGCTGCTTCTTCGGCTGATCCTTGTCCTTCTGCAGCCATTCCTCGATAATCGTCCGATACGGCCCCAATACAGGAAACAGCTGATGTTCTCGTTCACTGTATCCCCACGCTTCACCTCGAAGGGCTTTTTTGATCGTGTTTCGCGAATGACCTGTCTGCCTCGCCAGTTCGCTGATATTCGTGCCATAGACCCGTTGGGCCGTCCTGATGTATTCATACTGATCCATCTTGAGCAACTCCTCACCTCCTGGCTGAATGTCAAAAAAATGGGACATTCTAACAGAAGATTAATTGCTCAGGGTGGTCAATTTTCGGTAATCACTACCCCTCTTTGCTGGTCAATTTTAGGTTAG
>CAWDST010000034.1:0-59421 GCA_963804965.1 uncultured delta proteobacterium
CCCAAATATCTTGCACAGAGCGTTAAAAAAGCGCTTCGAATACCCCGTTTTCACGGAGAATATTCAGGCCGATAAGCCAAAGTACCAGACCGCCGACAATTTCCGCCCAAGTGCTTAACCAGGTGAGGCGGGCAACCCGCTGGCCGAGATGGAGTCCGGCGACCGTGAACATCCCGGCAACGATGCCGATAACAATTGCCGGGGTCATAATCGACACACGGAGCATCGACATCGACAGGCCGACCGCCAGGGCATCGATGCTGGTCGCCACCGACAGCATGACCAGGGTCATGCCCTTGGTGGAATCCTTCTTTGGTTTTGCCTCCTCTTCATCCTCATCGGCCAGGACCGCCTCCTTCAGCATATTGGTACCGACCAGGGCCAGCAGCACGAAGGCGACCCAGTGGGCGTAGGCTTCCATTGAGCTTTGTACGGAGGTTCCAAGTGCCCAGCCGATGATCGGCATCAGCGCCTGAAAGAGTCCGAAGTGCCAGGATAATCTGAAGGTTTGCCGAAGGCTGACCTGTTTCAGGCTGACTCCGGTGGCGATGGCTACGGCAAAGGCATCCATGGCCAGAGCCACGGCGATTCCCAGGATGGTGAGTAGATGCATGGTATGCTTCCGGTGAAGGTTTGACGCAAAAGCCGATCTTTACCAATAATCATCTCCCGCAACAAGGGGAAAGATATGGAGGGGGTGGGGGGAGGACTTTTGTCAGGTGCAAACGTTTAGCGCAAGGTCAACTGCACAGCAGTGCCCAGTTCTTCGATGGTGTAGGGTTTTTTAACATATTGACCGGCACCGAGTGCTTGTAGCTTGGCTACTTCCTCGCTGTCGGCAAAGCCGCTGGCGATGATCGCTTTTTGTTTTGGACGGAAGGAGAGAAGCCTTTCATAAGTTTGTCGACCGCTGAGACCCGGTTTCATGATCATGTCGAGAATGATCAGATCGACCTCGTGGTTTTTCAGGTATTCAATGGCTTCTTCTCCGGAGGCAACTGTCTCCGGACTATATTCCAGACGGTCGAGGATCTGGGCGGCAATATCTCTTTGCTGTGGTTCATCGTCGATGATGAGGATACGTTGGCCCCGGCCATGCAGATCGATTAAGGCGGCGGAGATGGGAGGAGCACTGAGGTCTTCTTCCGTTGCCGGCAGATAGAGAGAAAATGTTGTTCCCGTTGCCGAGGAGCTTTCGACCGTCACGGCGCCTCGGTGATCCTGCATGGTGTTCCAGACCACGGTCAGGCCAAGCCCTGTGCCGCTCCGGCCCATGGATTTTTTGGTATAAAACGGCTCAAAGATATGTTCGAGATCATTGGCGCTTATGCCCGTGCCATTGTCTGATACCGTCAGGACAACGTACCTGCCGGTGCCGATGTCGGGAAATTCAGATAGCGGGTGATGCAGCACCTCATTGCGGCTGGCAATGACGATTATCCCGGCTACGTCCGCCGCGAAAGCTTCGGCACCATTGTTGACGAGGTTCATCAGGCACTTCTGAATATGCACGGTGGAGCAGGAAGTTGTCCATAAATGAGTCGCCAGACTGGCTTTAAAAGAGATACGTGGAAAGGTGGCACAGAGTTTCCTGTGCTCGGGGGACACGAGGTACTCTTCAATCAAGGTATTCAGGCAGATATTTTCTTTTACTGCCGCCACCCCCCGGGCAATAGTGAGGAGATCGGCGACGACTTTAGCCGCCCGCTTACCGGAATCGTGAATCTGGTTGAGGGGTTTCCGTAATGGACTGTCCGGTGGCAACTGGAGGAGCAGCAGCTCCGGATAATTGATAATACCGGACAGAATATTGTTGAGGTCATGGGCGACACCGCCGGCCATTTTCCCGATGGTTTCGAGTTTCTGGGCATGCTGCAGTTTCTTTTCCAGGTGTTCTTTGTCGGCTCTGGCTTGGATTTGTTCGGTAATGTCTTCGGAAATCCCAAGAAGGTAGAGGGGTTGACCTTCCATATCGAAAAGAGGAATCTTGCGGGTATGGAGGAACTTTTTGCCATGACCTCTGGTCTCTATCGGCTCTTCGGGAACATCGATCAATACACCTTTTCTTAGCACTTCACGGTCTTTGTCGGTGAAAAAACGGGCCTCCGATTCCGGGAAAAAATCGAAATCGTTTTTGCCAAGAAAGTCGGAAACGTTGTAGCCGAGCATTTCCGCACCCGTCTGGTTGAAGCGAACGTACCGAAGGTCCCGGGCATCTTTGACAAAGATCATTGCCGGGATATTATCAATGATGGTGTTGAGAAACTCTTCGTTGAGTCGCAGGGTGGCCTGGGCCTTTTTTGCCTCTTGCCAAGCGGTTTCCAGGCTCCGGCGATTTTTTTCCTGACGTTGCAGCCAGGTGTAGGTGCTCAGGCCGATCAGCGAGGCGAAGATCAGGGCGGCAATTCTCAGCGGGAGAAGATATGGTGATGGAACAAGCCATCCATCCTTCGGGACGGCGGCCAACATCCAGCTTCCTTCCGGAAGGTTCACCGGTAGCAACACCGGAGTGTCCTGGAAAATCTCAGGATTGCCGCTAATCATATCACCATCGATGCCCTGCCCGTCCTTTCCTTTAATGGCTATATTGATATCGAGATTCGGATCATCAAGGCCCGCGCCGTGGAACAGACGGTCCTGCTCAATGACGATGCTGGCAAGGCCCCAATAATCATTTTCCTGCTGCGTGTCCAAGTCGTTTGCGAGAAAAATCGGTGTCCGACTGACAAAGGCTATGCCCCCTTGTACCAGGTTTATTGGCCCGGCTATAACCGTTTTTCGGGACGCGATGACCTTCGCAACCACCGGCCATTGCTCGGCATTATCTTTATAGTTAAGGCCTATGGCCTGTTCGTTGCCCGGCAAGGGATAGACGAATCGAATAATATTGCCGGGAGCCAGGGCAATGTTTCTAATGAAGTTATGATTTTTCAGAATTTGTTTGGAAAGACGTTGGAAGACGACTTCGTCAATGTTGGGATGGGTGGATACATAGGCGAGCAGACCCCGGGTGAGATAGAAATTGGCATTGATTTCGGCCTCAAGATTGGCTCGTATCCCGCTCAGAGTGTCAATGGTCCTGCTTTGCAGGGTTTCGCGAAAGCGCTGGCGTTCCAGGGATTCGAGCCCGATAAAGGTACTGATGACCATACAGAAGACGAAAACAGCGGCAAATATTGGTTGGTGGGGATTGTGGGGGCTGTGCATCCTCCACCTGGGCGACAGGCCAAGATGCTGGGGTTCTGAACAAGACAACCCGACCGGAAGGATTGTCGTTGCGGAAAAGTGGTGGAAAAGATAGCCTGAAGGCACGGCAATTGGCAATCTGAAGCAGGGAATCCATTTTTTGATCATCACAAAGAAGTCATCTATTTGGAATCACTTGTGTTTATAATGAGCATATGAGTAATTTCGATGAATTTCTGTCATTGCCAAGGGAATGAGAAGGAAGAAGTGATAAAGCAAGCAACGGACCCCCCCCGGATCGCCGGTTTTCTGCAAAATGCGCTTTTTACCGTCACCATTTTCAGTTCAGCGTTTTTGCTGTTTTGGGCGCAGCCGTTGTTTGCAAAAATGATCCTGCCAATTCTCGGCGGTTCGTCCTCGGTATGGACAACCAGTATGTTGTTTTTTCAGTTTACCCTGCTTGCCGGTTATCTCTACGCCCACTACAGCGGTAAGATCTTAACTTTACGATTGCAAGTCGTGTTGCATCTCCTGCTGCTCGCCGCAGCCGCCATCTCGCTGCCTTTTTATGTCGATTACGATAATTCGCAGAGCCCGGAGGGGTCCCCGGTACTCTGGCTGCTGTCGCTGGCGACTCTTACCGTGGGGCCTTCTTTCTTTATGGTCTCCGCCACGGCGCCGATGCTACAACGCTGGTTTTCTCTGACGGGTCATAAGCATCGTGACAATCCGTACTTTCTGTACGCCGCAAGCAACCTCGGCAGTCTGGCAGCCCTGCTCGGTTTTCCGGCTATTCTCGAACCCTCCATGGGCGTGCAGCTGCAAACCGATTACTGGCAAACCGGATACCAGCTGTTGTCGGTATTGTTGGTGGCTGTCGGACTCGTCACTTTGAATGAACGTGTCATGGAAAGCTCATCGCAACAGCCCAAATCTCCGCCACTCCGGCCGATCGGTGAAATTACTGCCGGTCGCCGCATTTTCTGGATTTTTCTGGCCTTTATTCCCTCCAGCATGATGCTCGGCTTGACCAGCCACGTCACTGTCGACATCGCCCCTGTGGCAATGTTCTGGATTGTCCCGCTTACCCTCTATTTGTTTTCTTTTGTTCTGGTATTCTCACCCTGCCGACAGCTGATTGCCAACAAATGGCTGGCAGCGATTATCATGCTGAGTACCTTGGCAATGCTCTATATGAGGTTCGAAGGCTATGATAAAACCGTCACCACCGCCATTCTCGCCGTTGTTTTAAACCTTATCCTGTTTTTCTCAACCGCCTGGCTGTTTCATGGCTATCTGAGCAGCAGCAAACCAGCAGTGGCACATTTGACAGAATTTTACCTGTGGATGGCCATCGGCGGTATGCTTGGTGGTTTTTTCAACGCCTTGCTGGCACCCCTCGTTTTCAATCAGATATATGAATATTATCTCATTGTTGTTGCAGTCTTTTTCATTGCCCTACGAGTGGTATTGGCAAAATCAGACAGTACAGGCTTTCAGGAAATGCCGCAGGGGTTGACCATGATAGCTATCTTTGCTGGGTTGTTGTTGCTCTTTCTTCTTGCCGACTTGACCATGAGTCACCCGATTACAACAAAGGTCCGGCAACTAACTGTTGTTGCTTCTATCGTTGTCGTTTTCACGGCCGTGTTCGTCGCTTATCGTCGGCCGGGCAGATTATCCCGGCGTTTGGCGATATTGATGATTGCCCTTGCGGTGGCTGCAAGTAGCCTCATCCTGACGCAAACCCATGGCAACATCCTGTTGGACCGATCCTTTTACGGGGCACTGAAGGTAAAACTCAAGCTGGATATCGCTGATGTCCCGTACCACCTCTTTATTCACGGCAGTACGCGGCATAATCTGCAAAAATTTGGGAGTGATGCCAAAGAAAATCAAGAACCCTTGATGTACTTTCATCGTCAGGCGAATATCGGCCATGCCGTGACTGCCATGCAAACCCACCTGGATCGCATGCTGCACTTTGGCTTTGTCGGTCTGGGGGCCGGGGCGATGAGTGCCTATGTGGCGGTTGGCGATACCGCGACCTTCTACGAAATCGACCCGGCGGTGGTAGCCATGGCCGTGAACCGGCAATACTTCACCTATGTTGACGATGCCAAAGGCACTATTGATATACTGGAAGGTGACGCACGACTGCAGTTGAAAAAAGCAGGTGATGCCTCGTTTGACATCCTGCTCATAGATGCTTTTGCAAGCGATGCCATTCCCGTGCATCTGCTGACCGCCGAAGCAGTGGCGCTCTATTTACGAAAAATCAAAGATGACGGCATGTTGCTCTTTCATCTGAGTAATCGATACCTGAGTTTATACAAGGTACTCCAGGGCCTTGCCCTTCCGAGTGGCTATGTGCTGTACTATGCCTCCAAACATAACGTCGAAAGACCGGTCGATGTTGTAAATGGCATTTCCGGTCTATTCAGCCATAGCCAGGTCGCCTTGATCGCCAAAGAAAGTGCTTTGCCGGAAAATATTACCATGTCTGAGAGATGGCTGAGGCTTGACCATGATCCCGCTTTTAAAACCTGGACTGATGATTTCTCCAATATCTTCGGAGTATTTCGGTTTTGAAAGGCGGCATGCGGGAGCAGCTTTCAATGGGGTAATCACTGATCGCTATTCTCTGGCGCTGGCAGTCCCAGGTTTTTTATGTACGTCCGCCTTTTCGTTTTGCCACATGAAAGGCCTGGTCCAGGTCGGCGATGATGTCGCTGGGGTGTTCGGCACCCACCGACAGGCGGATCATGTTGCCGGGGATACCGGCCAGCGCCCGGCCTTCCTCGCCCTGCTGCTGATGGGTGGAGATGGCCGGGATGGTGGCGACACTCTTGATGCGTCCGAGATCGGTGGCCCGCCAGATGCGCTGCAACCTGTCGAATACCCTGCGAGTTTTTTCTACTCCGCCTTTGACGCAGAATGACAGGAGGTGGCCGTAGCGATTGACCGGTCGGTTATACTGGTCATCGTATTCAGCATCGACCAGCCACATATAGCGGGAGGCCAGGTCATGCAGCGGGTGATTTTTCAGTCCCAGGTACTGGACGCTTTCCACCGCTGGATGTCCGGCCAGATAATCAGCGACCTTCTCGCAGTTGCGGCTCATCACGTCCATCTTCGAGCGCAGGGTGCGCATGTCGTTGAGGGACATGATCGCCTGCAGAGGATGGAGATTGGGGCCGAAATCGCGGTTTTGCAGATATTTAACCGACAGGGAGAAATCTTCCTTAAGCTGATCGTCGTCGATGCTCGTAACCAGATTTTTTCGGGCGATGACCGCGCCACAGATACCGAAACCACTGCTGGTCAGGCTCTTGGTCACCGACTGGACGACGATATCGGCGCCGTGGCAGATAGGGCGGAGCAGGGCGGGGGTGGCGACGGTAGAGTCGCAGATCAGCGGCAGGTTATGGCTGTGGGCGAGGTCGGCGACCGCCCGGATATCGAAAAAGCCGAGTTGCGGGTTGCTGGGTAGTTCGCCGTAGAGAAAGCGGGTGTTGCGGTCGATCTTCGCCGCCCATTCGTCGAGGTTGGTGGCGTTTTTCACCCAGCGGCATTCGATATTGCGTTCCTGCATGAGGCGGACGGTGAACTGTTGGAAGGTGCCGCCGTAGCACTGGGCGGTAGCGACGAAGTTGCGCGGTTCACCGGCATCTTTAATTACTCGCAGAAAAGGTTGCACCGCCGTCATAATGGCCGCCATGCCGGACGAGGTGGAACAGCACGATGTAGCGCCGTCATAGCCGTAGCCCTCAAGGAGAGCCAGTGTCCACTCGTAGTAATAGGTCGAGGGGTTGGCGATGCGCGAATAGCACCAGGTGGGGATCTTGTATGCAAGCGCCGCGGCCATCTCGTCCGAATCGCTGTAGGCCTGGGAGGTGCTCATGAAAATCGGCTCGATGATCGCCCCCTGGTAGTCTTTCAGGGCATCGGTTACCGAATACAGTCCGTGCACGGCGATGGTGTCGAATTTCCATTTGCGCACCGTGTCCTCAATGTATTTCGCCCGTTCTGCCAGGTATTTATTGTTCTTGTCGATATAGGCCTGCATTCCGCGGGTGATGTGCACATCGTTTTTTCCGGACATAACAGTCTCCTCTTTCGTACTGATCATAGGGGGCAGGTGCAGAGAAAAAGCGCACAATATTATTCCTCAAGTAGTTAAATGCTATTACAAAGGTCTTTTCCCGGTCAAGAGAAAAACATGATTTTCCGCCCTTGTTCAAAGGAGGAAATGGCCAAGACCAGCGGGGAAAGAAGGGTAAATGCGAAATTTTCTTGTATCACCCCCGGAAAAAGTTTAGGTTAGTGGGCCATTCGCCGCCTGGCAGTTACCACTACCGTTTATTTACCTGGATTGTTTGTCTCAATGGTTTTTTCTTCCCATATTTTTCTCTATTATTTTTTGCCACTCACTTTGTTCGGTTACTATTGTATGCCGAAATGGGCGAAAAATGTCTTTATGACGGCCGCCAGCTATATTTTCTATGGCTGGGCCAACCCGCTCTTTACCTTCCTGATGTTTGTTTCCACGCTGATCGACTATTGTTGTGGCCTGATCATTGGTCTCGCCCCGGCGGATAACAAAAAGCGGAGGAAGGCGGGACTGGTGGCGGCCATCATCAGCAACCTGTCCCTGCTCGGCTTTTTTAAATATACCGGCTTTGCCATGGAGAGTTACAATCAGTTCTTCACCTTCCTCGGTATCAGTGGTTTTGATCCGGTACCAGTACTCAGTTTTCTCCTGCCGCTCGGCATCAGCTTTTACACCTTTCAATCGATGAGTTACGCCATTGACGTATATCGTGGAGATGCTGTCTGTATTCGTAATTTTCTCAATTACGCCTGCTTTGTCGCAATGTTTCCCCAACTCGTCGCCGGGCCGATCATCCGTTTTCAAGAGGTCGCCGACCAGTTATTGAGCCGGGTCCATACCCTCGAAAAGTTCGCAAGAGGAGTAGCCTTCTTCAGTCTCGGCATGGCTAAAAAGGTGCTGCTTGCCAATTCCTGCGGCAAGATTGCCGACACTGCCTTCGCCGCCGGTTCTCTGCATTGGCTTGACAGCTGGTTCGGCATCGTTGCGTACAGTTTCCAGATCTATTTCGATTTTAGCGGCTACTCGGATATGGCTATCGGTCTCGGCCTGATGTTCGGCTTCGTCTTTGCTAAAAATTTCGACTCGCCGTATCGTTCCGCCTCGATCACCGAATTCTGGCAACGCTGGCATATCTCGCTTTCCACCTGGTTGCGGGAATATTTGTATATTCCCCTCGGCGGCAATCGCAAGAGCTCGATCCGCACGGCGGTCAATCTGGCCATCGTTATGCTGCTTGGCGGTTTGTGGCACGGCGCATCGTGGAATTTCGTCATCTGGGGAGCGATCCACGGCATTCTTCTGGGAAGCGAGAGACTGCTGGGGAAAAAGCCCTTTTACGCCATGTTGCCGAGGAGTCTGCGCATTGCTGTAACGTTTGTCCTGGTGCTCATTGCCTGGGTGTTTTTTCGAGCCGAGACCTTTGGCGGGGCGATAGACTACCTTGGGTCGATGTTCGGTTTGGTAACGGTCCCCGACACCTCGCTCCTCCTTGACGGCCTCCTGTATACCCCCTATACCCTCCTGGCCATGGCCGTTGCCGCGACCATCGTCTGGCGGGCACCGCAGACCTGGGATTGGACGAGGCACCTGGGACCGGTTAAGGTCATTGTGGTTGTCGGGGTGTTTATTGGATCGGTTGCGGTTCTCAGTATGCAGTCCTATAATCCCTTCATCTACTTCAATTTCTAAGCCATGAGTGGGAAAAAACCGAGCAGAGAGGCGATTGCCTGGGTAGAAATCGGTACAACGGCCATCAGTGGGAATTGGGCTATGGCGTTGTCCGTCTTTTTCCTGGCTGTCATCTGTGTCGTGCCTATTGGCCAGTACGTTTATGATCTGCGACACGGCACAACGGCCTCTTTTGCCCTGCCTGGCGGCGGGACCGACACTGATGGAGAATCCATTTTTACCCTTATTGATAGGCGCAATAACGCTATTCTCGAGAGTATCAGTCAGCTGGAAAACACCTTAGAGGAGGGGAGTTTGCTGCGCAAGGTCTTTCTGCCTCCCATGCAATACGTGCTCCTGCGCTTTTTTCAGAAGGGTAATGAGAAGGCGATTCCCGGCCGCGACGGTTGGCTGCACTTTGCTCCAGCCGTGGACTCTCTTGTCGGGCCACCGTTTCTCGATCCCCACCAATTGCAGACGAGGGCGGACGCGCATAAACTCTGGGAAAAGCCAGTTCAGCCGGATCCGCTGTCGGCGATCATCGACTTCAAGAAGCAGTTGGCGGCTCGGGGAATAACGCTCATCATGGTACCGGTGCCGGTGAAAGCGGCAATCCAGCCGGAAAAAATCTCCTCCAGGAAGGTCGCCCGGCCTCTTGCCAATCGGTCGTGGTCGCTCTTTGTTCAAACCTTGCAGGACAGCGGCGTGCGGCTCTATGATCTTCGGCCGGTTCTCAGCCGATATGCCGAAGAGCATGGCGACGCCTACCTGTCCACCGACACCCATTGGCAACCAGGGGCGATGCAGGCGGTAGCCGAGGAGCTTGCCGGATTGATAATGAAGGAGTTTCAGCAAACTGCGGGCAAAACCGCCTTGCAGGCACAACCGCAAACGGTGGTCGGCCAGGGCGATATCGCCCGTATGCTGACCCTGCCCGAAAGGGCCAATCTTTATCCCGGGCGGGAGGTGCAAATTCGCCAGATAGTGACCGATCAACAGGAATTCTGGCAGCCGGACCGCAATGGTGAGATCCTCCTGCTCGGCGATTCCTTCACCAATATCTATTCGACCGAGGCTCTCGGTTGGGGGGTGGGTGCCGGTTTTGCCGAGCAGCTCAGCCATTATCTGCAAACACCTCTCGATCTTCTTGCCAGAAACGACAGTGGTGCCTATGTTACCAGGGAAATGCTTGCCGGGGAATTGGCCCGCGGCCGCGACCGATTGGCCGGCAAAAAGCTGGTGATCTGGCAGTTTGCCGAACGGGAGCTGGTCCTTGGCGACTGGCGTCACATTGCCCTGCAACTCGGGAAACCGAAAGACGGTGGCTTTTATGTTGCGCCTGCCGGTGAAAAAACCAGGCTCACCGGTGTCGTGGCGGCTATCTCGCGCTCGGCAAGGCCTGGCTCGGGCCCTTATCGGGATAATATTGTCACCCTGCACCTGGTAGATTTGCAGGGTCTTGACCGGCAACTGCCTGAAGATCAGGCCTTGGTATACGGCTGGGGGATGCGTGATAATCAGCTCACTCGTCTTGCCGTCCTACGACCGGGAGAGAGCGTTGCCCTGACCCTGACTCCCTGGGAAGAGGTTGAGGGGGAATTCGGCAGTTATCGCCGGACGCCGCTTGACGATCAAACGATGGAATTGGAGTTACCAAATTGGGGATTACTTGAAGATGATAAAACGAATTAGTCTTCTGCTTTTAGCAGTGATTACCTTGGCGACCGCAGCTGTTGCGGCAAAACCCGGTTTGCAGCAGATCTGCCGGGAGGCCGTTGAAAAAATTGGAGCGGGAAGCGTCGTTAATGGGCTCGACGGCTGGCTGTTTTTCAAGGAGGACCTGCAGCACCTTGCGGCTGGCAGGTTTTGGGGTGAGAGTGCCGCTGCAGCCTCAGGGGCAAAAGACAAAAGCATCGCCGATCCGCTGCCGGCTATTGAGGAATACAGCAAGCTACTCGCCGAACGGGGCATAACTCTGTATCTTATGCCGGTGCCGCCAAAGGCCTTGATCTATCCCGATAAACTGGCACAGACCCTGGACAAGAATTCAGCCTCCGAGGAGTTGGCGCTGCTACCGGGAGTTTTACGGGCAGTTGGTGGCCCGCGGAGTGAAGGTCATCGATCTGCTGCCGAAGCTTCTTGAAAACCGGGATAAGGCAGCGCTTTATTGTCGCACGGACACCCATTATTCCGGTGCCGGTCTGGCTCTTTTTGCAGGGGTCGCGGCGGAGGAGATGAGAAAAGAGGCGTGGTATGCAGGGCTGGAGAAAAAAAACTATAGCAAATCGAAGTTGATGGTGACGATCCACGGCGATCTCAATCAGATGGCCGGGGGCACAGGGCCTGAGGAGGAACTGGAACTGGCGGTAGTGACCGGTAAGGATGACGGCAAGCAGGTCGAGAGCGACATGAAAAGTCCGGTCATTCTCCTCGGAGACAGCCATGCTTTGGTCTTTCAGGCCGGCGGTGACCTTTATGCCAAGGGTGCCGGACTTTTTGATCATCTCTCGGCTGAGCTTGGCTTTGCCGTAGATCTTCTCGGGGTTCGTGGTTCCGGGGTGACTCCGGCTCGCATCAAGCTCTTTCAGCGGGCCAAACAGGATGCCGGCTATCTGAGCGGCAAAAAAGCGTTGATCTGGTGTTTTGCCGCAAGAGAGTTCACCGGCAACGGCGGCTGGAAAAAAATACCTGTTGCCCCCTGAGCCCCAGTTCCTGGGGCGGTTCCTACCCGGCGAGCGACTCTCGCTCCAAGTCAAGGAGCTGCTTTTTCACATCCAGACCGCCGCCGAAGCCGGTAAGGGAACCGTCTTTACCGATGATGCGGTGACAGGGGATGATAATCGGTATCGGATTCTTGCTGTTAGCCAAGCCCACCGCCCGGCAGGCCTTGGGGTTGCCGATCCGCTCGGCGATGGCTCCGTAGTTGGATGTCTCACCGTAGGGGATTTTCCGTAATTCTCGCCATACCTGTTCCTGAAAAGGAGTGCCTTTCGCAGCAATCGGCAAATCGAATTCTCTCCGCTCTCCATCAAAGTATTGATGGAGTTGGCGAAGAGTCTCCTCGAAACAGCTTTCATCTTTTTGCCATTCCGTCGGGATCTGCAGCTGTTCCGTGGAGTTGGCAAAGTGCAGTTCCTCCAGCACCCCTTTCTCCCCGACAAGCAGCATTCTACCGATAGGGCTGTCGCAATAGCAATAGCGTTTCATACAATCTCCTGTGTTTTTACATGCTGTCGAGGGCGGCCTGGTAGTTGGGCTCCTGGCCGATCTCAGGAACCTGCTCGGTGTATTTTATCTTGCCATCCGGGCCGATAACTACAACAGCTCTGGCGAGGAGACCGGTCAGAACCCCGGTGGTAATTGTCTGACCGTAGTTTTTGCCGAAATCGGCGGACCGGAATACCGATACCGGAACGACATTTTTCAGTCCTTCGGCCTCGCAGAACCTTTTATGGGCAAAGGGCAGATCGGCGGAAACACACAGCACCACCGCCTCGGCGCGACTGCCGGCCTCGCTGTTGAATCGTCGGGTGGAGGCGGCACAGACCCCGGTGTCGATGGACGGGAAGATGTTCAGCACCACCGTCTTGCCTTGGTAATCCTTGAGAGTGGCTGTGCCGAGATCGGTTTTCACTAAATTAAAGTCGGGGGCTGTTGAACCAACCACCGGAAGATTGCCGACGGTTGCTATTTCATTGCCTTTGAGGGTGATTTTTGCCATGTGTTTCTCCTTTCTAGGGTGCGTATCCCCTTTATCGGGGCTAATCGGCCATTCCTGACCTTCGGGTACGTTTTCTGTTTTCATGATAGTAGTTCTTATTTTTTAGGGATTTGTCAAGTTTTGCCGGCTATTTTTTCGCAAGGTTCTGTGCCGGCATTTGCGGCTTGGTTGTGGATTTTTCGTCCTAAGGTCAAAGTTTCGCCAAAGTTCCGGGCGAGATAGCGAATTTATCGGGTAAGCTATTGAAATCAGGAACGGGGCATGGTTTATAGAGGAGTGACTTTTCCTGGTCATGGAATAGGGCCTGGTCGTCCGGCCCGTATTGCGGATGTCGAGCCCTAGCGAAGATATTTCTGCGTGTTTTTCCCCGTAATGGGGTAGTAAACAAACCTCGTTCATCGGGGTCAGGCAAGAGGGCTACTATGTCTTTTGTACCGGTTGTCGGCAAATCGATCAAAAAGCAACTTGAAGAACGGGAGGAGAAAATTCTCTCACCCTTTGCGGCACTCAATAAAAACTCTTCCGGTCGGCACGTTGAAGAGACGGAGGATCTGTCTGATATTCGTCTGCCCTTTCAACGGGATCGCGATCGGATAACCCACTCGAAAACCTTCCGCAGGCTGAAGCACAAGACCCAGGTGTTTCTTGCTCCGACCGGCGATCATTATCGCACCCGGCTGACCCATGTCCTTGAGGTTTCTCAGATTGCCCGGACCATTGCCGCGGCATTATGCCTCAATGAACCGCTCACCGAGGCCATCGCCCTTGGCCATGACCTTGGCCATACCCCATTCGGTCACGCCGGGGAGGCGACTCTCAACGAACTGCATCCCAGCGGTTTCAGGCACTATGTACACAGCCTGCGGGTCGTCGATTTCCTTGAAAATGACGGGAAGGGCCTCAATCTCACCTTTGAGGTGCGCAACGGTATCGTCCGGCATTCGAAGGGGCGGGCGGACGTCCTGCCAAAAGATAAATCGGAACTGGCGGTAACTCTGGAAGGACAGGTGGTCAGATTGGCCGATATCATCGCCTATGTCAACCATGACCTTGATGACGCTCTGCGCGCCGGGATTCTCAAAGAAGCCGATCTACCGACGAGAATCAAACAAGTGGTGGGGGAACGTCACTCCAAACGGATCGGTGCCATGGTTCGCGATCTCATTGTTGAAACACTGACTGCCAGTGACGGCAATCTGCATATCAGCCCGGGCATGCTTGAGGCGATCACCAATCTGCGCAGCTTTCTCTATGAAAATGTGTATACCTATTACAAAGTGCACAACGAATTTATCAAGGCGCAGCGGATAATTTCCGATCTTTATAAATATTTCTTGGAAAACGGCATTGCCCGGGTGCGGGAAGGTCGTTGGGAATATAATGTTGACAAAGAAAGCTGGCCGGATGAAAAAACCGCCCATCGCAAGGTCTGCGATTATGTAGCCGGAATGACTGACCGTTATGCCCTTTCCATCTATAAGCATATCTTTCTGCCCGAACCGTGGAGTGTCGGGTAGTTGCATTTTGCAAACAAACTTCAGCTGAACAGACCGTACTGCGCGGTTTTTGCCAGTTTTTCACTGTACTGGGGCAAGGTTGCTTAAAAAGGGTGAATTTCGTCTCCCATCGTAGCCATGATGGGAGACGAAGAGCTTAAAATTATTGCCACTGCGGCAGTGGGAGCGGTTACCCGATGGCCGGCCGATTTTTTTTATGAAGCCCTTTGCGCGCCACCAAAATCGAGCCGGTGAAAAGGATGACGATCATGCCGCACAGGGCGATCTGCAGGGGCAATGAGAGTTTGAGGATCAGGTAGCTGAGGCCGATGAGTGGATAGAGGACTATCTGTACCAGCGGTTTCAGCCCGTCGTGCTGTCGAATGAAATCGGCTACGGGTGGCGAGAAACGATAGTAGGTGTTTACGAATTTCCGTCCGAGGGCATGGGTTTGCAAATATCTATCCCGGAATTCCTTGAGCAGGATGACATGTGGTTCGATTGGCGAACCGAAGGCGGCCGTGGCGATGAAACAGCCGCCGCCGCCACCGCCTCCACCTCCTCACTACTTGATTGCACTTCGCCTGTGGAGGTGATCATTCCGGCAAGGGCAGTATACCAGGTGTTGGCAATGATTTGATAGCCGCTGTCGTTCGGATGACGCCCGTCTCCGCTCAGGAGCACCCCATGTGGGAGAATGTGGCGGCATAGTTGTCGACCAGAAGGATGCCGTTGCTGCTGGCCAGGGTATTGATCATCGGGTTCCAGGTTTCGGGGATGAGTGTTGCGGAGCCGTTGCGGTCACTGGGTGTCAGTGTTGAAAGCAGCGGTGTCACATTAGCGGCTTTGGCTTTGTCGATCATCGCCTGGAGATTGAATTCGGTCGTACCCACTGAAAGGCCGACCACTATATCGTTGGTGCCTTCCATGATCAGAATAAAATTGGCTGGAGAGGCAGCGAGAACCGAGTCGAACCGCCGAAGCCCTTCATAGGTGTTTTCACCACCTTTTCCAGAGTTGGCAACAATTGAGGGTTTGCTGTTGCATTCAACAGGCTGGAAAGTTTCGGTGGGTAGCCACCGGTATCGCTGCCTTCGCCTATGGTAATGCTGTCGCCGAAGGCGGAAATGTTGGTCGCGTTGACGGCGGTGGTTAAAAAAAGCAGCATTGCGCAGACCGTGGAAAAGAATGCTTTTGTAAATGTCATCTCGACGGGAGATTTAAAAGTCATGGCTGAGTTCATTTTTGCAGAGGGGTTGAAGATTGGTGTGCTATTTGGCCGGGGACATACTGCGGACCGGTAAAGAGCGTACGGCATAACCGGGTATATGGATCGAGGCAGACTCTGGGTTGGTGACAAAGGATGGGATTTCGATCTTGAGATCCTCGGTTTCTGCCTTGTTCATCTTGCTTTGTGAAGATGCTTTGCCGGTTTGACTAACTGCCGGCGCGGCGATTCTTTTCACCGTGAGGGATGAATTGTCGGCGAGCACCTGTCCCTTGTGCAGTCGCAGCGGCGACTTCGATTTCGACTTTAATCGGCTCGCGTCCATACTTGAGCCGTTCCAGGAGGATTGGTACTTCTTGTAGCCTGTTTCTGAAAACTGTTGCCACTGCACCCAGGGAGTTACCTGTTGCTTCATCAATGCCGAGGACAGGCAGGATGTCGGGCACATCGTTGGCAGTGATGGCTTTGGCGGTGGCGAAGGAGGTACCGTTCCAGGTGGAGTAGTAGATCTCGTCACTGATGCCGTTGAATCCGGCCCATACCATCCAGAGTTGTCCGGAGTCATCGTCGGCACATACAGACGCGGCGGTGTTGGAGGAAAGCCCGGTGTAATATTCCTTCTCCTCGGACCAATGACCCCGTCTTTCAGCTGACGGTAGTGCAGTTGGGCCTGGGTACCTCTGTAATTAGTCCAGACGGCCAACAGGTCCTCGCCATGCCGTCGAGGTAACCGATGGCACGACTTTGACAGCCGTCCTGACGGATATGTTTCGTGGCTTGTCCCAGGTACCTCGACAGCTTGGCGGCTGATGAAAACGGCATGTCTCTTGCCGGATTTTTCAGCCCAGGCCCAAACTGGCCTTGTCGAATCCGGTTGCGTGCTGGCTTGCGGTAATTTTCTCCGCTGCCTTGCTCGGCGAGCAAAGGAGAGAGCAGAGCAGGAGACAAAGGCGAGACTGCGAACTGACGGACATAGTATATTTAGCATGTGTTTCCTCAATATAAGGATAAATCTAATCGGTGAAACTGTCAGGAAAAGCAATTGAGAAACATGGGAATATAGCCCAAATTATGTCGGGGATGCAAATAGGGAAAAGGACAACTGTTTTTATCAAGAAGAACAGCTGACTCTTTGGTGGTAATACAATGATAGCAGCTGGGCGGAGACATATCGTCAGGTGTCTCAGGCTTTTTTGCCTCCTATATCGAAAATGGTTGAATTCTTAAGCAAGGCCACAGTTACCTTCACAAGTCGTGTGCCCTGACACAGGGAGAACGATAACGATAACTAAGGAGTTATGCTTTAGGCTATGAGTATGAACGAAGAAAAACTGTTGAGCAAGGGGTACGAGTTTACCGAGGTTGAAGAAAAATGGCTGTAGCGCTGGCAGGAATCACGAGTGTTTCTCAGCCACCATGGAGGAGGGAAGCCCCTGCCTTTTCGATAGTCATTCCACCGCCCAACGTCACCGGCGTCCTGCATGTCGGCCATGCCCTGAACAACACTCTACAGGATATTCTCACCCGCTATCACCGTATGTGCGGGCGACAACACCCTGTGGGTGCCGGGAACCGATCATGCCGGTATTGCCACCCAAAATGTTGTCGAGCGGCAGCTTGCCGGCGAAGGCAAGACCCGTGACGACCTGGGCCGCGATGCCTTTATTGAACGTGTTTGGGCCTGGCGGGAGGAAAAAGGCGGAACTATCATCAACCAGTTGAAAAAACTGGGTGCGTCGTGCGACTGGCAGCGCGAGCGCTTCACCATGGATGAAGGCTTGTCGAAGGCCGTTCGCGAGGTCTTTGTCCGACTGTACCAGGAAGGGCTCATCTATAAAGGCAATTATATCGTCAACTGGTGTCCGCGCTGCCACACTGCTCTGGCCGACGATGAGGTGGAGCATGAAGATACTCAAGGGCAAGCTTTACCATATACGATATCCCTATGCCGACGGCTCCGGCTTTGTCGTGGTCGCCACTACCCGACCGGAAACGATGCTCGGCGATACCGGAGTTGCCGTGCATCCCGAAGATCAGCGCTATGCGCACCTGGCCCGAGTGGGCATCAGGTTGCCGCTGACCGACCGGATCATCCCGGTGGTGTTCGACGACCATGTCGACCGGGAGTTCGGTACCGGCGCCCTGAAGGTCACGCCTTCCCATGATCGCAACGACTACGAAATCGGCCAACGCCATTCCCTGCCGCATTTCAAGGTCATGGATGACAAGGGCGTTATGAATGCAGCTGCCGGCAGTTATTGCGGTCTCGATCGTTTTGCCTGCCGCAAAAAGGTTGTCGAGGATCTCGAACGTCTCGGTTTTCTTGAAAAAGTCGATGATTATGATCATGCCGTCGGCCATTGCTACCGTTGCAAGACGGTCAGTGAACCGACCACCTCGGTGCAGTGGTTCGTGTCGGTCAGACCGCTGGCCGACAAGGCGGTGGCGGCGGTCCGCGACGGGCGTATCAATATCTATCCGAAGATCCTGGTATAATACCTTTTACAGCTGGATGGACAATATCCGTGACTGGTGTATTTCCCGGCAGATCTGGTGGGGCCATCGCATCCCCGCCTGGACCTGCAGCGACTGCGGTGAACTGATCGTCGCCTCGGTTGATCCCAACCTCCTGCCCGAAATGCGCATCCTTGCGGCTTGTCCAGGAAACCGATGTGCTCGACACCTGGTTTTCTTCGGCCCTCTGGCCGTTTTCGACCATGGGCTGGCCGGAGCAGACCAGAGAACTGGCAACCTTTTATCCGACCTCGGTCCTAATCACCAGCTTTGACATCCTCTTCTTCTGGGTCGCCAGGATGATGATGATGGGGCTGCATTTCATGGACGAGGTACCCTTCAAGGACGTCTATCTGCATGCCCTGGTGCGGGATAAATACGGCAAAAAGATGTCCAAGTCGACCGGCAATGTCATCGATCCGCTGGAGGTTATGAAGGAGATACGGCACCGATGCCATGCGTTTTACCCTCACCGCCTTTGCCGCCCAAGGCCGAGAAATCAGACTCGACGAGGAGCGCATAGAGGGTTATCGCCATTTTATCAACAAGCTCTGGAATGCCGCTCGCTTCGCCCTGATGCACGTCGGCCGATTGCTCGGAATCGGTTAAAGACGCTGCTGCCGTCCCGGGCGAACTGTCGCTGGTGCATCAGCTGGATTCTTAGTCGCACTGCGGCGGTCATGATGAGGTGCAGGCGGGGCTTGATGATTACCGTTTCAACGATGTCGCTTCGGCGATCTACCAGTTTATCTGGCGGGAGTTCTGCGATTGGTATCTGGAATGGATCAAGGCCGATCTGTTCAGCAAGGACCTGAAGGCCAAGAATCAGGCCAGGGGGGTGTTGCTGGTGGTTCTCGAGACGATCCTGAAGCTGATTCACCCGATCACCCCTTTTGTCACCGAGGAGATTTGGTCGGTGCTGCCCGGTGAGACGACCCTTGCTGGCGGTAACCCTTTTCCCGAAGAGCAGGACGGCTGGAAGAATCCGGTGGCGAGCGAGAGATGGCGCTGCTGATGGGAGTTGATCACCGGCATCCGCAATATCCGCTCTGAGGCCGAGGTTCATCCGTCGGCCAAGATCGAGGCCTTTGTCATCTGCGGTGATGAGCAGAAAACGGCATTTCTTGCATCCTTCACTGCCGCTATCACCGATATGACCCGGCTGAGCAGCCTTGACCGTAGGGCAAGCAGTCGAAAAACCTGCCGATGCCGCCACCTATATCTGCAACGATCTGGAAATTTTTGTACCTCTCAAGGGCCTTGTTGACGTTGCCGGTGAGCTGGACAAACTTGAGCGGGAGCGGGAGAAGATCGAGGTCAAACTTGCAGCAGGTGAATGGCAAGCTGGGCAATGAAAAATTCCTGGCCAATGCCAAGGCCGAGGTTGTCGCCAAGGAACAGGAGAAAAAGAGCGCCTCTTGACGCCACGATTGGCGAAATAGTCGAGGCCGAAGAGCGCCTCGAAACGGATGGTGTAGGGCATGGCGATGGATAAAAACATGCTGCACGGCCATGATCCGTGAGTTTCTTCGCGAGGATATCGGTCGCGGAGATCTGACCAGTGAATCAATTTTTCCCGATCACCAGATGGGCAGTGCCCGTCTGGTGGCCCGTGAGTCCTTTGTCGTCGCCGGAGCGGCAGAGTGGCGGCCGAGGTGTTCAAGGTGCAGAATCCGGCGATTGACATAGCGTAGATCCGCTGGCCGACGGCGACTCGCACCAAGCCGAACACCATACTGTTGACGGTGCAGCGGTCCGGTTGTCGATCTTCTCAAGGCCGAACGGGTGGCCCTCAATCTCCTGCAGCGTCTGTCGGGCATCGCCACCCTGACCGCCCGCTTTGTTGCCAACGTCAAGGGATATCCCGTGCGCATCACCGATACCCGAAAGACCACTCCCGGCCTGCGGGTTCTCGAAAAATATGCGGTTCGGGTTGGCGGCGGTACCAATCATCGCTTCAATCTGGCCGATGGGGTGCTCATAAAGGACAATCACATTGCGGCCTGTGGTTCGATCAACGAGGCGGTGGCCAGGGTGCGGACAAGAGATCCCGCATACTATTCGAATCGAAGTGGAGACCGATACCCTGCAGCAGGTGCGAGGAGTGTCTTGAGTGCGGTGTGGATATCATCATGCTGGATAATATGAATGTCGCAAATGATGGCCAGGGCTGTGCAAAGTCATTAAGGGTCGCGCCCTGGTCGAGGCCTCGGGTGGGGTGAATCTTGAGACGGTCGAGGCTATTGCCGGGAGCGGAGTGGATATCATCTCCATCGGGGCCCTGACCCATTCGGCACCCTCCTGCGACATCGGTATGGACTGGTCTTCGAGAAACTTGATGTTGATACACGGAGTTAAGTCTAACGTTTGGCGAATAATCCTTGATTTATTGGGTGGAAGTATGAGATACTCGGGGATATGTTAGAAAATGTACATTTCGTCGTAGACAAACCCTAACGCACAGTTAATCCAAAGAGGTACATACTCATGCGTTGTCCAAAATGCGGATACATCTCCTTCGATCACCTGGAGCAATGTTTAAAATGTAAGAAGAATATCAAGGCGGTATCAGACAATTTGCATGGCACCGTCTTTAATGTCGCAGCCCCGACTTTTCTGCAGCTGAGCAGTCGGCGGGATGAAGAAGCGGAAAATGATCAGGCTTTTGCCGACAATTTCGAAGCGGACGAGGAATTCGTCGATGAAGATCTGGAAGTCCTGGTTGAAGACGAATCTTCAGAAGAGACTCGAACTTGAGACCATGGCTGATGATCGGCAGGCAAAGGCTCTAGGAGAAAGCAGGAAGCCCCCGGCCGATAGCCTGGATTCTGAGGATGGAGAGATTGAAATTGATCTCAGCCAGTTCGAGGATCCCGAAGAACTCGAAGGGGTGCCTGCAGAAACCCAAAAAACTCAGAATGAGCCAATAAACCAATCTTTGTCCTTGGATTTGCCAGCAGAACTCGACGATCTTTCCGATCTTGCCCCCCCAAGCCGCGGAACACAAACCGAAAAGCCACAGGCAAAGAGTGTTACTAAAAAAGATGTCGCCGATTTGGAAATGGACGACTTGGACTTCGACTTGGGATTGGGAGACCTGGGTACCGGTGTTGTCAGCGGTTCCGATCCGGCCAAAGAAACGATCCTGGCCCTTGATGATATTGATTTTTCAGAGACTCTAACCAAGAGCCGGACAAAACCAACCGGGAAACAGGGCGGGGCGGATATGGATGAGGATCTGAACTTCGATCTTGATCTTGGTGGTCTGTCAATTCACAAGGATCTGTAGTCGTTGCAAATATTGCTTGTCTCAGGTGCCGGGAACAAGGTGATTAGAAACGATAAAATGACGGAGAAAAATTATTGACACTCAAACCGAAGTCGGGTAAATATGCCTCTCCAAAACAAATGCCGGGATAGCTCAGTCGGTAGAGCAACGGACTGAAAATCCGTGTGTCCCTGGTTCAATTCCTGGTCCCGGCACCAGTAAAATCAAGCACTTAGCAGTTAAAGACTCTAGGTGCTTTTTTTGTTTCAGGTGATTCTGTCCCCCGTCTGTCCCCCAAATATAATTTCTGAGCCTCTTGCAAAATGAGCAGCATGCACCGGCTTTGAGAAATTACCTAGCAATATTATGGCTCAATTATCAGAATGGCTCTCTGGTTTTAATTTTAAATTATAATTTTACAAAATATTTCAACGCGTTAAACGTGAATATCCCGCAGTAGTGCGGTTTCTGCTCTTTGACAATCTATCCAATCAGACGCAAAAGCTGGTCCGCAAACAATGTGATGACGCCAAACATCAGGTGCTGAGTTACCTTGCCATGCCCCTTGACCATAACATTACTGGCAACGAAATTTTCTTTCAACCGACTGTTGGCCCGTTCTGCGCCAGACCTGATCTTATAGCGCTCTGCTTCGTGGGGTGCCATGGGCGAGACCTCATGACCACGACCATTTCTATCGGTGAGCGGCACATGCCCCAGTTTCCGGCTGGTCTCGTCAATCCGCTTCGCATCGTAAGCAGCGTCCATCAGGTTACATTTTGGCGCAAGAGGTACAGAAATTTTTGAACAAATCGGAAGGCATGACATCGGCTACTTAAATAAAACTTCGACTAAATATTAACGATGATGATTGCAAAATATTTCAGCTAATTGTAGTCTCCCCCCATTGGGCTAGTTAAATCTCACCTTGATTGTATTGTTTTCAAGGATACACTTAAATTGATGTCTCAACACTTTTTACCGGTGTAGGACCACTATTATACAAAGATTCTTTTTTCCCTTTACTTATCCAGCCGAAGATGACGTAACCCTATTTCCTCGGGAAATTTAGAGTGAGGTGCAATTTTGTATTTTGCTCCTATTCAAAAACACCCCCAATCATGGAAGAAAACTCCAAACCTCTTGGATTATGCCGACGCAATTGCCGGTCTTTCCTGGGAAGCCATCCGCAGTGAGTTACATGGGCTCCCCGACGGAAAAGGGCTCAATATTGCTCATGAAGCCGTCGATCGTCATGCCGATGGGGTTTTGCACAACCACGTAGCTTTACGATGGCTTGGAAGTCAAGGTTCTACCCGTGAATTCACCTATGGTGAACTCAAAGGGCAGAGCAATCGCTTTGCCAATATTCTCAAAGGACTTGGAATAGGAAAGAGGGATACGGTGTCGGTTCTTCTGGCAGGACGCATCCCCGAATTGTATATCGCCGCTCTAGGAATTTTGAAAAACACGAGCGTCTTCTGCCCACTTTTCTCTACCTTTGGTCCGGAACCTATCTATCAGCGCCTGAGCAAAGGAGATGCGAAGGTCTTGGTGACCACCGAACGCTATTACCGGCAGAAAGTAAGCCAGTTGAGGGATACACTCCCGAAACTGCAGCATGTGCTCATAGTCGATGTGGAAGATCATCCAGGAAATGATCTTCTGTCGCTGCCGCGTCTTATGGCGGAAGCAAGCGATACGTTTACAATCCCTCCAACCGACCCAGAGGATATTGCCGTCCTGCACTTTACGAGTGGTACCACAGGAATGCCCAAGGGTGCGATTCACGTACACAATGCCGTATGCTTTCACTATATGACTGGAAAATATGTAATGGACTTTCATCCGGAAGATGTCTTCTGGTGTACGGCTGACCCGGGATGGATCACCGGCACATCTTACGGAATCATCGCACCCTTGCTTCATGGAATCACTAATATTGTTGATGAAGAGGATTTCGATGCAATGCGCTGGTGTCGGATTCTGGAGTCTCAGAAGGTAAATATCTGGTACACGGCACCCACCGCCATCCGAAGATTAATGCGATTAGGCCTGGAGCCTGTCCGGGATTATGATCTCATAAATCTGCGCGTCATTCACAGCGTCGGTGAACCGCTCAACCCCGAGGCGGTGATATGGGGGGTAAAGGCCTTTGGACTGCCCATCCATGACAACTGGTGGCAGACGGAAACGGGCGGTATCATGATCGCCAACTTTCCCGCCATGGAAATCCGACCCGGATCCATGGGACGCCCTCTTCCGGGGATCGAGGCCGCGATTGTTCACCGCCTGGACAAAAATACCGTTGAGGTTGTTGAAAAACCTGGAATTCAAGGAGAACTTGCGCTACGGCCGGGATGGCCTTCTATGTTTCGTGGCTATCTGCACGAAGATGAGCGCTATCGGAAGTGTTTTATCGGAGGCTGGTATTTAACAGGAGACCTGGCAAAACGCGACACGGACGGATACTTCTGGTTCGTTGGTCGTGCCGATGACATTATTAAGACATCCGGTCACATGGTAGGCCCTTTCGAAGTCGAAAGCACACTCATGGAGCACCCCGCCGTTGCTGAAGCGGGAGTTATTGGAAAGCCGGACCCGCTCATTGGAGAAGTTGTCAAAGCATTTGTTGCTCTCAAGCCGGGCATACAGCCAAGCGATAAATTGCGCCTGGATCTTATCGGTTTTGCCCGCAAGAAGTTGGGTTCGGCAATGGCGCCAAAAGATATCGAATTTACGGCCAACGTTCCGAAAAACAAGTCCGGCAAGATCATGCGGAGACTGCTCAGGGCTCGTGAGTTGGGTTTACCTGAAGGAGACCTCTCTACGCTGGAGGATTTCAAATGACTATCCGTAATCTTAATTTCATGTTCAACCCGTCTTCCATCGTGCTGGTAGGTGCAAGTCAACAACCGGGTTCGATCGGTGCTGTCCTGGCACGAAATTTGGTAACCGCCGGATTTAATGGTGCTATCTTTCCCGTTAGCCCGAAAGATAGCACCATCGAAGGACTTCCCGCCTATCCTGACCTGGACAGTCTGCCCAAAGCACCGGATCTTGCTGTGATTGCCGCGCCGCCTGAAACGGTTCCACAACTGATTGAAAAACTTGGTAGCCTGGGCACGCGGGCGGCAGTGGTGATAACGGCGGGTTTCCTCGAAGGTGGCCGCGAAGAAGGGCAACGGCTGTACGACCGGATGCTCGACTCCGCACGTCCTCATCTGCTGCGTATCATGGGACCGAACAGCCTAGGGGTCATGGTGCCCGGGGTAGGGCTGAATGCAGGCCTGGGGCATGTACAACCCCTGAAGGGAAATATCGCGTTTGTCACCCAGTCGGGAGGCATTCGGGCTACCGTACTTGATTGGGCCACATCGAAGGGGATCGGGTTTTCACATATTGTATCCATGGGGGATATGTGTGACATCGATTTCGGTGACATGCTTGATTATCTGGCCACTGATTTCAAGACCAAGGCAATACTACTCTACATTGAGACCGTCACTCATATCCGAAAGTTCATGTCCGCAGCCCGAGCGGCTGCACGGATGAAACCTGTGGTCGTCGTAAAACCCGGACGCCATTCCGAGAGTGCCCGGGCCGTGGCTTTCCATACCGGTATTTTGACTGGCGCCGATGAAGTATACAACGCCGCCTTTGAGCGGGCCGGGATGCTGCGGGTAATGGATATGCAGGCACTCTTCGATGCTGTAGAGACCCTGGCCATGTCCCGTTCATTTTCGGGTGACCGGCTGGCTATTTTGACCAATGGCGGAGGTATGGGCATGATGGCTACCGATGTTCTAATCGACAAAAAGGGTCGCCTGGCCGAATTGTCTCCTGAAACCATCTCTCGTCTGAACAAGGTGCTTCCGGCTGCCTGGTCGCATAGCAACCCGGTGGACATCGTCGGCGATGCACCGCCGAGCCGCTATGCCGATGCGCTAAATACCCTCCTTGAAGATAAAGGTGTGGATGCCTTGCTCATCATAAACTGCCCTTCGTCAGTGTCTTCAGGCGAAGACACAGCCCGGGCGGTGGTAAATACGCTCAAGGAAAGTGGTTCAAAGGCAAGCTCACGGGGCATTTTTACCTGTTGGCTTGGGGTAGATTCCGCCCGAGAGGCCAGGAAGATATTGGCCGAAAACGGAATTCCGACCTATGCGACACCAGCCGAAGCAGTTCGCGGATTCATGCAGATGGTGCGCTACCGTATCAGCAAGAAAATGCTCATGGAAACACCTGCGAATATACCGGAAATTTTCGAACCGGAAACGGAGAAAGCTAAGGAGATTGTGAACAATACCCTGTCTCAAGGCCGTGAATGGCTAACGAAGACAGAGGCATTAGCCGTTATATCCGCTTACAAAATCCCCGTGGCCCAGACGGACGAATCACCTGCAATGGAATACTCCACAGAAGGTAGAGATCGATTGGGTGCATCGTTACCTGAGATGGTGCATCGCCCTAACACCAGGAAACTGATCATCAGGGTTGGCAATGACGTGCAGTTCGGCCCGGTTATTCTATTTGGCGAGGGCGGTGCAGCAGTTGACATCATTCAGGATAAAGCAATTGCCTTGCCTCCGCTGAACATGCAGCTCGCTAAAGAAGAAATGCGTAAAACGCGCGTATTCCGCTTGCTTGAGGAGTATGGTGGCATGCCCGCTGCTGATTTAGACAGCATTGCGCTGACATTGGTCAAAGTGTCTCAGTTGGTTTGTGATATCGAGGACATCGTCGAGATGGACATCAATCCGCTACTTGCCGATGAGCAGGGCGTGTTGGCCCTGGATGCGCGTATCCGAGTGATCAAATCGCATTTGCCATCAGCACAACGACTGGCGATTTGCCCTTTTCCCAAAGAGCTCGAAGAAGTGATTCCACTTCCCGATGGCCAGACCCTCCTGCTTCGCCCTATACGTCCGGAGGACGAACCGATGTTTCAAGAGCTTTTTTCCAGGCTCACAAAGGATGAGATCCGCCTGCGTTTTCTGCATGCCGTGCAATTTTTGTCCCATGAAATGGCAGCTTTCTTAACTCAAATTGACTATGACCGGGAGATGGCACTGATCCTTTGCGAGCCATCCGCTCAAAAAAAACCTGCCATGTATGGCATGGTTCGACTTAGTGCGGATCCGGACAACGCACATGCGGAATTCGACATACTCATTCGCAATGATATGACCGGCATGGGCTTGGGCCCGTTGCTCATGCGACGCATTATCGATTACGCCAGGAATCGGGGTATAGGGGAGATCTTCGGGGAAGTGCTTGCCGAGAATAGATCCATGCTAAGGCTCTGTGAAGCTTTCGGATTTAAAAAAAGACGCGATCCGGAAGACCCCGGAGTGATGATAGTTTCGTTGACGTTGTAATCGCCGTGGATGACTCTGAAGAAGGACTATGGGTTACATTTCTCTTTCAAATACAGAATGCAACCATTCAATGTTGCAAGTTGCGGGTAGTCTGCCTCGGGGATTACTACTTTTAGATGTGTTTGAAGTGCAACTGCGAAGTTCATAAAATCGACGGAATCAAAATCGAACTGATTGCGCAATCGGTCAGCTGGATCGAGGTTTTCAATATCAGCTTCCGGAGCAATCTGGCCGATAAGTTCCAGGGCCACTTTTTTGATTTGATCTTCGGTCATCATTTATCGCACTTTCGGGTTGGGCTTTATTGTTCATAAACTTACATGTTCGCAACATGTAAGCATTTATCAAAAATTTGGGGAATTCAGAATAACACTTTCCTCTTCGAAAAAGAAAGGAGGAAGTCTTATGAGTTTTGAAATATTTTACACAAAGCCAAACCCTTCACTTGAAATCATTCTCATAAACAGAACTGGTTTTATCAATTGTTGCGCCCCCGGAAAGTCCTCGTCTATTAATACTGGCCAAAAATCTTGCATTACGACATAGGCCTAGAATTAATGAGGCGCAATTGTTGATAAAACCTTGAGAACTGAAGTGCGGGGAGCCATTCGTTTCCAACCTGCAGTGCTCTGGGAGGAAATTCCTGCATCGCTTCAAACCAGATTTGGCGGGCTTTAAAACGCACCTGTAACCTCTAAACATCGACAATAGGTTTCCGAATTTCAGTCGACATGCAGGACGACGGCATAACAGTTAAACAGCGCCCATACGCTATCGCCTTCCTTGAGCAAACGATGCAAGCTGCAGTGCGTCCCGGTTATCGATCGCAACTCCGTTCCATCTGACAGGCGAATGCTGTATTCCGTATTAATCTTCCCCTCGGAAATTCTCTCAATGATTCCGTTGAATTTGTTTTCAGCACTGCTTTTGGGCTCATTTTTTTGTTTTGTCAAAACAACCCATGGCGCCTTAATCTCTGCTGTGACAAGCTTCCCAACTTGCAAATCGAGTTTTTCAAGACTGCCATGGGTAATTATTGATTGAACAACAGCGCCGCCAATGGTTTCAAGCTCAATGAGAGCCTGGACATCTCCTTTGCGAACCGCCTTGATCTTACCGAAAAAGGAGTTGCATGCGCTTGTCTTGCGAGAAAATTCCCGGTCTACATAAAATTTTGTCATTTTCTGTATTTCTTCGTCGGTGAAGGTGAGATAATGACTTGTGAGATTGGGAGTTGAATGCCCAAGCAATCTTTGCACTGCAGTCAGCGGCATTTTATTATTGAGGAGCTCTACCGCCCGTGCTTTGCGAATCATCTCAGGCCCGCCGATCGTACTTCCGAAGCCGCACGCTTTGCTCCGTTCATAGAATTTTCGACGGACAAAAGCCGGATCAATTTCAAACAGATTCTCCAGAGAATCCTTTACTTGTGGCGCCGACAAAATATCTCGAAGAGTCTTGGAGACCGCTTCCGGAATTTGTACCTCGCGCGATCCGCTCAGCGAATCGCCTTCATTCGAACGAATGACAATGCAATGGCGGTCGGTATCGATGTCGTGCATCGGATTCAATTTCAAAACCTCATTAAGTTTTGCCCCCGAATAGCGAATAATCAAAAAAATAAGATAGATCCGTCGCCGAGATGAGTAGAAATCCCGGCGAGGAGCTGAATCTTCCAGCCATTTCTGGAAGGACTGTTCGAGTTCATGGAGCTGCAGGGAGTCAAGAATCGGCGTTCTTGAGGATTCGGAATCAGGATTTTCTTGGCGTTTCATAGCTTGTTACCGTTTTATTGGTGACGAAAGACACCTCTCATAAAGAACATTCTTCAGTCATAATCTTCTCTAATACATTCTCGTAACTTCACAACAGACAAAAAACTTGACGGCTTGGTGAAACCAAGGCTAACATGACACGAATATATTAATAAACATGTTTATGTAAATCTGTTTCCTCAGGAGGCCGCCATGTTTTTCCAAACTGCCGGGATAGAAGTTCAACCTTGGGTTCCGCCACTCGTCGCCTTTATCGTCTCCTTTTTCACCTCCATGGGCGGGGTATCGGGGGCTTTCCTCCTGCTTCCCTTGCAGGTGTCATTTCTCGGCTAATCGCCCAGTTCTTCGTCACTTTCTTTCGCCTCCAGGTCTATACGGTTGCCGGTGGTGCGCTGATGGGGACCTTTGTCACTTCGGTCGCCGGGGTTGCCTTTTACCAGGCGATCGCCCCCCTTTATCCCGAGATTTCGGTCGCACCTGACTGGCTGCTCGGCATCCTGTTCGGCATCGGCGGCATGGTCGGCATGTACTTTGGCGCCAGATGCCAGAAGCATGTCCCGGCCAAAGCGATTAAATGGCTGCTGTCTTGTATCATAATCTTCACAGCCGTGAAATATACCATTGATGCATTGAAATGACGGTTTGAAAGATGGTATTGATTGAAGTCAGTTCGGAGGGTAATAAATTTTCCTGGACAATCCTCAGGGGATTGCTCCCCCTGTCACTCCATCAAGGATACAACCTTCACCTGTACCCAGATATTCTGTCCAGGTTCCAGGTTGAGTTCCGCGACCGCAAGTCTGGTCAATCGTGCAAGAAACCTGGAATCACCGATGAGAATCCGCACAATTGCCAGAGCGGGGTGCTCGTCTCCACCTGTTGCATCAACCTGCCCGTGAAGCACAGTCTGAATACTGCTCTGTTGGGGTGGTTGCTTTACCAGACTGACATCTCGCGCCAGGGCACGAATTCGTACCCTGTGACCCACAACCAGGCCCGGATCGCGAAAGCACATTTGACCTCCGGGAAAATCCAGCCTTGCCAGATGCCCTTCGTTATCCACTTCACCGATCAGCGCTTCAACAATGGCGTAGGTTTCATCTCCCATCCGGATCGACAGATCGGTTCTGTGGAGAGAACTTCCGCCATTAAGAAAATCTGAATTTTATTCACCCGCCCAAGGGGTCCTTCCTTTTCTTGAAAAGCCAGAAGATAGGGATGGTCTAGGGGCGCTAATCGATGAGGAGTTGTGAGAAAAAGGAAATCGACAGGAGCGAGGCAATCCTTCAAGAGCCATACGTTACTTTTTGAAATTTCGAAACATTTTTCAAATCACTTAATTTTTTGTGATGTGTAATTTTATACCTAACAAACATCCGGCAAAAAACTGATGTTTGTTAGATCAAGGCTGAACTACTGCACTTAAATTGTTTGTGTTACTGATGAAACAGTCACTTCAAGTACTCGTGTCAAAAATGAAAATTTGTCTTTCATCATGTCAAACTCGGTCCCAGAACTTATGAATTTTGCGGTACCTTTAACAAGAAAACCGGTACCAGGACCCATGCGACCATCCACTTCCTTGCTTCCTAAGGTAAGTAACACATTGTTATTCTTATCAACTTTCTTCTCCGTTTTTCTCATAGACCAAGCAGGAAGTAAAATCCTGCTATCATCTGGTAATACAAGGTAAGAATTCCAAGTATTTACAACATGAGCTTCACCATCAGCGCATGATACTATTGATACAACACCCTCTTTACTGACGACTGCCTTGAATTTGTCATTAAACATTTGCGTTCTCCTGTTGAATTATTGTATTGTGGATAAAATGTATCCATGATATCGATAATATCATGTGTTGGAAATTCGTCAAGACAAATTCTCAATAGTGATGTATTTTTTCAATATATTTAATTCAGAATGGGAGCTAAAGATGCAATTCACTGTGGGTGTAGAGTACGCATTTCACTCGTTATTTTATATGGTTGACCTTCCGAAAGGAAAAACGATTGGTATCAGACAAATAGCAGAATTGAATGCGATCACAGAGACATACCTCTCAAAGGTTTTTGCTAAACTCAGAAAGGTTGGAATCGTCAGGTCCATAACTGGAGTAAGAGGTGGTTACGAATTGGGTAAACCCGCGGAGGATATTTCTTTTTGGGATATTATTGAGGCTATCGAAGGCCCCTCTTTCTTTTTTCAGTGTGTGGAAATTCGCAAAAGAAATATTTTTGTTGATGATCCATCTGTGTTTACAAATAAATGTCCGTGTTTGATAAAAATCGTTATACAGGAAGCAGAAGAGCTTTTTAGGGACAGGTTGAAAACGAAGTCCCTGCGATGGTTATACGATCAAGTGCATGGTGATTTTTCTGAAGATAAGCAGCAAGCAATCGTTAGATGGATTAAAGACGTTTGATTTTTGACGCATATGCGTAATATACCACAAACACTACAGGGCAAGTGTATTTCCCCAGTTGTTTCTTCATCCGATTTGCATAGGTTTTTCTCTTGGTGGTTTCAATAGCATCAAAACCCCAAAAAGAGTTGTTGCGCCTCCAACAATTAATTTCCACCCCAGGGTATCTCCGAAAACTAATACACCCAGAAAAGTGGCAATAATGGGAGTCGGTAAAAGCAGAGGTGTTACTGTGGCAACCGGATACCTGCCAAGCAGATAATAAACGATCCCATGGCCAATGATGGAGGCACCAACAGCAGAATAGAGAGGTGTCCAGAGGTCAATAATAGCTACCTCGGAAAGAATTTTTACCTGCCCGGATTCAAAAATCGATGACAATAGCAGCAATGACGGAAAGGCAATCAGAGCGATCCAGGCTTGGAGCCTGAATACCCCGAGGTTGGGGCATTGCCGCATGAGGATTGTCGCAATAGCCATTACCAATGCCGCTCCAGTCACCCATAAAATTGCATCAAGATGATTAAAAACAATTGGGTCAAAGCCAATGACCATCACTCCACAAAAGGCCAAAACTATCGAAAAAATAGAAAGTAGCGAAATTTTTTCCCTCAAGATAATTGAAGCGAAAATTGCTGAAAAAGGGACATAGAGCTGGGTAGCTATAGCTATGGAGGCAATATTGCCCCCGGCATGAAGTCCTATAAAAATCATGCCGAAATGGAGTACACCCAAAAGGAGTGCCACTTTTAAGAGTGGCTTCATATACCCCGGTGCAGGCTTCAGCCATGGGAGCATCAAGAGAAGCAGGAAGAGAAAACGCAACGCCGTAAACAGCAGTGGTTGATACAATTCGGCACCAATTTTTCCCGCAATAAAATTAAAACCCCATGCGGTATTTGCCAGGACAAGCAGAAGCAGATGGGATATTTTCATCTTTCATTTATCCAGCGTGTCAACTGCCGCTAACTGCGGAAAAAGCCGCATCCACACCATCACCACGAGGATTGTGCCGATGCCGCCTATCAGGACGGCAGGAACGGTACCGAAGAGGGCCGCGGTCACACCCGATTCGAATTCACCGAGTTGGTTCGAGGTACCTATGAACATGGAATTTACGGCACTGACCCTGCCCCTCATCTCGTCGGGAGTCCTGATCTGCACGAGCGACTGCCGAATGACAACGCTGATGACATCGGATGCCCCCAAGATGACCAGCATGGCGAAAGAGAGCAAAAACGATGTGGAAACGGCAAAGACAATTGTCGCGGCACCGAAGACAGCAACCGCCCGAAACATCGACTTACCGACTCGGTGGCGAAGCGGGCGGCGTGCAAGGTATACCGACATCATCAGGGCACCCACTGCCGGGGCAGAACGTAACAGCCCCAGGCCCCAAGGACCGGTTACGAGAATATCCCGGGCATAAATCGGCAGCAAGGCAGTTGCCCCGCCAAGCAGAACGGCAAAGAGATCGAGGGAGATTGCTCCGAGAATCTCCTTGCGACTCCAAATAAAGGAGATGCCGGCAAAGACCGACTTGATGTTTACCGGCTCATTCCGCACCGGCAGACGTTCGATCTTGATTAAGGTCATAAACACGCCGGCTGACAGGAAGGCTATCCCGGTAAGTATATATACCGCAGTTGGTCCCGCTGTGTAGAGGAACCCGCCGAGTGCCGGACCGACGATGGTCGCGGTTTGCATAGCCGAGGATGACCAGGCCGCAGCTTGGGGAAAGACCTGCACGGGAACCAGTCTTGGCAGCAATGCATGCAAAGTCGGACCTTCAAAGGCGCGGGCAGCGCCGATAATAAAGATAATCAGCAGGATGCTCTCTTTGCTTTGCCATCCGCCGTAACTCGCCAGAGCCAAAACACCGGCAGATAGCCCTTCGATGGTCTGGCAGATGCGAGCTATATTTCTCCGGTCATATCGATCGGCGACATGACCGACGACGAGAGTCAGAAGGAACATCGGTAAAAACTGCGCGAGGCCGACAAGACCAAGATACATCGCACTGCCGGTAATTGCGTAGATTTGCCATCCTACAGCAACCCCAAGCATCTGGAATGCCATATAAGTGGCTGAACGAGCACATAAATAAAGCGCAAAGGGTCGGTGTCGCAAAACCGACGGTGAGGGAGTGGGGTCCATTTTTTTCTCTTGATCATGAGATTTCCGTACAACTCTTCAACGAACAAATCTTATTATAACAATTCGAAATAATTTAGCTTCACCCTATTTGTTGATGTTTTCGGATTGCAATCAAAACGATACGGAAGCCTGTAAAAGAAAGAGGGTGTTGAATCGAAAATGATTCAACACCCTCTTTTACTGATTTGGCAATGAGTTGTTTTCTACTCTGCTACTCATACCTCGGGCAAGATGAAGCTAGCTTCCGTTATGATACTGCCCGTCAACTCTTCCCACCAAAAGAAAAGGTATATTTGAGGTAAATTCTGAAATCATTGAAATCATCTGCTACCTCATTATCGTAATCAACTATTGCGTAGCGGACACGGAGACTCAAGCCATCGAAACCGCCGGCAAATGCATACGTCGCACTGAGGTTGGTTTCATTGATGTCGCTTGCCGCATGTGGTCCTGAATCAGGAGTGTCGTACAAGCCCTGGAAGATATACGCACTCAGCCCTTTTGCGCCAAGAGTGGCAAAGTCATACCCAAGTTTGAGAGCGTAGGCATCTTCCTCAGCTCTTCCTGAAGCGTTGATTTGCTGGATAATGACCTTTCCGTCACCCCAGGGCACAAAAAGGTCATTATCACCAGTCTTGGCATAAAAGGCTGTAAGGTCAAAACCAGCCATTTTAACACATGTATTGAAACCATATTGATAGGTGTCGATCTGGCCGGCCAGATCATCTCCTATGGAATCCTGCTTGAGATAGGAAGGGGTGAAGCTCAAACCGACACTCTCAAACTTCTTACCTACGGTACCTTTGAAAAAGGCCGAATTGAAGACATCCTCCATACGATAATCCCACGCCTCAGTGTCTAACGTAACTACTTTAACAGGGAAGATATATCGTACGCTGCCGGTGAGCAGGGCTTCATCGTCCGCTCCCTTGGCCACAGAGGACATGTCTTTGAATTCGTCATCGGTCCAGCCCATAAAATCGGTGAGGTAAAAGGCCTTGAGCGTGAGATTTTCAACACTTTTGTTTTCGACGGTCAGCCCCCGGTAGGTTTTCGGGAGCAAGCGTATGTCGTGGCCATTGACAAAAGGAGACTCAATCTCCTGTGCACCAAATTTGAGAGTTGTGTCAAACCAGTTTCCTTGAATGAAGTATTCTTGCAGCCGTGCAAAACTATCATGGTTGCCAGCGGCATCGGTCGCAAGAAGTCCATATACTGCTTTGTCGTCATCACTTCCGATGTCACTGGCCGTGGCGGTGCCAAGTCCGGCAGTAAGCCCAAAAAGAGGGGCGGTGCGATAGTACATTAAGGTGCCGAGAGCCAGATCTGCTCTATCCGGGGTTTTTTCGTCGAAATCCCTGTCAAAATAGTACGTTCGGATTTCTCCTTTCAGAGTGCCTTCCGCGAAAGCTCCCTTCAGATCCTCTGCCGCCGAAGCCGATAGACTGGTGAGAAGCACTCCGACAAAAGCAGTTGTTGCTAAAAATTTCATACTCTTTCCCTCAAATAATTATTTTCCCAAAAGTGGCAGCACCGCAGGCTTTCCGTTGGGGCTGCCGACCACATCCTCCTTACTGCTTGATCAAGGGACTACAAAGACAAACCTTTGGTGACACGGGAGACAAAAATTCTCCGATTTCTTATGCTGGTGATGGCAAAGATTACAATCGGCCTCAGTGCCGTAATGGCGATTTTCATGTGGGTTGAGGGGCTTGGCATTTGCGGTTTTCTCCGCGAGTTTTGCCGTCTCGCCATGGCAGCTCAGGCATTTTTCCATCGATACCGGTTCGGGGTTTTTCTCGTTCTCGTGACACTGGACACATTCAACGCCCTGACTGGCATGCAGTTTTCCTAGCTCCCCGTCTTCCATTTTCGCCGTATTTGCCGCATGAACGCGAGCCGCGAAAATGCCCGCCAAAAACATTAAAAATGAAAAGGAAAACAAGAACTTTTGTAGAGTTTTGTTTTTCATTATTCCTCCAATCGTCAATAGTGTGGAAGAACGGCCGCAACCGTTCCTCTGGTTTCATCTGTGGCGTTCTTGTTTACAGTTTCGCCACATGCTTTCCGGCGAGATAGCCGAAGGTATAGCAACGGCCCAGCGACAGACCGAAGACGGTCAGCGGATAATCGACGCCACCGTAGAAGCCGCCGCCGAGGTTGCCGATCAGGTACAGACCCTTAATGGCCTTGCCATCGGCATCGAGGGCCTGATGGTTGTCGTTGACCAGCATGCCGGAGCAGATCGTCGATACCCGGACCCGGCGGTGGATGCCGTAGAACGGGGCTTTCTCGACCGGAACCAGACGGTTGGCGGGCTTGCCGAAGTCATCGTCCTTGCCGGAGGCGACGATTTCGTTGTAACGTTTGACGGTTGCCACAAAGGCTGCGGGATCAGTGATCTCGAGTTTTTTAGCGAGTTCTTCGAGGGTGTCGGCCATGTGGGTATTGACTTGCGATTCGAAGACGCCCTTTTTCGGGCTTGGATCATCTGGCATATAATTTTTCAGCCCTTCCGGCGGAACCAGTTTGCCAGGCCATCCTTCGGCCTGGGTCATGTAGTTCGAGTCGAAGACCTGGGCATAATGGCCGGCGTTCGCCGCATCGCGCAGGTAGTTGTTGAACAGCGACATCTCGACAGTCTCGTTGATAAATCGCTTGCCCTGACGATTGACCGCCAAAAACGGCATGTCGCACATCGAGGCCGGCCCGGCATCAAAGTCGTGGAGCATCTTGGTGTGGCCGATCGGCTCGATGACGCCGCCCGCCCAGTAGGCCATGGCAAAGCCGTCGCCGGTCCGGTCCATCATCTTGCGACCGAAGTGCTTGATATCGGGGATAAAGTAGTTGCACATCGCGTCGTTGTTCTGGTAGTCACCGGTGGCCAGGATGACCCCTTTCTTGGCGAGAAACTTGGTGTATTTGCCGTCCCTGCCCTTGGCAATGACGCCGATGACTTCACCGGATTTGCTCTGTACCAGCTGTGAAGCCGGCATGTTGAAGAAGAACTGGACGCCGGCCTTCTCGGCGGTCTTGGCCAAGGCGCGCATGCCGTCGCCGGTGGTGTATGGCTTCGGTCCGAAGAACGAGGTGACGTAATTCAGGGTATATCCATTGACCTTGCGGATAGCGAACTGCGGTCCGCTCCCCTGATCGATAACCGGAGAGCCGCCCTGTTTGGCCCGGTCGATGACCCAGCGTACAGCCTCGCCGGAGTTGTAGGCCCATTGCCTGAGCAGTGCCGGGTTGCAGCGGTGGTTGTTGTCGTTCATCAGTTTGGCGACGAGCGCCTCGATACCGGCCTTGTCGCTCGTCGCGAGATCGATGCCGGAACCGGTATTGCCCTGCGAAACCGGCATGGGGTGCTTCTGGATCACCGCGACCTTGGCACCGTTTTCGGCAGCGGAAAGGGCTGCCGGAACGCCCGAGGCACCGGCACCGACAACGATGACGTCGAACGTCAACGTCGACTTGATGTCCTTGTCGGCAATTGGCTTTGGCTTCGGCATGAAGTTGAGCGTTGCACCGCTGTCAGAACTCTTGGCGAACTCCAGACCTTCTTCCACCGTCGCCGCCTGCGCGTGTTTTGGCACTAGGCCGGCAAGCCCCAGCATGCCGATACCTGCTGCACCGATTGCGGTGCGTGACAGAAAGCTTCGCCGCGAGATGCCGTGTTCGAGCACCTCCTCGGTATAGCGATCCACTTCCTTTTGTTCCATTGAAGTGTCTTTACCCATCCTTTTCCCTCCTTGTAGTGCCTGAAAAATGAATCCCTCGTATTATTGAAAATTATCTCGGCAAGGTCTCGTTCCAACGACTTTCAGTAGAATGAGGCCTTTAGCCGTTAAGCTCCCTTACCCTTTTGAGCAAAAGACATGCCAGCTTAGAAAAACCAAAAAACTCAAGCATAGAGGGGTTTCAGCGGATATAGCTTGTTGGTGAACGAGAGATGCTGTGCGAAATATCGATTATTGACGTTATATCGTAATAGTTGGGTGCTGCTGCAGGGCGTCGGAACAGGGCAGCTGTGCTGATGGTGCAAAAACCGGAGTCTGCATATCTGTAGCTGATAAAAAACGGACTGGCCTCAGGGGAGGAGGGCACCTTGGCCGCAGGCTTAGCCTAGGTGCCAGGAGAGGGGCGGAAAATCCGTGTGAGCGAGAAAGCTTAGCAAAGATCGAGGGGATTTGTAGTGATTGAGGTACATCGTGTATTCTGATTAACCCGGGATGCGCCGGCAGTCTGCGGCTGCATTCTGAGCGGTAACTTCGATTGCTGGTATCCTTCACTTGGTAATTAATTCGTTATGATATCAAACTATGTGCCCTGCATGGTGACGAATACCCCAAGCTTATAGCACACCCACCATCAATGCTATGAAACGCCTGAACGACAAAAATCCACTTTTCTGATCCCTGGTCTTAAAAGCAGCACTTTCATGCTCCTTTTCTATCTCTTTATTGGGTATATTGCCTGGATATTCGAGTTCCGGATATTTTCTCGACGTTTAAGGTCATGGTTATGACCTGAGATGGTGGTATCTCAGGTGCAGGAGTTGAACAGTGAAACGAACTGACGGCAACAGCGAAGACCAAGATGGTATGGATCGATCCCTTGCTGTGCTCATCGCACTCTTGCCGCCGCCGATTTCCCTGAATACTCTGTGCACGCTTACCGGAGACAGCCCGGTTGAAGTGCTACAGCGGGTCGAAGAGCTGGTGAAGTCCGGTTACCTTTTGAAATATAAGGAAAAAGGAGCTGGCTATTACTATCTCGCCGATTACAAAGCGGCGCAAAAATCCCTCGCCACTATTCCACAGACGACCTTGTTCAGCGCGGCCGAGCAGGCTATTGCAGGCGTTTTCAAGAATATGCCGGATGGTGCGCAACGATGGCTGAACCTTGCGCATATCTACCAGATCTCCGGTCTGCCCGTGGCCCACTGCCATGAATTGGTGCAGGCCGGTCACTATTGCCTTGGCCTGAATTCACCCATCGATGCCGCGGCCTATTACCGCATGGCCCTAGAGGGTATGGCAGCTGTCGAACTTGGCAAGAAAGAGCAGAAGTGCTTTATCGATGCGGCCATTGGCATATGTACCTGCCGGGACAGCGCCCTGCCTCCGGAAATTCAGAGGAAATTTCTGAGTAGAGCCCTGCAGCTTGAAACTTCGAGCAATGATCCTGTCCTGGAGATCAGGCTGCGGGTCCTCATCGCCAAAACATTTATTAAGACCGCCCGGTCCGGCGAAGCAGCCGGTCATCTTGAACGGGCCTGGCAGATGCTCGCCGACCATGAGGTGCCCGGTGATGTCCGGCTGCAGGTGGCCCTGGCCAATTCCGAATTGCTTTTCTGGCAGGGATTTGTCACCAAAGCGATCGAACGGTATGAGTCGGTCATCGGCAACCATGAGGAACTGCCTTCCGACGTCGAAACCTTGAAAAGCTGTATCCGGCTGGGATGGATCTACGGGGTTGCCGGGGAGACCGCCAGGGGGGTCGGACTGCTCAAGACGGTCTGCCGGAAGGCCAAGGAGTTGAACGCACCGGATCTCGATCGACATGCGAAACTTATCCTGGTGCTCATTCTCGGCGATGCCGGCAGAATCGATGAGGGTGAGACGATCCTTGAGGAAATATTTCAGACCCCTGAAGAATTGCTTGACCATTATTTTCTTTGGCCGGGTAACGGCAAAAGGGCGTATTTTGCCTATTGCCGGGGCAATTACCAGAAGGCTTTCGAGTACCTCAGTGCTGGCCTGGGAGAATGCCAAGGCATTAGGAACGCCGCACCACCGCGGGCCTGACAACCTTGAAGTCATGCTCGGCCTCGAAGAACGGGGCATGGTTCATCCGGAGTGGAATTTTCAGTCGGATATCGAACAGTTGCTTAACTGGCCGGACATCTATATGCAGGGCGTGGCTTTCCGGTTCCGGGCGCTTACGCGCGTATAAAAAGAGAGAACCTTTAGCATCCATTGAGGCCGATCTGCAAAAAAGCATGACGCTGTTGACCCAGGCCGGAGCGAAAATCGAATTAGCCCATACCCAGGTTCTTCTGGCCCGAATACGCCTCAGTGAAAAAAATCCTGCAGATGCCGAAAAGCTTTTAAAAGAGGCCTGGGAAACCTTCGCCAAGGTTAACCCGAATCTTTTTCCCAAGGATCTGAAATCCTCTCTCGACCGGGCATCAAAACATGCTTTTTGGGTTGAGTCCCTTGTTAACGTAGGCGATGCACTCGGTTCCATCCGCAATCGAAACGAGCTGCTCAGCCAGATTATCATGCAGGCGGTGCGCATCGCCGGCGCCGAGCGGGGCGCGATCTTTCTCCAGCAGGAGCAACGGCTGGAAATGGTTGCCAGTCGCAATTTTGAGACATCCGATGCCTCACCGGAGTCTTTTGCCTACCAAAGAGGCCTCATCGAACAGGTCTTTCAAGCCGGTACGGAAATTGTCAAAGAAGCCGACATGTATGGCTTGGCAGATCAGGAGTATTTGAGCGCCGTGGGCTGGACCGGCTGCTTCCCCATCCGGCTGAAGGCCAAGGTCATGGGGGTAATCTTCATGGATGGCGGACCAACCCGGCTGCAGTTGCCGGAAGATGAGATTTCCCTGTTACGGATCATAGCCAATCAGGCCGCGGTAGCTCTGCAAAATCTGGAAGCCTATGAAGAAATTGTTGATCTGAAGAGCAGCCTGGAGGCGGAGGCCAATTATTACCGGGAGGCATTTGAGCCGAGCCTGTTGAAAACTCCGATGATCGGCCGGGCAGAACCGTTTAAGCAGTTGCTCAATCTGATCAGCCGGGTGGCAAAATCGGATACCACCGTCATGATTACCGGTGAAACCGGGGTGGGTAAGGATCTGGTGGCACAGGCCATCCACCAGAACAGCAACCGGGCTTCAGGGCCGTTTATCGCGGTCAATGTCGTTTCTCTCAGCCCGGAACTCATCGCCAGCGAGCTTTTCGGTCATGAAAAGGGCGCTTTTACCGGCGCTACCGGGGCACGGGAAGGCCGGTTTGAACTGGCCAGCAGGGGCACCCTGTTTCTTGATGATATCGATGCCTTTTCCCTCGATATTCAGGCCAAGATGCTGCGGGTCCTAGAGGCCAGGGAATTTGAACGGGTGGGTGGCACCCAGACCATCAAGACCCGTTTTCGTCTGCTGGCGGCCAGCAACAGGAACATCGAGGAGTTGGTCGAGAAAGGTCTGTTCCGCTCCGATTTTTATTATCGTCTCAATGTCTTTCCCATAAAAGTCCCGGCCCTGCGCGAACGTGCTGACGACATCCCGGCTTTGGCCCGGTATTTCCTGGAAATATTCGGCAAGAAATTTGGCAAGCAGTTTGACCGGATCGCTAAAAAGGAGCTGGAGCTGTTGATGAGCTATCACTGGCCCGGCAATATCCGTGAATTGCGGCATGTTATCGAGCGGGCGGTCTTGCTCAGCAAAAACGGCCAGCTGCACATCCCGCCGCTCGATACCAGCCCGCACCGAATTGACCGGCAAGGACGACAAGATCCTGCCGCTCAGGGAGATGGAGGCTCGGCATATCCTCAGTGCCCTGACCAGATGCCGGGGAAAGGTCACCGGCAAAGGCGGTGCGGCTGAGCTGCTCGATGTCAAACCCACCACCCTCCATTCCATGATGCTTCGCTTGGGAATTAAGAGAGACGCATATAAAATCGAATAGGTAGACAAAAGATACGGGCACAGCAGGGGATCAGGCTGTGCCGTACCGAGGGAACCTCTTCCGTTTCTTTTAGCAAGATCAGAACATCTTCTTGCTCATCTCATCGATGGCCTTGCTGGCCGCCTCATAGACCCCCGGGAAGGAGCTGAAGTTCAAGCCCTGGGTCAGGCAGGGAATAAAGTAGTGCTTGCCGCAGGTCGTGCAGGCTCTTTCGACGTGCTCGGCAATCACCTTGGCGTCCCAGTTCTGGTGGTCGAGGGGACCGCTGTCGATTTCCCCCATAAAGGATATTTGGCCACCGTATTTTTTGATCAGCTCCGGGGTGTTGTTGGTGGTCATGACCCCCTGCCAGATGTCGATGCCCATTTCAATCATGGAGGGCACCAGGTTGGCGGCATAGGAATCGCTATGGTGGACGATCAGTTCCACGCCGTTGTCTTTCCAGAATTTGTATACTCTTTTATAGGGTTCCAGGAAAAACTCCTTGAACATTTGCGGCGACATCAGCGAGGCGATCTGCGAGCCCCAGTCGTCATGGTGAAACAGGGCATCGGGCTTGATGCGCTTGATGATCTGCTGGGCATAACGGATCTCATAGTCGGTCAGGAAATCGATGAGGTCATGCATGTGCTCCGGCTCTTCGTAGAGATTCATCATGGCATCTTCCATGCCCATGAGGAAATGGGTCATCTCAAAGGTGCCGGAGGCAAAAAAGACCGTGACGAATTTGTCGTCGCGATCGACGGAGGCGGCATGCTTAACCGCCGGCGCCCATCGCTCATCGGAGAATTCGACAGTCGGGCATTGAATGGTTTCCCGCCATTTGGTGATATCCTTGAGGGCGATGTGCGCCTCATCGTGCACCGGGAAAGGGCCCAGCTGGTCCTCCGGCCAGGAGATGGTGATACCCCATTCATTGGTGATGGTCTGGCCTCGTTGCGGCCGGGTTCTGAGCGGTGCTTCGAGTATTATGTCCAAGAATTCATACTGGTTGACAAACCTGTCCGGTTTGCCGCCTCTGATGGTTTCTAAAAGATTCTGTCGTCTGGTGAGCATTATAGGGGTCTCCTCGTCTATTCTTTTTATGCTGCCATTACCAGTTCTTTGGCCATTACCGCTGCGCTGCCGGCGTCCGGGGCATAGGCATCGGCGCCGATCTCGGTGGCAAATTCCCGGGTGACCGGAGCGCCGCCGACCATTACCTTGAATCCTGCCAAGCCACAGGCCTTAAGGGCGGCAACGGTCGCCTTCATCGCCGGCATGGTGGTGGAAAGCAGGCCGGAACAGGCGACAAGGTTGACGGCGTTATTTTCCTTGATTGCATTGATAAATTTATCCGCCGGAACGTCCACCCCCAGGTCAACCACGGTAAAACCGGCACTTTCAATCATCATGGCCACCAGATTTTTGCCGATGTCGTGCAGGTCGCCCTGCACGGTGCCGATGACGCAGGTGCCCAGGGAAGTTGAGGCCTCGCCAGCCAGGTGGGGCTTGAGCACCTCCACTCCCTTGGACATGGCTTTGGCGGCGATGAGCATTTCCGGCACAAAAATTTCACCGGTTGAAAACTTGTCCCCCACGACTCCCATGCCGTCAACCATGGCCTGCAGGATATCTATGGCGGAACTGCCTTCATCCAGAGCTTCCTGGACCAGTGCGGGAACGAGTTTGGTTTTGCCGATTTCTACATTTGCCCTGACATCTTCGATTTTTGACATGATTTTATTCCTTCATTGAGTGTTGGTTTGGTTTATTTCTTAGTTTGCCGGGCCATAAAGTCCCTTCTCGGTAGCCACCGATGTACTCGATGCAATATTCGTCCATGCCGACCAAGGCTTCGGTCGCATATATCAGGCCCATCATATGCTTGTGCAGAGGATTGATAATGGCACTGTCCATTCCCGCCCCCATGGCCAGTACCAGAAAGGCCTGATTGACGAATTTGCGGGCAGGCAGATTAAAGGAAATATTACTTGCCCCGCCTGTCACATGGATGGTGGGGTATTGTTTCTTGATCTTTCTGATCACCTCGAGAATCATGTTGATCCCGTCTTCGGAAGTACATAACATTTCCACCAGCGGATCGATATGCAGGCGGGATGGGTTGATCTTGTATTCCTTGGCCTTTTCCATAAGTGCCGCAAAGACTTCCAGCCGCTCTTCGCCACTTTTGGGAATGCCTTTATCGTCACTGAGCAGTACGACGCATTGCCACTTGGTGTCGGCGATGAGCGGGAAAATCATATCGATTTTGTTGCCTTCAAGGGATACTGAGTTTACCAGACCGGGTTTATTGCAGAACTTGAGAGATTCGGCACAGATCTCAACACTCGGACTGTCCACGGCGATGGGGGTGTCGGTCGCCTCCTGGACAAGATCGATAAGCCATTTCATGGTTGCCAATTCGACCGCTACATCGGTTGAGGCACAGACATCGATAAAATTGGCCCCCGCCTCTGCCTGGGTTTTGGCAAGATCCTTGATGAAGTCCGCATCTCTTTTCGCGATGGCTTCCGCTACCGACGGAATGGCACCGTTTATTTTTTCTCCGATTATTATCATGATCACTTCCTCCTAAACTATTGATGAACACCCCCCCCAAAGAGGGATCTCCTGGAAACATTGTGAAAACAAGATGGATTCAGGTCGTGCGGAATTTTAAAAAATGCCAAAACGAGTCCAGCCAAAAGCGAACCGAGGCCCATGACCATCGCTACCGTTGGCAGTCCTGCGCCAACCTGGAAAAGCACACCGGCCAAGATAGGCGAGATCACCGCTCCGGCTCGGCCTATGCCGATGACAAAGCCTGATCCGGTTGCCCTGACCTGGGTCGGAAAGGCAATGGCCAGGATGGAGTACAGCCCGGAAATACCGGCATTTCCAAAAAATCCTGCGCAGGCTGCCAGCATTTTTATCTGGTCGAGATCGGCTGAGGTCCGGCCGAACAAGGCAACAAAAATCGAGGTCAGCAGCATGATTATAATGGTGAGTTTTTTCAGCTCGATGCGGGTAGTGAGCCACCCGAATATCGCACCGCCGGTGGCCCCTCCCAGATTAGCCCAAACGAGGACGCCTCCCGCCAGAGCAGGAGCAAAACCCATGTCGGCGACGATCTTTGGCGACCATTTCAAGATAAAATAGAAGGTAGTGATATGGAGAAAATAGGCTGCGGTCATCAACAGGGTGACGGCAATCAGCGATGGCGAGAAGATGCTGGAGATCGATTTTTTCTCCTCGACAATTGGGGACTCCGGAAGAGACATGGCTGGTGGAAATTTCATCCTGACAAGGGTGGCGTTGATCTTTTCCAGGGCGCCTTTTGGCCGTTTTTGGCATAGCCAAGGTATGGATTCCGGCACGAAAAAGTATACGAGCGGCAAACAGACTCCGGTGATGATGGCGCCAAAGTAAAATATTGCCCGCCAGTCGTGTGCCTGGAGTAAGAAGGATGCGAGCATGCCGCCAAATGTCCCGCCCAGGGGATAGCCGATTACCATAATCGAGATGCACAGGCCCCGTCGTTTGACATTGGTAAATTCAGCGACCACGGCATTGACACAAGCCAGGATACCGCCGATGCCAAGGCCGACAAGCACACGCCAGATCGACAATTGAATGGCATTGGTGGCAGTAGTGACTAAAAGCATGCCGCCTGTCATGACAAGCAGGCACCCGAGTAAGGTTCGCCGTCTGCCGATCCGGTCCGCCACACCTCCTAAAATAAAGGATCCTATGGCCATACCGATAAGTTCCATGGACATGACAATGCCCAGAGCCGCCTGAGTCGTCCCCCATTCCTTGGCAATGCCCGGTGCGGCAAAACTGATGGAAAGGACGTCAAAACCGTCTATGGCATTCAATAAAGTGGTGATGGCCACTGCAATTATTTGCAGGCGGCTCATCTTTTCCTCATCAAGGTAAGTCCTGGGATCTGTCATATCGTTCTCCGCTTAGCCATTCACAAAATCATTTTTCAGTCCCGTTGATCCTTTCCGGAGAGTGTCCAGAGTAAAAGCTTTGCACACTCTCCGGGAAAGGGTGAAAGATTATTTGCGTGCGGCAATTTCCTCCAGCATCGCTTGATGTTTCTGGGGGGTGATGCGATAAAGAACAAAAATGATCAGAAGACCGGCACCGATAAATAGGGCGGGAACCAGGGCTATCCCGGTTTTAATACCGGAAATGAGCTCAGGTGTGGGAGCCATATCGGCGACATAGCCCGCTGAGACAAGAACGCTGGTGATGATAACGCTTCTGACAAAGATGGCGGTCTTGATCGGGAAACTGATCAGCGACATGATAAATCCCCTGGCATTTTTTCCGGTCTTCCACTCACCGTAATCAACCGTCGCCGAGTACATGGCAACGCTCAAGGCATCGGGCATGCCGTACCCCAGGTAGGCAACAAACATGACGACCATAAAGGACATATAATTCATCGGCAGGGCCCATACGGCCAAAAGCCCAACAATGAAGAGAATTAAAGAAAGGATATAGGTATTTCGCTCACCAATTTTTTTAGCCAGAGGGGCCGAGGCCATGGCTCCGAAGAAGGCGGCCACAGTAAGGCCGGTAAAAAATATGGCGATGGAACCGAGGTTGACGACCACGTATTTGAAATAGTAAAAGGCCATTCCGAAGATGATAAATCGCCCCAAGAAACGTCCCAATTCCGCCATCATCAGACCTATGAGAGGGGGGTTGACAAGGATCTGTTTGAGCATCTCACCGATGGTCATTTTGTCTTTTGCTTCTGCGGTTGCATTGGACTTGGCTCCGGGATGGTAGGCATAGTCCTTGGTCATGGCAAACAGTGTCCAGTAGCAGAGGATCATGACGATTCCCGAGGCGAGGACGGTAAGGGTACATCCCAGGGCTTGATTTCCATCGCCCAACAGCTTGATGGTTTTGGCGCCGATCATCGAAAATGCCAGGGAGCCGAGGGCATTAAACATCCCGCGGTTGGAGGCCATGGAGATCCGCTCCTCCCGCACCGTGGTCATGGAGTTGTTCATGGCTACGTGACCTGCATAAAAAATATTCCAGATCAAGTGGGAGACAATGAAGCCGACAGAAATCAGAATGGCATTCATGGTCGGGTCACCGATCTTGGTAAATTGCAGCGCGTAAAAAACAACTGCCAGGGGTGGACCGATAAGCATCCAGGAGCGATATCTGCCCCAACGCATGCTGCTCTTTTCCAGGATCACCCCGGCGGTGGGTACCCAGAGAATGTCAAAGATACTGGTGATCATCAGCACGGTTCCGGCCAGCGCCACCGGAATCTTTGCATAATCTGTTAAAAATGCGGCAAAGAAAAAGATTTCCATGCTTACAAAGAGCTGAAATCCGAATGATGGCAATCCATATAGGTTGATCACGGATTTTGTAAGTCTTTTTTTCTGGGACTCCATACAGTGTTCCTCCACCTGTCAGTGCCAGCGGCCGCAAGGTTTGCTTGTTGCCGTTGTCGTGAGTATTAAAAAACGGTTTCTTGCCGAACTGGCTTGTTACTCTCTATGAGCAAAACACACGCCATCTGTGAAAAATTTAAAAAACTATTTTATATCAGAGTATTATGTTGTATTGAGGGTGTCTCTATGGAGGAGCACAAACACGATATTTCGTAAAATAACCTTTATTCGTTACAACATGGCCAGGGAAGTTGTGAAGTGTTTGCTTGAGAAGAGATAGATTCAATTGTAGTGGAGGATTTTGCAAGGCATTGTGATCCAACTCGTTGATTGAACACTTGACCGGACTGGAAAAGCAACCTATATCTTTTTCCCGAGCTCCCCGGTTGCGGTCCGTTGAAAAATCGATTCGGATATTGCCGTACGGCAGGCGGATAAAAGCAAGTTAGGGTGAAAGCTTGTTGGAAGCACTCATTCATCAGAGCATTTTTTTACGATCTGATTGCGGTGGCAAAGGAACCTGCGGCATATGCATGTTGTAAAAAGGAAGACATGACGGCAGCTATGAAACCATCGAATCCTGCAGACATGTCGTCAATGGAGATATATCCATAAAAATACCGGAAGCTTCCATGCTTTCTTCGCTTATCATGAGCAAGGCGCCGGTATCATTTCCACTTGCATACAAAGATCGGTTTCTCAATGCAGCAGGCGAAGATTCACACGGGATAACAGTCGATCTAGGAACAACGACCATTGCCGTGTATCTCTGCAATACCGCAAGGGGCGAGATCATCTCCTCTCTTGCTGTTAAAAATCCCCAGGCCATTTACGGCGATGATGTGATGAGTCGGATTGGGGGCATGGGTCAGAACATTGGAGGAATATATTTGCAAGGCAACCCAGATGGCGGCCGAGATTGAGATCGTCGATCTCGCCTGCAATATCGATTTTCAAAATATCTTTATCGGCAACCTGAGTTTCTAGAATAAGATGCAGAAAACACCAACACAAGATGCAGCCTTCAGGTTGAAAAGCCTCCTACACAACAAAGGACCGCATGCAGTTCCGAGAGGAGAACTCTGGATTGGCTCTGCCTTCCTCGCTTGTGCCGGTTTGGCAGACACCCTTGACAATCATTTTCAGATTGCAGCACAACTCGGACAAGAGATGGTGTGTCTGCCGGTGTTGGAAAGGCCGGAACGGAATTCGCAATTGGGTTACCGGTACTTTGCACCAAAAGAACTCAGTCGCGGCCTGAGAGATCGGACCCGCTTCTTGGTGGCAATCATCGATGGCCCTTTCCAGAGAATGGTCAATCAACGGGGGCTCATGTCGGTGTTGATGAGTTGGAACGAGGAAAGAGAGTCAACAATGGCTGCCTATACCCAGGAACAGAAAATCGCCATGGAACTCATTGACCGCTGTCTGGCAGAGGGGGTTGACGCAATAGTTCTGGCCGACGATCTTGCTGGGGAGAAGGCCCCTTTTGTAAATCCCCTGGAGCTGGATGATGTTTGTACCCCGTTTTATGTCCGGGCAGTCGCGTCGATCAGGGCAGCTGGTTCTTTTGTCTTCCTCCATTGCTGCGGCAATCTCGGGCAGCTCGTACCCTTGATAAAATCATGGGATTTTGACGGTTTGGCCGCCATCCAGATCGGTAAGAATGATCTCGATCTTCTCGATAAGGAGATAGGAGGATTATTGATAGCCGGAATTGAAGCCGCTCTTCTGGAAACGGATGTCCCGGAACTTGAAGAGATGGAGAACCTGCAACGGTTCGTTGCCCGTTTCGCTGAACAGGGGCGTCTGATCCTCTCGTCAAGTTGCGGACTGTATAGTTCCGACATTTGGGGAAGGTTGCAACGTGTATACGAGGGATTGGATAAAAATCAGTTAGATGATTGCCACACGACCAATGAGAGCTGGCCTCCCTTTTAAAACGTAACCAATGCATGCCCAGCTATCATCGATTTCGCTCAACCCAGAGCTGAGGTGTAATGTTCGTTCACCTTATCCCAATTGACCACATTGAAAAACGCCTCAATATAATCGACCGCCTGTTCTGTTAGAGCAGATAATAGGCATGCTCCCATACATCAATACCAAAAACCGGCTTTTTGCCTGAGGTAGACGACCGTCTTGGTTAGCGGTGGAAACAATTAAGATGTTCCACACTGAGTGCTGCAAGCTGGTCATAACATTTTGGTGCTGCATTGAGATTCGTGATATAGGCTTGATGATGTTTAGTGCAGTGAATCTCCTTCGTACGCGCATCAATGAAGGGTTCAAGCGCATCAAAAGGGCAGGATAATTCCGGAAGTATATGTTCCATTGTGTTTCCCTCATCTGTGATGTTGCGTTCATATCATCAGGTGATTTTTTATCGTCTTTTAAAAAACCTCACCTCGAAAAGCTGTTGAAATTAATATGGATATCGACTGATGTGCCGACTACAGAAGTAAAGAATATCGGTTGGCAGGTATGAATGTAAGAAAAAATCAAGATTCTTTTGATAGAGTTCTTCTATCGAGGATATGGATTTATTGCCTGTATCATAGATTGTGGAGATCCGATCTCTATCAAAAGAATTAATTGCCTTCCGCCAGGGCAGGGTGGGGATGCTAGTGGCTTGAAAGAAGCGCTTGACGGAGCAGGAAATGTTCTTGCCTGTCGCTTAAACAACTAATTCGGAAATGGAGGGTGTTATGGCTGACTATTCTATGTTTTTCGTGTTTTTATTGATGCTTCCTGTTCTCATGCAAATAATTTTCCCACTCTTGCTGCTGGTCGGATACGGTTTGTTCCATGCGGTCAAAGCCGTGTTTGGTCGAAAGGAAGTGACTCTGGCTGCAGCAAAGGATGAAACAGTCGAAAAAGATTTGCAGTTAAGTGGAGTCTGATTTTTCGATGGCATACTGTCATGTTGTTGAATTGAGTGTGGGAAAGAAAGCCTATCTCAATTTTTATCACCCTGCCCGCGGACGAAACAATGGAAGAAAAATCCTGCTTCCTTGTTGTTGAAGACAAACGATGAGTCGCACGAGTGCTTCCGGACTGATTGTTGAAAAATCACTCACCCCGAAATAGAGGAGATGTATGCTATGAAACTGAAACCACAAACCGATATCTTTATCAAGTGGGAGCTCTACACCCCGCAACAAAAGGAAGCCATACTCGCTGAATTTCGGAAAAAACTCCCTGACGATTACTATTGCAAAACGACCTTTGCCGAGTTCCTCAAAGAGAAACTTGGGGCCGAGAGATAGAGGAGAGAATTGATTGAAGAGTTACAATACATCTCATTCTCGGCGGATCATCTGGCAGTCATTGTTGACGGTCGGAGTAGCCCCTTCAACAACAATCATCTCATTCATTCCAGGAAAACATCAGGGCTGCGATGGCCAGGCAGATAATTGTTGAGAGCAGAAGGATGCCGCACTCTACCTGAATATCAGCCAAGGTGGCGGCTTCGTTCATGACACGACGGGCAGCGGTCAGCAAGTGGGTGAGAGGAAAGATCTGGGCAAAATTCTGCACCAATGGTGGCGACCCTTCCAGGGAGAACCAGACCTCGGAGAGAAACATCATCGGCCAGGAAATAAAATTGAGAATCCCGCTGGTGAACTCTTCGCTTATCCCCCGGGCGGCGAGGATAAGCCCGATCGAGCAGAGATTAAGGCCACCAAGAAAAAACACCAAGAAGAGCAGAATCTTCGAACCCTGGACCCGGAAATGAAATATAAGATCGGCGCCAACCCACACCACACAGAGGGTGAACATGAGGAGGAAGATGCGCGAAAGCATCTGGGCGCTGAGGTACTCAAGGGCGGTGAGCGGAGTCGCTTTGAGTCGTTTGAGGGTACCGTTTTTTCGATAGCGAACAATTACGTAGCCGACGCCCCACAACGCCGAAAACATCATGTTCATTGCCAGGACGCCTGGCATCAGCCAGTCGATATAGCGGATCTGCGGACCGCTGGTAAGCCCTTTCTCCGGTGGATTTTTCCCGGCCATAAAGGAGGCAAGAAAGACCCTTTCGGCAAGAGAACCGTCTGGCGAGGAATCGTTGATCCAGTAAGCGTGCGTCAGTGACCGGGCATCAACGAGGAGATCGATCTTGTGGTGGCTCAGTTTTGCTGCTCCTTCTTCTTGGTTTGTCACCGGCACAAAAATGATGTGCCGATCATGCTGAAAGGCTTGTGGCAGGGTGGTTTCGGCAAGATTACTGCGTGCCGCGACCGGGAAGATACCGACCTCGAATTGTTTGAATTCCTTGCCCTCGAAAATGAGACCAAAGCCGAGAATGATCAGGAAAGGGAAAGCGAAATTCCAGCCGAAGGCGGCCCGATCACGGAAAAATTCGGCATTTCTGGCCTTCAGCATAGCCCACATTCTTTGCAGATTCATGGTGTATTCATTGGGAAAAATGGTTGTAGGTAAAAGATTATTCCCGCAGTTTTTTGCCGGTGAGATGCAGAAAAACATCCTCAAGATTTGCTGAATGAATAGAAATCCCCCGCAGATCGACGTTCCTTTCCATCAGGATGGTCAAACCCTGGTGAATCTCATCGGTATGGATGACAATCTCTCCGTTCCGATGTAATACGGAAAAAGGGAGGCCGGCAAGCTGCTGTTGCAGAATATTGTCCGGCAGGATGATGGAGCTCCCACCGCCATGCATACGGATCAATTCTCCAGGACTGCCTTCGGCGATGATAGTACCCTGATCCATGATGGCTATTTCATCGCAAAGGTACTCGGCTTCCTCCATCGAGTGGGTGGTGAGGATCAAGGTCCGTCCTTCGTCTTTCAGTTGCCTGATGATATCCCAGAGATTGCGCCGGGATTGGGGATCGAGGCCGGTTGACGGTTCATCGAGAAAAATCAGGCGGGGCTGGTTGATGAGGGCCAGGGCCAGCATCAAGCGTTGGGTTTGGCCACCCGATAATCTGTCGTTGCGCTGTTTTTTCAAGCCGGTCAGGTCGCAACGGCGACTTATTTCTTCTATATCGGCAGGATTTTTAAAAAGCCTGGCAAAGGTTGTGAGAGTCTCCTCTATTGTCAGAAAACTGAGCAGGGAGGTATGCTGAAACTGGATACCGATTTCTTCCCGAAAGGAACCTGTTCGTCTTTGGCCATTGTAGAGGACCTCACCGCTCGTTGCCTCGATGATATCCTCGACAATCTCCATGGTAGTGGTCTTGCCTGCACCGTTCGGGCCGAGCAGACCGAAGCAGACGCCCGGTTGTACTTGAAATGAGACATCGCGGACTGCTTCCAGCTTCGAAAAACGTTTGCGGAGATGGTTGATCTCAAGGATTGGTTGCATGACAGGGACGAGGTGGTGGTGATGATACGGTGACCAGAAATCGATGTATTCGGCTTGTTGCGTCAACGACCTTACCAATCCCGTACTAACCTCTGCAAGACATTTCCTGCGTTGTCAGATGCTGTCGTGGCAAATCCGGCAGGTTGTGTTCTTATGGCCAATATGTCAGCTCGATGACAGGGGTTTCCCAGCTTGCGCCGTAGCATCTTTCTCTGAACACTTTGTCGGTGACATCCTCCTTATATCTTCTGACCATTGCCAACACCCGAATCTCCTTGATTGTTGCCAATTTTGCCGCCCATGCGCCTTTCGCGGCCCGCGAAAGGCGGCCAACCGAGACTCCGGCCCCATTGATTATTTCGAGATATGCATTCCTTTTTTCAATCTGCAAACGATCGCCGGTTGTCAGCTCCTGCAAAGCGACTCTCGCCGGATGATGCTCTCGTCTTACTCCGGCAAAATCGATGAAAAGATCCTCCATGCCAAGGAGGCTGTAACGGTTTCTGGCATTGGCACCGGGCTTTACCAGGGAGGGTGTTCTCCTGATCAAGGATGGTCCGGACAGGTCAGCCAGATGCGGGTGGGGAGGGTTTATGATGGAAAAAAGGTGTAGTGTTTCTCTTGCCCTCGACATGCCGACATAGAAAAGTCGGCGTTCTTCCTCCAGTTCAGCCTTTTCACCTTCTTGCCAGCTATCTCCGAGGATAAAAACGTGATCAAATTCGAGCCCTTTCACTGAATGAAGAGTAGAGAGGAAAATGCCGTTGCCGATGGTTTTCAAGCGGCCCTGATCGGCCAGGGTTTCGTGAAAATATTCTTCAATGGCCGAAACCGGGTATAGCGCATCCCCGGTCTCCTCCTGCCAATCGACTATCATCAGTCGAAGATTTTGCTGCCAGATATTGTCCGTTTCCGGGGTTGCCGGCAACAAGGAAAGGAGTGAACCGGCGGTTTTCAGGCCCTGCCGTGATTCCCGTAAAAACTGTAGGAGTTGGTCGTTTTCGCGAATCCGCGACAAGTGTGGGAAAGCACTGTTTCGGCCCCAATTGAGGCTTACCGGGAGCTTGTTCTCTTCAAATACCGCCCGAACAAGATCGAGATCCTTCCATTCCCGTGCCAAAACTGCGCACGACCGAAGATCAAAACCATTTCCCAGTCTCTGTAATCGGCGGATTTCCCCGAGGAGTGCGTAGGCCTGCTGTTCCTGATCGCCGACCTCGATTTTTTGCACCCGGCCCTGAGTCTGCGGATCGCTGAACTGCCGGTTGCCTCCAGGAGGCAAGGAAGCCCTCGCCTGGTTTACCCGGATCGGGTAACCGGTCTTCATTCTGTCGGAATTTTGGCAGATCAGCTGGTTCGCCGCGGCGATGATATGACCCGTTGACCGGTAGTTTTCTATGAGATAATGGATCTCCGCCCCGTAGTCTTCGTGGAATTTTCTGATAAATCCAACATTCGCCCCCCGAAAGTGATAAATATTCTGGTCATCGTCGCCAACGGCGAGGATGGTCATTTTCTGGTCCCTTTCCTCGGGAGCTTTCCCGGCCAGTAAGGCAACAAGTTGATACTGCTCGGCATCGATATCCTGGTACTCATCGACGAGGATATGGCTGAACCTGCCGAGCAAGGCGTAGTGGGGTGGGGCCGCAGCAAAGCCGAGCACCTCCTTTTCACCATTGAGGAGGTTGATGGCCTCGCTAATCACCGAGGAGAAATCGATTTCCGTGGTAACCTTATGAGGCCCGGCGGTAACCAGTGATCGGCCGAGCAGGCGCAGAGCCAGACCATGGAAGGTGAGGGCGGTTATCCCGTTCATATCGTCGCCGACCAGGTTTCGCAGCCGTGTTCTCAGGTTCATAACCGCACTGCGGTTAAAACAGAGAACGAGGATCGCCTTTGGGTTGACCCGTTTAACTCTGAGCAGAAAGGCCACACGATGCGCCACAACGCGCGTCTTGCCGGCCCCTGGACCGGCTAGAACCAGCATATTCTTGTCGGTATCGGCAGTCACAATTTTTTCCTGGCTGGGATTGTTGAGATCATCGACTATTTTTAAGAAAGACTGCTCGCTCGTTGCCCTCTCCAAAAACTTTTCTTTGCCGGGGAAGAAACGTTTTACGAAAACCTCCTTGTCGTCGTTGAAATACGAGGCGACGAACTGCCAAGCGCCGCTCAGTTTTTGCAGCGCTTGCCTGGCGTACTCGTTCATCACATGAATTTGAAAATTTCGCTCGGTGTAATGGGTCTTGAGCGGGGCAAAATCGCTTTGGGAGTATCTTCTGCTTTTTGCTTCGGGATTCAGCTCAAGGGTCATTGCCTGACGAAATACCGCCAACCCCTGCTGCAGTTCGAGAACCCCATGTTCATGCATGGCGGTAAGGGCCCTCTCGGCTGCTGCCAGGGGGTCTTTGAGCGAGGGCAGCAACAGGAGGTCCTTTTTTAATGCGGCAACGATCTGTTCAAGGCTGAATTCCACCAGAAGACTGGCATTGGCCTTTTCCGTTTGGGCGATTTTTTTGAACAGGGCCTGCAAAGCGACTCGCGCTGCCTGCTGGCGGATCTCAACGGTCTTCAAGAGCGACGGCCAATCCCTTTTCAGATGCAGGGAAAATCGGTTATTGCCTTTCGCCTTAAAGGCAAGGCTGCCTTTGCTGCCGGCAAGTCCTTTGCCGTCTCTGCTGAGACCGTACAGGATGATTTTCAGAATATGCGGCGTGCTGTAGCTATGTCCTTGGTCGAGAAGCAGCTGATTGACCTGGCGAAGATCCACCTCCACGGCCTCATCGACCACCACATCCGGAGCCGACTCGCGGAGAACCTTGATGAAATCCCCCTCTAAAACTGAGATCTGTTGAAGAACCTTTTCTGAGCTGTTTTTCACCTTATAACGAAGGTAGGCGGTGAGAAGCGTTTCCTTGACCAGCAAACCCTGCTCCGCCATGTCATGCAGGGTGCGGATGACCCGCTGGGTCTCTGTCTCGGTTGTCACATCGCCTTCCATCCTGGAAAAGGCCGAGAGCCCGGCCAACTCATCGGCACTGAAGGCCTGATTGGGGCGTCGTTCCATCAAGGCCCCGAGAATGGCAAGCCAGCGTTGCTCCTGCCGTGCTGACAGGTTGAGGCCGGCAATTTTGGCGGCAGCCTCTTCCAGGTTGCGAACCGCCGGTCTTACCTTGAAAAACCCTGGTGTGGTTTTCATTGCGCTGCAGATATCCGGCCCGCTCCAGCCAGGAAACGGCGGTGCGCACCCGGGTATCGTTATCGGGGTGTTCATCCGGATCGATATCCACCACATCCAGACGGAGGAGATCGCCGACGGTCAGGACAACCGAGTTTTCGCCCTTGGCGGCATAGCGGATGCCGCGCAGGAATTGCGCAATTTCTCGCTGTGTCAGCCGCGAGCCGCTGCTCAGGCGGAATTGTCCCTCGATATCCTGTTCGTCGAAAATAAGGATGCACTCCGCGGCATGGCGATCACGGCCGGCGCGTCCGGCTTCCTGCAGGTAGTTCTCCAGAGACCCCGGGATATCGGCATGGACTGACCAGGCGAACATTGTCCTTGTCGATACCCATGCCGAAGGCATTGGTGGCGCAGATGATCGGGGTGGACCCGTCGATGAAGTTGTCCTGGATACGTCTTTTTAACGACGGGTCAAGGCCGGCATGAAAGGCCTCCGCCTGGTAACCCCTCTGCTGAAGAAATTCGGCGAGGTTTTCCGTCTTTTTCCGAGTGGCACAATAGATGACCACACTTCCCTCGGAATTGTAGCGGGCGCGCAGAAGTTCGAGAAGAGCATGATTCTTTTCGTGGGTTTGCACCGGCCAGACCTCGTAATGCAGGTTGGTGCGTTCATGGCCGCCGGCAAATTCTCTGACACGCAACCCGAGTTCGCTCTGCAGAATGTCGAATATTTCCGCTTTGACATCTTTTTTAGCGGTGGCCGTAAAGCATTGCACCGGTGGTATGCCAGTTTTTTCTTTCTCGGCGAATTCCCGGATAAAGCGAATGGCATAGAGATAGTCGGGGCGAAAATCATGGCCCCATTTGGACAAGCAATGCGCCTCATCAAATACCCAGGCACCGATTTCCCGCTGGCTGATCGCCTGGATAAATGAATGGTTGCGCAGCTGTTCCGGCGAGACAAAAAGGATGCCGATATCGCCCAGACGAACACCGTCCATCACCTCTCCGCGTTCCGGCATGGTCAGCATGCCATACAAGGCTACGGCAAGTTTTGTTCCGGTTTGTTTGGCAAAGTTATCGACCTGATCCTTCATCAGGGCCTGGAGCGGGGAAATGACAATTGTCAGCAGGTTCCGCTGCTGATAGCGCATCAGGGCGGGCAGTAGATAACACAGCGATTTGCCGCCACCGGTCGGCAAGGTGGCAAAGAGGGTGGTGCTCCGTACCGCTGCAACAACTATTTCTTCCTGCAGGCTTTTGCCGTCGGCGGTGACAGGTTCCTCGCGAAATTTTTCAAAACCGTAGAAATTGCGGAGAAATACTTGAGGGTTATGGTTATCTCTGCAGTACTTGCAACGCGGGTTTTGACAGCGACTCTCACGCAACTGGCGCAAAATAGCCGGAATCTCGGGAAATTGGTGTCGCACCCAGGGTGGCAGGACCGAATTGCCACCTGCCACTGTCAGCCAGGCGGTAACATAGGCGAGTGGCGGGTGGCTGAGTTGGCCATCAAGGAGCTGTTCAAGAAGATGATCGGTTGCGGTTTGACAGGCGTATTTTCTCGCCAACCAGGAAAAGGTGTCGTAGAGATCATTACCTTTCAGTAAGGGAATACCAATAACTTCCAGGGCATTGGCACAACCTGCAAGGAGAGGTGCGCTTTGCAGAAAGCTCCGGAAGAGAATTGGAACGTCGGAGGTTAAGGCAAGCTGTTTGCTGAAGGCCTCCCATTGCTCTACAAAAACCTTGCCGGCGAGGATGGCATCCTGCAGCGGATCGTTCACACTGTCGCGAACGAGCTGGTAATTTTTAACCAGGCGGTGATACGGATTGGCAGGAAAGGCAAGGGGTGAAAGAAAAAGGGTGTCGATTGCCGGTTTTTGCAGGAGTTGCAGAGAAGGAGCAAGTTGTTTGAGTCTTGGGATATCATGGTTGAGAATATTATGACCGAGGATACAGATGGCCTCAGAGGCAAAGCTATCGAAGGCATCAAGGGTTCTACGATCAACCGGCCTGCTGCCCGGACCGGCGCGGAATGTCTCGCCTTGTAAGGCCGCGCCAATGGAATAAATCGTCTGGCGTTCATTGATTTCGATGTCAAAGAGAAGGCATTGTTGCAGAAATTCCTGACTGTCGGAGACCATTATATTGTAGCTCGAAGATACAGGAGTGATTCACTGTTCTGTTATTGAGATTGCACACGAGGTAAGGTGTTCACTTGTTGTTTCCTACTACTTTTCTTGATATTTTCCAAATGTTAGAGCAAAAGTCGGAGTCTTCGCAGTTATATTTTGGGATAGTTGTTGATTTTTCGCGGAATATGAGATGAATATCAACAAGGGAAAAGTCATGGCCAAAACTTTCACCGACCTTGTCGTAAATATTATTAAAAATATCCCCCGAGGCAAGGTAACAACCTACGGAATGATTGCCATATGCGCAGGTAATCCCCGTGGGGCCAGACAGGTTGCCTGGATTTTGCATTCAAGTTCGACCAAATACGATCTGCCATGGCACCGGGTGGTTAATCGGCACGGAGAAATCTCCTTTCGGCCTTCTCTGGACTTTTCTTTGCAGCGCTGCCTTCTCGAAGAAGAAGGGGTGATGTTCGACAACCGAGGGCGGGTTGACTTGGCGGAAAACCTATGGTGGCCTTGAGATACGATTGGTTATCAGTGTTTAAAGTCGCCATCCCCAGTAAGCAAGGAATCCAGGGAAATTTTTAAGATCTGAAGCTTTTCTGGCCCAGAATTTAAGACTGGTATAGAAAACCGTGCTACTCTTATCGTGCACACTGTAGGCCTTATCCTCGCCGACATGAAGGTCGAAGGCCCACCAACTCAAGAATATCCGTTCCAGAATCTTTGTGTTGTCCTTTACGTACCCGTTACGTGGGCCTTCGGCCTCGAAAAAAGACACCGTTTTGTCATGGTAAGGGAGGTTATAAAGATCGACCATCGGTTTCAGATGCATTTGCACCTGATATGACATTGCCTGAAGGGTTGAGCCGTCAATTATAGTAACGGCACCGATTCTGTGAGTTTCGCTATCCAGGGTGTAGGCGAGCTGCTCATCGGCTTTTTTTCTGGAAAGTGGCAGACTGCTCGGAAGGGTGTATCCATAGACTTCTTGGGGTGCTGTCGACCAGTCGGGCGGCAGATATTCGCGGGGCATCGCTTCAGTAGGGAGAAAGGCAAGGTAACAGCCGCAGGTATGAACGGTTGTAACGAGGAGGAGGGTTCCTGCTTCGTCGAGGGTGTAGATGAACAGTAGTCCGGGATTTCGGCCGGCAGTGAGGTTTATGGATGTCCAATCGAGCGGCACCTCTTGAAAGTGGATGCGATAGATGAGGTTGGTATAGTGGCCTTTTGCCGTGGTGAATTCTTGGACTTCGAAGTAGATAGTCGGTTTTTCAGAGTCGACGGAGATTTTCGGTTCTTGGCTGTTCGCTGTCCCGACACGGGGAGTGCCTATTTTGTTGTAAGGTTTTGCTGCATCTCTAATGAGAAATGTCGGGGTATTCGCAGCAGCTACAGATGCCGGGGGAGGAGGGGTGTAGAGAGTTGCCTGATCAAACGGATCTCGTGGCGAATGGGCGCAACCGGTCAAGAGGAGCGCCCAAGCAGCCAAAAAGAGACTGAGAGACTGGCGAGTCTTTGCCAACGACATCCCGTAGAGATTTTGGTTGGGCATCAATTCTCTAAAACTCTATATCCGCCGGTTCATAATATTCTTTTGGGTGTTTACAGGCCGGACATTTGGGCGGTGGTTCGTTGCCGGTATAGGAATAGCCGCAGAGGGAACATTTCCATTTGACCGGTGTGTCACGTTTGAACACCGTGCCTTTCACCACCATATCGAGTAGTTTTTTGTATCTTTGGCGATGCTCAGCTTCGACTTTGGCGATCTGGGTAAAAAGTATGGACGCTTCCATGTTGCCTTCCGCTTCGGCCTCTTGAGCGAAGGTTGGGTACATGGTTACGGTTTCGTAATCTTCTCCTTCAAATGCCTCTTTTAAATTTGCCGCAGTATCACCGATGCCGCCCAGAAGTTTAAAGTGATCATTTGCATGGCGCATTTCATTGGCAGCGGTTTCCTCAAAAATCCGGGCGATGTAGTGATATCCTTCTTTGCGGGCAACCTTGGCAAAAAAGGTGTATTTGTTGCGGGCCATGGATTCTCCTGCAAAAGCTGCCTTCAGGTTTTCTATGGTTTTACTCATGTAATCCTCCTGGAAAATATTAGTCTGATGTATCGTGGTAAATGGAACTTACAGTAAGGTTTATTAAGAAATAATGATTCTTATTTAACCGGAGAGTTTTGCTCTGTCAATGAGATTTTTAAAACTGTATCTCCTTATGTCCTGATAACAAGGGCGTTAAAAAACCCGAGAAATGAATCCTTTGGGAGAAAAAGAGCAGACTTGATTTTTTTTATGGTATTTATATTGATGTTAGTGTATTTTTCGCGGTTACTCAGACGTATTTGTCGCTTTCGATGTGCGTCTGTAGTATCACTGACAGAATCAGTTCAGTAAGGAGTTGCAGCCTGCTGTGACTCCTTACTTTTTCTTTCCACAGCTTGGTAGAAGTGAGACCGGAAGTGAACCGGTTAGCAACGTTGTAGAGGACAGCAGCCATGAATAAGGATTTATCGAAAGTAAGAAATATAGGTATCAGCGCCCATATCGATTCGGGAAAGACGACTTTGACCGAGCGTATCCTGTTTTATACCAAAAGAATTCATGCAATCCATGAAGTCCGAGGCAAGGACGGGGTCGGCGCGAAGATGGACTCCATGGAACTCGAGAAAGAGCGCGGCATTACCATTCAGTCTGCGGCCACTTACTGTTCCTGGAAAA
>CAWDST010000035.1:0-16275 GCA_963804965.1 uncultured delta proteobacterium
TTTCGCGTGGCACCCCAAAGATAGCGGCAAAATGCTCGTTGCAATCGAGGACTACCGATTGACTGTCAAGAAGAATTATGCCGACTGGCGACCTTTCGAAAATCGCTCGCGATTTATTCTCGCTTTCCCAAAGCGCTGCTTCAGTTTTTTTTCGTGCAGCCAGTTCCTGCTTTGCCGACTCGTAGTTCCGGGCATTGGCCAGGCCTAGAGAAACCTGATGGGCAAGAATTTCCAGAAACCCCGCTCGGCTCTCAAAATCTCGATCGGTAAGCGAGGCCAGACCGATAACCCCGATAATCTCTGGCCCGGAGCGCAAGGGGAGGGTGGCGAAGGAGTGAAATCCGGCGTTTTTACACTCATCCCAGGTACAGCGAGGGTCGGTGTGAATGTTTCGTGAATAGAGGGGCTTTTCTTCGCTCACCGCCAGGCCGCACAAACACTCACCGACCCTATGTTCAGGCACTGCCCCCAGCCGTTCCCCGCCATCCGGCGGTGAGAACCTGCCTTGAGAATCAGTCTATTGCCGTCTCGGAGAAAAGGGTATGCCAAGTCAGGTTGGACTGCGGTCAGCATTCCATCAAGAGCCGCTTTGCCGACTTGGTCAAGGGACAAAGAGGATGACAACCAAGCAGAGCAGCATGGAGTGCCGCAAGTTCCATGGTACGTTCCTTGGTTGCGGCCTGGATCTTTTTTTGCTCGGTTATGTCGCGGACAACACTGAGAAGATTGCCATCGGCAAGAGGTCTTTGACTGATTTCCCCCTGCAACCGGCTGCCGTCTTTACATAGAAAACACTGTTCCCGGGTTGTTACCCGGTCCTGCTGCAAAATGACGGTGAGAGGCAGTTGCCGAGTAACATCCTGCGGCTCGATCATCGTGGTATAGTCTAAACCCAGGAGATCTTCCGGTGAATTTCCGGTCATGGTCAGCCATTGTCGATTCACCGCCAGAATTCGCCTGTTCCGGTCGGTAATGAACATACCTTCGGCGGCTTCCTCGAAAAAAGCTTGATAAGCATTGACGGCACCGGTCGAATTCTCACTTTTGTCACCGGTGTCGTACTTTGCACGGTCACCCATGGGTGGCCTCCTTGGCGATAAAGTAGGCTTTGGGGTTATGTTGGAGTTTTTCCAGGGTCTTATCCAGCCGATCTTTTCTTTGCTGGATACAGGTATCCTTGGCGGATTTTTTCGTGTGCTCTCGGCACTTCTGCAGGGCGGTCCGATACTCTTCGATGATGAGGACTTTTTCCATGGAGATTCTTTTGTCGAGTGGCAGGTTTTGGTCGCCCGCCCGGGCGACACCGACCAGGCAGCACAGGAAAAGAATGGTGCAGGCCAATATCATTTTCATTTTATTCCTCCTTGGTTTCCTCAAGTGATACACCACCATTCCCATGCGGTCAATGGGACGGTGGGTGAGCGCAATAGGGAGGTGGGAAGTATCTACTCGATTCCGATCCTGGCTGGTGGGTAGTTATTACCTAGCTTTAACCGTTTCTTCCTGATAGTTTCCGGAGGAAATTTTATTTATTCATTTATATCAACAAGATATATCTATAATTTAATCTGGCACCGGAGTTGCAATACAACTGGCAAAGGAAAACGGCAGAGACGGTCTACAGGCTCTGCCCGAGGTCGGAAACAACAGCAGCGAAACATCCTGTTCACAAGAACAGAGATAACCCACACAAGGAGAACCAAAATGAAAAAACATATTGTAGCAATCGTCCTTATAGCCGGACTGACCATGGCAACCGCCGCATCGGCAAACTGGGGCAGAGGAGGGCAAGGGTATGGTGGTGGATATGGCAATTGCCCGCAGATGGGCGGACCGATGATGCAGGGGCAAATGATGCAGCCGCTGGATCCGGCAACCCAGGAAAAAGTCAATCAATTCTTTAAAGATAACCAGGCGCTGCATAAACAGATTGCCATGAAACAAGCTGAAAAACGAGCCATTATGCAGAGTGAAAAACCCGATCCGCAAGCGGCGGCTAAGGTTGCCGGCGAGCTTTTCGACCTGCGAACAGCCATGCACGACAAGGCCGAGGCCGCCGGAGTTTCCCAATATCTTGGCCCCATGGGCGGTGGTAAAGGCTTTCGTGGCCATGGTTGCGGCGGCAGACCAGGCATGATGGGCCCGAATGCCCCGCAGCAATAAAGAAAAGCATCGTTGACCTTCCCAAAATTATCGGCTAGATGTGTGCAAACCGGAACAGGCCAACCGGCAAAATCGCGGGGCAACAGCACAGCGTCGCCTCTTCATGACCCGGAATACCACCGAGGGCACGGAGAATACATCGAGTAATTATTTTGGGAGGAAGGAAAAATGAAAAAGCTCTTTATGGCCGCATTCCTGGGCACCTTTATCGGTTTTCAGGGGTTTGTCGCACAGGCTGCGACTATTTCGGTCAGTCAATTTGTCGAACATCCGGCCCTTGATGCGGTTCTCCGCGGTATGCAGGATTACCTTAAGGAAAAAAAGGTTGATGTGACCTATTCGGTCCACAATGCCCAGGCCAATATGGGTACGGCGACCCAGATCGCCCAGCAGATGATCGGCGAGAAGGCCGACCTGCTGGTGGCCATCGCCACTCCCAGTGCCCAGACCTGCGTGCAGGCGATCGCCAAGGCCCCGGCCGACCTCAAGCGACCCTTTCTCTTTACCGCAGTCACCGATCCGGTTGCTGCCGGATTGGTAAAGGATCTGCAGAAACCCGATCCGGGAATCACCGGGGTCTCAGACCTCCTGCCGGTTGAGGAGCACCTGCGCATGGTCCTGGAATATAAGGGCGGCATCAAAAAGCTTGGCCTGCTCTATAATGCCGGTGAGGCCAATTCGAAGGCGACCGTTGCGGCAATCAAGGAACTGAGTGGCAAGCTCGGCTTTGAAACGGTTGAGGCCACCGCCGGTAAGACCGCCGATGTCCATCAGGCCGCGAAAAGCCTGGTCGGCAGGGTCGATGCGGTGTTCATTCCCACCGATAATACCATCGTTTCCGCTCTGGAGTCGGTGATCAAGGTTGGCGTGCAGAATAAGTTGCCGATCTTTGCCGCCGATGTCGATTCGGTGAAAAGGGGTGCGGTGGCGGCCATGGGTTTTGATTATTACAAGCATGGCCAACAGACCGGGGCGATGGCCGCGCGGATCCTTGCGGGTGAGAAACCGGAAACCATGCCTGTCGAGTTTCAAAAGGAACTGCAACTGCATATCAATGCCGGCTATTCCCGGCAGATGGGCCTGGAGCCATCGGCCGCCATGCTGAAAAAAGCATCCCAGGTGTATCAATAACAGGGGCCGGACAATGACATTGTACGCAGCGCTCGGTGCCGTCGAACATGGCATGGTCTACGGCATCATGGTCATGGGCGTCTACCTGACCTTTCGCATCCTCGATTTTCCCGACCTCACCGTCGACGGCAGTCTGCCCCTCGGGGCGGCCATCTCGGCGGTGGCCATCACCAACGGCATCAATCCCTATCTCTCCCTGCTCCTGGCCCTGGCCGGCGGTTTTGTCGCCGGCATGGTGACGGCGGTTCTCAACACCAAGTTTAAGATCCTCCACCTGTTGGCCTCGATCCTCACCATGATTGCCCTCTATTCCATCAATATCCGCATTATGGCCGGGCCGAATGTTGCGCTGTTGGGTGTCGACACGGTTTTTGACGCGGTGACCGGTCTGGGGATTCCCGCCCATTACGCCGGGCTGCTCATTTTCGGCACCTTTGCCGGGCTGGTGCTCGGTTTTATTATCTGGTTCATGGGCACGGAGCTCGGTCAGGCGATTCTCGCCACCGGTGACAACCCGCAGATGATCACCAGCCAGGGCGTCAACACCCATATGGTGATCATCCTCGGGGTCGGTCTTTCCAATGGCCTGGTGGCGCTGAGCGGGGCACTGGTTGCCCAGAATCAGGGCGCTGCCGATGTCGGCATGGGCATCGGCACCATTGTTGCCGGTCTTGCCTCGGTGATTATCGGCGAGACGGTGTTCGGCTGCCAGACCATGGCAAAGGCCTTTATCGCCGCCCTGCTCGGCTCGATCGTTTACCGTCTGGCCATTGCCCTGGCTTTAGGCCTTGAGTTCGGCAGCTTCCGTTTCAACCCCAGCGACCTCAACCTCATTACCGCGGTCCTGGTGATCGGTGCCCTCATCACCCCCAACCTCAAAAAGAGACTCATTGCCCGGTGATACGACTCGAAAACATCATAAAATATTTTCACAAGGGCAGTGTCAACGAGGTCTTCGCCCTGGACAACATCAATCTGACGCTTGATGAGGGTGACTTTGTGACGGTTATCGGTTCCAACGGGGCGGGCAAATCGACCCTGCAGAACTGTATCGCCGGCGGCTTTTTTCCGGATTCCGGCAAGATTTTCATCGCCGGCCAAGACGTTACCACCTGGCCCGAATACAAAAGGGCCGGGCTTATTTCCCGGGTCTTTCAGAACCCCCTGCTCGGCACCTGTCCATCGGCGACCATCGAACAGAATATGGCCATTGCCAGCCTGCGCGGCCGGCGAAGGGGCCTTGCGCGGGGGGTTAAGGCGCGGGATCGGGAGCGGTTTCGCCATGAACTGCGGCAGCTCGGATTGGGACTGGAAGATCGGCTCCTCGACAAGGTCGGGCTGCTTTCCGGCGGCCAGCGTCAGGCCCTGACCATGCTCATGGCGACGATGATCAAACCGGAGGTGCTGCTCCTCGACGAACACATCGCCGCCCTTGATCCGAAGACCGCCGGCCAGATCCTCGGCCTCACCCAGGAAATCGTCAAGGGCCGCAAATTGACGACTCTGATGATCACCCATAACATGAAGCACGCTATCAGCTTCGGCAACCGGCTGCTCATGCTTCATCAGGGCCGGGTGCTCCTTGATCTGGGAGGGCGGGACAAGGAAAACCTGACCGTCAAAGATCTCCTTGAACAGTTCTACAAGGCCCAGGGGGAAGAGCTGGCGTCCGATTCCCTGTTGCTCAGCTGAGCCATTCGCCGATGACCATGCTAGGGGAGTTGGAGCTCCAGGTTCTCGAAGTGTATGCGCTGCTCGATGCGGCGGTGGCCGCCTTTGCCGAGCGAAGCGGGCTGAGCTGTCCACAGGGTTGCGGCCATTGCTGTTTGTCGGAGAAGGTGGAGGTAACGATCCTCGAATGTCTTCCCCTGGCATTTTTGCTGTTTCGTACCGGTCAGGCGGACCTTGTGCTGCAACGACTGGCGGAACACGGTGATGATAAGCATTGCGTTCTCTATCGCCGCGAGCTGACCCGGGCCGGACTCTGGGGCTGCAGTCAGTACATGATGCGACCGGTGGTTTGCCGACTTTTCGGTTTTGCCGGCAATCCCGACCGGGAAGGGATCGGTCGGCTGGCCATGTGTCGGGTCATGAAAGAGGCGGCAGAGCTGGAAGCACTTCGAGTTGGTGACCGATGACCCTTCGGCACCGATGCCGCTTTTCGCCGAGGCCGGGTTGCGTATCACCGCCCTGCATCCTGGGCTTGGCACGGACCGCCTGCCGATAAATGTCGCTCTCCATCAAGCCCTCCAGAAGGTCGGGATGAGCCTTGATCTGCAGGGTGGATCTTCAAGAGGCCGGTTTACGGGCAGCACCACAGAGCAGTTTTCTCCATTTTGCCGATGAGCTTGGCGGTTGTTCCACCGGCCAGGATATAATCTTTCAGCAAGCCCTTCTCCTGGCTGCCGTGCATGCCCAGGGCAACCGCCGCGTAGCCGCCCTTTGCGGCTTCGCTTTGAATCGTTCCGGCCACGGATATCCCCCAGGTGCTGTTGCGGTGAATCCGTTGGTCACCAATAGTGTGACCGTGCAGTATCTCCTCGGCCCTGGTGAAGATCTCCGCCGATTCGCGGGTCGTGCTGTTGTTGACATGCAAGAGGGTAATGTTGTGCTGATCCTCACCGGCCAGGATAAAACCGACGTGGTCAACCGCCCGATAGGCGTTATCGGAACCATCGACACAGAGCAGGACGTTTTTGCGGCCCGGCTCCGATTCCGGGCAAATCCACAGCGGTACGTCGCAGCAGCTGTCGCGGATCATCGCCTGGGCCAACTCCTCCGCCGGTCTCTCGAACATCCACTGGAGGGCGTAGGATGCCCGTTTGCCGAGGACTATGGCGTCGTAATAGCCCTCTGACCCCTCGGTCAGGATGTCCTTTAATTTGCCGTATCGTTCCACCGCCGTTTTGGTGATCGTTCGCTCGACGGGAAAATTGCCCTGGCTCAGGAGTTCCGTGGCTTTATCGAGGGCTCTCTTCAGTCCACCGGTGAGCTTGCATTGCTTTTTTTCATCGGGGTTCTGCCACATCTCCGTCAGGGACTTGGTCATATTATCACAGTCCAGCCGGCAGATATGCAGCAGGGTAACCGAATGTTCCGATTGGTTGTTGAAAAAAGAGCTGACAAACCGTACGCCGCAGAGGTTGTCGGCATCGCTGCTGACGGTGACAAGAAAGTGTTTGTTCATATCGTCAATAATCTCGGTTATGTAAGGGAGTTAAAGCGAAGTCTTTACGTATACGCAGATACAATAATGCGCTTTCTCCGGCAGGCAATGGTGCGACGAGGCCATGACAATGTCAGCGGATGAATTACTTTTCTCTTAAATGTACGCCAGGACGTCTGGATATTCGCCAGGAGGTGTGGAAAGGGTTTGGCGGCGAGAAATCTTTGGGGAAATGTCATGACAAGATTGGCAGCCTTGAGAGGGCTTTTATATATGGGCATGGGGATTCTTTTATTGGGAAGCTGCGCCAGTCCCTATCAGGGGCCCGTTTCGGATCATTTCGACGGTGAAAGGTTTTTTAATCCAGGCAAGCCGATGGACAAGAGTTTTGGTGCCTTTGTCAAATGGCGACTGACCTCAGAGCGGCAATTTTGGCCGGAATACAGCGAACTGCCTGCTTATGACCAACCACCCGAGCGGGTCGAGGGCGAAGAGTTGCGGGTCACATGGGTCGGGCATGCCACCGTCCTTATCCAGACCCAGGGGCTGAACATCCTCACCGATCCGATCTGGGCAGAGCGGGCCAGTCCCGTGACCTGGGCCGGGCCGCGGCGCGTGCATCCGCCGGGCGTCGCTTTTGGCGAGCTGCCGCCGATTGATGTGGTGCTGGTCAGCCATAATCATTACGACCATCTCAACCTGGCGACTCTGGCAAGGCTCTGGCACAGGGACAGCCCGCGGATCATCGTGCCGCTCGGCAATGATGCCCTGCTGAGCGGTTATGACCCGGCTATTGCGGCCGAAGCCTATGACTGGGGGGCAAAGGTGAGGATCGGTGACAAGGTCGCTGTCCATCTCGAACCGATGCATCACTGGTCGGCGCGGGGCATCTTTGATCGCAACAAGGCACTGTGGGCTGCCTTTACCATCACCACGCCGGGGGGGAATATCTACTTTGTCGGCGACAGCGGCTATGGCAATGGCGATGTGTTTCGCGCGGCAAAAGAAAAATTCAGCCAGTTTCGGCTGGCGATTCTGCCCATCGGCGACTATGACCCCCGCTGGTTCATGGCCTACGGACATATGGCGCCGGAGGAGTGTGTGCAGGCCTTTGCCGATCTTGGCCGGCCCTTTGTCCTTCCCATCCATTACCGTACCTTCCCTCTAGCCGACACCGGCTATGACCAGCCGCTGGTCGATCTGCGGCGGGCGATGGTCGGGCAGCAGATGGCGCCAGAGCGAATCATTCCTCTGGAAATTGGTGAAAGCCGGATGATTCCCCGTTGACTTGTCCTGCACTCCCGGCCGTCAACCCATGAGGAGTTCGTGCCAGGGCAGGGCCGTAAAGGTTGTATGGAGCATGTGGTCGTCTTCCTCGCGGCGGATATCAAGATCTGCAAAGGTCTGTTGCGCCAGAGGGATTACCCGAGCCGGTGGGGTGACCGTATCCCCGTTACCGATGATCAAGAGGGTGGGAATCTGGAGTTTTTCAAGCGGCGGACGATACTCCCCAAAATTCAATGCCGGTGCAAGAAGAATAAGACGAGCCACCTTTTCGGGAGAGAGCATGGCGTAACAGGTGGCCATCAACCCGCCAAAGCTTGAACCGATAAAGATCAGCTTGTCCAGGTCTTGGCACAGTTCACCGAGTTGGAGCAGCCGTGCGGCCAGGCTGCCATGAAAATCCGGGCAATGGATGTGCGGAAAGTGTTCGGCGAAAAAGCGGCCCTTGGTGCCTTGCCCTGAAGAGTCGAGACCATGGAGAAAGAAGATTGAATTATGGCGATCGACTGTCTGGACGATTTCGTTGTCTTTGACTGGCATGATTTTCCCTGAATGGTATGGTAAGAGTGGTATTGGCCGCTCTCGATCTGTGCTATCATACAGAAAGTGGATGGGCTCGGCAAACAGTTTTGGAGTTGCATCCTTTGCCGGTGAGTAACGGTACATCCTCCGTTTGAGTACCTTCGCAGGTGCTTCCTGGTTGTGGTCACTTCTTGCTTTTAAGGTTTATCTCTTTACTGAAAATGGTAATATTGAAAGGTAAGTAGTGGTTAACGAAATATTACTATTTGTCAGCTCTGAGTGTTGGTAACGCAACGCATGGCTGAATTAGAGGAATGGACCATATGGAAGAGAAAACAACACCCTTTTTTCATTTACAATATTCCGAGGAGACTACCGCCGATCTGCGCGGCAGGCAGTCGGTACGGACGACCTTCAAGCTTTCGGAAAGATCCATCGATGCCCTGAGTATCCTCGCCGGCCAACTGGGTATAAAACAGAAATCGCTTTTCGATCATCTGATCGAGGACACCCAGGCGCTGCGCATGATCGCCAGTGAATTCGTCAATGTCGGCCAGGCCGCCCAGCGGGTGGCAAAAACCTACGTGATCTCGCGGAAAACCTTGGAAAGCCTTGAGAAGATCTCGGAGCAGTTCAATACTCCGCGGGATGCCTTGGTGGAGTACTCGATCGAACGGATTTTGCCGCTCTTGGTTCGAGAAAAGGAAAAACACATTAAAAGGAAAATCTTGATGGCCGAGCTACATGAATATCTGGGGCAAGGCACGGCACTTCTGGCGCAGGCGGAAAACGATCTCGGACCGGATGATCCGGTGTTTGTCGAGATTCTCAGTATGATACGGTCGGTAAGCACATGCTGCCGGGAGCTTGAGCAGTGTGTGCTGCGCGGTAATAAAATCGAGAATTTTTAGCCACCCCCTTGTGGGGAGTGTGAGACAATCCCGTTTATCTCGGTGAGAATGATTGCCTTATGATCAATCCTTTTACTGCCCAGGCGGAAATCAGCCGGATTCAGCAGAATGTTCTGCGCCCCCTGTACACCATGTATCCCGGCCAGGAGACTGCCCCCCATCCCTGGCTTGCTGGCCGAGACCGGACGGGCAATTGCCGGTCATCGCCGCTATATCGAAGAGGTGTGCGCCAGCACACTGGTGGCGATCATCTTTAAAATAGTCAAGTTTCTCGGCGGGGCGGAGCAGCTGACCGCCGAGGACTTTGCCCGGTTTACTTCCTATGTCAACGACGGGGGCCTCCAGGCGATGATAAAGATGCTCCTGGCTGTCGACAAGGAGGGAACTTTTGTTGTGGAATTGCAAGGTTTGCCGGAGCATGTCCGGGCCAATGCCGCGCCGATGCTTGCCAAAGCGAAAAGCCTGCATACCGATTTTATCACCGGCTTTTTTCAGGAAACCTTTGGATCGGTGGAGGCCACTCCGGCAAAGCTTCGCGATAATTTTGTCAGGTCTCGGGATTTCATGAACCGACTGGTGCAGTTGGCCACTGTCCAGGAGGAGCGGAGAGTGTAACAAACATTCGCTTTCGAGCAGGCCGAAATAGGCTTGCAAAAGATTCAGTAAAATGATAGGTGATAGTCCAGTAGCTTGTGTGGTTTTGAGGGTCACTTTGAGTCTCTTTTCATAGCACCACTCACTATTGGAGGGATGTATGCTTTACCCGCACCTGGCTTTATTCTTGTTATTTCTTCTCCTGACCGGCTGCAGCACCAACACCCTACCGCCTGTCCCAGTCGCCGCCCCCTCGCCGAAAATCGAATATCAGAGCGAAGTTCAGCCGATTTTGGTGAAAAGATGTGTCGTCTGCCATAGCTGCTATAATTCGCCCTGCCAGCTGAAACTCGATTCCTTCGACGGGCTGGAGCGTGGTGCCAGCAAACAGGCGGTGTATAACGCCAAACGTCTGGAAACCATGGATCCGACACGGTTGTTTATGGATGCCCACACCGTTTCCGAATGGCGGCACAAAGGATTTCAAAGTGTAACCGGCAATACCGCGGGGTGCGGGCAGAACAATTCAATCCTGTTAAAGCTTCTCGAACAGAAAAAAAAGAAGCCCATGGAAGACCAGGATGCCTTTAAGCCGGAAGAGGATGAATTGACCTGTGCCCAATCGGCAAGCGAACTCGATGGATATCTCAGCAAACACCCCAACCGGGGGATGCCGTATGGATTTCCCCCGTTGAAGGATGACGAGTTTGAAAAAATCGCCGGCTGGCTCGCCCAGGGTGCAGCGGGACCGGAAGGGTTGGAGAAGGCTCGTCTCATGGCAATTCCCCTCGAAGATCAGCAAAAGATCGAGCAGTGGGAAACATTTCTGAATCAGCCCGATGACAAACATGCGATGACCGCAAGGTATCTGTATGAGCATCTTTTTCTCGCCCACATCAAGTTTTCTACCGATTCCAATATCTTTTACGAATTGGTTCGCTCCCGCACGCCACCCAGAGCTCCGGTCAAGATCATCGCCACCAATCTGCCCTATGACGACCCCGGGGAAAAGCCTTTTTTTTACCGGTTCCGAAAAATCCATTCAACCATTGTTCATAAAACCCATATGGTTTTTGAACTTTCCGATGAGCAATACGGGAGGATTCACGAATTGTTCATCGAACCGGAGTGGCTGCTTCCACCAAAACGCCTCGAATATGATCCGCAGATCAGCGCTAATCCTTTCAAGGCCTTCGAACAGATTCCGCCCAGTTCGCGCTACCGCTTCCTCCTCGATAACATTCATTATATCATCATGACCTTCATTCGCGGACCGGTCTGCAAAGGTCAGGTTGCCCTCAATGTTGTGCAGGACCATTTCTGGGTGGTTTTTCTCGATCCTCAGTATGATCTGAGTGTACAAAATCCGGGATTTTTGACGACCTATGGCGATCTCCTGGAAATGCCCGTCATGAAGGACGATTATTGGGGGTTGTTTGCGGCGACCATTAAGAAGGAATATCGCAAGAAGTCCTCGGAGTTTGCCAATAAAAGACAAGCCTATTACGCATCCCATTATCGTTATCGGGAGCCGGGTGCGGAGGCAATCTGGCCGGGCAATGATCCCGAGGAGGCAGCCTGGCGGGCAGGCAACAGCCGCGATACCCCGCTGCTCACCGTTTTTCGCCATTTTGACAGTGCTTCAGTCGAAGCAGGGCCGCAGGGAAACCTGCCCGGAACCATCTGGGTCATGGATTATCCGCTGGTTGAGCGCATCTATTACTCGCTGGTCGCCGGGTTCAATGTTTTCGGGCATAAGATGCATCAAGCCTCTATTCGCGTCTATATGGACGAACTGCGCCAGGAGGGAGAAACCTATTTTGTCGATTTCATGCCCAAAAATCTTCGCTATGCAATGATGAAGGAGTGGTATGGCGGCATGGATCTGGAGCAGGTGGCTATCGATTATTCCCGGTCGGATCTCGATGCCGGTTTTGCCTTTACAACCGATGAACCGAAAAGGGAATTCGTTGAATACCTGGTGGAGGCACACTTCCGTCCGGAAACGGGGATGGCTTTTGACCGAAACTATCTCCGTGCCGGAGAGGAATATCCTTCGCTGCTTAGCAAGTATTCCAGTGTAGAAGAATATTACCAGGGGTTTCAGGCGGTGTCGAAACCCGGGACGGCTTTTCTGAGAAAGGTTGACGATCACAACGCCAATCTCGCCTATCTGCGCATTATCAAGGATGCGCAACAACCGGACAAGGATGTGTATTTTTCCATGGTGGTCAATCGCTGGCATGACGATGTCACCAGCCTCTATGAAGAGGAGAAACGACTGCGACCGGAATTGGACAGCGCGGTCTTTATCGAAAATTTTATCGGTTCCTACCCTAATTATTTTTTTGAGGTACATGAAAGAGATCTGCCCGAATTCTTCCAGATGCTCAAGGAATACGACGGGTGTGCCGCTTCTCTTGAGTCGCTGGATAAATTCGGGGTGAATCGGGCAAACGACACATTCTGGGAGGTGTATGACCGGTTTCAGAAAAAATTTGATAACCTGGATCCGGTGCAGGCAGGGCTTTTCGATCTCAATCGTTACCATTATCTGGCGCGGATCAAAAAATAATAGCGGTCTTTTCGCTTTACAGGACGGAGGCGGCGATGCGGTTCAACGAAGCGGATGCGGCTCGGGGGGCGGGACAACCGCCAGTTCGATCCGGTTCCGGCCGGCCGCCTTGGCCTGATAGAGGGCTTGGTCGGCGATTTTGATCAGCTCTCCGGCATTGACCAAATCCGGCCGCCAACTGGCGACGCCGATACTGACGGTTAACCTGATTTTCAGATCTTGAGAGATACTGATATCATGGTTTTCCACGGTTCTGCGGAGCCGTTCGGCCAGCTGGAAGGTGTCGATGGCGCTGCTTCTCGCGCTGATTACCAGGAATTCCTCGCCGCCCCATCTGCTGACCATGTCATAGCTGCGGGCTTTTTCTTCGAGCAGTTTGGTGATTTGTCGCAACACCGTGTCGCCGCATTCATGACCGTAGGTATCATTGATCTGCTTGAAATGATCGATGTCGATCATCAGGCATGACAGGGGTTCGCCATAACGTTGCACCTCGGAAACGAGGTTTTTCAGACGCAGCAGAGCACTTCGCCGATTGGGCAGCCCGGTGAGAAAGTCGGTCATTGCCATATTCTGCAACTTCCGGTTGGTGGTGGCCAATTTGGCGGCATAGCAGCGGATAACTTCACGGTCGTTGGAGATGATCTGCTGGGAGCGAATCAGTCGCTCGCCGCTCGCCACTCTTGCCTGGAGCACCTTGGGGGTGAAGGGCTTAATGATATAATCGTCGGCACCGGCATCAAAGGCCTGGACCAGTTCATCTTCCGATTCATTACTGGTCAGCATGAGTATATATAAATGCCGGGTGACGCTGGTTTTTCGCAGGATTTTGCAAAGATCTATGCCGCTCAGCACAGGCATCCGCCAATCGCTGATGAGCACCTGCGGGCGATGTTCCAGGGCCAGTTCAAGCGCCTCCTTGCCGTCCTTGGCGAGCAGGATGATCCGGTGTTCGGCGCTGAGCATCTTTTCCAGACAAAGCAGGGTGATCGGATCGTCATCGGCGGCCAGGACCTTGATGGGTGGTTGTTTACCGTGCTCCACCTCCAGGGTCGCATCCTCCATGGTCTTTATCTGGTGGTAGTTCGGGCAGTGCAGGGTGGGAACCTCGAAAAATTCGCTGGCGGCCTGCCAGAAGGTCACGACGTCATCAAAAAATGGCGCGAATTGTTCAACGGGCAGGTGTTGCTCCTCCGCCTGCTGTTCAACCGCTAAAAAGGTGGTGGTAAGGGGCAGTTCGACGAGGCAGATTTTGGCAATATGATTGGCAAGGGTCAAGGCCTTGTGAATTTTTTCGGCTGTTCGGCAAAAAGGCTTGCCGCCGGCTTGATCGGTGGGCCCCTTCAGTGCCCGGATGAGCGGTTTCGGGAGGAACCAGCTGGCGAGGAGGTGGCGGGTAAGATCGGCTGACGACAGCCCGAAAAGCTGTTTTTCCTTGTGCTCAGCCTTTTCCGGGTGCAGGTTTTTCAGCAGGAGGTTGCCGTATTCCTCAGGAAATGCGGTGGCCAGGGCCAGATCGCCGATGGTGCTGAGAACGCCGAAGGCGAAGAATTGCTGCGGCTCACTGCCCTGTTGTATCGCCAATGCCCGCGCGGCGGCACCCCGGGCCAGGGACTTTTGCCAGAACCGCTGGTAGTCGAAATGCGGACACTTGCCGTAGCGGTATTGGCCGAGCAGCGAGAAAATCATCGCTACATTGGCCACTGTTTCCAGGCCAAGGGCGGTCATGGTCTGGGCGATCGACTCCATTTGTCCTGGAGCGTTGACCAGCGGGCTGTTGGCATAACGGAGAATATCCGCCGTGAATTGCCGATGGCCGGCAACCATTTGGCTGCAGGTCTTCTGCGAATCATGTTGGCCATAACAATGCGCGGCGAGGTCCAGGGCGAATGGCGATGGCTGCGGCAGCGCTTTTGTTTTGCAGAGGAGAGTAAATGTCTGGTTTGTATCCATGTCCGTAGTGGGCGGTCCATCGGCGGGAGCCGGGAGTGCTGATGACCTGCTGGTAGTCTTTAACTATATCAGAAAACCTTGGCCATTTACCAAAAAAACTTTTCAGACCCTTTCGGGCGTTGTACATCTCTTTTCCACCGGAGCGCAATCGGGTGTTATCGAGAGCAGCAGTCAGCAAGGGGGGCGTTTTTACCGGCGATGCGATGTTCTGCAACCTTCAAATCCTCGGGACAGTATGGTATGATCGCGGCTTTGGTTGAAAACGACAATAGGGGAAGGGAAGAAAGATGGATGTGCAGGTTGAATTAACTCAGTGGTTGAGTCAGGCAGCGGAAATTCTGCCGTTCGGGTATGCCTTTGGCGCCGGGATGGTGTCGGCGGTTAATCCTTGCGGTTTTGCTTTGCTGCCGGTTTACCTGACACTTTATCTCGGCGCGGACGACAGCCGTTTTCGCAGCCGATCTGTATTTTTCAGGCTAGCAAAGGCCTTTTGGATAGCCTTGGTGGTGGCATCCGGTTTTGCTCTGCTTTTTGGGGTTTTTGGCGCCATTGTCGCGGCCGGGGGCACCTTTCTCATGGAGATCATGCCCTGGTTTACCGTTGTCGTCGGCGTGTTGTTGATGCTGCTCGGGGCGTGGATGCTCCTCGGCAATACCCTGTCGTTGCACTTTCTTGTCGGATGGGCCGGAAAAATAGGCGATCCGCGGGAAATTTCCATTTTCGGCTTCTTTCTTTTCGGTGTGGCTTTCGGGGCCACTTCCCTCGGTTGCACCTTACCGATTTTTCTCATGGTCGTCGGCAGTGCGGCAACAAGCGGCGGGTTTACCGAGGGTATTCTGCAATTTCTCGGCTATGTGCTGGGAATGGGGTTTGTTATGCAGATCCTCACTCTCGGCATTACCGTGGTGAAGGAGGGCGTCGTCATCGGGGCTATGCGGCGAGTGCTGCCCTATGTGCAGAAGTTCTCCGCCTTGCTTCTTCTTGGTGCCGGGGGCTATATTATCTTTTACTGGTTTTCCAGCGGCCTGTTGCTGGAGTAGGCCTTTTTTTGCAGACACACCAGCTCCGTTCAATACCGATTGACGGGGCTTCCGGTTTCCTGGCGGGGGGAATGATGCTGAAATATGGTGGGGTGCTGGCCGCGGCCGGGGCTTACATACTCTGGGGGGTGCTGCCTGCCTACTGGAAACTCCTGAACGAGGTGCCGGCCTACGAAATTTACTGCCATCGGGTGGCCTGGTCGCTGTTGTTAACCCTCGGTTTGATCGTCCTGCTTGGCCGCAAGGATGCCTTCCGCCGGGCGGCCGGGGAGCGGAAAAACCTTATCACTTTTTCAACCACCGCCCTCCTTCTGACCATCAATTGGCTGCTGTATATCTGGGCGGTCAATGCCGGTTATATCGTCGAGTCAAGTCTCGGCTATTTTATCAACCCCTTGATCAACGTGTTGTTCGGCATGATTTTCTTTCGGGAAAGGATGCGGCTGATGCAATGGGCGGCAATCTTTTTTGCCGTGCTCGGGGTTCTCTACCTGACCTTCTATTACGGTCAATTCCCCTGGATCGCCCTGGTGCTGGCAATAACCTTTGCCATCTATGGCCTCCTCCATAAGCAAAATCCCCTCGATCCGCTCGATGGTCTGTGTCTTGAAACAGCGGTCCTTTTTGTCCCATCCGTGATCTTTCTTTTTGGTCTTGAAGTTATGCAGGGTGGCTCTTTCGGCCACATCGGGCTTTCCGGCTCCTTGCTGCTGGCCGGTGCCGGCATTATCACGACCATACCCCTGCTGCTTTTTGGCCATGCCGCCCATAAGATCCCCCTTTCCACCCTTGGTCTCCTCCAGTACCTGGCTCCGTCGATCAATCTTCTTCTCGGGGTGTTTATCTATGGTGAGGATTTCAGCCGTCAGAGGATGGTCGGCTTTCTCCTCATCTGGATCGGCCTGGCGCTGTATGTTGCGGAAAATATGCTTTGCC
>CAWDST010000036.1:0-188345 GCA_963804965.1 uncultured delta proteobacterium
CGACTGGCTCAGAGCAGGCTGCGACCTAGAGCACCTCGCGCCACCCCGCCGGCACGAACGCGGTCGGGCAGACGTCGTTGAGGAAGCACGCGCCGCACGCCGGTCGTTTCGCGGTGCAGATCGCACGGCCGTGGTTGATGAGGTCGTAGTTCACGCGGTGCCAGTGCTCCGCGCGGGAAGATCGCCATGAGGTCGCGCTCGACCTTGTCCTGGTCGTGCTCGGTGGACAGGCCGAATCGGTGGGCGAGACGGAAGACGTGGGTGTCCACGGCGATCCCCTCGACCTTGCCGAACGCCTCTCCCAGCACGATGTTGGCCGTCTTGCGCGCCACGCCTGGCAGCGACGTCAGCCCCTCCATCGTGTCGGGCACCTCGCCGTCGAACTCGGCGACGATGATCTGGCACGTCCGGATGATGTTCTTCGCCTTCTGGTGGTAGAAGCCCAGCGTGTGAACGTACTCCTCGACCTCGAGCTGGTCGGCCTCGGCCAGGTCGGCCGGTGTCGGGAAGCGCTCGAACAGCGCCGGGGTCGCCTTGTTCACGCCCACGTCGGTGGTCTGTGCCGAGAGGATGACGGCGATCAGGAGCTGGTAGGCGTCGGCGAAGTGCAGCGCGGCATGCGGGTCGCCGTAGTGCGCCTCGAGCCGCTCGGCGTAGATGGGGCGAGCGCCTCGCGCTCGGCGGGGGAGAGCTGCGGGACGGGCTCGTCGGCGGCGCGGGCCATGGGGGTGTCCTCTCGGATCCGGGTGTCTGCTGGCGTTGATACCCTGCGGCTAGCGCGTTCCCGCACCGACCGCTTCGATCAAGCGCGCGATGAAGCGCGCGGCATCGTCGATCAGCGCGGGGTCGACGAGGTCGGGCAGGTCATCGGCGGTGTGCGCGACGGTCGCCGCGATCTCGTGCAGGCCGGTCGACGTGATCGCGATGGCCGGAGTGCCGCGCATCGCGAAGATCATGTGGTCGCTCATCGGCCACTCGGGCCCCTCGGCTACGCGGGGTACCGCTGACGCGGCCGACAAGGCGGCGCTCGCGAAGCTCGTCCGGACAGCCGTAGAACGAGATCGCGGTGTCGTCGCCCCTGCGGCCGACCGCGTCGATGTTGACCACGAGCGCGATGCGGTCGAGCGCGGCGTCGGGTCGTCCGAGGTAGGCGATCTCGCCGGGCGCGGCGAAGTCGTCCTCCCCGTTGAAGGGAACGAGCTCGACGTCGAGGGCCGGCGTCGCGCCTGCCAGCTGGTCGGCGAGCGCCATGCAGCACGCAGACACCACCGGCGTTGTCGAGGGCGCCCGGGGTGCCGTAGCGGCTGTCGATGTGCGCACACACGACCACTCGGCCGCGGGCCGGGTCGGCGCCGGGCTTGCGAGGCGACGATCTGCTCGGCGGGGACGCGGCGCTGTTTCGAGTCGATGTGGAGCCGCGCACGCTCGGCCCGACAGCGGCAGCAGCGCGTGCGCCCTCGACGTCACGCAGGAATGCCGACGGGTGGCCCAGGTCGCCGTCCTCGAAGAGCGGGAACGGGTAGAGGCCTGCTGCCATCGGCGTGCGACCGGTGGCCGCGATGACGGCGGCCGGCCGCGCGCGGTCGAGCGCGGCGAGGATCCGGGCGTGGCCGTCCATCTGGTAGAAGGGGTAGTTGCGCGGGGTGAGCTGCTCGGCGGCGATCGCTCCGTGCAGCAGCAGGATGCTTCCGGGCGCGTCCAGGGCCTCCAGATCCTCGACGGTGTCGACCGCCGACGAGCCTCGCGCTCACCGTCGAACGGGTCGGAGAACGGCCCCGGCGTGCAGCGTGAACCACTCACCGCCCACCTCGAGCCAGGCCAACGCCCGGCACCCACTCGGCGGCCTCGAAGGCGATGCGTTCGACCGAGAAGCCCGCCGCCGCGACGGTCTCGAGCGAACAGGTCGTTGGCAGCGCGATTGCCCGGACCCGCCGACGTGCCGGTCGGGGTGGGTCTCACACAGCGCGCTCAGTCGTCTCGGTCGTGTTCATGCCTGGGCACCTCCCGGTTCGGCCGCCGGCGCGGATGCCGCGATCGGACTGGAGCCACGCCGGGCGCGCCACCAGCAGCAGCGCCCATGCGATCAGCACGATGCCCGCGACCATGACCGCACGGTCGGGGCCGATCACCTGGCCCACCGGCCCGAAGATCAGCGCCGAGAACGGCATGATGCCCGACGAAGGCCATCACGAAGAGCGCCATGACGCGGCCGCGCAGGTAGCCGGGCACCGCGGACTGGATCGAGGTCATCGCGAGCGAGTTGGTGGACATGAGCGCAGCTCCGGCGAGCACCGAGAACAGACCGCCATCGTCCACTCGACGCGCGCGAGCGAGAACATGACGATGAAGGCGGCGAAGGCGAGGAGCGTGTACGGGATCACGCGGTTTCTCGGCGTGGTGGCAGGCAGACTCGCCACGCCGAGCGCGCCGAGAAGCGCACCGAGCCCGTTGAACGCCATGATCACCGCCGTCGCGCGACCCACCTGCGACACCGTGCCGCCGATGTTGGCGGCGACGATCGCCGCCAGCAGCGTCATGTAGGGGAAGCCGAAGATCGTCAGCATCGCGGTCGAGAGGATGAGCATGCCGACCGCGCGGTGCCCGCGCGCGTAGGTGATGCCGGCGCCGATGCGCTGCATCGCGGTCTCCTCGACGCGGTGCCGTGCGCCAGCCTCCGGATCGAACGCCGCGCGTGGCCGGATCGCGAGCAGGGCGATGATGACGAACAGGAAGCTCGCCGCGTTGGCGAAGAAGACGAGTCCCATCCCTGCGCCCGCGAGCACCATCGCCGAGACGATCATCGGCCCGAACATCCTCGAAGACTGGAACTGCACCGCGTTGAGGGCGATCGCGTTCATCAGCGACTCGCGCGGGACGAGGTCGGGCAGCATCGACTGGAACGCCGGCATCATGAACGCCGTGAAGACTCCGGCGATCAGTCCGAGTCCGGCTATCAACGCGAGCGACATGACCGGCTTCGACGGGGTGAGGATCTGCAGGCTGTAGAGCAGGCCGAGCGCCGCGGCCTGCCCGAGCAGCACGACCTGGATGACGATCAGCAGTTTGCGGCGGTCGAACCGGTCGGCGATGTCGCCGGCGGGGATCGCGAGGAAGAAGACCGGCGCGCCGGAGATGAAGGCGACCAGGCCGGCATAGAGCGAGGCCTGCTTGGGGGCCAGCCCGTAGACCACGATGACGAGGGCCGCATTCTGCATCCACGAGCCGATGTTGCTGACCAGCGCGCCCGACCAGAACAGCGTGAAGTCGCGCTGGCGGAATGAGGCGAACGTGTGCGCGATCCAGCCGGCACGCACGAGGGCCGCGGGCGGCACCTCGGTGTCGGCCTCGATCGTCATCGGCTCCTGGGCGGCGATGTCGTCGGGGTTCTCGGCGATCGGGGAGGCGGGCGCGCCGTAGTCGAGCTCGGCCGTCAGCGCGGCGTTCGGCGCTCGCTGACGGCGCGCTGGGTGTCGCGGTGCAGCTCCTCTGGCACGCCGAGGGTCCTCTCGCGGGTGTGCGGAATCCGTAGAGTGTACCTCTCCCGAGACGGGGCGATGCCGCGATCCGGAGGCAGGGCGGGCGTGCCCGAACGACGCGTATCGCCGGGCGCGCTTGACCCGCTCACGACCACGGGGATAGTCTGCACTGTCCCCGCCCGGCAAGCCGGTTGCGGGCTTTCGTGCTGTTCGCCTACGTGTGTCCGGGAGTCGCGCCATGCTCATCGATCGCCTCGCAGCCTCGCTCGCAGCGGCCAAGCCCTACGCCACGATCACCGCTCTTCTCGGCGAAGGTTCGGACGCCACGCTCGCCGCACCCGGGCTCATCCGGCCGGCGATCGTCGCGGCCCTGCACAGCCAGGAGTCGCGCCCGACGCTCGTCGTCGTCTCGGGCGAGGAGAACGCCGAGCGTTTCTGGCGGCAGACCGCGGCGTTTCTCGGCCAGCGGCGCGTCCTGCACTACCCGGAGCGCAGCGACTACCCGTGGAGCGGCACCGCTCCCGATCTCGAGCAGATCGGCGCCCGTGCCCGCGCGCTGCACTCGCTCGAGAAGAACCGCCCGGTCATCGTGGTCGCCTCCGCGCGTGCGCTTCTGCGGACGGTGCCGCCGCAGGGTAGCCATGTGTTCGACCCGTTGACGCTCGAGGCCGGGCTTTCCATCGATCTCGAGGAGCACGCCGCCCGGCTCTCGCGCATGGGCTACGAGCGCGTCGAGGTCGCCGAGAACCCCGGCCAGTTCGCGGTACGCGGCGGCATGCTCGACGTCTTTCCGGCCGGCAGCCTCTCGCCGGTGCGCGCCGAGCTGCTCGGCGACGAGATCGAGACGCTCAAGCGCTACGTGCCCTCGACCGGCCAGACGATCGGTGACTCGGAACCGGTCGAGGTGTTTCCCTGCCGAGAGCTCAGCATCGGCTCGCGCGGCGTCGAATACGCGCAGAAGGCCCTTCGCGACAAGGCACTCAAGGACCCGTTCCTCGCGCACCAGCTCGAACTGCTCGAGCAGGGCGTCTTCTTCAACGGCATCGAGCGTTCCTTCCGCTGCTCTACAAGCGTCCCGGCATGCCCACCGAGTACCTCGGTCCCGACGTCCTGACGGTGGTCGCCGAGCCGCGCTCGCTCTTCGACGACGCCGTCCGCCGCCGAGAAGAACTCACCGTGCTTGCCGAGGCCGCGCGCGTCCCGCTCGACGGCCTCTACCTGACCCCGTCCGAGCTCGACTTCGGCGCTCGGCAGCGGCTCACCCTGCTGTCGATCTTCCGCACCGGCGCGGGCGTCGACGCCGAGCTCTCCGCGCGCCGACCCGAGGTCTCGGGTGGCGAGGAGCGCTTCGTCGGCGGTGTCCGCTCGCTGCTCTCCACCGGCTACGCGCTCGCCCTCGCGGTGCCCGACCGCCGCGCCCGGCGCACGCATCTCCGACCTGCTCGCCGAGACCGGCGTGCGCATGGAGGCGGAGCGCGACCACGCAGCGCCGCCCGACGGTCTCCGCAGCGGCCCGACTACACGCCGCTGGCCAAGGGCGTCGTCGAGGTCGCCGACACCGACGTCCCCGCCGGATTCGTCATCACCGACGCCAAGGTCGCCGTCGTCTCCATCGACGATGTGTACCCGCGCTCCGCGGTCCGCCGTGCGCGCCGCCAGATCGACCCCACCAAGGTCACCTTCGCCTTCGCGCCCGGCGACTACGTGGTGCACGCCACTCACGGCATCGCGCTGTTCAAGGAGATCGTGCGCCAGGAGGTGCTCGGCCAAGAGCGCGACTACCTGCTTCTCGAGTACGCCAAGGGCGACAAGCTCTACGTGCCGGTCGAGCAGATCGACCGCATCACCAAGTTCGTCGGCCCGGACTCATCGTCGCCGCGAATCACGCGTCTCAACACCGCCGACTGGTCCAAGTCGACCGGCAAGGCTCGCAAGGCGGCACGCGCGCTCGCGTTCGACCTGGTCGACCTCTATTCGCGACGCGCCGACCGTGGACGGCTACGCGTACCGCGAGGACACCCCGTGGCAGCTCGAGATGGAGGCGGCGTTCCCGTTCGAGGAGACGCTCGACCAGCTCGCGGCGATCGCCGACGTGAAGGCCGACATGGAGTCTGACAAGCCGATGGACCGCCTGATCTGCGGCGACGTCGGCTACGGCAAGACCGAGGTCGCGATCCGCTGCGGCGTTCAAGGCCACCCAGGACGGCAAGCAGGTCATGGTGCTCTGCCCCACGACCATCCTTGCGCAGCAGCACTTCACCACCTTCTCGGAGCGCTTCGAGCCGTTCCCCGTGCGCGTCGAAGTGCTCTCTCGCTTCAGGAGCGAGTCCCAGCAGAAGGCGGCACTGGAGGGCTTCGCGCGCGGCGAGGTCGACGTGCTTGTCGGCACGCACCGTCTGCTCTCGCGCGACGTGACGCCGGCGAGCCTCGGGCTCGTCATCATCGACGAGGAGCAGCGCTTCGGGGTCGAGCACAAGGAGCACATCAAGAACCTGCGCGAGCAGATCGACGTGCTCGCGCTCTCGGCGACGCCGATTCCGCGCACCCTGCAGATGTCGCTGTCGGGAGTGCGCGACATGAGCGTGATCGACACGCCGCCGCCCAACCGCTTCCCGGTGCAGGTGCATGTCGGCGAGTGGGACGAGGACATCGTGAGCGGGGCGGTCCGGCGCGAGCTGGCCCGCGGCGGTCAGGTGTACTACGTGAGCAATCGGGTCAAGACGATCGACGAGGCGGTTCGCCGAGTGACGACGGCCGCTCCGGAGGCGCGCATCGGCGTGGCCCACGGGCAGATGTCCGAGCGTGAACTCGAAGCGGTCATGGAGGCGTTCGCGGCCAACGAGTACGACGTGCTGGTCGCCACGACGATCATCGAGTCCGGCATCGACAACCCGCACTCCAACACGCTCGTCATCGAGGACTCGCAACGGCTCGGTCTGGCCCAGCTCTACCAGCTCAAGGGCCGGGTGGGCCGCAGTCACGTCAAGGCGTACGCGTACTTCCTGTTCCCCGCGCACCAGTCGCTCACCGAGCAGGCGACCGAGCGTCTCGTCGCGATCGGCGAGAACACCGACCTCGGCAGCGGCATCAAGATCGCCATGCGCGATCTCGAGATCCGCGGCGCCGGCTCGCTGCTCGGCGCCGAGCAGTCCGGCAACCTCTCCGCGGTAGGCTTCGACCTCTTTGCGCAGATGCTGATGGAGGCCGTGAGCGAGGCGCGCGGCGAGCCCGTCGTCGCCCACCCCGAGGTGCGCGTCGACCTGCCGGTCCCGGCGTTCCTGCCCGAGGAGTACGTCGATGCGGTCGACGAGCGGGTGCGCATCTACCGCCGGCTCGCCGGCTCGCCGTCGATCGAGGCGGTCGACGCCGTCTTCGCCGAGATGCAGGAGCGCTTCGGCGCGGCCCCCGCGCCTGCGAAGAACCTCGTCAACGTCGCGCGCATCCGGGCGATGGCCGCCGAGGCCGGCGCCACCAACGTCAGCGTGGCACGGCGGCGGCTCACGGTGTCTCCGCTCGCACTCTCGGACACGAAGCGCGGAGAGCTCACGGCGCGCGGCGCGGTGTGGATCGAGCGGGAGCAGAAAGCTGGCCATGCCGCTCGAGTATGGAGAGTCTGTGACCGCGGCGGCCCTCGGCATGCTCGATGCTATACTCGCGTGAGCCCATACCACCAATCAGGAGGATTCGGACGATGAAGTCCACGCGAAACCTGCTCGTCGGGGCGCTCTGCGTCGCCGTTCTCATCGGAGCGCTTGGAGTGTCCGGCTGCTCGAACAAGGACACTGCCGCCAAGGTGAACGGTGAGGCCGTCTCGACCGAGGCGCTCAACCAGCAGCTCGAGCAGCTGAAGAAGCAGTATCCCAACATGTTCACCGGAGCCGACGGCGAGGGTCGGCTACTCGACTTCAAGCAGCGTCTTCTGGACAACATCATCAACCAGAAGCTCATCGAGCAGGCAGCCAAGGACAAGGGCATCAAGATCTCCGACGCCGACGTCCAGAAGCAGATCGACCAGCTCAGGGCCGGCTTCAAGGACCAGGCGCAGTTCGACGAGGCGCTCAAGAGCGCGGGGATGACGGTCGACGGACTCAAGACGCAGATCCGCAACCAGCTCGTGACCCAGAAGCTCATCGATTCGCTCTCGTCCAACGCCAAGGTCAGCGAAGCCGATATCCAGGCCTACTACGACAAGAACAAGGCGCAGTTCTTCCAGAAGGCGTCCAAGAAGGCGAGCCACATCCTCTTCAAGCCCGAGGACAAGGCCAAGGCCGAGGCGGTTCTCGCCGAGGTCAAGGACGGCGGCAACTTCGAGGCCCTTGCCAAGAAGAACTCGATCGACACCGCCACCGCATCCAAGGGCGGCGACCTCGGCTGGCCGACCTCGGCCTACGTCCCGGAGTTCCAGGCCGCGCTCGACAAGCTCAAGAAGGGCGAGACCACGACCAAGCTCGTCCAGAGCCCGTTCGGCTGGCACATCATCCGGGTGACCGACGAGCGTGCCGGCACGCAGCAGGCCTTGGCCGAGGTCAAGTCGCAGATCGAGCAGATCATCGTGCAGCAGCGCAAGGGCGATGCGTACCAGACCTTCCTCGACGACCTGCGCAAGAACGCCAAGATCGAGATATTGATTCCCGAACTGAAGGCGGCCGCGGTCAAGGGCAGCAAGCCGGCCACAGCGACCAAGTAGAGACGCTGTTTCTTGTTGATGTCATCACCTCTGTGGTCGGGTTGGTGACTGCAACGATACTGCTCTGCTACCTCGCGTGGCAAACGGACCAGCCGCTTACGTTCTACCACTGGTTTGGCTATGCATCCTTCTTGGCGACACCATCCGGAGTCCTTTCAACGCCTTCCGAACCGCACTTCGGAATTTCGGGGTAGGGTCAATATAGTGTGAAAATAGAATCAACAGAGCAGTTACGGTTCTATTTTGATTCTCCTTCGGCGAGTATGCCGCCAGAGTCAACAGCCCGTCTTTATGTTGTTTTCGGTTGGGGGCATCAATTGAGGCCTTCTTTTTCTGTGTCTGGCTTCAAGCTGACTCAACAATTCATCTTCAGTGATATCTTTTCTCGGAAGAACCAATTGAACAGAGTTGCAACATCGGGACAGCTCAACAGCGGAATATCGGGCTGGTGACATAAAGGCGGATTGCTGGAAAAAGCCCGGCAATCGCTTATGCCAACGTTCGGCACGAATGGCCAACGGAAGTATCGTGCCTGCATAGGGTTTTGTTTGAGTCATCCCGGAGATTTGACTATGCGACAAATATTGATTGTGACCTGCCTAGCGATAATACTTGTCGCCGGCCGGACGAGCGCGGCTGACCGGACAGATAAGGCGGAAGTCGCTGAGAACAAAGCGGAGGTACTGGAGCAGAATTCTGCAACCAAGGCAAGCAAGACGTCTCCTTCTCGATCCGAGACCATCACGAAGACTGAAGCGCAGGCAGTCGATCCGGTCGGTGAAGAGCCCTTAGACGATGCGATCACCTGTCTTTCACGCACCATCTACTGGGAGGCCAAGAACGTGGGCGTTGCCAGCATGGAAGCGATTGCCAGTGTTGTTATGAACCGGTTAGGCCATAAGGGCTTTCCAAACACGGTTTGTGGAGTTGTCAAGCAAGGCCACGAACAAGGAGCCTGCCAGTTCTCGTGGTGGTGTGATGGCCGTTCTGATGACGCAGAAGAGGATAAACACTACGCGGTCGCCAAGGAAATAGCAAGAAAAGCTCTCAACCGGCAACTAACGGACCGGACCGGTGGAGCTATGTATTTTCGCCAGCGAAAAGCCACCCCCGGCTGGTCGGCGGAATACATCAAGACTGTAGAGATCGGCGAGCATATCTTCTACAAGCCTCACGGTGGTGTGGCAAAATAAGCCTCTACTCATTCCGCCTTCATAGGAGGACCAATATTGTTCTTTTGATTGTAAAATTGACCATATACAAATCAATCATTAGTACCCCGAACCAGCCCACTCCAGTCGACGGCCTTCGGCAGGCCGCAGGGGAGACAGAGATGCCGCACAAATTTCATATTGACGATGAGGATCTGCAGCAGTCATGAGGCGTTAGTCTCTTCTACTCCTTGATGGTTGGTAGGATGTCGGGGCCGCAACCTTCTTTGCCTGGTAGAGTTCTGCTTTTTCTTCATGGTAGGCTCCTGCCCTGACCAGGAGTTTTACAATCTCTTGATGGCCTGCCTGAGAGGCGAGATCATACGCAGTGGCACCGTTACTGCGGCCGAAGAAAAATACCTTTGCATCAACGTCGGCCCCCTTTGTCAGAAGCAACTTCACGACATCATCGTGGCCTTCAAGTGATGCTCCGATCAAGGCAGTCATGCCGTTATCCCTCTTGGTGTTGACATCTGCACCTTTTTCCAGGAGGCGTTCGACTTCCTGTACATTCCCGGAGAATGCAGCTTTTATGAAATCGGCGTTGACGTCCTCGTCGTTCGTTGCACCCGCAAAAGTCGCACCTGAGAGGAGGAGTGGCAGGAGGAGTGCGATAGCAACCCGAAACTGTCTGAAAAAATGCAATTCAAGCATGAGGTTCACCAAAGGTTTTAACTGAAGTTTTCTGCTTCTTGTATTGTTCTTACCGATACGTATCGCCGGCATGGGATTCTCATCAAGAATGCCGTTCGACGCCGATCCGCTGGCCTTTTACCGAACGAACGACATACCGATCACTGCTCAGCAACTGGGGGTTCCAGCTGCATTTGAATTGAACATCTCGGCCGACGGCTATTTTATTGGTATCGCGAATGGAGAGATCAAAGCCTACGCCATGCAGGGAGATGTCGAAGAGATCGACCGTCAATTCTCTGCCGTCACTGGTCAACAGCAAAACCGTGCCGCTCTGCGATTCTCTCTGTGCCAGGCGCCTGTTGAAGAGACAGCGGGTCGATTCCCCGCATTTGCTGCAACGTATCGATCTCATTCGAACTCCAGGGCCGACGGCGATCATTCTCTTTCCCTGGCAGGCGTAGCACTTGAAGAGCATTCGACCATTTTCGACGTGGAAGCTCTTGGTTTTGCCCATGGCGAATACCTCACTTTTTATCGGGATTCAAAAAATTCGGAGATTTTTGCAACCGCTCGGCGATTCAGGATTCGAGCACAATAGGTGCCGCCTTTCAGCGAGTGTACTCCGTCCTGCCACTCGGTCAAAAGCGTCCCCCGTTCATCAAGGAGCTTGTAAAACAATATGGCTATTCGTTTCATTCGGTTTTCCTCTCTGCTATAATGGGGTGAATAAACGTTCATTTTTCTATTGGTAACGCATATCCGTCTTTTTTTCAAGAAACGGGCAACGGGGAGTTGATAAAACAATCACTTTCCACCTACTCGATCCTCGGCGCGGTTTTGCTGCTTCTCATCGGTACTCAGATGATGAACGGTGGCCTCAGTCTTCTTTCTTTTCAGCAACAGCAGCTTTCTACGGTTTTGTCAGGCTACGACGCCGCAGGGGTGAATATCGCGGCAAAGATGGAGCGTGCTCTTCGTCTTGGCAAATCCCTGGATAATTTTGTCGGGGTTGAGGCGCTGCTGACAGAAGGAGCCAGGGCTGGTCGGGATCGGGGTCTATTTTCGCGTGGATATGGTCGATGCCTGAATCCTCGGCGTTTTTGATAATGCCCGAGACTATCGGGTCATTGGTCGAGCCGACGATGGTCGGCACTGTATGGGCGGTTGTCGCCAGATCCTGCCCGGCCCAGGTGCCCATGACCAGCATCAGATCGATGTCATTGGCGGTGTTGAGGTGTTTCAGCAGCTCTTTTTGGATAAGTGGCCGTTTTTCTTTTGATTTTCAAGTGCCAGAGAGCAGGAGGCAATGGCCCCAAATTGCAAATCGGAATACGGTTTATTCGTGGCGCAAAGCCTCAATAGGATCGAGCCGTGCGGCTTTGCGGGCCGGAAAAAAGCCGAAGACAATGCCGACACTGCCGGAAAATACAAAAGCGAGGGCAATTATGCCGGGATTGAAGATAAACGGCATGTTCATTGCCTGGGCACCGATGGCGGCGGCACCAAGACCCAAAGCGATGCCGAAAAGGCCCCCAAAGGATGACAGAACCACAGCCTCCACCAGAAACTGCAGGAGGACGTCCTGTTCCATCGCCCCGATTGCCAGGCGGATGCCGATCTCGCGGGTTCGTTCGGTGACCGAGACGAGCATGATGTTCATAATCCCGATCCCGCCGACCAAAAGACTGACCGCCGCCACTGCTCCCAGGAGGGTTGTCAGGATCCTGGTGGTGCCGGTAAGGGTGCTCATGATTTCCTGCATGTCGCGAACAAAAAAATCGTCTTCTTGACCGTCGCCGATATGTCGCCGTTCACGCAGCAGCTGTTCGATGTCTTCCTTAATCTTGGTGGTGGATGCGCCATCCTGAGCGGAAACGAAGATTGCGCTGATATCGGTGTTGCCGGCAATTCTTCTCTGCAGGGTACGAAGAGGGATGAGGATGAAGTCGTCTTGATCGTTGCCGCCGCTTGATTGGCCTTTGACCTCGAAAACCCCGACCACCTGGCAGGTAATACTGTTGAAACGGATTGAAGCTCCCAGTGCATCCTGGCTGCCGAACAGCTCCTTCTTCACAGTAGCACCCAAGATGCATGCCGCCTTGCCTGCCTTGAGTTCACTTTCGGAGAAGGAGCGTCCGGCCGCAAGCGACCAATTTCGTACGAACAGAAAGTCGTTGGTGCTGCCGGTGATGCTTGTCGACCAGTTGGTGTTGCCGGCGATGACCTGTGCCGAGCGCGATGCGTTGGGGGCAACTGCCGCAATGCCGCTGATTTGCTGGGCGATAGCCTTGGCATCGTCGACTTTGAAGCTCTTGGCCGTTCCGCTTGCCCCGCCGGGGCCTCGAAATCCCTGGCCGGTACGAATTTGCAGGAGATTGCTGCCGAGACTTGAAATCTCCGCGGCGACCTGGGCGGTGGCGCCGCTGCCCAGGGTCACCAGGGTAATAACTGCGGCAACGCCGATAACGATGCCGAGGATGGTAAGCGATGAGCGCAGGACATTCCGACGGATTTCCCGGAATGCCAGGATAATGGTTTCCCAGAACATCAGGCGGCCCTCCCGGTCAGGGTGGTGCTGTTTATCAGACCGTCGATAAAGTGGAGCTGGCGACCGGCGTAGGCGGCCATGTCCGGTTCGTGGGTGACCATGATAACGGTCAGCCCGCGCTGGCGATTAAAAGTTGTCAACAGCTCCATAACCTCACGACTGCGGGCCGAATCGAGGTTGCCGGTGGGTTCGTCGGCGAGCAGGACCTTCGGTTCGGTGACGATGGCCCGGGCGATGGCCACCCGCTGTTGCTGACCGCCCGATAATTCTCCCGGAGTATGTGTTTCCCAGCCCGAAAGACCGACGGTCGCTAGGGCTTCGCGGGCTCGACGATGCCGTTCGGCGATGGGGACACCGCGATAGATTAATGGCAGTTCGACATTTTCCAGGGCCGAGGTACGGTTCAGAAGGTTAAACCCTTGGAAAATAAAGCCAAGACAATTGCGGCGCATGAGTGCCAGCTGATCGCGGGACAACTCGCCGACACTGAGTCCCTCAAACAGGAAAGAGCCGGAAGACGGTTTGTCGAGACAGCCAAGGATATTCATACAGGTCGACTTGCCGGAACCGCTGGGTCCCATGACCGCCACGAACTCCCCGGCCTCTATGGTCAGATCTATACCCCGCAGGGCTTGCATGGAGGCGCTGCCGGTACCGTATATCTTGGTGACACCCTTCAGCTCGATCAGCGGCGGGGTATCTCGTTCTGTAGAATGGGCCGTCTTCATTTTTTGCTGCTCTCTTCACCGGTCACCAGTTCGGTGCCGGGTTGCAGGTCGCCACTGATGATCTGGGTGGATGTGCCATCGGTAAGGCCGGTCGTTACCGGGGTAGCGGTCGGCTGGTCATCTACCAGGATCCAGACCTTTTGTGCTGTTTTCGGTCCGCCACTTGTTTCTTTCCGTTTGCCGGTGCGTTGCGGTGGCCGCGGCATGAGTTTGCTGAGCACACTGCCGCCACCCTTGCTGTCTTTTGTTACCTCGATCCCCTTCGGGACAAAGCGTAGCGCCGAGTTGGGGACCAGCAGGGCATCGACGACTTTGGTGACGACGATATCGGCAGTGGCGGTCATCCCCGGACGAAGGGAGAGATCACCATTATCGACTTTGAGAATGGTTTCGTAGGTGACTACGCCGCTGGTGGTTTTTGCCCCGAAGCGGACTTGAGTGATTTCCACGGGATATTTCCGGTCGGGGTAGGCATCGACGGTGAAAGTCGCTTCTTGCCCGGCCTGTATTTTACCTACATCCGCTTCGTCGACATCGACGCGCAGTTCCATCTGGGCGAGGTTTTCGGCCAGGGTGATCAGTACCGGCGCCTGGAGGGAGGCGGCGACGGTTTGGCCGGGCTCGACCGAGCGTGTCAGGACCAGGCCGTTGATTGGCGAACGGATCTCGGTTTTCGCCAGATTGGTGAGGTTCAGCTTTAGGGTCGCCTCGGCCAGGGCCACCGAGGCCAGGGCTGCGGCGTTATCGGCCTTGGCCCGATCAAAGGCGGCTCGGGCGGTGTCGAGATCCTTCTGCGATGAGGCCTTATTGTTGCTGAGCCTGCCGACTTCCAGCAACCGTTCGAGGGCGATATCGGTTTCCTTTATGGTCGCCTTGGTTTGCAGCACCTTGGCGTGGGCTGAATCGAGGGTCGCCCGGGACTGCTGTACCTGGGCGGACAAATTAGAGGTGTCGAGGCGGACGAGAACCTGACCGACAGTGACCTGATCGTTGTAATCGACTTCCACCGATTTGACCGTACCGGACAGCTCGCTGCCAATGACTACCTGATTGGTGGGCTGGAGATTGCCGGTGGCGCTGACGATGATGGTGATGTCGCCGCGGTGGGCGGCCTGGGTCCGATAACGGATCGTCCCGGCGGTGTCGCGCAGTGCCCAGAAAGCTCCTCCCGCCGAGATGACCATGACGACCACGACCCAGCCCAGCAGCCGTTTCAGCCTTTTTCCTTTATCATTTTTTTTCTGCAGGTCGAGGGTTTCGGCAAGGCTCTTTGCTTGCCCGGTTGGTGTGGTGTTGCTAGCCATGATATTTATTTCCCGCTTAAGGAGTTTGCTTCCGGAAGAAAAGATGTCCAGCCCCCGCCGAGGGCCTTATACAGTCGTATCAGATTGCCGGCCATGGTCGCTTTGCTCGTTGCCAGTTGATCCTGGAACGACAGCAAGGATCTTCTGCCGTCGAGGACTTCGGTGAAATTGACAAGGCCCGCTTGATATTGCAGCTCGGCCAGGGTCGATGCCTGTTTTGCAGCTTCTGCCGCTTCCTGTAGGGCCTGATAGCGGTCCTGTTCCTGGGAGTAGGAAACCAGAGCGCCTTCCACCTCCTCCAGGGCCGAGAGCACCGTGGCCTTATACCTGGCCGTTGCTTCCTGTAGCAGAAAGGATTGGAGGCGGATGTTGGCCTCTGTTGCACCGCCATCGAACATCGTCCAGCTGAAACTGGGGCCAAAGGAGTAACCACTGCTGCTTGAGGTTGAACAGCTTGCCGACCGAAAGGGCGTCAAGACCGATCGAGCCGCTTAACCTGAAAGATGGATAACGTTCGGCGGTTGCCACCCCGATCTGGGCGGTCTGGGCGGCAAGCAAGCGTTCGACCCTGCGGATATCGGGACGACGCTGCAGGGTATCCGCCGGAATGCCGACGGCAACCGAGACCGGCAGAACGGGAAGCTCCACCCTGTCTTTGAGTTGCCCAGTCAAGGAACCGGGTGGGCTACCGAGGAGAACAGAGAGGCTATTGGTCGCGGAGGAGAGACCGGTTTGCAGGGTGGGGATCTGGGCACGGGTGCCGGCCACCAGATATCTTGCCTGTTGCAGGGGTAATTCCCCAATCAGGCCACTTTGGTAGCGATCCTCGGTCAGCGCCAAGGTCTCCTGTTGGGTATAGAGGTTGGTGCCGGCGATCTCCAGGCGGGTCTGGAAGGTGCGGATCTCGACATAGTTGAGGGCAACCTCGGCCAGCAGGGAAACCAGGACATCGCGGAGGTCTTCCTCGCTTGCTTCAAGTCCTGCCTGTGCAGCCTCCACCGAACGCTGTCTTGCCCCGAAGAGGTCGAGTTCCCAGCCGGCATCAAAACCACTGGAGTAGCTGGTTGACTCGGTGCCGCCGCCGCGATTGCTGCTGCTCCGACTGCGGGGCATCGAACCGGTGGCACCCAGATTCGGGAAAAGAGCCGCCGAACTTATATCACGTTTGGCCCTGGCTTCTAGGAGTCTCGCCCGGGCCTGTTGAAGATCGAGATTCTCATTTACAGCCTGGTGAATAAAAGCGGTGAGCAGAGGATCGTTGAGAATTGTCCACCACTGGGCAAGGGACTGGTGGTCGGTCTGACTGGCGTCCAAGCCTTTGCTGATCGGTGCCTGCCAGGAGCTCGGGGCAGCCACGTCGGGTTTCAGATAATCCGGACCGACCTTGACGCAGCCGGCAAGGGTTTGCCAGAGAAAAACTGCCGTAAGACAGAGAATTGTGCGATATTTTGGCATAGTGCCGAACATGTCGTTAATCAAAGAGTTGAGGATGGTGCAAGCCGAGCCATAGCACGAAAGAGTGCCGGCTGAGCACCGCAGGCCTGCGACCATTGCCGGAGTCAACGATACCACGTAACTCGAAATCATTTAAGTCCAATCAGTTATGCTTCGGCTGATTTTCGTTGCAGGGGAAAATAATCCGTAGGCTTTATCCGTTCACACGGGATGTCGCCGGTCGCGAATAGATACAAGCAATAACAATACCACCTTGGTGGAAAAGAGAGCGTATTGAAAAATCGATATAGTATGGAACATTTGAGCCGTTGCTTATGGCCGGTATGGGGTATGGCTAAGAAATACTCAGCCCGTTGTATCCTTTTTATCCGCATGGACAGGGGGGGCTGAGCAGGACTTGCCAATTTTCAAGGAATAGAAGCGGGAACTTTCAAAAATTACGGCAACCGAGAATCAAAGAATAAACAGGACAGAGCGGTACATTTCTCCGGATTGGCGGAGCGGCACTCTGGCTTCACATGCGGAAATTTCCGATCCAAGGCAAATGGTATGGTCGCTTACGGCCGTGTCTGCGGTTGTTGCAGGTCTCCGCCAAAACCCGCTCAGGTCTTGAACCGGTTCATCAATTCTTTCAGGTTATCGGCTACCCTTGACAACTCCTGGGCACTGGTCTTCACCTGATTGCTGGCCTTGTTCATTTCATTGGCGCTGCTGTTGACCGAGGCTATATCGGTGGCGATTTCCGTAGAAACTGTTGAGCTTTGCGCCACGTTTTCGTTGACTTCGGTGATCCCCTGAGAAGCTTGATGGATGTTTTGGGCAATTTCCCTGGTGGTAGCCGACTGTTCCTCCACCGCGGCGGCGATAGTGGCCACGATCTTGTCAACATCGGTTATGACCTCACCGATGTTGTTGATTTCCTTCACGGTGACACCGGTGGCGTGCTGGACACCCTGGATCTTGATTTTGATATCAAGAGTCGCGGCCGCAGTCTGTTTGGCCAGGTCTTTAATCTCATTGGCGACTACGGCAAATCCCTTGCCCGCTTCCCCTGCTCGTGCCGCCTCGATGGTGGCGTTCAAAGCCAGGAGATTGGTCTGCTCAGAGATCTCGGTAATGACTTCGGTGACCTTGTTGATTTGATCAGCCGCCCTGCCCAGTTCATTCACCCGTTCAGACGCCTTCATCGACTGGGTGACCGCCTGGCTGGTGATTTCCTTGGCCTCACTGGAATTTCGGGCAATTTCATTGATGGTGGCATTCATCTCCTCGACGGCAGTGGCCACCATGTTGACATTGACCGACGCCTGTTCCATGGCCGCGGCAATGGAAGATTGATTGGCGCTCATCTCTTCGGCGGCGGTGGCAACGAGACTGGAACGGTTTGCCGTCGATTCGGCGCCGGCGGACATCTGGTTGGCGATGGTGGCGAGTTGGGTTGAGGATTCGTCGACCTGGCCCACTCCCTTGCTGATGTCGCCGAACATCCGCCTCAGGTTTCCTGCCATTTCATTGAGCGACCTGGCGAGAATGCCGATCTCATCTTTTTGGTCGACATCCATTGTTTTGGTGAGATCTCCTTCAGCCATGGCTTTAGCCAAATCGACGCCCTTAAACAGCGGTTTGGTGATCAGGCGGGTTAAAAATGCCCCGGAGAAAATGGCGAGAACAACACCCACTACCAGACAGATGATGGTGATCAGTCGACCGCGGGCGGCAATGGTATGGGCGTCCTCAACAGTCGTTTTGGCAAAGTTTTGCGTGATCTGCACCATCTTGTCAATGGCAGCAAAGGTATTGGCTTGATGGGTTGCCCCTTCCTTAAGGAGAAGAGCATTCATTTTACGGAATTTTTCGTCAGCCTTTTCAGTTACAGCCGTGATTTTGTGAGCAAGAGCAAAAACCTGCTCGGAAGCAGGGAGAAGTTTGTGCTCGAAGTGTTCCTTGGCCTCGTCTTGTTGACCGCCGCTTACCAGGGTTTTGATCTTAGCCGTATGTTGGTGGAGTTCGGCATGGATGGGCCTGATCTCCTTGGTCAGTGCTATTACTTCCGGATTGGTGGTTGCAGTGTCCTTCAGCCATTTACCGAGGCTGCAGGTAGTGTCATCAGTACCTCCTTCGAAAGGGGTGTTGAGCAGTACCAAGCGGCTTACCTTGATCAGAAGGTTGTTATGAGCGATCTCTATCTGCGCCATATGCTCTTTCAATTGAACCGGGTCGACCATATCGGTGGCAATCAGATCCCTTGATATTTCAACAACCTGGTTGTTGACCTCCACCCATTTTCCGATGTTGGAGGTGAAGTCCTGCCATTCGGTTTTCACCTCGTTCATAATGGGGAGGGCGGCGAATTTCTCCTTGGCTGCACCATAGGTCTTTCGTGCTTCAAGCAACTGCTGGTGGGAGTGTTCGCGCTGCTCTTTCGACACAAAGGGAGTCAGCAGGGTCCGCATGAAGGCGGCGATGGAGGCAGTTTCGCTCTTGACGGTCAGAATGCTCAAGGCCGCGGGCAGTTCTTCTCCGCCCAAATGCTCGGTTTCTTTAGCAAGTTTCCCCTGCTGAACGATGGATAATAAGCCTACCACCAGGATGATGAGGGCAGTTATAATAAAGCCACCAAGTAACTTTATCCCAAGTTTGATATTTTTCATAAACTGTCCTCCCGGACCGCATTGTTCGTAAAAGAATATGACGTTATGAAGGAATGTCGAATAATCGATTATCAGGAAACAGCGATTGCAAGTCAAGGATTAAAAATTATTGCTATCTTTCGGGTAGAGCGGATTGACATCGGCGGGGAAGGGGATTGACGTTCAGAAATTGCCAGGAAATCAACCGGCGTTTTTCAATCAATGTGGCTCTTTGGCATTTCAACATACCTATTTTAAAACAAAAATCACAAAACTGTTCTTGGTCAGCTGGCAGGGCTGAGATGAGATACAACGTCGGAAGAGCTCCATGTCGTTGGAAGAATCTGTTGACACACAAATTGAAATAGCGTAATCAGTTGTGTGACGTTACAAAAAAAGATGCTACTTGCGAACGTATAACACTCAAGCACAATCCAGGAGGAACCTAACATGCACATGGCCGATGCACTTCTCTCGCCCGCCATTGGTGGCACCATGTGGGCAGCCACTGCTGGAACCATCGCTTTCTGCGCTAAAAAAGTTCAACAGGACCTGGATGACCGGAAAATTCCCTTGATGGGCGTTCTCGGGGCCTTTATTTTTGCTGCCCAGATGATCAACTTCACCATCCCGGCCACCGGCTCCTCCGGTCATCTTGGGGGAGGCATGATTCTCGCCATACTGCTCGGCCCCTATGCAGCCTTTCTGACCCTTGCTTCCGTTCTTACCGTGCAGGCCCTGTTTTTTGCCGATGGTGGCCTGCTCGCTCTCGGATGCAATATCTTCAACTTGGGTGTTTTTCCCTGTTTTATCGCTTACCCCTTGCTTTATAAACCGATCGTCGGTGGGAACCCGTCACCCATGCGCTGCGCCATCGGCGCGACTCTGGCCGGCATCGTCGGTCTTCAACTTGGCGCCCTTTGTGTTGTATTGCAGACGGTCTTTTCCGGGATCTCGGAACTGCCATGGAAGGCCTTCCTCGCTGCCATGCTGCCGATCCATCTCGGGATCGGTCTGGTCGAGGGCCTTGTAACAACGGCAGTCGTTTCCTTTATCTGGAAGGCGAGGCCGGAAATTCTCGAATATGCCGCAGCGTCACGTCCGCTGGGCGGCGTCAGTATAAAGAAGGTATTGGTTGGACTTGGTATTGCGGCGGTGGTTACCGGTGGTGTCTTGTCCTGGTTTGCGTCTTCTTCCCCCGATGGTCTGGAGTGGTCGATGGCAAAAACCTCCGGTAAAGAAGAACTGGAAGCCCCGGAAGCGGGCATTTATCATTTTCTCTCCAACTTTCAGAAAAAAACTGCATTTCTCCCGGATTATGGCTTCAAAAAAGACGATACTAAAGCCGCAATCACTGAAGAACCTGCACCGTCCTGGCCGGCCATCGATAAAGGTACATCCACAGCCGGCCTGGTCGGTGGCAGCCTGACCCTGCTCCTGGTGGTTGTCATCGGCTTCTTGTTCAGGAGACGCAGCCAGGTCGGTTAGCTGATTTTCAGATTGCGACAACTTGTCTTCTCAGAACAGCGGTGGTAATGTGCCACCGCTTTTTTCTATTTTGAGGGCACTTGGGGGTAGGAGAATTTCATATGGCAAAAATCGAATCCGCTTTCTTTGATCTCAGCTATCTCGATACGCTTGCCACCGGAAGAACTGCCATCCATCGTCTCGATCCCCGAATCAAGGTGCTGATCGCCGCCCTGTTTGTGGTCTGCGTCGTTTCCTTCGACAAATACGCCATCGCATCGATGTTCCCTTTCGCGCTCTTTTTGACCATTATCATGGTACTCGGCGCGGTGCCCGTAAGTTTCATAATGAAGAAGTTGGCATTGACCTCCCCCTTCGCCATCATGATTGGTATTTTCAATCCATTCTTCGACCAACAGATACATTCTCCACCTCGGCCCGATGGCGGTATCCGGCGGGTGGCTCTCGTTTCTTTCCATTTTGCTGCGTTTCGGTCTGACGGTCACCGCCATGCTGGTTCTGATTGCCACTACCGGCTTCAATTCTGTTTGCATGGCCTTGGAAAGACTGGGTATGCCGACGATCTTCGCGGTCCAGTTGCTGATGCTCTACCGCTATATCTTTGTGCTGATCGTCGAAGGACAGCGGATGTATCGCGCCCGGGCCATCCGCTCGTTTCAGAAAGGCAGGATGGAGATGAGGACCTTCTCCTATCTCATCGGGCAACTGCTCCTGCGCACCATCGATCGCGGCCAGCGTATCCATCAGGCCATGCTCTGCCGCGGTTTCGACGGTACTATCCGCATCCGGCAATCCTGCGTTTCACCCTCGCGAGACCTTCTGGTATTCTGCGTCTCGTGCATCTCCTTTTGTTGGCTCTGCGTCGCTACGATATTGCCAACCTGCTCGGCCAATTTTTCATGGAAATTCTCTCATGAGCCATCATATCGTCGAAGTTCAGGATCTGACCCACACCTATCCCGACGGCACCGCGGCCGTTCGGGGTATCTCTTTTCGTATCCATCATGGCGAATCGGTGGCGGTGGTCGGTGCCAACGGCGCCGGGAAATCCACCTTGCTGCTGCATCTGAACGGTTATCTTACCCCCCAGAGCGGCACGGTGCGTATCGGTGACTTCCCCCTGACTAAGGCAACAGTCAGGGATATTCGCAGGACGGTCGGCATGATCTTCCAGGATCCGGATGATCAGTTGTTCATGCCGACCGTTTATGACGATGTGGCCTTTGGCCCGCTGAATCTCGGGCTGCCGCCGGAGGAAATCGAGGCGCGGGTACATCAGGCCCTGATTCGGACCGACACGGAACATCTCCGTGAACGCCCGCCCTATAAACTCTCAGGCGGCGAGAAACGGGCGGTTGCCATCGCCACCGTCCTGGCCATGTCCCCGGATATCCTGGTCATGGACGAACCTTCCTCCAATCTCGATCCGCGTGCCCGCCGGTCTCTCATCGAATTGCTGGCCGGTTTTCACCACACCAAGATCATTGCCACCCATGATCTCGACATGGTGCTCGACATCTGCAAACGGACGATCGTTCTCCATCGGGGCGAGATAAAAGCCGATGGTCCAACCATTGAAATATTCAATAATGCTCAGAACTCCTGGCGGAATGTCGGCTGGAAAAACCTTTGTCCATGCAGGGTTGCCCGGTGTGTGGCTCATCACCGACCAAAGTGTAGACTCTGTAAGGCCGGAGCCTTCATGAGGAAGTGCATTCGGCCGGAATCGCCCTATAAGTCTGAGGAATCCAGCAAAAAGCGAGGACCGGTGTTTTTTTGAAGATAATTGTCTGGTGAGAATTTATCTGTTTCAAAACTATACATGGGTGGTGGTTTTGACATGCCGGCACGAATTGCGACAAGGTTCGATTGAATGATTCAGTTCCTTGCCCTGTCGGTAATAGCCGGCCATTTCCTCTTCCGGCACCATCCGGCCGCCGGTGCCCCAGACAATATGGGTGGCATTGGCCATTTTGGCGGTTAAACCTTTTTCCTGCAGATAGGCTGCTGCCTGGAGAATTCTGTGCCGGTCCGGCCATGCCGGCCAGGGCCGAGGGTTCCATGCGGATGTTTTCGCTGTCGGCAAGGAGGGCCAGCATTCGAAACATCTCCTGGTCGTCGACGGTGAACACCCCGTCGATAAGCGGAGCCATGATTTTACCGATGAAGCCGGACGGGCGGCCAACCGCCAGGCCGTCGGCGGCGGTAAGGCCATCGATGGCGAAATCGCCGACCGAGACTCCCTCGTGCAGGCCGGTGTAGAGGCCGAGGAGCATGCAGGGCGCGTGGGTCGGTTCGGCGAAAAAGCAGTGAACATGCTCGCCGAAGGTGTGTTTGAGGCCAAAGGTGATGCCGCCCGGACCGCCACCGACGCCGCAGGGCAGGTAGACAAAGAGCGGATGGTCGGGGTCGACGGTGATCGCCAGGTCGGCCAACTGCCCCTGCAGTCGCCTTGCCGCCACCGCATAGCCGAGAAAGAGATCGGTGGAGTTTTCGTCATCGACGAAGTGGCACTGCGGGTCGGCTGCCGCCTGCTTTCGTCCTTCAGCCACCGCCTGACTGTAGTCGCCCTGATGTTCGACAACCCGGGCACCGTGGCGGCGCAGCAACTCCTTTTTCCACTGCCGGGCCTCGGCGGACATATGCACCGTTACCTCGAAGCCGAAGCGGGCAGCGGTGATACCGATGGACAGGCCAAGGTTGCCGGTCGAACCGACGGCGATCCGGTAGTTGGCAAAGACCCTCCGGGCCTTGGTCGGTCGGAAAGCAATGTATAGTCGTCACCTGGTTTTACCAGGCCCCGGGCCAGGGCCACCTCCTCGGCGTATTTCAGCACCTCGTAGATGCCGCCCCGGGCCTTGATCGAGCCGGCAATGGGCAGGAGATTGTCGCATTTTAAGAGGAGTTTTCCGGGCAGCTCGGTCCGGTATTTTTCCTTGATAACCTCCTGCATGGCCGGGATCGGCCGCAGCGGCGATTCGATCAACCCGCCATCCGCCTGGGTTTCCGGGAAGGCGGCGGCAAGAAAGGGCCGGAAGCGCTCAAGCCGTGCCGCCGCCGCGTCGATATCGCCCTCGCCAAGGCCGGTCTTGGCGAGGGCGGCGCTCGTCTTCCTCCAGCGCCGGATTGAACCAGGCAGTCTCTTTATAGGCCATGAGATCAACCAGGAGCGGATAGACGGAGGCACCACTGGTTGATGGTCATGCCATTGAATATTCTTTCCCCCTTTGCCTGTTCGTCCGCCTTCGGGCAGGAGTCGCCACCCGGACACTCTTTGCAGCATGGGCCTTCCGCCTGTGAACCCTCCAGGGCAAAGGTCATATCCTCCAGCTTTTTCGGCAGGTCGACTATTTCCAGGGACATGAGGGTTTCTTTCGTCGGCGGTTCACTCATCTCGGTCAGGCGCATCGCCTGGTTCTGCACCGTTTCCTCAAAGAGATTGCGGGCAAAGCGGGCGTTGCCGAAACCCTCGCTCCTTTGTTCATAGACCTTGGTGAGGATCTGGCCGAGGGCGGCCAGGCCGTTGCCGGCAAAGTGGTACTGGGCCTTTTTCAGGAACAGCTGGGAGATGCGGCACAGTTCGGAGGGTGAGAAATCCGCAAAACTCAGATAGCGGGTAAAGCGGCTTTTCAGGCCGGGATTGGTATCGATAAAATCGTTCATCAGCTGCGGGTAGCCGGCGACGATCACCACCACGCGTTTGCGGTTATCCTCCATGAACTTGAGGATGGTTTCGACCGCCTCCCGGCCGTAGTTGTCGCTGCCGCCGCTATCGCCGCCGCGGCTGAGGCTGTAGGCCTCGTCGATAAAGAGGATGCCGTCCAGGGCCGATTCGGCGACTGCTTTCGCCTTGACCGCCGTCTGGCCGAGGTATTCGGCGACGAGGCCGGAGCGATCGGTTTCGACGACATGGCCTTTTTTCAGAAAACCGAGACCGCTGAAGATCTTGCCGAGGATGCGGGCGACGGTGGTCTTGCCGGTGCCGGGGTTGCCGTTAAAGACAAAGTGCAGGGTGACATCGGCAACACCTAGGCCCTCGGCCTCGCGCATCCGGCGGATTTTCAGGAAGGCCTCAAGCCGCTTGATCTCGTGTTTTATCGCGTCGAGGCCGATCAGTTCGTCCAGCTCCCGCCGGGCCTCCGCCAGCAGCTGTTCCGCGCCCTGGCGATTAAGGTCCTCACCGTACCTTTCGACATCGAAAACCGAGGAATCGCCGATGGCCTGTTTGACTTTGTCCGCCTCCCGGTTCAAGAAATCGAGGAGCTGTTTTTCTTGAAAGCTGAGCTTGTCGTCCCTGGTCGCCAGGGCGTAGACGAGATAGCGGATATCGTTCATGATCCGGCTCGACAGCCGGGTGCCTTTGCTTCGGTCGCAATCGATGAGCAGATCGAGAATGGGGTTGTCTTTGGCGCGATGGGCGGAAAAGGGTGCCTCGCCGGTCAGCCAGAGATTGAGGAAATCGGCGGTTGCCTGGGTTGACTGCTTCGGGGTGCTGCGGTAGTGCGGATCGTCGGCTGTGAAGAATCGCAGCAATTTGGCCGAGAAGCGCCTCCATCTCCGCCACCGCCAGGATATCGGCGGCGATTACCGGCCCCTTCTTTTGGAAAAACAGTACGAGAAAACCGAGGAAATAGCTGGCCAGGGACAACCTGGTAAAGACCGGAAAGTCAGGGTATTCCCGGTAAAATCGATCGGTCCTGGAGGGAAGATCGCCGCTTGCCCCCCGGCAGCTGTCCCAGCCACAGCCCTTTTCGGCAAGAGCATCGCCGATAAAGGTCATGGACTGGCGAATGACATCGGTGAGGGTAATCATCGGCTGCTGTCCGTCCATTTTTGCTATCACACTTCGCCGACATCAAGGGAAATGGACGGCGCGACCCGGTTGCCCTGCTCCATCTTCCTTACCTGCGCCTCGGCCGCCTCGGTCAGGGTGTCCATCTCCAGGATATTCTTGGCCATGGCCGGCAGGGCCTCGCGCCGAAACTTGGCGATATCGTCGAGGGCGATGCGGATGTCGGCAAAGGCCTTGATCAGCGATTCGATGTCCAGCTGGGCCTCGGTCGCCTGCTTTTGGATCTCCACGCCCTGGGTGCGCAGCTGATTGGCGGTGCCCTCGATCAGTCGGCTGGTGGTCTTATTGACCGCGGCAATCTTGTCGAGGACGATCTTCTGGTTGGCCAGGGCCAGGGCGACGGTGACGGCGATGGTCAGGGCGCTGACCGTGACGTTGACCGCTCGGTCGACGCCTTTCACCAGCTCCTTGTTGTTACGGATAATCAGCTCTATGGCCAGAACCCCCTGCTGGTTGACCGCCAATTGCTGCTGCAGGTCGATGATCCGCTGGCGGAGCGGAAAGAGCAGCTCCTCCTCGACAAAGCGGCGGCGTGGATCGTCGGTGGCGATATCGCGCTCCAGGGCGTAGACCAGCCGCTGGTCGATCAGCTGGCCGAGCTGCAGGGTCTTTTGCAGGCGGATGGTCAGCTGGCGCATGGCCTTCTGGTCGAGAGCAAGGGTGGTGTTGTCGCGGATCAGCTGGCCCTTGCCGTCCTGCAGGGAGCGGATGATCGCATCGATGACCGTGTCGGCCTGCTCAAAGCGGGTGAAATATTCCTGCAGCGGCGTACCGAAACCGGGCAGGCGGCCGAGGGTGCGGGCAAACCAGCCGGACTCGAAATCGAAATTGCCGGGGTCGAGCTGATCGACCTGGGTATTCAGTTCGATGAGTGAGCGGGCGACCTGGCCGCCATCCTCGCTTTTTTCCGCCAGGGCCTTGATCGGCTGCTTCAGCATGGCGCTGCGTCTTGCCGCGTCCTGCTGGGTTTTGCCGCCCAGTTGCTCGATGGCGGCAATGTTGGCGTCCCGGACGTCCATTTGCGCGCTGTCATTGGGGTCCCAGGCCAGGACTCTGGCGAGAAATTCATCGGCGGTCTTCTCCAGTTCGGCGTCCGGTTGTTTTTCGATCCCCGCCTGGCCGGCGGGATCGATGAGGCCCAGTTCCTGACGGATGGCCTCGGTATCCGGTACCACGAGGGTCTTGCCCTGTTCCTGTGTCGCGGTTGCTGTCGTCATGGTGTTCTCCTTATTGGCATCTGCAAGCAAAATAACATTTGTTTTCGATAGGGATGGTGCATGGAGTGCACCCTGCTTTTCAGTCGATTTGAAACTTTTTTCAGTTTGCCTGGTGTTGAAAAAGTTTGGTTCTCCCGGCAATTTCCTGCAAATGGCCGATCGCCGATTGCACATCGACCTCGGCCAGCCCCTTGCCGGTCTGCAATTCGGCTACGGCGGCGATGGTGTGGTCCATGGCGGTCATCGATTCCTCGTTTTCGGTGATCAGATTATTGACCTGGTCCAGCTGCTTGTCGCGCAGTTCCAGCTGTTTCTTCAGGGCCTGCCATTCCCGTTCGTCGGCCTCGGTGATTTTCGCAAGCCGTTGGACGCTTTCGATCCGTGAGGCGATATACTGCGGATCGATGGTCTCGGCGCTCTGGATGAGGGCGACGATTTTCAGCAGATTATCGAGGACGCCCAAATAGACCTGTTCGGCGGCACCCAAGAATGAGCCGTAGGTGAGCTCGCCCGCCTTGAATCTTTTCTGCAGCAGTTCGCGCAGTCGCTGGTATTTCTTGTCGATGAGGGCGTATTGTTCAAGGCCCTGCCGGCCGTATTGCTCGGCGCCGCGGGTCTTCGCCGCCGTTTGCAGGTCGGTGCCGAGGTTGGCCAGCAGCTGCTCGCGCTCCTGGCGGAGCTTCTGCGAGAGTTTTTCGAGGTACTTGCCGGTAAGCGATTTTTCCCGGAAGAAATAGTTGACCACCGAGGTGCCGGCACCGACCGCCAGCAAGCCGCCCATGCCGACAAAGAGCAGGGGCAGGTTGTAGAGCAGGGCGGCCAGACCGCTGAGCATACCAATGGCCGTCGGGTAGAGCACCAGGGGGTGCAGGAAGCTCTCCCGGCGCACCGCCTGCTGGATCGAATCCGCTGAATAATCATCGAGACCCGGCAGGTGGTTTCCCTTTGTCGCTGGCTGTTTGCTTGCTTCCATGGCCCTAGAGCTCCTCCCGCACCAGTATCAATTCCACCCGGAGGAGCCGCTGTTCATAGGCTCGCATCGGTTCACCGGCGATTGGCGGCAGGGGTTTGCTGCCGCCGAAACCAACGGCGCGGAGGCGATTGGCGTCCAGGCCGTGTTTGCTCCGCATAAATTCCGCCACCGCCTCGGCCCGTCGCTGGGAAAGCAGCAGGTTTTCCTCGGCATCGCCGCGGGTGCCGGTGTGGCCCTTGATGATCGACTCGAAAATTCGGATAATGCGACAGCTTTTCGGCGGCACCATCGAGCTCGACCCCGGCAAGGAGATCGAGTTCGGCTGAGCCGTGCTGGAAGATGATCGGTTTCAGCTTCAGGGCGGCTACCTCCGTCAAAGCGGCCCAGCCGCCGGCGTCAAGGGGCGGGAAGGCGGGCGGGGCGCTGCCTTCCTGACCAAAACCGGTGCGTCCCTTGGTAAAGCCGCTGACGCCCGCGGTATACAATTCCTCAAGAAAAGACCTTTTTATCAACCGATAGTTGTCGTTGCCGGGCACCGGTGAGTCGCTGAAGTCGCCGCTGCTCCTGAGGATATCGACCGTCGAATCGATGGTCGGGATAATCCGTTCCTCCGCCTTGCCGTTTGGCCCGGCGATACCGAACCATTTTTCACAGTTGTCGATAAGACCCTGCCAGACGACGCCCTGCAGCATGACCTTGGCCGCTTCCTTGCCGAGACCGGTCTCGCTCATGACCTGGCGTTGCAATTGCTCGGGGTCGTCGCGGAATTTTTTCAGCACCTTGAAGTAGGCGGAGAGCAGCTGGGAGATAGCCTCCGGCTGGCGCTGCAGGTATTTGCGGCCGGCCACCAGGATATCGACGATCAGCCGCTCCGTCTCCTCGGTGCCAAGCAGTTTGACCATCGCCTTATCAGCCAGGGCCTTGGACACATCCGGCTCCCAGAGCACGGCGATATCGGTGGTACCGGCCAGGAGCTTGGCCAGGGCCTTGGTCGAACCCTCCATCTCCAGACGCAGGTCGCCACGGGTCGGCAGCAGGGCCGGCAGATCGAAATGGTTGGCGGCGGCCTTCAGCAGGTAGTGGCTGGGGCTGTTCGGGGTGAAGGCGACCTTCAGATCGGAGGCAGTGCGAATCGCATCGAGGCTTGCCACTTTGTCGCGCCGGGCGACGATGGCATCGCCGCCCTTCGATTCATCGAGAACGGCGATGATCGCCCCGGGATAATCATGGACTTTGCCGTTCAGGAGATAGGAATCGACGGTGGCCACCACCAGTTCATATTTGCCCTCGGCCAGTCCGGCCATCCGCGCCTGATAATCGGCCTTGTCGTCGATGCATTCGAGCAGCCAGCCGCTCTTGTGCATTTCCGCCTTCATTTCGCTGGAACAGAGGGGGAAGTAGCCGATCCAGCTGTCGGTCGCCACGCGGATGCGGCCCTTGGTGTGCACCGCATCGCTGGTGACCCGCTGATTTCTGTCGCTCAGGTAATTGAGCAGATACTTGCCGCCGACCAAGAGCAGGGCGCCGATGAGGAGGAGCAGGAAAAATCCGATAAGCCGTTTGTTCATAGGGTCCTTTCCCGTCCAGGTTAAAAGCCGCTGAGATCAAAGGATTCCGACTCGGCCAACACCTCTTGCAGCCCTTTGCGCAGTTCGGCCGGGTTGTTGGCGGCCCGGTAGGTGGTGCGGCCCGCCCGGTTGAGGCTGTGGTCGGCGGCGATGCAGAAGCCGATGGTGTGGATGACGACAGGCGAGGTGGCCAGCACCCTATTGACATTGTTCTCAAGAGCAGCAATGTCATCGGCCGCCCCATCGGTGACGATGACCACGGTGTAGTCGCCGTAACCGAGCTGGGTGCGGGCCTGGTCGATGAGCATCGACTGGGCGATTTCCAGAGCGGCGGCAAGCGGTGTGGAGCGGTCCGGCACCACCTTCTCGCACCTCGTTCTTAAACTGTGGCCGGTTGCCAAGGCCCAGGGGCAGGCGGATGGAAAAGCCGTTGCGGTCGAAAACCACCAACCCCAGGTTGGCGTCCTCGGGCACCGATGCCGCCCAGTCAATCACCGCGTCTCTTGCCACCTCGTTTTTCGAACGTTCCCCGGAACAGCCCTGTTTGGCCATGCTGCCCGAACCGTCGAGCACCAGGACGAAGTTTTTGGCGGTCAGCGAGTCGGCAAGCGGCGTGCTCTTATCGTTTTCTACAACCGGCGGCCAGGACGGCAGCATGCGGCCGGCCATGGAGGTCGGGTAGAGCGGTGCAGCCGGTTGGGCCGGTTGGGCCGGAGGGGCTGGGGGCGGAAGCGGCGGTGTGGCGACCGGGGTCGGCGACTGGCTGGTCAGCTGGCTGATCAGCCCGGTCAGGGTTTGCCCGTCATCCTTCCAGCCGACATAATAGACGAGGGCGCCGATGATCGCGAGAAACAGCAAACGATTGAATCCTTTCATATCCCCTCCTCTAATTGAGTGTTCGGAACGCGGATTCTTCGGCCTCGATCTGGATAATCCGGAAAACCACCCGCATATTGCTCAACCAGTCTTCCTTGGTCTTCGGCGCACAGGGCAGGGCCCCGCACATCCCGGTTTTCGGCTGGGTGATGCCCTGGCCGACAACGGTGAACTGGCTCTGGTCGAGGTTGACACCGCTCGTCCCGGCGAAGTCCATGATCGCGTCACGCACCGCTATCGCCCTGGTGAGACTGAGGTTTTTCGCGGCCTGCTGCATCCGCCGCAGGATCAGCTCCTCGGCATTTTCTTTCTGCTTGCGCAGATAACCGAGCGGGTCGGAGTGGCCCTCGACGGTGATAACCGCTCCGCCGTAGGTCGAGGCCAGTTCCACCACCTTCTTGAAGGCGTCGGCGTAGGTGTCGGCGGCAAAGGTGTTCTGGTTCGGCTGGAAGAAGACCTCGAAGGAGAACAATTCGCCTTCGCTCATCGTGCCCATCGCCTGTTTCTGGGCAACCACCTTGGAAACCGCCTCGACGTTGAAGCGAGGGATGTCGGCGGCATCGATGCCCTGGAGGCCTGCACTCAACTCCTGGTACGGCCATTCGGCATGACCGAGCGGCGTCTTGCGGCTGAGCAGGCCGGCAACCACGTAGGAGGACTGGATCTCATCGGAAAGTCTGGCAAAATTACGCGGCCAGTTCTGGTCGGTGAAGAACTTCACGTTGCCGCGAAAGCCTGCGTATTCGCAGTCGCCGTACAGGGCCTCGGCGTCGCCGGTGGCCGATTCGCTGTCGAGGAGGATCTTGGCGCCGGCGACGATCATCGGCTGGTACTCGGCCATCTGACCCTGGCGGTTTTTAAAGAGCTGGCGCAGGGCTTGTTCGCCAAGGAGGAGGCCGTGCACGAATTTCTTGACCGCCGCCTTGTTGGCACCAAAGTAGTCGCTGCGCACCGCATAAACATCGGCGATAACCCGGTTGGCGCTCTTGGTGGAGAGCATGATCTTCGCGCCCTTCACCGAGCCCTCGGCCCCCGTGCCGACCGTGCCGCCGGAGGAGAGCATCAGGCCGTCGGGGATGATCATCATCGCCGCATCGACGCTGGCGTCGTAAAAGGCCTCCGCCGGGCTGTTCGGAGTGCCGGTGAGATCCTTGACCCACTTGATCTTCACATCGGACATATTCAGGCCGCTGTCTTTCAACAGGGTGGCCAGGTAGTCGATGTGCGGCCCGTAGGCCTGCAGGGCGACCGTTTTACCCTTCAGGTCGACGGTGGTGTTCAGGCCCGGCTTAACCACCAGGCAGTCGCCGCCGTTACTCCAGGTATGCTGGTAGATGACCACCGGCTTGGTGCGCGGGTCGCGGCTGAGCAGCTCGGCGGACATGGCGATCATGCCGAGGGTGCCGCGCAGATAGGGGGTCTCGCCCTTCAGGTACGCCTGCACCTGTTTCTTGAAGTCGTCGGTGCGCTGCAGCTGCAGTTGCAGTCCCTGGCGGTCGAAGATCGAGCCCTTGGCGGTGCGTGTGGCATTGCCGTTGGCGTAGATGGTGGCGATATCGCCGCCCCAGGTGATGAGCGGCACCATAACGCCGGCCGCATCGCCGCGGACATCGCCCACCGCATCTTTTACCACATCGGCCAGCGGCGGGGCGGCAATGAACTCAACGGCCGCGCCGGCAGCGGGCGCCAGGGCGATGAAGAGCAAGAGTCCAAGGACAAATGAGCTGAGCTGTTTCTGCATGTGGCGTTCCTCTCTGGTAATGGTTGGACGAGTGTTGTACCGGTCTCTCGCGTTTTCAACTATTGACCCTCGTAGGTGATAAAGGAGTCACCGTGGGTGAGGTTGAAGTCATGGGCGTGACGTTTTACCTCCGGGTCGAACCCTTCGTAACGGATGGTCTGGATGAGTTCGCCGAAGGCCGCCGTCTGTTTTACCCTGGTCGAATACGCGCTGTCGTTCAGTTTATAATCGGCGACGATCCGTGCTCCGCACGGCTGGCCGGCGATCTTCGTTTCATGGATGTAGAACTGCGAGATAACCAGGATGCGGGTGCCGAGAAAGACCGCCTCCTCCAGATCGTGGGTGACGAAAAAGACCGTCATCCCGTGTTTCTCCCAGACCTCCAGGATGAGCATCTGCATGGTTTCGCGGGTCCCCGGATCAAGGGCCCCGAACGGCTCGTCCATGAGGAGGATGCGCGGGTGCATGATCAGGGCCTGGGCGATGGCCACCCGCTGCTGCATGCCGCCGGACAGCTGGTGCGGATATTTCTCGGCATGGTCGGCCAACTGGACGTTTTCGAGATAGAACAGGGCCTCTTCCCGTGCCGTTTTGCGGGCCCTGAATTTTTTCCACAGAGGCTGGCTGAGCTGCTTGCCGGCCATAATGTTTTCGAGAATGGTCAGGTGGGGGAAAAGCGAATATTTCTGGTAGACGATGCCCCGGTCCGGACCGGGAAGGTGGAGCGGTTCGCCATCCATGAGCATGGTGCCGCTCGACACCCGTTCCTGACCGAGGATGAGGCGCAGGAGGGTCGATTTGCCGCAGCCGCTCGGGCCGACGACGGTGCAGAATTCCTTCTGCTTGACGGCCAGATCGATATCCTCAAGGACCACCTTGGCGCCGTAGGCCTTAGTGACGTTTTCGCAGTACAGCAGGTAGTCGTTTGGCGATTTGCCCATGGCCGTCCTCACTCCTTTTTGTCGGGGGAATACCAGGGGAACAGCCAGCCGACCATCAGCCGCAGCAGGATGTCGAAGGCGTAGGCGAGCATGGTAATCCACAGCACATAAACGATGATGATGTCCATGGACAGGTAGCGGCGCACCAGAAAAATCCGGTAACCGAGGCCGTCCTGCGAGGCAATGGCCTCCGAGGCGATGAGAAACAGCCAGGCGGCGCCGAGCACCAAGCGCACCGTGTCGATCAGCCGCGGCAGGATCTGCGGCATGACCACCCGGTAGATGACCCCGAACTGCGAGGCGCCGAGGGTCAGGGCCTTGACCACGACGTTGGTGGGGATCTGCCTGGTCTCAAGATAGATATCCCGGGCGATGAGCGGAAAGGTGCCGAGGATGATGAGCATGACCTTGCCCAGCTGGTCGACGCCGAAGGTGATAAAGAGGATCGGCAGGATGGCCAGCGGCGGGATATTGGCGATAAAGGTCAGAAAGGGCAGGGACAGGCCGCGTATTCCCGGCAGCAGCCCCATGTTGAGACCGAGGAAAAAGCCGATAAAAGAGGCAATGCCGACTCCCAGCATCAACCGCTTCAGGCTGGCGGCGGTGTCCTGCCAGAGGAGGATCTCGCCGCTCCGGGCATCGGGGGTGACGGCGACCTTTTCCAACGCCAGACCGATCTTGGCAAGGGTCGGCAGAAGTTTATCCTGCGGGTTGTCCTGATGGCGGATTTCCGCGGCCATGAGATAGATGGCGAGAAAGAGGATGAAGGGCGCCAGGGCCAGGGCGATATTCAACCAGGGTGGCGGCTCGGCATGGAGGCCGCGAAACAGCGGAATCCGCAGCTTCATCGGTGCCCCGGCCGCCGGTGCCGGATGGTCCGAATTAGAGTTTGCCATCGGCGGCCATCTTCATATAGTCGGCGGAAAAGCGCAGCTTGGTGTTATTCTTGTCACCCATGATCGAGCCGTCCGGAAAAGCAATGCCGACAAAATCCTTGGAGGTGGCATCGCCGTACAGTCCATGGCCGAAGGAAAAGGTCCGGACATATTCCATGGTCTCTTTGAGTTTGCTGCCGGCGGCAAAGGCGGCCGCTTCTTTTGCCTCGTAGAACATGGCGGTGGTCTTCAGCTGCGCCTTGAATTCCTCGACGCTGCCGCCGGCAAAACCGGCCATATAGGTGATCGCCTCGTCTGTTCCCGCAGCCTTGCCGCTCATAACGGCCATGGCCTCATACCAGGCGCCGGTCAGGGCCTTTTTCAGGCTGTCGGGGGTGTCGCTGCGTACGACCATCATGTCGATGATTTCACCGGAGATCATCGACGAGTCGAAGACCATCTTTGCCCCTTTCTCGCGGCGGCACTGCATGAGCGGCGGGTTCCAGGTGACCACCGCGCCGTTTTTATCGCTGGCGAAGACCGCGGCGATATCGGCGTCGGAGGTGTTGACGATCGTCAGATCTTTCTCCTGCATCTTATTCATTTCCAGGGCTCTCGCCAGCAGATAGTGGGAAACCGACAGTTCCACCAATTTTACCTGCCGACCCTTCAGGTCGCCGACCTTGGCGCCGTTCTTCATGACGATGCCGTCGTTGCCGTTGCTGAAGTCGCCGATGATCAGCGCCGTTGAGTCAACGCCGCCGAGGGCGGGGATAGTGAGCGCGTCCATATTGGTCATGACGCAGCCCTGGTAGGTCCCGCCGGTGTAGAGGTTGATGCTCTCGATATAGTCGTTGACCAGGTCGAGTTGAATCTCGATGCCGTACTTTTTCGCCCACTTGTCGAGAATACCGCTGTGGCGGATATATTCCCACGGCTCCCAGCCGGTGTAATGGGACCAGGCAATGCGGTAGGACTCTTTGGCCGGGCTTTCCTTGAAGAGGCCGAAAAGGGCGATGAGGGCAACAAACAACAGTGTGCTGAGCTTGCGCATCTTGGTTACCTTCCTTTAGATTACCTTAGAAATTCATTTGGTGTTTTTACAAATGCATTTTGTGAAGGTACTTATCCTCCCTTGTGGGGGGTTGTTAGTCTCTGAAGCAGGTTAGAAAGAATTCCGTTGGTCGGGCTTGGGCCGATCTTCCGAAGACCGGTTAAGGATACTCACATCATGCCATAATCTAAGATAAAAAACAAAAATGTCCAACAGTGGCGTGTGAAAATATCTTGTCACGTGTTCACTTTTCCCCCCTTTCAAAAAAAATGTGCCGGGTTGTTGTTTGCAAGCGTTTTATAACTATTTAACTGAAACTATTTGCGTTTTTTGGTAAACGACGTTGATGTGATTTTTGTCGGCAGCAGTACATGGAGACCATCCCGAAGCTCCGATCTCCTTCTTTTGAACAACCTTAAGGATTTAGCACCAATATGAGCCAAATACCCAAGAATGTCGCCGATTTCCTCGCCGCCCACGATCTTACCGCCCTGGAATTTGAGCCGGGTTCGACACCCACCGCCGAAACCGCCGCCGAACGAATCGGCGTCCCGGTCGGCCAAATCGCCAAATCGATGCTCTTCAAAGGCAAGGACGGCAACTTCCGCCTGGTGGTGGCGGCCGGCGACAAGCGCATCAACAGCGGCCTGCTGAAAAAGGCCGCCGGCTGCAAACACCGCATGGCCACCCACGAAGAGACCCTGGCCGTCACCGGCTTTCGCCCGGGCGGGGTCTGTCCCTTCGGCCTGGCGGGTCTTGGCGTGGATATCCTGGTCGATCTCTCCCTTGACGAATATGCAACGATCTATCCAGCCGCCGGCACCGACGCCACCGGCGTCCCGATGAGTCCGGCCAGGTTGGTCGAGGTAACCGGTGGAGTGTGGGTGCAGGTTACCGAGGTGTAGGAAGAGCTTGTCGGACCATCTCTAAACGGCAGATATTTCTTGACATAACTGAAGGAATCAGTAACCACTGTGCAGAAGATAATGGAGCAGTTATTTTAGGTGAAAGATCAGCTAAGATCAGTTTCACGAAAATAGGGAAGTGTCCTTAGTTAATTAATGAGAGGTTGTAAAATGGAGCTCAGTGCAGTCGGTTTTGACAGTTGGTTCGAAGATCAGGCGAGCAAGCAATGCGGTACCGACGGGTCGGTTGCTCGGGTGACGGCGGTTGATCGGGACCGGTATATCATCAGAAATGAACAGGGGGAGATACCTGCCGAGTTGACCGGGAAATTTCTTTATACCGCCGAATCTCAGACCGATTTGCCCTGTGTCGGAGATTGGGTCTGTGTTCGCTATCACGATTCCCAAACCTACGCGACCATCCATGATATCCTGCCGAGGAAGTCATTCCTGAGACGAAAGGCACCCGGGAAAAATATCGATCTGCAGATGATTGCGGCAAATATCGATGTGGCCTTTATTGTTCAGTCCTGCCACTTTGATTTCAATGTGCGAAGACTCGAGCGGTACCTGGTGATGGTCAACGAAGGTCACATAGAACCGCTGGTACTGCTGACCAAGACCGATCTGATCAGTCCGGAGACCCTTGAACAATTGATCGAGAAGATCCGTAATACGGGCATTTCTGCCGGAATTCTTGCCCTCAGCAATGTCACCGGCGAGGGCATTGAGCAGATTCGCGAGATCATGGTTCCCGGGAGAACCTACTGTTTGCTTGGCTCATCCGGCGTAGGCAAGACAACGCTTATCAACCGTCTTGCCGGTGATTCGGCCCTGGACACAAGAGCAGTAAGCGACACCGGGGAGGGCAGGCATACGACCACGCGCCGCCAGCTCATCATGCTTGATCGCGGCGGTCTGTTGATCGATATGCCGGGCATGCGTGAACTCGGCATGCTCGGCGTCAGTGAAGGAATAGACGGCAGTTTTGCCGATATTCGCGAGCTATCGGAAAACTGCCGTTTCGCCGATTGCAGCCACGCGAACGAGCCGGGCTGCGCCGTCCGGAAGGCCATAGAGCAAAACGATCTCAATGCCGAGCATTTTCAGAATTATCTGAAACTGAAAAAAGAATCGGACTTTCATGATTTATCCTATGTTGAAAAGCGCAAGAAAGACCGGGCATTTGGCCAGATGGTCAAGTCGGTAACGAAGAAAAACAGAAGGTGACGGGATGGCGGGGAAATGTTTTGTCAGTCTCAAGGGCAGCCAAGTCTTCTCGGCTCCGGTGGCGCTTGCCAGGTTGTCGATAGTAACGCTTGCCGCTTTGTCGATGTTAGTCGGCTGTGCCAGAACGAAGATCGAAATAACCGGTGCACCTCTCACGGCCCCCCTGTGTCAGGTCGGTGCAGAACCATTGGCCACTGTCGTTTTCTGGAGCCCGCTCTGGCGTCCTGACCAGAAGGAACCCTCGCTGCGCGAGGCTGCTGCGCTTCGAGGTATCGAAGACTTCGTGGCCCAGACACCTTGCCTGGCGGTTGCAGGTGTCCAGCGTTTACCAGTTGGGAATTTGCTCCCGTCAGACGGGGATCTCCAGCCTTTGGTTGCCGCCTTGCCAGTTGTTCCCGAGCGCGTAGTGCTCATCGTTGTCCGTGAGCTGGGGCCCCGGCTTATCTTTGGTATTCCGGGCATCGTCGAGGGCGGCACCGAGGTTCTCATCGATGTGCAGGTCCAGAACCCGCAAAACTCCCTGTCACTGGCAAACACCCGTACCTTGTGGCGCAACGGGGGCAGCTTCGTCATTAAGGGTGTCAAGAGCCTCGACCAGGATATGCGTGCTGCCCTGAGCGCAACGCTCATGCGAAGCGGCGAGGCTCGGTAAAGGCGACCAAGCGCTGCTGCTTATGACCAAATCCAAAACCATAAAATGCACCTGGCAAGCCGGTGATTTATAAGCCGGGGACCAGAATGAAAACACATGATACAGATTGCACCCTTGTCTTTTCATCACCACGACGGAGCTGTTTCTCTGTAAGCCATTCAACTGTCACGAATCCTGGTGTGAAACCTTGCCATTGGTGGTAGAAACTCATAGGAAGGACATGACGGCAAATACTTTTTCAGTTTACTCGAAAAGGAGGTCATATATGAGGCGAAAAGCTCAAATACCCTTTATGTTACGGTATTCGATGATCTTAGCGGCAGCACTTTTCATCTTGGGCCCCTTCCCGTGTGGCAAGGTTGCGGCTGCTGCACCCGCCAATACCCTTGGGCCGCCGCAGGAGATAGAGCAAATGGAGGATTCCGAGCCGGCACCGAGAATGGTCGGTATTGCCAGGGTTCAATCCATGGCGCAAAAAACCGTTCAGGAGGAGGCGATTCAGAGCAGGGCGAGCGGCCTCACCCCTCCACCTCCGACCGTGTCGAAAAGCGGTGGACGGATAAAAAAAGATAAAACCCTGGCCGCTTCGTCTTCTCAGGACAAAAATGAGATGCGACAGGTCCGCTCCAGTGCGATTCAAGACGACGATAGTCTGACCTCGGGCTCTGATGCAAAAGGCACACCCAGTAAGGGTAAATCTGCCGCCAGCAAAGACGATTTCTAACCGCTGTCACAGTCGGTGAGCCAATTATAGTAACTGGCTTGTTGCACAACCACCGAAAGTGGTTACATCAACTATGCACAACGGCCATCGAAGACATGCACGGGTAACGTCGATATAGACGCTTTCGGCAATATCGTGTATTGACACATTTTGTAAAGAGCGGCGTTGCCTGATTCCCAGGCCAAGAGATCAATATTAAGAAAGAGGTGAATTTTTGCAAACAGTCGTAAAGAAATGGTTCCGCGATAAAGATAGTGGGTTTCTCGATAACGGCAGCGGTCCAGACATCATGGTGAGCAAGGCAGACTTGGTGAAATGTCAGTTTTTAAAGGTTGGTGAGACCGTTGAATTTGAATGTCACTCGGACAACCAGGGATTAATCGCCAAAAAGGTCAGAATTGCCAATCAAAAACAGGCCAGCGGTCAGCATGGCGGAAACCGCAGCAATAAACCATTTCGCTTTGGTGTCATGAGCTAATATAAATCTTCAACCGTTTCAAGCCGTTTCGATCACCTAAAGTCATCCTTGCCTCCAGCCAAGTTTCCATGCTTCAGCAAAGAGAATTGGCAAACATTTGCTTTTTTCAGTCATGCCGGGTATACAAGCCCCTGCAGGTGCATGAAGTTGATGGAAAGAGGAAAGACGGTGTAAATCCGTCACAAGCCAGTCCTTGCTGTAAGCGAAGGCTGCGGCGGCTGGGGGCTTCCCCCATATCCTTCCACTCCGTTTGTCGGGGCTGAGGATTCGTCACTGGGATCACCCGGGAAGACGGTCGCGTTGCAGGATAATTCGCCAGTCAGAAAGCCTGCCTGCAATGGGATGCGTCGATTTCCCACCCAGAGCCAACCACTGGAGTTCTCTGTGTTCGACATTGTACCTTGTCCGGATTGTTCCGGACGGTGCACATGCGGATACGGAGACTCGTCGTTTATCGTTCGATCATTTTACCGTATCCGTTATCAAATGCCATTTGCTCCCGGAGTCCGCGCTGATTGCGGCCTCATGGCCGATGGCTGCTCTTAAATTCTAGGAGAGTTGGATGGATATGGAAAAAAACAAAGCCATGGGGCAACTCATAACCCGGCTTATCAACAAAGAAAATCTCAGTCAGCAAGAATCCTATACGGCTTTTTGCCAGGTTCTCGGCAATGAAGTTTCCGAGATGCAGCAGGGTGCCTTTCTGGCCGCCCTGACCGCCAAAGGCGAAACCGCCGCCGAGGTGGCCGGGGGCTGGCGAGCGGTTTATCAGCTGGATACCCGCAAGGTCGCGGCCCACGGGGCCATTGTCGATAACTGCGGAACCGGCATGGACAGTTTCAAGACCTTTAATATCAGCACCGCAGCCTCTCTTGTTGCCGCCGCCGGTGGGGTGACCATCGCCCGGCACGGGGCGCGGGCAATCACCTCCAGTTGTGGCACGGTCGATATGGTCGAAGCCTTGGGGGTCGATGTCGAGTGTCCCGTCGAGCTGGTCGCCAAAAGCATCAGCCAGGCGGGTATCGGCTTGTTTAACGGCATGAGCCCGGAGGTCCACCCGATGGCGCTCGGCCGTATCCTCTCGCAGATCTGTTTCGGGTCGCCCTTAAATATCGCCGCGTCTCTCGCCCATCCGGCCCTGCCGAAGATCGCCGTGCGCGGCGTCTATTCGCCGACCCTGCTGCAGCCGGTTGCCGAGGTCATGCAGGCCATCGGTTATACCGACGCCCTGGTGATTTACGGGGGGATCGCCGGCAGTGACCGGGGTATGGATGAAGCCTCGGTTTGCGGCACGACCTCCGGGGTGCGCTTGCAGGGCGGCGTGTTGAGCCACTTCTCCTTTCAACCGGAGGAATGCGGCCTGTCAAGTCATAGCCCTGATACCCTGATGCCGGATAGCGACAGGCAGAGTGCGGCGGTAAAGATGTACCAGCTGCTGGCCGGGAGAGGCGAGGCCGCCCGGCTCGATGCCGTGATCCTCAACAGCGCCCTGGTGTTTTTCGTCAGGGGCATGGTGGTGACAATCTCCGGAAGGGGTTGAGAAGGCCAGGGAAATCCTTCTTTCCGGGCAGGCCTTGGCGACTCTCAAACGTTGGGTCGAGGTGCAGAACGTCGATCCGACGGCCGGTCTTGCCAGGCTGGCCGACTTGGCGAGGGCGGGGCGATGAGTGAACTCCTGGCTATTAAATCCGGCACCGATTATCTGCGATTTGCGGCAGACAATTTTGAGCTCTGTCCGCTCAACAAAGCCAGTGTTTTTCCCCTGACCCGGACCGACGAGGCGAAAAAACGGTGCCGTCAGGTGCAGGAGGCAGGTGTTGCCGCCATGCTCGTGCAACTGACAATCATTGAAAGGCCCTATACGGAAGAAGTGGAGCAGAGCAAATGAAATTGGCATTGACCGAGTGCGGAGTTCTGCAATATCAGGAAAGCGGCGAAGTGCCGGCAACCGGTGAAGACCGGGTGCTCCTCGACGTGGTCTGTTGCGCGATCTGTCGAACCGATGCGAAGATGTGGCGGCAGGGCCACCGCGACCTGGTCTTGCCGCGGGTCCTCGGCCATGAGATCGCCGGCATCGATCCGGCGAATGGCAAACTCTACAGCGTATGGCCGGGCCAGGTCTGCGGGTCCTGCCGCTACTGCCTCAGTGGTCGGGAGAACCTTTGCGAGGAGATGCGGATCATCGGTTTTCATACCGATGGCGGTTTCGCCCGGACCGTCTCCGTGCCCAGGCAGAGTCTTGTGCCGGTGGAGGTCGCACTGCATCCACGCCTTGTCACCTTTGCCGAGCCGGTGGCCTGCGTGTTGAACGGGCTGTCCCATGTGCAGGTGGTGGGCGGCCAGAGGGTCATCATCTACGGCGGCGGGGTGGTCGGGATGCTTGCCGCCCTGGTCTGCCGGGAGCTGGGTTGCCGGGTGACGGTCATCGAAAAAAGTGCCGAAAAAATCGCCAGGCTGCAGTCCCTCTGCGACAAAAACCGGATCGAACTGGCAAAGGATACCATCGCCGCCGACTTTCTGCTGGCCATCAACTGCTGCGCCAGCCATATCGCCTTCAGCCTCTGCATCACCAAGCTGGGCAAGGGCGGGCGGCTGATCTACTTCAGCGGGCTGGAGAAAAACGAGGAAATCGGCACCAATCTTCTCAACCTTGTCCATTACAAGGAGCTGGAGGTGGTTGGCTCCTATGGCCCGAAAATGGCCGATATGCTCAAAGCAATCGCCTTTTGTGCCCGCCAGGAGGAAAACCTTGGTGCTCTCATTGAAGGGGTGATCCATCCTCTTGAGGTGGAGTCGGTGCTGCCGCGGATCCTCTCCGGCGATGCCCTGAAATATATCGTTGATTTTTCTTTGCCCGAGAAGGAGCTCGGAAAAGCTGCACTCTTTGGCCAGGCTGTGCCAAGGACGGCTTCGCCTGCCGGCCCATGGTTGTCGCCGTTTTTGACGGAGATTATCGACCGGATTGAACCCTTGTCGCCATACTTTCGCCATCAGGCGCAGAGCAAGGTCGACCAGAAGACCAAGCCGCTCGGCGCCCTTGGCCGGATCGAAAAACTGGCGGTTCGGCTGAGCACCATTCAGAGTACGCTGACTCCGGAGGTTCACTGCCCGCGAATGTTTGTTTTTGCCGGCGATCACGGGGTGGTGGAGGAGGGTGTCTCGGCCTTTCCCGGCCAAAGTGACGGTGCAGATGGTCGAGAATTTTCTCGACGGCGGCGCGGCGATCAATGTATTCTGCCGGCAATATGGCATTGATCTGGCGGTTGTCGATATGGGGGTGAACGGCGATTTTGCCGACCATCCGCTCCTGGTGCGCCGGAAAGTTGCCCGGGGAACCAACAATTTTGCCGTGCAGCCGGCGATGAGTACCGAACAGGCGCTGCTGGCCATCGAAAACGGTGCCCGCACCTTTCTGGAAAAAAACAGCGAAGGCGCCTCCAACCTCGTCGGCATGGGGGAGATGGGCATCGGCAACAGCAGCAGTGCCACGGCGGTCATCTGCGGCGCCTCCGGTCTGTCGGCGGGAAAGGTGGCGGGGCGAGGTACCGGGGTTGACGACCGGGGACTGGCGCGTAAGGTCGAGGTCATCGATAAGGCCCTGGCCTTGCATAACCTGCAGCCAATGGATGGCTTGGAGCTGTTGACCAAGGTCGGCGGCTACGAGCTCGGCGGTATCTGCGGGGCGATTCTCGCCGCCGCCTCGCAGGGCTGCTGCGTGGTGCTGGACGGCATCATCTCCACCGCCGCCGGACTGCTTGCCTATCGGCTTTGTCCGGGCGTTGGCGAGTACCTGATCGCCGGTCATAAATCGGTGGAGAGGGGGCAGCAGATTGCCCTGGAGATCATCGGTCTTGAACCGGTTCTTGACCTCGACCTGCGCCTTGGCGAGGGGACGGGGGCGGCGATCACCATGAATCTCATCGATCTTTCCTGCCGGATGATGCGGGAAATGGCCTCCTTCGCCGAGGCCGGGGTGGATAGTGGCTCGCTGTAGCTTATGCTCTGTGTCATCCCCTACGGGATGGGAAACAACATATCGCGAGGAAAAATGAACGAAGTCCACTTCGACCATGCCCTCCTTCTGGAACTGGCGGCCATGAAGATGCCTTTCGGCAAATATGCCGGACGCCGGCTCATCGACCTGCCCGAGCCGTACGTCGTCTGGTTCGCCCGCAAGGGATTTCCGAGGGGCAAACTGGGGGAGATGCTGGCCATTGTCCATGAGATCAAGATCAACGGTCTTGAGTATCTTTTTGCGCCGCTTGTCTCGGGAAAAAAATCGGACGAGTGAGCCGAATCTATGCCGGTTTCAAGGAAATCAATGAGGGGAGACAAGGGGATTATCCTGGCGGTTTTGCTCTGTTGCAGTGTGGTTCTTTTATCCTGCACCGGAAAAATTCCACGGCCGGCTCTTCAAGATGCCGCCGTGCCAAACGAATACACCTTCGCCGTGCCGTTCGACGATGCCTGGCAAGGCACTATCCGGGCACTTGCCGAGGAAGAAAGAATGAGCACTCTGGACAGGGAAAGCGGCCTTATGGTCACTGAGTATAAAACCATCAATAAAATTGTCGAGAATCTCGGTCATGATGCAACCTTCGGCAGGATCTATAAAAACGGTTATACGCGTCCAGTTGCGTGAGGAGGCTCCCGGCAGGACGCAGATCAGCATACGGTCGAGGCTGCTCCTGGAACATTTAACGGTCTATACCAGTGAACTGCAGGATGATTCGCTCCAGGCCTATATGCGCCAGGAGTTGTTCAGGAAAATCTGCATCAACCTCCTGCCGGAGGCACGGCGATGCACTGAGCTCTTCCCGGATTACCATATGGTCTCGGTTTCCTGCCCGGTACCGGCGGCAGGCGTCGCGGGGGCAAGCGATACCGCCGATGCGCCTGGCCGGGGGCGGTGCAGACCAAGAAGGCATCGATCCGCCAGGTGCAGCAGGCACTTCTCGCCGCCGGCTTCGCTCCGGGCCCGGTGGATGGGCGGCTGGGGCCGAAAACACGGGCGGCCCTTCGCCTTTTTCAAAAAGAAAAAGCCCTTGAGGACTCAGGGGCGATCGACTGGTTTACACTGCAGGCCCTCGGCTTGTAAATTATCACCTATGCTGAAGCTTCAAGGCCATTTGGTTTCCGACGGTAAATCTTCACCTCGGTCTCGATCCTCTTTCCAGCCTTTTCCTTCGCGATTTTCATATTGTATCTGACCTGCAGGTTTAACCAAAATTCAGGCTCGAGGCCAAAATACTTGCCGAGTCTCAAAGCAGTGTCGGCGCTGATTTCCCGTTTTCCATGTATAATCTGACTTATCCTATTCGCAGGGACATTCAGATCTTTTGCCAGTTGTATCTGTGATATTCCCATCGGCTGCAGGAATTCTTCAAGCAGCACGTCACCTGGGGTAATGGGAGGCAGTTTATCGGCCATTTTCTCTCTCCTCAGTGGTAATCCACTATTTCCACGTCATGTGGATTTCCGTCTTTCCATACGAAACAAATACGCCATTGCGCATTGATGCGTATGCTGTCCCCAGAACGGCGCATTCAGCGGCTTGTACGCTGCAATGATTTGTTTGCGGTAATATCTTTAAGGCCACCAGAAACATATTTATGCAGCACGCTGGACACGAGTGATTGGTAAGGTAAACCTTCTTCTATTGCTCTACGTTGCAGGGCTTCCAGATCCCGGCTTGAAATCCGGATGTTGATGCGTTTATCTTTTTTAATTACTTCCTCTGCCATTTTGGCAAGCTGAGTTCGTCGCTCGTCTTTCAGATCGGATTGAAATTTGCCTGCTTCAAATGCTTCCAGCATTTCCTGGTCTTCAGGGTTCAGTTTTTTATTCTTCATATGGCCCTCTCAAGTAATGCTTCGTAGCCTTTCGGCTGGGGATTACGCTTTTCAGAAAGATTTCGCCCTCATTTTCAACGTAAGGAACAAGCCAAGCATATTCATCAATCTCGACAACGAACATGCGCTGATTCGGATACTTGAAATTATTGTGATGAACAAGATCATCGAGCAACCTTCCGGACTGGAGTGCGAACAATACATCCTCGAATGATACACCTCTCTCAATCATCAACAGTTGGTTCTTTTCAGCATTCCAATTGATTTGTTTCATAGCTTAACGATAACACACTGTGTGCCTATTGTCATCCTTACGGTTTTTTACTCAGATTGAAAGGTTTTCATAATAAATCCGTCCCCTTTTTGTCCCCTTTTTGTAAAAATCAACAACCCTTTATGTTGGAACAAGCCAAAAATGGCAGTCGAACTTCTTTGGAAAATGGAGAGTTCTCAAAGCACGGGCGAACGGAAAGCTGTATTGCCAAAAGAAGAACGGCCAGCAATAACCTGTAATCAAGCTCCCTTAGTGATTATGCTCCCGGTACCGGGCCTTGACCATGGGTTTATCCGAACCTTATTCGTGGCGGAGACGCCCGAGAAAGTCGGTAACCGTCTGCATCCCTTTACGGAACTGGCTGAGGCTGAATTTTTCATTGGGGGCATGGACGGTGTCGTCCGGCAGGCCGAAGCCCATGAGGACCACCGGCGCTTTCAGCACCTCGTCAAAGAGCGCGGCGATGGGGATCGATCCACCCTCACGCATATACACCGGCACGACTCCGTAGATCGCTTCGATGGATTCGGCGGCGGCCCGGATATAGGGGTTGTCGAGACCTACGGCAATGCCTCTGCCGGCGTGGAGGTTGGTGAGTTTCACTCGGTAGCCGCTCGGGGCATATTGCTTTACCGCCAGATCGAGCCAGCCGAACACCTCTTCCGGGTCAAGGCCGGCCGGCAGGCGTAAACTCACCTTGGCGGTGGCGGCGGCGGGGATGACCGTTTTGGCGCCTTCGCCGGTAAATCCGCCGCGGATGCCGTGAACCTCCAAGGTCGGGCGCAGGCCGATCCGTTCCAGGGGAGGATAGGCGGTTTCGCCTACAAGTTCGGTAACTCCCATTTCGACCAGCAATTTCTCTCCGATATGCAGCGGATCTTCCCGCCAGAAGTGTTCCTCGGCGGCCGTGGCGGTGGGGATTGCCGCAGCCAGTTCGGGGATGTTGATCCTCCCGTCTTCGCCCTTTAACCGACTGATCAGCAGGCAGAGGGCGTGCAGCGGATTGGCCGCAACCCCACCGTAACTTCCTGAATGCAAATCGTTTTTTGCGCCAAATACGGCGAGTTCGGTGTACAGGATACCGCGCAATCCGGTAATGATCGACGGCTGTTCGGCGTCCACCATATGGGTGTCGCAAATCAGCACGGCATCGGCGCGCAGCAGATCCGGATGTTCGGCCACATAGCGGGCGATGGCCGCCCCACCGGCCTCTTCCTCTCCTTCCAGGAGAATTTTGATATTTATCGGCAGGGTCGATTCGACCCTGGCCCATGTTTCCAGGGCGGCGAGTACCAGCATGACCTGGCCTTTGTCGTCGCTCGCCCCGCGACCATAGATGTTGCCGTCGCGGACGGTCGGTTGAAACGGTGGGGAAAGCCACTCCTCAAGCGGATCGACCGGCTGCACGTCATAATGGCCGTAGATCAACAGGGTTGGTTGCCGGGCATCGACCAGCCAATGGCCATAGACCAGGGGATGGCCGGCGGTGGCAATGACCTTTGTTTCGGGAAAGCCGATTGCCGCGATTTTTTTCTGCGCCCAGAGGGCGGCCTCGTAAACGTCTTTTGCGTGCTCGGGGAGAGTGCTGATGCTCGGCATCGCCAGCCACTCCTCCAGTTGACCAACAAATCGATTGAAGTTTTCATCCAGATAGTTGTTACGCTGCACCTTTTTGTCCATATCTTCTCCACCATCCTGAATTGAAATTCGCCAGCTGACAGGCACACATTCGGCCGGTCATCCTAGTCGACATTTTCCTGACCGGCAACAGATTATTCGGCGAGGCATTTACGGTTGTCGATTTTCCAAGAGTGGTTGTTTTGGCGGGTGGCTTCCGAGAAAAGCCACTCTTTCAATTCGTTCGCACAGAAAACCCCTCAGCCGACTGGATATATTCGCGAGAACGATGTACTATCGAACCTGACGGATAGATGTGTGCAGGGTGGAAGGGTTCCGCCTCTGTTCTGTAGAGAATTCTGCCGATATTTTCAACTGTTGGAGGATGCTATGAAATGGTTGCAGTTTTTCACCCCTGTTGCGTCGATTAACTGGCAGGAGGCCAATCAACTGGTGGCCGACCATCCGGCCGGCGACGTACTCTTCCTCGATGTTCGACAGCCGCAGGAGTATGCGGCCGGCCACATGCCGGGGGCAAAACTGCTCCCCTTGGGCGACCTGGACAGCCGTCTCGGCGAACTTGCCAAAGAAAAGCCGATTGTCATCTACTGAGCTATCGGTGGGCGCAGCCGGGTTGCTGCGCAGATGCTGTCCGGCAAAGGATTTCAAAAGATTTATAATCTTTCCGGCGGGATCAAGGCCTGGGGCAAAGAGGTGGCGGTTGGTCCCGAAGAGAGCGGCCTCCACCTGTTTGCGCAGCCACTGGGAGCCGAAGAGGCGATAATTGCCGGGTTCGGCCTGGAGATGGGGCTCAGGGACTTTTATCTTACCATGCAGAAGCGGGTAGGTCGGGAGGCGACCAAGAGCCTTTTCGGTAAACTGGCGGATATTGAAATCCTCCATCAGGAGCAGCTGGTGCGGTTGTATGAAGAGACAACCAATAAACGGCTTTCCGTTGCCGACTTTGCGGCAAAAATTGTCGAACCGGCGATGGAAGGTGGTCTGACCACCGAAGAATATCTGCGACTTTATAAAACCGATCTCGATTCCGAGTCGGAGATTCTCTCTCTGGCTCTGGCGATCGAGGCGCAGGCCCTTGATCTGTATCTGCGGGCGGCGGATAAAAGCACCGATCCCGGCACGGAAGGGGTATTGCGGCGGATTGCTGCCGAAGAACGCAGCCACATCGCCCGGCTCAGCCACTACATCGACCATCAACAGGATCTGCCATGAAAAAACAGCTCGTTCTTATCGGCGGCGGCCATGCCCACATGGTGACCCTGGCCAATCTCCGGAATTTTACCGAGAAAGGCTTCGGCGTTACCGTCATTCAGCCGTCCGAATACCATTATTACAGCGGCATGGGACCGGGCATGTTGGGCGGGACATACCGGCCCGAGGAAATCCGTTTTGCCACCCGCCGGCAGGTTGAAAGCAAAGGCGGACGCTTTATCCTCGGCAAGGCCTATCGGATCGATCCGCACAAACAGGCGGTGTATCTTGAGGGGGCCGAGGAGGAGATTCCCTATGATGTTCTGTCCTGCAATGCCGGTTCCTACGTGCCGAGAGATACGATAAGCGATGATTATCCCAATGTTTTCACCCCTAAACCCATTGAAGAGCTGCTCGTTGCCAAACAAAAGATCCTGGGTCTCGCCGCAAGCGGCAAGATACGGGTGGCGGTTATCGGCAGTGGCCCGTCGGCGATCGAGATCGCCGGCAATGTCCATCAATTGTGTGCCGGGCAGGCGGTGACGATGCCGACCATCCAACTCTTCGGCGGTAAAAAATTTATGTCAGGGCAGCCACCTCGGGTTCGTCAGCTGGTGAAAAGGATTCTTTTGCAAAAAGGGATAGAGATTCTTGAAGTCGGGCACGTGCGGCGCATCGACAATGATCGGATTACTCTGGAAAACGGCCAGGAGTACCAGGCTGATATCACCTTTGCCGCAGTTGGCGTCAAACCGTCGCAGATCTTTGCCCGTTCAGGCCTGCCGATTGGCCCGGATGGCGGACTGCAGGTGAACGAATATCTGCAGTCGATCCGCTATCAAAACATCTTTGGCGGCGGCGACTGCATCCATTTTGCCGCCGAACCCCTGCATAAGGTCGGGGTCTACGCGGTACGGCAGAATCCGGTGTTGCACCATAACCTGCTGGCCTGTCTTGAAGGTCGTCCCCCGGGAAAATTTTCACCCGGCGGCAGTTACCTCCTCATATATAATCTGGGTGACGGGGATGGGGTTCTGGCAAAATGGTTCATAGCCTTCGCCGGAAAACTGGCTTTTACCATTAAAGACTGGATTGACCGTCGTTTTATCAAGACATTTCAGGAAAATTTCGATACTCCATAGGGTACTTGCCGGCGGCAAGAGGACGACAGGAACACTTTTTTCCGTGCTTGATCTTCCTGTGATTTTCTCTTAAAAGGAAAAGATGCTTTTATGGGCGTCTATTTTTCAGGTCACAATGTGAAACGTTGAGGTATGACTATGAGCAATTGGGAGTGTGGGGTTTGCGGTTATATTCAAAAAGAAGGTGAGCCACCCGAGCAATGCCCGGTGTGTGAGGCTCCGAAAAAGATGTTCAAGGAAGTGGTTGAGGCAAAGTCGGAAGGTGGCGGTGGCGCTGCGACAAGCGTCGCGGTAAGGAGATGGCGGTGTTCGGTGTGCGGCTATATCCATAACGGGAATGAACCGCCGGAAAGTTGTCCGGTGTGCGCTGCCCCGAAAAACCAGTTCGTGGAGATCGACGCGGACGGCAAAAAGATCGGCGAGGCAAGCAGTGCGTTATCCGTCACCACGTCGGTTGCGGCAAATGAGAAAACCGTTCAAGCAAAAAAAACCATCTTCAATAGGTTGGCCGATCTGATTTTAAAGCTCCATCTGCATCCGATCACTGTCCATTTTCCGAACGGCATACTGCCGGCTGTGGTAATTTTTCTGGCGATTGCCATGTACTTTAAGATCGCCAGTCTGGAGCTTGCGGCTTACTATAATTTGATCTTTGTTCTGCTGATGCTGCCGGTTGTCCTGTTCACCGGCTTTCTCGAATGGCAAAAACGCTACAAAGGCATCAAATCATTTATTTTCATAACCAAGATTTTTTGCAGTCTGGTGGTTCTTGCCGCAACGAGCGTCCTGGTCTTCTGGCGGGTTATCGATCCGGCGGTAATGGCTGAGGGGGCGCCGTCGCGGTACATCTATCTGGGCGTTGCCGCCGCTTTGCTGGCAGCGGTCGGTCTTGCCGGTCATCTCGGCGGCAAGCTGGTTTTCGGCTCGCGGGGTTAACACACCTTGGTCGTTGCATCTCGTTCAGCGGATGCAACGACCGTCTTTTCCTTGGCTTGTGTCCATCCACAAACTTACAACGGCAGGAACGGGGTGAGATCCTTCTCGTAGCGATTTTTCACTTTGAAGCCCTTGCCGTTCAGAGCTGCTGTGGCCTTGCCTCCATCCTGATTGGCTACCCGCAAGACTATCTCGGTAATCCCCGGATATCTGTTGTCCGGCCAGCAGAAAATACTTTGAATATTAATATTCTGGTCTTTTAAGGTGTCGGCTACTTCGGCCAATTTACCGATGGAATCGCGGACAAATATGGACAGCCGCACACTTTCCTCGCTGATGCCTATGGCCTGCAGCAGCACCGCCATGACGTCGGTGCTGGTGATGATCCCGGCCAAGTCCTCTCCTTCCATGACCGGCAGGGCGCTGATCCGGTTCTGCTGCATGACGAGAGCCGCCCTTTCGATAGTCGTGCTGGTGGGAATGGTGACCACGGTCTTGATCATGATCATCGATACCAGCACCTTCTGGAGCAGGTAGTTGAGTTCATGGGTGCTCAGCGAGGTGGCCGGGGACGCCCAATTCTGTTTGAGATCCCGGTCGGAGACGATGCCCACCAGTTTCTTCTTGTCGTTGACCACCAGGAGGTGGTCAATCTTTTTTCTTTCAATAATATCCCGCGCCTGAACAAGGGTGGTCTGGGGTGAGATGGTGATGAGATCGGTGTGCATTATTCTGTCTATGTACATGGTGTCGTTTCCTCCGTAAAATGGCTGTCAGGATCTTGTCGATTGGCAATCGGATTCTTTTAAAAATGTTCTCCTATTATAGATTGGTAGACGAAGTTGTCAAAACAAAGCACTGTTCTTATCTGAAAATATCAGCACAGACGGGAGGAGAGGATGGCGGCAAAGTGTTGAAGGCGGCGGCCCTATATAGTTTTCCGGGTAGAGAAAAAAACCTTGCCGGAATGCTTGGTTTCAGAGTAGCTTGCTCAGTTATTTTATGCTCTTCGCCAGTGATTTTCGGCTGGTTGCCGGTCGGCGGTAAACCTGAAGAGATGCAGATTTCTATCCATCAGGAGAGATTGTGACACACACTAAAGAAAAAGGTTTGTGGATGTCCGGCAATGAGGCCATCGCCCTCGGGGCCTATGAGGCCGGAGTGAAGGTCGCTTCCGGGTATCCGGGCACCCCTTCAACGGAAATAATGGAAAACCTGTCGCGCTACGAGGGTGTCTATACCGAATGGGCGCCCAATGAAAAGGTTGGCCTGGAGGTGGCAATCGGCGCCTCCTTCGCCGGTGTCCGGGCCCTGGCCACCATGAAGCATGTCGGGGTGAATGTCGCCGCCGATCCGCTCTTTACCGCCTCGTACACCGGGAGTCTGCGGCGGCCTGGTGGTGGTCAGCGCCGATGATCCGGAGATGCATTCGTCGCAGAACGAACAGGATAACCGCAACTACGCCTTTGCCGCCAAGGTGCCGATGGTTGAACCCTCGGATCCCAGTGAAGCCAAAGAGATGGTCAAGTTGGCCTTTCAGTTGAGCGAACAGCTCGATACCCCGGTCATGCTGCGCATCACCACCCGGGTGTCGCATGTCAAAGGGGTGGTTGCGGAAGGGGAGAAGACCACCTCGTCCGCCGTCTGCGGTATCAACAAGAGTCCCGGCAAACTGGTGATGCTGCCGGCCATGGCTCGGCAAGCGGCGGGTCGTTGTCGAGGAGCGGATGGAGAAATGTCGCGAACTGGCCGAAACCGCCGACTTCAACCGCATCGAGCCGGGCGACAACAAACGGGGTTTTATTACCTCAGGCGTTTCCTATCTCTATGTGAAAGAGGCCTTTCCCGAGGCAGCCGTTTTAAAACTCGGCATGTGCTGGCCGCTGCCGGAGAAAAAGATCCGCGAATTCGCCGCCATGGTTGACGAACTGGTGATCGTCGAGGAACTCGATCCCTTTCTCGAAACCCATATCAAGGCCATGGGCATTGCCTGCCACGGCAAGGACTGCATCCCCAATCAGGGCGAACTGAATACCGCCATTGTCCGCGAGGCGATACTGCCCGGCTCGGGACCGGAACTGTTCGCGCCGGTTGCGATGCCGAACAGGCCGCCGAATATGTGCGCCGGCTGTCCGCATCGGGGAATATTCTACAACCTGTCACGGATGAAGGTCTTTGTCTCCGGCGATATCGGCTGTTATACCCTGGGCTTTCTGCCGCCGTTGTCGGCCATGGATTCCTGCGTCTGCATGGGCGCCTCGGTGTCGATCGCCCACGGCATGGCCAAGGCGCTTGGCGAGGATGGCTACAACAAGGTGGTGTCGGTGATCGGCGATTCGACCTTTATCCACTCAGGGATAACCGGTCTGATCAACACCGTATACAACAACTCGGCCTCGACCCTGATCATCCTCGACAATCGCATCACCGCCATGACCGGACAGCAGCATAACCCGGCCAGCGGTTATTCCATTAAAGGTGAGGCGGCGAGTAGTCTTGATCTCGAGGCCCTGTGCCGGGCGGTGGGGGTTAAGCATGTCTACACGGTCAATCCCCACGATGTCGTTGAGACCCGCAAGGTTCTGAAGGAGGCGGTGGAGCTGCGCGAGCCGTCGGTGGTCATCTCCCAGGCGCCCTGCGTCCTTCTGCCGGAGATGAAGGAGCGTAAACCGGTCTCCTATTTCACCAACCAGGACAACTGTGTCGGCTGCATGTCCTGCATCCGCCTCGGCTGTCCGGCGATCAGCTGGACCGCCTTTGCCGAGGGTGAGGCGGTCAGCCGCGGCTACCGGAACAGCCAGAAAGGGGTTTCGAAGATCGATGAAATCATCTGCAACGACTGCGGCCAGTGTGCCTCGCTGTGTAAATTCAACGCCATCACCCGTGGGGAGGGGAAAAAATGAAAGAACAAGGCAATATCCTCTTTTCCGGAGTGGGCGGCCAGGGCATCCTCCTGGCCAGCGAAATAACGGCCTACGGCCTGTTGTCGGCGGGTTACGATGCCAAGAAGAGTGAGGTGCACGGCATGGCCCAGCGCGGCGGCTCGGTAACCGCCCAGCTGCGCTACGGCAAAAAGGTCTATTCGCCGCTTATCGAGCCGGGCTGTGCCGATATCCAGATGGCCTTCGAAATGATGGAGGCGGTGCGCTATCTTCCCTATCTGCATAAGGGCAGCAGGGTTATCGTTAATACCCAGAGAATCCTGCCGCCATCGGTCGCCACCGGCCAGGCGGTCTATCCGGAAAATGTCCTTGACCATCTGACCGAGCGGGAAATTGTCGTCGTGCCGGTCGATGCCTTTGAACTTGCCCGGTCGGTGGGCGAGGTAAAGACCGCCAATGTGGTGATGGTGGGGGCTTTGTCGGCATTTTTGCCGGTTGATCCGGCGGTTTTTGAGGAAATAATCCGTACCCGGGTGCCGGAGCGCTTCCGGGAGGTCAATATTCAGGCCTTTCTGGCCGGGCGAAGGGTCAGTCAATAAGCAGGGGGATTACAGAAAATGTCGGTACAATATTGGAATGAAGAAATGGAGACCCTGCCCAGGGTCGGTCTGGAGTCGATTCAATTACGGCGCTTGCAGCATCTGGTGAGGCGGGTCTATAAAACGGTGGCCCCCTATCGCCGCAAGATGGAGGCGGCAGGAGTCAAGCCGGACGATATTAAAAGTCTTGCCGATCTGGCCAAGTTGCCCTTTACGGTTAAGGACGATCTGCGCGACAACTACCCCTTCGGCCTCTTTACCGTGCCCATGGAGGAGGTGGTGCGGGTCCATGCCTCGTCCGGAACCACCGGCAAATCGACGGTCGTCGGCTATACCGCCAAGGATATCGAAACCTGGGCGGATATCATGGCCCGCGCCCTGGTATGCGCCGGCGCCACCAAGGGCGATATGATCCACAACGCCTACGGCTATGGCCTCTTTACCGGCGGCCTCGGCGCCCATTACGGCATTGAGCGGCTGGGGGCCACGGCCATTCCGGTATCCGGCGGCAATTCCAAGCGGCAGATCAACATCATGCGCGACTTCGGTTCGACCGTACTGCTCTCCACCCCCTCCTATGCCCTCAATCTGGCCGACGCCATGGATGCCATGAAAATCGATCCCAAATCGTTGTCGCTACGGGTGGGGATTTTCGGGGCCGAACCGTGGAGTGAGAATATGCGCGAGGAGGTGGAGCGCAAACTGAATCTCAAGGCCACCGATATCTATGGTCTTTCCGAGGTTATGGGGCCGGGGGTTGCCCAGGAGTGTCTGGTCACCGATCGCGGCATGCACATCTGCGAGGACCACTTCCTGCCGGAGATCATCGATCCGAAGACCGGCGCGGTGCTGCCGCCCGGCGAAAAGGGCGAACTGGTTTTCACCACCCTTACCAAGGAGGCCTTCCCGATCATCCGCTATCGCACCAAGGATATCTCCCGGCTTATCTACGAGCCCTGCGATTGCGGGCGGACGCTCGTGCGCATGGAAAAGGTCACCGGGCGGACCGACGATATGCTGATCATCCGCGGCGTCAACGTCTTCCCGTCGCAGGTCGAGCATGTTCTGGTCGGTGTTGAAGGCGTCGAACCGCACTATCTGATCGTCGTCGAACGGGAAGGCAATCTCGACACCATGCAGGTGCAGGTGGAGGTCAGCGAGGGACTGTTCTCCGATGAGATTCGGGTGCTGGAAAATTTGAGTCAATATATTCAGAAAGAGATCAAGGATCTGCTCGGGGTCACCTGCAAGGTGAAACTCGTTGAGCCGAGGACCATAGCGCGCAGTGAGGGCAAGGCGCAGCGGGTTATCGACAAGCGTAAAATCTAGGAGGGAGGGAGTCATGCTGGTAGAACAAATTGCTGTATTCTTGGAGAATAAATCGGGACGACTGGCCGAGATCACCGCCATTCTTGCAGAAAATTCCATCAATATTCGCGCCCTTTCGGTGGCGGATACCGCTGATTTCGGCATCCTGCGGCTCATTGTCGACAAGGTCGAACAGGCCAAGGCGGTGCTGCGGGAAAACGGTTTCACCGTCGGCAAGACCCAGGTTTTGGCGGTCGAGGTCGAGGACAAGACCGGCGGCCTGGCGAAGGTGTTGAAATGCATCAAGGATGCCGGGATCAATGTCGAATACATGTACGCCTTTGTCAACAAGACCGGCGAGAATGCTGTTCTGATTTTTCGTTTTGAGAAGATGGAAGAGGCTATGAACACCCTGCAAAAGGAAGGCTTCACCATCCTCAGCCGCGAACAGATTTGCAGCCTGTAAACATTAACCGCTACCGCTACCCAAGGGATTGCAATGTACTGGCAAAAAGAACAAGAGTGTCTGCCACGGCCGGAACTGGAAAAACTGCAGCTTGAGCGGCTCGTCAACACCCTTCGCCGGGTGGGCAATAATGTGCCGTTTTACCGGAACAAATTCAATCAATTAAAGCTCCATCCCGAGAAAATAACCAGTCTCGAAGAGCTGCGCGACTATCCGTTCACCTGCAAACAGGATCTCCGCGATAATTACCCATACGGCCTTTTCGCCGTGCCGCTGCGCGATGTCGTACGTGTTCATGCCTCTTCCGGGACGACTGGAAGTTCAACGGTTGTCGGCTACACCCGTAACGATATCGTTACCTGGTCGGATCTGGTGGCGAGGATTCTCTGCGGTGCCGGGGTGACTCCCGACGATGTCATCCAGATTGCCTTCGGCTATGGCCTGTTTACCGGCGGCTTCGGTCTGCATTACGGCGCGGAGCGGCTGGGGGCATCGGTTATCCCGATTTCCTCCGGCAACACCAAGAGGCAGATCCAGATCATGCAGGATTTCAAGACCACCGCCCTGGTCTGCACCCCCTCCTATGCCCTGAAAATGGCCGATGTGATGATGGATATGGGCATCAACCCCAACGGTCTGTCGCTGCGCTACGGCCTGTTCGGCGCCGAGCCCTGGTCCGAAGCGATGCGCCAGGAAATCAACAGCCGTCTGGGCATCCGCGCCACCGACAACTACGGCCTGTCCGAGGTTATGGGGCCGGGTGTTGCCGGCGAGTGCCAGGAGTGCAATGGGCTGCATATCAGCGAGGATCATTTTCTCGTGGAAATCCTCAATCCCGACACCCTGGAACCAGTGGCCCCGGGCGAGGTGGGCGAGCTGGTGCTGACCACCCTGACCAAGGAGGCCTTCCCGGTCATTCGTTACCGGACGCGGGATCTGACCCGCCTCCTGCCCGAAACCTGTCCCTGCGGCCGGACCTTTGTGCGGATGAGCCGGATGCTCGGCCGATCCGACGATATGCTGATCATCAAGGGAGTCAATGTCTTTCCGATGCAGATCGAGACGGTGCTCTTTGAGATCGAAGGTACCGAGCCCCACTATCGGTTGATCGTCGAAAGGGAGAACAACGAGGACAAGCTGACGGTGATGGTCGAGGTGGTCGAGTCGATCTTTTTTGATGAGATGAAAAAACAGAAGGCCCTGGTCGAAACCATCAAGAAGCGACTGGCCTCGGAGTTGGGGGTCGGGGTGGAGATCAAACTGGTCGAGGAGCGCTCCCTTGAGCGGTTTAACGGCAAGGCGGCGCGGGTTATCGATAAGCGCCAGTTGTAAGCCTTACCATAGACGGAAAAAGGAAATAAAAAATGGATGTTGTTCATGGGCTGCTTGTACTTACGGTCGTCCATACCCTGGCCGCTGCATCGCCGGGGCCGGATTTTGTTTTTGTCTCCCAGCAGACCCTGGCCGGCGGCCGACGGACCGGTCTCCTGTGCAGCCTGGGAATTGCCCTGGGACTCTCCGTTCATATCGGCTATTCAGCCTTTGGTCTGGCTGCCCTTATCGCCCATTCGACGGACCTGCTGTGGTGGGTGAAAATCCTCGGCGGCAGCTACCTCATTTACCTGGGTATTCGCGGGCTCTTGGCCAAGGCATCGGCCGGGAGCAGAATACAAACGGCGAGAAAGACACCGCCTTCGGCGCTTCGCACGGTCGGTGCGGGTTTCCTCTGCAATGCCCTCAACCCCAAGGCACCGATTTATTTCCTTTCCCTCTTTACCCTGGTGCTTTCACCTGAGATGCCTCTGTATCAACTGGCCATTTTCGGCGTCTGGATAATGTTCATCCAGCTCGCCTGGTTTTCTTTCGTTGTCCTGGTGTTATCCATGCCTTCGATCAATAGCCGCTTTCAGCGGGCCGGGCACTGGATCGACAGGGTACTGGGCGGAGCGATGATCCTGCTCGGGGTAAAGGTGCTGCTGAGCAAAACCGGATAGCACATTCTTTTGAGGGGTTAGCTCACCTTAAAACGGTTGACCAGGGCTTTCAACTGGACAGACAGTTCGGAAAGTGCGGTAGCACTGTGCTGCACCTGGTTGCTGCTGTTCTCGACCTGTGTCGATTGAACGTTGATATCGGCAATTTCTCTGGTGATTTCGGTGACCACGGCGGTACTCTGCGCCACATTTTCATTGACCTCGGCAATCCCCTGAGAGGCCTGATTGATGTTGTTGGCGATTTCACTGGTCGCCGCCGATTGTTCTTCGACGGCGGTGGCAATGGTGTTGATCATTTCGTTGATCTCTTCGATTATCTTGGAAATCTTTTCAATATCGGTGATACTCGAGGTGGTGGTGCTCTGCATTTCATTGATCTGATTCTTGATATCGATCGTCGCTATGGCGGTCTGCTTGGCCAGTTCTTTTATTTCATTGGCGACAACGGCAAAACCTTTGCCGGCCTCTCCAGCCCTTGCCGCCTCAATGGTGGCGTTCAGGGCGAGGAGATTGGTTTGCTCGCTGATTTCCGTGATGGTTTCGGTTACTCTGCCGATTTTATTGGCGGATTCGCCGAGTGAAGCCATCTTCGCCGAGGTCAGATGCGATTGATTGACCGCCGTGGCGGTGATGGTTCTGGCCTTTTCGGCATTCTTGGCGATTTCATTGACCGTGGCGGTCATCTCTTCGGTGGAGGTGGCGACGATGCCGACATTGGCGGAGCTTTGTTCCATGGCGGCGGAAACCGATTGAATGTTGGAATTCATTTCCTCGGTGGCGCTAGCGACCGCAGTCGATCTGCTGGAGGTTTCCCGTGCGGCGCTGTTCAGATGCGTCGAAATGGCGGTGAGTTCCGAGGAAGAGCCTGTTAAGGTGTCGACGCCGGCGATAATCTCCTTGACCATGGCGCCAAGCTGACTGACCATGGTGTTGAGGGAGGCGGCCATGATCCCGATTTCGTCGGCCTGGTTGACATCCAGTTTTTTCGTGAAGTCGCCATTGGCCATGGTTTCGGCAAAGGCGGCTGTTTTTCGGACCGGCCCGGTAATCGCCCTGGTAAGGAAGATGCCGATGGTGATGCCAAAAATGATGGCTATCGCCGAGACAACCAGCATGGTAATGAGCGCCGAGTTACTGGCGGCGGCCAACTTGGGACTGAGCTCGTTCTGCGTTTCAAGATAGCTGAGATTGATACTGTCGGCCGCATCGATGATTTCCGGTCCCAGCTTATCAAGCGATTTTGCCACAAGTCCATTACGCTCATTGGTTTTGGTGACGAGAAGGGTGAATTTTTCCCGGTATTCCGCCAGATTTTTGTTCATTTCATCGACCATTTCCTGCCATTCCACCCGGAGTAGAGCACCCTTCAGCTCTTTCAGAGCCGGTTCCAACTCGGTAAGATCGGTGACCACCTGCTCGGCGTCGGCGTCGGCGCCGGTATCAAGAAAACGGCTGACATGTAACCTGCCGAGGAGCAGACGGCGGATGGTCAGCCCGGCGGTATAGCCAGTATGTGTCGCGCCGGTCTTGGCGGCCTTGTCCATCAGGTCGGTCAGGGCCTGTTCCATCGCCACCCCGAGTTTGTCTAGACTTGCCAGCAACTGATCCCGCTCGGCTTTTAAGACGACGATTTTTCCGAAGGTGGTGTCATATTGGTTGATTTTTTCGCCGGCGGCCGTCAGTTTCTGTGTCAGATCGGGATTTTTGACCGATTGCCCGGCGGTTGTCATGAAGCCTTTGCTTTTTTCGATGAAATCCTCGTAGCGTTTGCTGTCATCCTCCGCGCCGGATAGGAGAAAATCTTTCACGCTGACCTGGGCCATCAGCATATTGGCCTGGATGCGGCCAATGAGATTGGTCTGGTGGGCAATACCGCGAAAATCGGATACACCTTGATCGAGCGTATTCAATCCTTGCCATGAGAAAAGGGAAACGGTCATGGTCAAGAGGATGATGATGCCGAATCCGACGCCTATTTTCATTGCCAGTTTCATGTTCTTCATTACCTGCTCCTTTACTTGTCCGACTCACCATTGCCGAGCTTTTTCCTTCTGCCAATGTCCTGCGAATAACCATTAAAAAACGGGAAATGCTTTAGAGCGTCAGATCCTTTGAAAACCGAGATAGGCCTGAAGAAATTTTACTTTACCGACGGCAAGGAAGTGTTCGTAACTCCAAGGTTCGCCGGTTAAGAGGCCGCTATAGGCGGGTTTTATTATATATGTCATGGCCTTGCCTGGAGGAGATTGTTCAGTCACTACATGCACTTCCTGTCTGGAGTATTGCTCCCCCTCGAAAATGTCGAGCCGCTCAATAGCTTCTGGTGGAAGGCCAAGGTAGAGAACGCCCTTCACCTCAGCTCCAGGATGGGCGGCAATACCGGGATATTCTTCGCCGTAAATAGTCGAACGTTTGAAATCCTTGAGGGTCGCAGAAACGAAGTCGGCACGATATCCGGCTACCTGGTACATGATATCACTGCACATCAGCGATCCGTAGGTAAAGAGGTTGGTCATGGAGAAAAAATTGGTTGCTTGTTGATCTAAGATACTGGCGTGTTCCACGCCACTTCACCAAAGTTGCCCGGTTTGCGGGAATGTTTTTCGCACTGAAGATCTTCCCTGAAAGAGAAAAATGTTGCAGCAGCGGGAAAAGTATATGAAAAGGGGGGCAGACATCGGCCTGGCAGGGCGGAGCGAGGAACCGGGGAACTTATCGGTGCTTACTCGCCGAGAGGTTCGTCACATCCATACCTTTAAACGGACAATTTGGCAAACGGAATTTATCGATCCTAAATGGAGAACAATGAGAAGCAATAACAGGCAGCCGGACTGCCTCAGACCTTTATCTATTGAGCGGGGGGTGCAATACCAGGCCGACGCCTCGATTTTCATCCGCATGGGCAACACCCATGTGCTCTGCGGGGTGTCGATCGAAGAGAAGGTTCCACCCTTTCTGCAGAATACCGGGCGTGGCTGGATTACCGCCGAGTATGGTATTCTCCCCTGTGCCACCAACAGCCGGTATCGCCGGGAGACCCAGGGGCAGTCGGGACGCACCTTGGAAATTCAGCGGTTGATCGGCAGAAGCCTGCGGATGATGGTCGATCTGGCGACTATCGGTGAGCGTACCCTGCGTGTTGACTGCGATGTCATCAATGCCGATGGCGGTACCCGCACCGCCTCGATTACCGGCGGGGCCTTGGCGGTGCGTGATGCGCTGATCAAGCTGGTTGGCGACAATAAGCTGGCAAAGCTTCCGACAATCCTGCCGGTGGCGGCTATTTCCGCGGGAATTGTCGGCGGGACGCCGTTCCTTGATCTCGACTATGCCGAAGATTCAGCGGCCGAGACCGATGCCAACTTTGTCATGGCCGGTGACGGCCGGTGGATAGAAATCCAGGCCACCGCCGAGGATAAACCGTTCAGCGATGAGCAGTATCTGGCGCTAAGCGGCCTGGCACGCCAGGGAATTGGTGAACTTTTTCGCCTCTGGTAGATGGAAGATCAGCGGTGGTTGAATATTCATGAAAGGACAAGAAAATGCGTAGAAAATTCAATGAGGTAACTGATAAGAACGACATCGAGGCAATCCTCGTGGGCTCGACAATCGGCAGGTTGGCAACCGTCGGCCAGGACGGCTATCCCTACATCACCCCGGTAAACTATGTCTACTTTCGCGAGTCGATCTATTTTCACTGTGCCCGACAGGGCGAAAAGCTCGACAATCTGCAGCGCGACCCGAAGGTCTGTTTTGCCGTTGACCGGCCTCTTGCCTACCTGGATACCGGCTACGACAAGAGCCTGCCGGCCTGCGATGTCGGACAATTCTACCAGTCGGTGGTTATTCGCGGTCGGGCGGAAATCATCGTCGATCTGCCGGAAAAGGTGGATGCCCTCAACGCCCTCATGGCCAGCCATGAAAATGACCCGGAGTTTGCCGCCATCACTGCGACAACCCCGGCCGTCGCGCTCTGTACCGTTGTCGCGGTACGGATCGAGTCACTGACGGCAAAGGCTAATCTTGCTCAGAAAAAATCGGCTGCCGAAAGGGAAAAAATTCGCGACTATCTGCAACATCGAGGATTACCGGGAGACAAGGAAGCGGCGGAACTCCTTTGTTAAGGAAAAATATTGACTTTCTATTGTCAATTATAATATGATTTTTAAATAAAAAGGATTGATGTGTTGATACAACCATCTGCTTCCTTTCTGTTTCTCAACAACTCTTACGTTCCGGAAAGTTTATCGGGACGTAGTGTCGATATTTCCAATTGAATCGAAAGTATTTCCGGCGGTTACACCGGGGTTTTCGGTTCCGCCAAAGCAAAGCCTGTTGACCGTCGATGTTGACGGACCCGTGTTCTACCTCATGCTCTTAGGACAGCGATTCCTCTGGTGGATCGTCTGTACAGGTCAAAAGACCCATAAGTCTAGATGATGGAGGAGGTGCAGGATGACTTTGAAAATGCCCGGTTCGTTACTGATTCTTTTTTCCTTGGCTTGTCCCGTGGTGGTTAATGCAGATGCTCCTTACGTCGATCCTTCGACAGGGATGGAGTTCGTATTGGTAAAGGGAGGGTGCTTTGCCATTGGCGATTCGGTAGGCGATGGTGACGTGAACGAGAGGCCGGTGCATGAGGCTTGTGTGAGCGATTTTTACCTCGGTAAATATGAGGTTACCAATGAACAGTTTAAAAAATTCAAAGAGCATAACAGCGGCAGCTCCGAGGGGTTGACTCTTGATGGCGAAAAACAGCCGGTCGTCAATGTTTCCTGGGAGGATGCCGGGGCCTATGCCAGATGGCTGTCCCAGAAATCGGGTCAAACCTATCGCTTGCCGACTGAAGCCGAGTGGGAATATGCTGCCCGTGCCGGATCGAAGCTGAGCCATTTCTGGGGAAATACCCCGGACGAGGCGTGCAAGTACGCCAATGTTGCGGATATAACGGCGAAAAAGCTGCGACCAAAATGGACCACTTTTTTCTGCGACGACAGCTTTACGGTTTCTGCTCCGGTGGGCAGTTTCACTGCCAACGGTTATGGCCTTAATGATATGCTGGGAAATGTTTGGGAGTGGTGCGAGGATGTTTATAACAGCGAAGCATATGGCAAGCTTCCCAAAGACAACCCGGTGTATCAGGGCTCGGGGGAATATCGCGTAATGCGCGGTGGCGGATGGAGCAACGGTCCTCTGGGGATCAGAAGCTCGCATCGCGTCGGTCTTTCACCGGATTTTGGTCATCATGCACTCGGTTTTCGTCTGGTCAAAGTCATTAAATAAGGAGAGACGGGATGAGGCTTGCTGATAATTACCAAGATATTCCAGGAGGCACTATGAACAAAAAACACATTATTTTGTTTTTCTTCCCGCTGAGCCTGCTTCTGCTCTGTTTTTCACAGGCGATCGGCACCGCCGCGACCACCCAGGAACCGGATGCGAAGCTGGGTTTTATCGGGGCGGAAACCTGTAAAGATTGTCATGAGAAGCAATACGAGAGCTACTCGAAATCGGTGCATTTCAAGAAGGCCATAAAAGGACCCGAGTCCCAGGATGCTTGCGAGACCTGCCATGGTCCGGGGGCCAAGCACGTGGAAAAGGGTGGTGGTCGCGGTGTGGATATCTTTACCTTCGACAAAAATGTCGATGCCGTTGAAAAATCGGCAAAATGCTTGACTTGCCACGAAAGAACTCCAGGTATGGACCTGTGGAGTATGGGAACCCATATCCGTAACGATGTGTCCTGCGATTCCTGCCATGACTTGCATGTCGGCGGCCGGCAGAAACCCCGGGAACCCGAGGTGTGCTTCGGTTGTCACAATGATGTCAAGATTGAAGCCAATAAGCGGTCGCATCATCCGATAATTGAGGGAAAAATTAAATGCTCGTCTTGTCATACCCCGCACGGCAGCATGAGTAAATATATGGTCAACGCCGACGATTCCCGGGAGCTGTGCTTCAAATGTCATGCCGACAAACGTGGTCCATCGGTATTTATCCACCCGCCGGTGGAAGAGAATTGCCAGACCTGCCACACGGTACATGGCAGCTCCCACGAAAGGCTGCTGACCGAGCGAATTCCGCAACTGTGCCAGAATTGCCACGATTGGTCACGTCATCCCGGTACCCCCTATGATGATAAAGCGCCATTCACCGGCAGATTTGACTGCATGCGTTGTCATACGGCGGCCATCCATGGCTCTAATTCACCGAGCGGCGCCGGCCTGCGCTATGTCCGATAAGGAGGATAACCATGAAACGGATGATTCTCATTGTATTGGCTTTACCTGCTCTTGTCCCGACGATCGGCTTTGCAGAGATTCATGGAGAAGTGAATTTAGGTGTTCAGGTGAACGATTTTGACGATAAAGAGAGTGCAAAATTCGACGAATACCGCGACAAAAGCGATACGCTGTTCGGCAGTGCCGACGTGCTGATGAGCACCGACACCACCTATATGGGGTTTAATTTTGAAAACCCGGCCTTGGATGACCAGTCCTATGGAATGAAGTGGGGCGTTTTCGGTCTTTTTAAAGGTGAGTTCTTCTACGATGAACTCACTCATCATTTATCCTACGGCCAATTGACCCCAGCCATCGGAGTCGGCAGTGATGTCGTGGTTGTCCCGGCAACGGTACCGCCGGTGAACAGATGGAGTTCTTTCGACAGCAGTGTCGAGGTGAAAAAGACCGGTGTCGACTTGACGGTGGATACCGAGAACCCGTTCTACTTCAAGGTGTCAGCAGATCAACAGCGTAAAGAAGGGTTGAGAGCCCGTGGCCTTTATGCCAGCACTGCGACCTTTGAGCTGCCCGCGCCGATCGATTACACCACCTATACTTCGATGGTTGAAGCGGGTTATCGCAGCAAGGAGACAACTGCAGCCTTGACCGCCGGATTGAGCCATTTCGATAATGATGATGACATCTATACGCTCAAATTTGGTTCGGTGATTCAGGAATACAGCACTCCGGTCGATAACTACAGCTATAATTTAGCTGGCCGTTTGACCCAAAAGCTGCCGATGTCGAGCCTCCTGGCGCTGAAAGGATCATTCGCCCAAAACAAAAGCGAAGCAGATTTCAGCAAATATCTCACCCTTGCTTCACCCACGGCCGATAACGATTTTGATGGCGATGTGCGCTATGCCCGAGGCAGCGCTATCCTGACCTCGCAGTGGAGTAAAATGTTTGACACCCGGCTGTTCTATAATTATATCGATCGGAACAGCCAGTCGGAAGAGATAACCACGATATCCGGAGGAGTGCAGTCGAATCACTCGTTCGAGTATGAGAAGCATGAGACCGGTCTGGAAGGCAATTACCGATTGAACAAGGCCAATAAGCTCGGCGCCGGATACGAATTTTCGGCAACCGAACGCACTCGAGACGATGCCGATGAAACTCTCGATAATCTGCTCTTCGCGGAATACAAAAACTCAGCACTGAGCTGGATGACCGGCAAGCTGCGTCTGGAATATCTGAACCGTTCGTCCGATGCCGATTATGATCCGGAAACTCTTGTCGGCGATGGCTTGATTCACGCCTTTTTCACCCCCTTTGACTACGCCCCCAAGGATCGTTACAAGGCGAAACTGGCCGTCGATTTCAATCCTCTGGATAATCTCGGTCTGGGGCTGAGTTATGCACTGGTCTTTGACGATTACGATATCATCCAGTTTGGCCTGCAGGAAGATACCCGTCACGAGATCTACGCCGATGCCAATGTCACGTTGCCGGCGAAAATCCTCCTGAAGACCTATGCCGGTTACGAGTACACCGAGAGTCAGTATGATGCCCGTCGTTTCAATCCGGGCGGTGCATCTCAGGCGACCAAGGTCGATGCCAATAATTACAATTGGAGTCAAGAGATCTCCTACGATTTTTTTGTGGTCGGAGGCCTCTTGAGCATACCGGTTATGAACAAACTGGAACTGGTGTTGAACGCCGACTATCAGGTGGTTGACGGTAATATCGACTTTGTTCGTGATGCGGCTGCCGGCGCGCCTTTGACTACAGTGACCGAGGCCGACGATTATTACAAAACCCAGGCGGGGATTAGAGGTATCTATAAGGCAACCGACCAATGGTCGGTTACCCTCGGCTATGGTTATGAAAAGGCGAATCTCGATGAGTGGAAGTACGAAAATTTCACCTACCGATCGGGAACGGTCTATGTCAGTGGCAATGGGCTGGACAGCGATTACGAGGTGCATCAGGTTTATGCGATAACCACCTATCGATTCTAGCTTGTCGAGCACAAATTATCATCGGTATTGAGATCGCCGATACAGGCTTGAGGAGCCGCAACGAAAGAGAGTAAGTGGGTGGGTTGTGTTGCATAGCGGTTCCTCATCGTGAAGCATGAGTTGGGCAGGAGATGTGGATGTTCACATTTTCTGCCTTTTTTTTTGATTTCCATTCGGTAAAGTCCAGGAAAAATTTGATGATTGCCGGTTTTAGGTTGGAGGTATTCTCTCATCCCGAGAAAAGGATACGTCACACTAAAAGTGTCCATCTAATCTTGATTGAACGTGTTTGATCATCCGTCCTACCGTATCGTTGGTATTCAAGGGTAGAATATCTATATTCGGATTTTGCGTGGCAAAAACTCTGAACACTTCATCGGCAAAGGCTTGGCCGATGGATTCAACATCTTTAAAATCGAATAATACTGTTTTGAATCGCTCAATGCGTATCAATAGTCGCTTGGCTTGCGATCTGGAGACTAATTGTTCATTGCCATATTGAGCGAGACGGACCGGTACGACAGTTTTCGTGAATCCATAATCTTCATCGGTAAATTTGTCGAATATCTCTTTGGCAGTTCGTGTGGTATTGTTATGTAGTTTCATGGTGATATATGTTCCGGCAATAAACTTATTAGTTTGTAAAATCCAATCTTCATCTTTGTCGTAACTGTGTGAGAGAAAAACCTCTCCAGATAGAATGTCATATTCATCAAACATACGTGAACTGAAGAAAATCCCTTCACCGCTATGGTGAGTGGGATCGGTGGTTAATTTACCCTTGGTCAATTCAATTACTGCGTGACGCTCATCAAGGAGATTTAAAGCATTTTTAATTTTTGTGAAAATGCCTATCCCATCATCCCATATGTTCATTTCTGTTGAGTGTGCCGTTTTTTTAACAGAAATTGTGACTGTTTCGCCTCCGGAGTGATCAATGGCATTGTTGAGCATTTCGGAAAAACCGTGGTTCCAGATGGCAAGAGCATTATCCGACAGTTTGCCCAAGGTATGCTTTATAATATTTCTCCAGACAACATCTTCATCGCGATGGTCAGCGAGAACAAACGTTTGCTGCCATTCGCTGAGCGACTGTAAATAATAGCGGACATTTTTGGCTTTTCCTTCCCGGCTCAATAAACCTTGCTCGATCAGTTGCCGTATGTGCTTATTTACTGCCTGGCGTGAAACAGCAAAGGCCTCACTAACTGTTTTCACGACATCTTTGCTACTTCGGTGGACACTTTCAATTATAAACTCTCTGATTCGTTCGCTACGCTGAGTCGATCCGGTCATGGTAAACCTCTGGTTGAATATTTGACAACTTTACTGCTGTTGATTGTAAATATTATCGAATTAATTGTCAACTGAATTGCTTAAAAGATTTTCTACCTTTTGCTTTTGGTGGTCATTCGGTAAAGTCCTGGTAAAGGTTGATCTGCCCATTTTTTCGGGGTTACATCCGCTAACAATTCGTCAAATGGAAGGGGAAGGATAATGCATGTGATCCTCGGTGTAGCGATCGGTCTTCTCGCCATGGTGCGGTTCGGCACCAGTGGTGCTGTCCTTGGCGGGTTGGTTGGCGCCTTGACCGCGGAGGTGCTGGTGCTTCGCAAGCGCCTTGACGCTTTGGAAAGAAAGACGCCGGTCAGAGAACAAGAGGTGCCGGAGGAGATGGAGGTGGTCTTTGCCCCGGTGGCACCTCCTGCGCAGCCGCCAGTCGACAACCCTCGAGTTCAACCGCAACGATCGGCAACGGCGGAAGTGCCTCCGCAGGTCTTTCCCGGCAAGGCGGGGGAGCGTCTCCGGCAACCAGCCTTTATCGATCGTTTTTTCGCCTCGCTCGGCCAAGGGGCGGGTGGAATCGTGGCCAGGATCAAAGACTTTTTCAGTACCGGCAATGTCGTCTTGAAAATCGGCATCATTATCGTTTTCTTCGGGGTGGCCTTCCTCCTCAAATACGCCGCCCAGCGCAATATGGTGCCTCTTGAACTGCGCCTGGTCGGCGTGGCTCTTGGTGGTCTGGTTATGCTTGGCTTCGGCTGGTGGCTGCGCGGCAGGAAAACCGGCTACGGTCTTGTCCTGCAGGGTGGTGGGGTGGGTGTGCTCTATCTGGTGGTTTTCGGTGCCGCCAAGTTGTACGGCCTGTTGCCAATGGTTCTTGCCTTGGCGATTATGGTTGGCTTGGTGGCCCTGTCCTGCCTGTTGGCGGTTTTGCAGGATGCCAGGGCGCTTGCGGTGTTCGGTGTTATCGGCGGGTTTCTTGCACCGGTGCTGATGTCAACGGGCGGGGGCAGCCACGTCATGCTGTTTTCCTATTACGGGATCCTCAACGCCGGGATTTTTGCTATCGCCTGGGCCAAGTCGTGGCGGGAGTTGAATCTTGTCGGGTTTGTTTTTACTTTTGTCATCGGCACCTTGTGGGGCAGTTCCGGGTATCGGCCGCACCACTTCGCCTCGACCGAACCATTCCTCTTGCTCTTTTTTGTCTTTTATCTGGTGATCTCCATTCTCTTTGCCCATCGTCAACCGATTAATCTCCGGGGTTTTATCGATGGCCCGCTGGTCTTCGGGCTGCCGCTGGTGGTCTCCGGTCTGCAGTATTTTCTGGTACGGAACATGGAGTACGGCATGGCTTTGTCGGCCCTTGCCTTCGGCCTCCTTTACCTGTCACTGGCGACCATTCTCTGGCACCGACTCTCCGACTCGATGCATCTTCTCTCTGAGGCCTTTCTCGCCCTGGGCGTGGTTTTCGGCAGTCTGGCCATCCCACTCGCCTTTGACGGCCACTGGTCGGCATCGATCTGGGCCCTGGAGGGGGCCGGCATGGTCTGGGTCGGGGCCAGGCAACAGCGGGTTCTTGCCCGTCATTTCGGCCTGTTCTTGCAACTTGCCGCCGCCTGTATTTTTCTTGATTCGGTATGGTATCCGCTCGCCGCCCTGCCTTTTGCCAACCGCTTCTTTCTTGGCTGTCTGTTTTTGTCGCTTGCCGCCCTTGCTTCCAGCTATTTCCTTGATCGGAGCGCCGACCTCCTGAAAAAATGGGAACGCTATTATCCCTTACCCCTGCTGATCTGGGGGCTTGCCTGGTGGTATATCGGCGGGATGCGGGAGGTGGATCGACAGTTTACCACCCGCCACGAGGTGCACGCCTTTCTCCTTTTCTGCAGCGTTACCTCCGTGCTGGTCATCATGGTCTTGCGGAAACTGCATTGGCGGCGATTGACCCTGGCCCTGCTGCTTCAGCTGCCGGCGATGGTTTTTCTGGCGCCGGTCAGTGTCTGGGGATTCCATGGAACCGGCCATTTTTTTGCCGGTTGGGGAGCGGCCGCCTGGGGTATCGCCTTTATCGTGCAGTACCGACTGCTCTACCTGTCGACCGAAGGATGGCCGAAAAGCAGCGAGATCGCCTGGCATCTCGGCACCCTGTGGCTGCTGCTCTTTGTGCTCAGTCACGAGGCTGCCTGGGCGGTACGGCAGGTGGTCGGGCTATCGTCGGTCTGGTCGATGATCTGCTGGGCCCTGGTGCCGAGCGGCGGGCTTTTCCTGCTTATGCGGCTGGCCGGAGGAACCCTTTGGCCGGTCCGTAAATTTCCCGCAGTCTACCTGGGCTTGGGAGGTATTGTTCCGGCCGCAGGTCTTGTTTTATGGATTTTCGCTTCTTTTGCAGTTGCCGGAGATCCGGCGCCATTGCCCTATCTGCCCCTTGTCAATCCGCTGGAAATGACGGGAATTCTGGCCATTATGCTTCTCTACCGATGGGTATCGCAGTCCCCGGAAAATGATCTTACCGGCAAGTACCTGCCGGAGCAATACCGGTTGGCAGGGGCGGGCATCCTGTCGTTTTTCCTCCTCAACAGTATCGTTGCCCGCACCGTCCATTTTTATGCCGGGATTCCCTATTATGTCGATTCGCTGTACCATTCGGCGATTTTTCAGGCGGCGATTGCCGGTCTGTGGGGCTTTGCCGCTCTCGGGACAACAGTTTGGGCGACCCGGCGAGGGAGCAGGCCGCTCTGGGCGGTGGGGGCATTTCTTCTCGGTATGGTGGTGGTGAAATTGTTTCTCGTCGATCTTTCCGGAACGGGGACCATCGCCCGCATCGTCTCCTTTCTGGTGGTCGGCGTGCTGATGCTGATCATCGGATATTTCTCACCGATCCCGCCGAAGATAGGGGAGGATAAGAAATGAATGTACTGATTGGCTTCGTCTTTATGCTGGTGTTTGTCGTCCAGGTCCAGGCCGAGGAGATGACGACCGGCGATTTTGCCGCCGGCTATTACCTGGAGGTCGAGGGCGGCGGGCCGTTTCATTCGCTGGAATTGCCTGCTGAGGTGTATCGAATGGTCCGCCGTGCCGATCTCGGAGATATCCGCGTGTTCAACGGTGCCGGCGAGATAGTGCCGCATGGCCTGCGTCATGTGGCGGTGGAGGATGGGGCGATACGACAAAAGGAGGGGATTCCCTTTTTTCCCCTCTATGACAATACGGCGGCGAACGGACGTACCGATCTGACCATGCAGGTCACTCGCCGGAGTGACGGCACCATTCTCAACATCAATGCGGGGCCGCAGCAGAATGCGGGCGAGTCGCGGATAACCGGATACCTTCTCGATCTCAGCGGGCTCAAGTGGCCTGGCGGAGGGTTGGAGTTTCACTGGTCGAGTAAAGACGATTCTTCGGTGTTCAATATCACCCTGCAGCACAGCAATGATCTGCAACATTGGAGCCAGTTGGTGGCCATGGCTACCCTGGTCGATCTGCAGCATGGCGGCGAACGGGTGGAGAAAAGAACAGTGTCTCTTTCCTCCAAACCCCTGCGATACCTGAAGCTTTCCTGGCAGGGCAATGGTCCGCCGCTCCTCCTCGATCAGGTAACCGGCCTGTCGGAGGTGCTTCCATCACTGCAGCGACGTCAATGGGCGGATCTGGGCAATGGCGAGGTCCGTCTCGTCGATAAGGAATTGACGGTCGAATACCGGACGTCTTCTCATTTGCCGGTCGGCAGCGCACAAATGAACTTTCACACGACCAATCCCTTGGCAAGGATCGCCCTTCAGTCGCGGGCAAACGATCAGGATCCTTGGCGAACGCGGTGCGAGCAGGTGTTTTATTCCCTCAGTGTAGCCGGTTCGGAGGTGCGGAGTGAACCCTGCACCTTCCCGCCGACCCCCGATAATCTCTGGCGGGCACTGGTGCGTGCGGACGGGGCGGGGATTGGCGCTCACCGCCAGACGCCTGTTCTGCAACTTGGTTGGACTCCCAACGAATTATTGTTTGTCGCGAGAGGTGCACCGCCCTATCTCCTTGCCTTCGGCAGCAGCAAATTGGCTCATCAGGAGGGAAAGACCGACAGCGACATGGTCCTGCAGGCGGCCGGTACCGCCCAGCAGAAGCAGCCTGTCGGGTCGGCCCGTCTCGGCAAGCGGATCGAACTGGCCGGCGACAACGCGCTCAAACCGCTGCCAACGCCGCCGCCTTGGAAGAAATGGCTGCTGTGGGCGATCCTCCTTCTCGGGGTCGGCTTGCTGGCCGGTATGGCTCGCAGTCTACTCAAGGAAATGAAGCTTCGGGAAGAAAAGCGGAAGACGGAGCAGCCCTAACCGTGTATGGTGACCCTGCTGTTGTCAAGGCAGAGAGAAGCGAGGCCGATGAGCCGGCCAGCTGGCATAAAGATATTCAGGTACGAAGGATAAGAGAAAATGTTTCGTTCATTTTACCAGAGCAGAAGATGGCTTTTCTGGGCCTATGGCGGTGGTGTGACATTGCTTGTGGCATTATTTATCCAGGTGCAGTTGACCGTGCAGCTGAACGAATGGTACGGTGGTTTTTACAATATTCTGCAAAAGGCCACTGAACATAACGTTTCGGAATTTTGGGAAAAAATGGTGCAGTTTGCGAAAATTGCCTTTCCCTATGTATTGATCGCCACCTTGACCTCGTATTTTACCCGGATCTATTCCTTTAAATGGCGGGAGGCCATGACCTTTTCCTATGTCGCCAAATGGCAAACGGTGGAAAAGGAGGTCGAGGGTGCCAGCCAGCGTATTCAGGAGGATATTTATCGTTTTGCGAGAATTGTCGAGAGCCTTGGCTTGCAGGTGATCAGGGCGATCATGACCCTCATTGCCTTTTTGCCGATCCTCTGGAGCCTCAGCAAGGGGGTTGAGCTGGAGGCAGTCAAGAGCATCCCCGGCAGCCTGGTATGGGTAGCCTTGATCGTTTCTCTGGGCGGCTTGCTCATCTCCTGGTTTGTCGGCATCAAACTGCCCGGTCTGGAATATAACAACCAAAAGGTGGAGGCCGCCTTTCGTAAGGAGCTGGTATATGCCGAGGACGACAAGGTCAAATACGGGCGGACCGAGACCATCGTCGAGCTGTTTGCCGGCCTGAAATTCAACTACAACCGGCTCTTTCTACACTATGGATATTTTGATGTCTGGGTCAATTTCTTCGAGCAGTTGATGGTCATCGTCCCCTACCTGATCATGGGACCGGGATTGTTCACGGGTCTTATCACCTTGGGGGTGATGGTCCAGGTATCCAATGCCTTCAGTAAGGTGCGTGAATCCTTTTCGGTCTTTATCGCCAACTGGACCACTATCACCGAACTCCGTTCCATCCATAAACGGTTGAAGGAATTTCAGATTAACATCAATTATTAGTTACTTGTCGGGGGTAGGGACCTGGAAGCCACGAAAATAAAATGGCCATTCCCCTGCAGCTCTTTACGCAGGAGAATACACATAAAGAAGAATCGCAAAAAAGTGTGCCACACTGCCGGCTAGAACAAAGAGATGCCAGACTGCGTGGTTATAAGAAAGGTTTTTCCAGGCATAAAAGATAACGCCCAGCGAGTAGAATAAACCACCGACAACCAGCAGAATAAGGCCCCCCGTTGCCATTGACGCCAGTAAAGGCTTGCCGGCAATGACGATCAACCACCCCATCGCCAGATAGAGGATAATGGACAGCCAGCCAATGCGGCGCGGCAGAACCACCTCCAGTACCATACCGCAAAGGGCCATGCCCCACACCAGACCAAAGAGCGTCCATCCCCATCCACCGTGGAGTGTTACGAGGGTCAGAGGGGTGTAGGTGCCGGCAATAAGAATATAGATCATTAGATGATCAAACTTCTGAAAAATCCGCTTTATGGCAGGCCCGGAAATCAGGTGGTACAGGGTCGAGGCCAGGTAGAGCAGGATGAGACTGGCGCCGTAGATAGCAGCACTGACTATATGCCGGCTGTTGCCATAACGGATGGCGGCGAGCAGGAGAAAGACCAGTCCGACGACGGCAAGTCCTGTCCCTATCGCATGACTGACGCCGTGGGCAAGCTCTTCCCGGGAGGAATATTCGCCGGTTTTCCGGGGTGTCACCATAGGGCGATGAGTGGGGTGTTTTTTCTTATCTGTGCGAACGGTGATTGAGTACCATTGACAGAACTATCAGCAACGTTCAGGCTGTTGTCAATGTGGTCCACCGTTGGAGTAAGTTTCATTTTGGATTCAATCTGAAGCAAAACCTCTCTTTTACCGGTTATCTTGTAAATTATAAGTTGCATACCAAACTGGGCGCCCCGCCGTATAGCCTGATAGCCAAGGTGTGCAGAGATGTACACAAAGGAGCCGTCACAAAGAACCTGCGTTTATTGCCGATTGTTACCGACAACCGGCAAACCGATTATAAAACCCGGATGGATGCGTATGAAATTTGTCTTTTCCAAATAATACTGATATAATTGCCCGTAACAAAAAGCACTTCTATTAAATCTGCCGAATTCAGACAATCATCAATACGGGGGTGACCATGACAAAGAAGTGGGTATATCTTTTTGATGAAGTGGATCAGATACAGGAAAGCTATGGTGGAGATTGGGATAAAGTACGCGATTTGCTGGGAGGGAAGGGGGCAAACCTTGCCGAGATGGTTCGCCTTGGAATTCCTGTGCCAGCAGGATTCGTCGTCACCACCGAGGCCTGCAATGCCTATCTCGCGGGAGGTGGAACCCTGCCGGACCAACTTTGGGGGCAGGAAGTCGAAGCCCTGAGGAAAATCGAAGCAGCCACGGGCAAGACCTTCGGGGGCAAGGGCAACCCTTTGCTGATCTCCTGCCGATCCGGCGCGAAATTTTCCATGCCGGGGATGATGGATACGGTGCTCAACATCGGTCTGAACGATGAAACCGCCAAGGGCATGATCGACCTTACCGGTGATGAACGCTTTGTCTATGACTCATATCGTCGCCTTGTCCAGATGCTCGGTTGTGTGGTAATGGGCATGCCGGATGAGGTCTTTGAAAAGGTCCTGACCCGGGTGCGTCGCAAGGCCGGAGTACTGACCGAGGCCGAACTGACGGCCGAGGACTGGAAGGCTGTTACCGCCGAGTTCAAGGAAATCTATCGCCATCACACCCTGCATCCCTTTCCTGAAGACCCTTATGATCAGCTCGACATGGCAACCGAAGCGGTTTTTAAAAGCTGGAACGGCAAACGAGCCATCGATTATCGCAACGCCGCCGGTATCGCCCACGACCTTGGGACGGCGGTCAGTATCGTCACCATGGTTTTCGGCAACATGGGTGCAGACTGTGCCACCGGCGTCGCCATGACCCGGAGTGGTGCGACCGGGGAAAAAATCCTCGAAGGCGACTATCTGATCAACGCCCAAGGCGAGGATGTCGTTGCCGGCATCCGGCAAACCTCAGACTTGCTGGAAATGCACAAAGAACTGCCGAAGGCCAGCGCTGAGCTCGAAGATATTGCCAGAAAACTTGAAACCCATTACCGGGAAATGCAGGACGTCGAATTCACCGTCGAAAAAGGCAAGCTCTGGTTGCTCCAGACCCGTAACGGCAAACGCACGGCCCAGGCGGCGGTGCGTATCGCCGTCGACATGGTGGACGAGGGTCTCATCACCAGAAAAGAAGCGGTGCTGCGGGTCAGCCCCGAACAGGTCGATTTCTTTCTCCATCCCCAGTTCGATCCGGCGGCAGTCAAGGAAGCCAGGGAGACCGGCCGAGAGGTGGCTTCCGGCCTCAATGTCTCTCCGGGGGCCGCCAGCGGAGTCGTGGCCTTCGATGCCGATGTTGCCGAGGCCTGGGCCAAGAAACACAATAAGAAAGTCATCATGGTCCGCCCGGAAACCAAACCCGATGATGTCCACGGCATGCTGGCGGCTGAAGGCATCCTCACCAGCAAAGGTGGCCGGACCAGCCACGCTGCCCTGGTCGCGCGACAATTCGGCAAGCCGGCGGTGGTCGGCGCTGCCAAACTCAATATCGAAATTCCCAAGCGGTTGATGAGTGTCGGGGAAACCATCATCCACGAAGGTGACACGATTTCCATCGACGGCACAACCGGCCATGTTTACCTGGGGACTATCCCGACCATTATCCCCGACATCCGCGATCCCTGGCTGATTCGCCTGCTCTCCTGGGCCGACGAATTCAGACGTCTTGGCGTATGGGCCAACGCCGACTATCCGCAGGATGCCAGCCGAGCCCGGGAATATGGGGCGCAGGGCATCGGTCTGTGCCGTACCGAACATATGTTCTTTCAGACGGAAAGGTTGCCACTGATCCAAAAGATGATCATGTCCGACAGGCGGGTTGACCGCAAGGAGGCCCTCGATGCCCTGCTGCCCTATCAGCGCGAGGACTTCGCCGGTCTTTTCCGAGTCATGGACGGCTTGCCGGTCATTATCCGCCTGATCGATCCGCCTCTCCATGAATTCCTGCCCAGCCATATCGAACTGATGGTGGAATTGTCCGATCTCAAGCTCCAGTTGCAGCATGTCTCAAGACTTGACGATTTCAACGCCATTCTTGAACAGGTGCATATCAAAGAACAGGTGTTGAAACGCGTGGAAACCCTTCGCGAGGCAAATCCGATGCTCGGTTTGCGCGGTGTTCGCCTTGGCATTGCCATCCCCGAACTGACCATGATGCAGGTCAGGGCGGTTTTTGAGGCGGCCTGCGAAGTTAAGCGAGAAGGCGTCTCGGTGCATCCGGAGATCATGATCCCGCTGACCAGCCACCAGAACGAGTTGAAATTGCAGAGGGAAATCTTGGAAAAAGTGGCCCAGGAGGTTATGCGCGAACAGGGCACCATGGTTGAATACAAGTTCGGCACCATGATCGAAATCCCTCGGGCTGCACTCACCGCCGACGAAATTGCCGGACACGCCGAATTCTTCTCCTTCGGCACCAACGACCTGACCCAGACGACCTTCGGCATTTCCCGCGATGATGCCGAATCGGGATTTCTTATCGACTACCTGAAGAAAGATATCCTGCCCTATAATCCCTTTGCATCAATAGATGAGGAGGGGGTAGGGGCGCTGATGGCGATCGCCATTAGTAAAGGCAGGAGCATCAAGCCTGATCTGGAATGTGGTATCTGCGGCGAACATGGCGGGGATCCGCAATCAATCGCATTTTGCCATCGACTTGGCCTCTCCTACGTCTCATGCTCACCGTACCGGGTGCCGATTGCCAGATTGGCGGCGGCGCATGCGGCATTAAGGGAGGCATGAGTCGAAATATCACGCGGACGAAGAGGTGAACGAGAGATGGGCTGAACTGGCGGCAGATGCCGGCCAGGCAGCTCATCTCACTTGTCGTTTATCCTCCTCTTTCGATGATGGCAGCAACCCGGGGATGACCATAGCCAGCGCTTCCTCGATCCAACTGACAAAAACAAACTCCATCGTCGCCATCACATGTTCGGGTAATTCCTGCAGATCTTTCCGGTTCTCCGCCGGCAAAACAATACGATGGATATCGGCCCGCCTGGCTGCCAGCACCTTTTCCTTGATGCCTCCGACCGGCAATACCAGACCGCTGAGGGTTATCTCGCCGGTCATGGCTGTGTCACTGCGGGTGGGCAGGCCGCTATAGAGGGATGCCAAGGCGGCGACCATGGTAAGGCCCGCCGATGGCCCATCTTTGGGGATGGCACCAGCCGGGACATGGATATGTACAGAACCCGGGGGAATCTGCAGATTAAACTGTCTACTTTGCGCGTGGAGATAACTGCTGGCGGCCAAGGCAGACTCTTTCATTACCTCACCGAGGTGGCCAGTGAGGAGGACGTTCTCTTTAAGGGGCAAATTGAGTGTTTCGACGTAGAGCACATCGCCACCCGATTCGGTCCAGGCCAATCCGGTTGCCACTCCAGGTGGTAGGGATTGACGGAGTTTTTCAATAAAGAAACGCTCCGGCCCGAGCATTTTCCCAAGGTCTTCCTTGGCAATCTTCACGGAGTCGCTTGCCTTTTCGGCAAAGCGTATCGCCACCTTGCGAACGAGTTTTCCGATCATTCTCTCCAATTCCCTGACCCCGGCCTCTCTCGTGTAACAATGAATGACCGAGGAGATGACGTCGCTCGGAATGAAAAATTGTTCTGCTGTCAGGCCTGCTTCCGATATCTGTCTGGGGATGAGATATCGAACTGCGATTTCTTGCTTTTCTTCCTCACCATAGCCGGAAACATGCAGGGTTTCCATTCTGTCAAAGAGGGGTTTCGGAATGGTGTCGGTGGTATTGGCTGTGACGATAAAAAACACCCGGGAAAGGTCAAAAGGCAGGTCGAGATAATTATCACGGAAGGCATTATTCTGGGCGGGATCGAGTATTTCCATCAGGGCTGCCGCCGGATCGCCACGGAAATCTCTTCCCAGTTTATCGACTTCATCGAGCATCACCAAGGGGTTGGACACCTTGCTCCGTCGTAAAGCCTGAATGATCCGTCCCGGCATGGCGCCAATATAGGTGCGCCGGTGGCCTCTCAATTCCGCTTCATCCGATAGCCCGCCAAGGCTGAACCGTTCGAATTTTCGACCGAGAGCCCTGGCTATCGATTGCCCCAGAGAGGTCTTTCCCGTTCCGGGTGGTCCGACAAAGCAGAGGATCGGCGATTTCGCATGGGGATTAAGTTTCATCACCGCCAGCTGTTCAACTATCCGCTCCTTTATTTCTTTCAAACCATAGTGGTCTTGATCCAATACGGTGCGGGCATTGGTGAGATCAAGGTTGTCTTCCGTGACAGATTCCCAGGGAAGGTCGAGAATAAGTTCCATATGAGCGCTGGCTACCTGGTATTCAGGGGATGTTGTGGGAATCTGCCGCAGGTGGTCGATTTCCTTTTGTACTTCATCATGGATGGAATCAGGGAGTTTACAGGCTGCAAATTTCTTTTGTAATTGAGCAAATTCTGAGGCACTTGGATTTGATTCTCCGAGTTCCTTCTGGATTTCTTCCAGTTGTTGGCGAAGAATGTATTCGCGCTGATGCTTGGAAATTTTAGATTGGGCGGTGTCGGAAATTTTTTTCCGCAGATCAAGAATCTGGATTTCGTGGTTCAAGTGTTCTATGAGCAGCTGCATTGCTGCAGTGGAACACGATGCCTCAAGGAATGCTTGACGCTGATCCATCGGCAGGCCGAGCATTTGTCCAAGTGGATAAATAATCTGATTGAAAGCATCACCAGAAGGAATCATTTGAGGAATATTGATGTCGAGATTCGGTTGGGCGAGAGTGAAATATCTTTTTGCCAGATCCAGGACCTCCCTTTCCATCGCTTCAGTCTCTATTCCCTGCTCGCAGGTCATCGGCATGCTTCGAACCCGAGCCATGAGGAAGGATTTTTTCGAGACGAGGTCTGTGATCTCGACCCTCTCAATGCCATGCAGAAAAACCTGGACTACTGTATCAGAGCGGGCAAACATTCGCACGATTCCCGAGGTTCCGACTGAATAGAGGTCTTGAAGACCGGGGGCGTTGCATTGCGGGTTCCGCTGGGCGAATATCGCCAGTGTTTTGTCTTCCCTGCTCAGGGCGGAATCAATAGCCGCAATTGATCGAACGTCATCGGTAATATAAGGAATGACAACATACGGAAAAACAACGGTATTCTTTACAGGCAAAACAGCAAGTTCATAGGTGCGATTCGTGTCAACCATATTTTTGTCATCCGGAAAAGTCGACCCCCTGCGTGCCGGGGGTAAGAAGCCGCTCTAGCGCGATAGAGCAAGCCACCGTCGGAGGATTATCCCCTTTAACTAAAAAGGCCTTAGCGTCCGAAAGGATTTCCATAAGGCACTCTACTGGTGGCAACTCGCCGAAGAAAAGGGCCAGCCGAGTGCCGCCGGATATAACCTTGAACTGATGTAGAAAATGGCATTGGCAAGGTAACACTCAGCCAACGTCGTTCTCTACTCTCCCGGTTCAAAACCGATCTTGCTGATGGCGGCGCGAAGCAGCTGTCGATCAACGCCATTGTTGGTGAAGGTGGCCTTTCCCGCCTCAAGATCTACGACTATCTGTGACAGACCGGGAAACTTCTCCAGGGCCTTTTTCACGGCGCCGACACAGTGCTGGCAACTCATTCCTTTGATATTCAGGCTATCCATTATTTGTTCCTTGTCGGCCATTTCAAACCGGTTTTCTTGCTCGAAACAGTGCACCGACGGTGTATTCCGAGGTTTTCACCGGAGTGTTGCCGAGTTGTGCTACGTTAACGAAACCCGCTTTCTCCATCAATACGACTTGATCCCCGCCGGGGATCGCACCGCCTATTCATTGTGACCACGATTCAACCCCTGCCGCAAGATGGGGAGGGAGTTCCTTGTCTAAAATGATGTCGGCAAATTGCAGCTGTCCCTCGGGTTTCAATACCCGGTAAATTTCGGCAAAGAGGCCGATTTTATCCGGGCTCAGGTTGATAACGCCGTTCGAGATGACTCTATCGAAGGTGTGGTCTAGAAATGGCAGTTTTTCTGAGGCCACCTCCAGCACTTCAACGTTTTTTACCTGTAACAGCGAAAGGTTGATCCGGGCTCTTGCTGCCATTTCTTTACAAAGATCAACACCGACAACCCGCCCTGCGGCGCCGGTCATTCGCGACGCGGCAAAAAGATCGAATCCCGCACCGCATCCTATATCCAGAACGTAACTCCCCTCGGAAAGCTTCTCAATCCAGAGAGGATTGCCAACCCCGCAGAATGCATTGAGAAGTGCGTCGGGGATTTCATCGAGCAATTCTTTCGGGTATCCGAGCTGCAAGGCGCCCTTTTTGCCCACCGCATAACTAAAATACCCGGTGGCGGAGGTGGAGACGGCGTTATATTTCTTGATGATCGCCTCGCGTATCTGTTGTACCTCGTCGCTTGAAAACGCTCCGGGCTGAAGCTGGTCTTTCGCTTTGGTCGAGCTTATGGTCGTCTGCACCTGGCGTCCGCCAGATTCGTTTCTGGGTGGTCAGCCCCCGGATTGGCAATCGCATGCATTGGTGGTAAACATTCCCTGTCTCCTGAAAGATGGTTTTCGAAGGTGTTCCTTGTGGTGTTTTGAAACTATAATAAATCATGCGACCGGATGCGAATAGTAACTGCATGGTTGGTTGTGAAAGGTATTTGCTGCCTTGCCATCCTCTTTGCAACAAGCAAATTTGCCTAAGCGTTACCGGAACCGAACGACGTCGGCGATACACTCGTTCAGTGCGGATGAATTGCTTTTCAACATCGACATGCTTACCCTGGAATGATGATCACTTAACCCATCGGATTAATTCTTTGAGACAGTCGTGGTTTATACGGGTGAGTATTGTTCATTTTGGTAATGGCAAAATAACTCGAAGGAAAAAGTAGTAAACCACCATGGCAGAGCAAACATATCTGGCGAAGATTCACGGCATGCATTGCGCCGCCTGCTCGACACGTATCGAGAAGGTCGTCGGCAACCTGGAAGGGGTGACAGCCTGCTCGGTGAATCTGGCTACGGAAAGGGCAAAGATCGAATATGACCCGACGTTGGTAATACCTTCTGCCATTGCCCTGGCGATTAGCGATCTCGGCTTCACCGCCGAGGAAGCAGGTGATGCGCCGGACCACAAAAAAGCGGCGGAGGAGTCGACCGCAAACCTTGCGGCGATGCGACAGCGTTTGCTGCCTTCCTTTATCCTGGCTCTTGCTATCATGGGGTTGTCAATGGCCCATATGGTTGGCATTCCCTTACCGGCGTTACTCGATCCACAGCGCTCACCTCTGACGCACACCCTCTGCCAGTTTCTTCTTACCCTGCCCGTTCTTTATCTTGGCAGGGATTTCTATACGAGCGGCATACCGGCGCTTTTCCGGGGCGGACCGAATATGGATTCTCTTATCGCCATTGGCACCGGTGCGGCCTTTATCTATTCGACCTGGAATCTTGTTGAGATCGGCCTGGGGATTGATCCGCTTGGTCGAGTCCATGATCTCTACTTCGAGTCGGCGGCGATGCTGGTTGCCTTGGTTTCGCTGGGAAAATACCTGGAGGCCGGGTCGAAAGCTCGAACCTCCGATGCAATCAGGCAGCTTCTCCAGCTCGCGCCCGAGACTGCCACCCTGGTTGACGACAATGGCCAGCGTCAGGTTCTGGTTACGGAAATCCGGGTCCTTGACCACATCCTTATCCGGCCCGGCGAGCGTATTGCGGTGGACGGTACCATTCTTGAAGGGGATTCGGCCGTAGACGAATCGATGCTCACCGGCGAGAGCATGCCGGTTCGGAAAAAGGCGGGAGATTTTCTTTATAGCGGTACCCTCAACAAAAACGGGGCATTGACCATGGTTGCCGCTCAGGTTGGCCAGGACACCATGCTCGCCCGGATTGTCCGGTTGGTGCAGGAAGCGCAGGGGACAAAAGCCCCGATCGCCAACCTGGCTGACCGTATCAGCCTCTATTTTGTCCCGGTCGTCATGGTGATAGCAATGCTTGCCGGTTTGAGCTGGTTCTTTATCGGCGGTGCCGATTTCAGTTTCTCCCTGCGCATCTTTATTGCCGTTTTGGTCATCGCCTGTCCGTGCGCCATGGGACTGGCCACGCCCACTTCGATCATGGTCGGTACCGGTCGCGGCGCCCAGCTCGGTGTCCTGGTGAAAACCGGAGAGGTCCTCGAACTGGCGGAAAAAGTCAGCTGCGTAGTCTTTGACAAAACCGGCACCCTCACCGTAGGCAGGCCGGAACTGAACGAGATTCTTCCTCTTGCCGACTATAATGAGGACCTTCTTCTCAGTCTTGCCGCAGCGGCGGAAAGCCGGTCCGAGCATCCTCTCGCCGAAGCCGTGCTCAGGGCTGCTGAGGCCAAAGGATGCAAGAGTTGGCAACCGGAATCCTTTCAAGCCATACCCGGTCAAGGGCTTGAGGTGATGGTGTCAAGCGATGAGGGAAGGCATCAGGTGGTGTTTGGTAACCGCCGGCTTTTGAGCGAAAAACAGGTTGTCGGGTTGACCGAGAAAATTGAAAATCTTGCCGACGAACGTTCGCAACAGGGCAAAACGGTGCTCTTTCTGGCGGTTGATGGGGTTCTTGCCGCCCTGTTGACCATCGCCGATCCTTTAAAGCCGGAGGCTGTCGACACCGTCAGGCGTCTTATGGCCATGGGGATCGAGGTAGTGATGCTCACCGGCGATAATGCAAAAACTGCCCTGGCTGTGGCAGCGCAGGCAGGGATCGAAAGGGTTGTGGCCGGAGTTCTGCCAGACAAGAAAGAGGAGGAGATAGTCCGGCTTCAGCAAGAGGGCAAAATTGTCGCCATGATCGGCGACGGCATAAATGATGCCCCGGCCTTGGCCAGGGCGGATGTCGGTATCGCCATGGGCACTGGCATCGATGTTGCCGTCGAATCAGCCGATATCGTGCTGATGAGCGGCAACCTCTCGGGTGTCTGTCGGGCAATCGGCCTCAGTCGGGCAACGCTTACGAACATCCGCCAGAATCTCTTTTGGGCCTTTGCCTACAATGTCGTGGGTATTCCGGTTGCCGCCGGCGTTTTGGCGGTTTTCGGCGGCCCGACACTCAATCCGATGATCGGCGGAGCGGCCATGGCCCTCAGTTCCGTGTCGGTGGTCAGTAACGCTCTGCGGCTCCGCTGGTATCGGCCGGAGGTGTAGCCCGATGAATGAGGCGTCTAAGTTCCGGGCCGCGGCTTCACATGACAATATCACATTGTTTTGCAACAAAACTAGAGGGCAACTTGTAGATTCTGCCTGTTTTCGACAGTGGTCTATTCCCAATTACTTTCTGTCTCTGATTTCTTTCGATTGCTTTCTTGCATCGAGTACCTGTGACCTGCTAATGCCTTGGAGTGATTAAGTGTCCAGTTTAGCAACTCAACGCCTTACAGATTGACTTCTTGTAATTCTAAGAAAATCAATCTGTAAGGTGCCTGTTTCCAAGGTGGCATCAGCCTTTTTGTTGGGTTTTTGGGAAGGAGTTGAGTGAAAGCGAATATCAACCGATATTCTTCAGAGCGAACTCCCAGTTGATGAGCTTATCAAGTACGGCATTGACATAGTCGGCTCGCCGATTCTGGTAATCCAGATAATAGGCATGTTCCCATACGTCAATGGTCAAGAGTGGTTTCAAGCCGGCGGTGAACGGCACTTCGGCGTTGGCGGTTTTTACCACCTTGAGTTTGTCTCCGGCCATAACCAACCAGGCCCAGCCGCTGCCGAACTGGGCGATCGCTACCGCCGCCAGTTCTTTTTTACAGGCTTCGACACTGCCGAATGAGTCGGTGATTTTTTGCTTTAGCGCCGCAGGCGGTTCACCGCCGCCCTTTGCAGCAAGGCTCTGCCAATAGAAGGTATGATTCCAGATCTGTGCGGCATTATTGAAGATCGCCGCTTTGTCGGCCTGTCCGGCCGTGGCGGAAATAATCTTTTCCAGGGGAAGATCAGCGAATTCCGTTCCCACCACCAGCTTGTTCAGGTTGTCGAGGTAAGTTTTGTGGTGTTTTCCATAATGAAAACCGATGGTCTTGGCGGTTATTATCGGCTCCAGGCCGTCTTCCGCGTAGGGGAGTTGGGGCAAGGCGAAAGGCGAGGCAGCCTGGACCGTATCCGCAAGGCCGATGGTGGCAAGGGTGGCGACGGTGCCCACTGCTGCCACGATAAAATCGCGTCGATCAAGAAGGGTTAAAGAAGTATCTGCCGTTTTTTCCATCATGGTTGACTCCTTTGTCTAGGGGTGAGGGGAGGTGAGGTGATCGTGATGAAGTGATAAGTATCTGCTTTTTATGACAGCTTAAAAAAACGGCTCTCTAACCGGAACCGCTCCAATTGCGATTTCCAGTGTAACTATTAAGTGAACAAAACTGCAAGGTCATAAGGCCTCCTTTTTCTTTTGCAGGAAAAACAGGGTCTTGATGACCTCATTATACCATAGCCTTGGCTATGTTTTTGTTACGTATACTTCCTGACCAGCTGTCGCGGGAAGCCACTTGGAAAACCACCGGTTGAACGATCTATCGCCGATTTGGCCGAGCAGTAGACAGCTTAAAGTGTTGAATTTAAAATGAAAAAAAATACTACATTTCTTGTGGCAACCTTAACCGTATGTCTTGAAGAGGAGTATTTTGTTGTCAAAAGTATCTTTCAGTGGCAACCAAAAACGTAGTTTGGTGTCCACTTTTCCCGACCGACCTCGATCGTACCCCTGCCATCCAGCGCAGATTCATTCCAGGGCCTTTTGCACGCCCGGATCGTTGAGCAGTTCTTCCAGCTTCTGCTTTAAAGCGATGGGCACCGCCTTTTTGGCGTGGGCCGGTGGGTTCATGACACTACCCTTCAGATTGTCGCGGCCTTCGAGGAATTTTTCCGCCAGGATCTTGCCGCTTTCATCCATCACGCGCAAATCGACATTGTAGATCAAGGCCGTGTTCTGGTAGGTGTCGCTTTTCCATTCCGTGATTTTCATGAAAAGCAGGCGAGGCGACTTGGTGGCAGACAGCTTGGCGAACGCGCCGGTATCGTCGTCCTGGGGCCGGAGTTCGACGATGACAGTCTTGAAGCCTTTTTGGGCCAGGGAGCGGATGATGTCTTGACCCACGTCGTCCGCGAGCGGCCGGCCGCTTTCGGTGTTGATGTCGAAGGTGTTGCCGAATCCCCCTCGGGACAGGCCGACGAAGCTGGGAGGCTTGTTGCCTGAAATGACGTACGGCCGCGCATCCTGGGTCCCGACCGTGACGGCGATATTCCCGGAATACTGAATGTCCGCCAAGACATCCTGGTAGTGATGCCGATTGCCGACGGCGCAACCGCTGAGCAGCATGGCGATTGCCAACAAAGCGGGGAATCCGGCGAAGCTTCTTTTCATGACGCTCTCCTTTTTTCTCAACCCTTTATAAGCTTGCCACTGCTGTTCGACAGCACGACTGTTTCAAGTTGATCGACTCTCAACGCATCGTCATTCGCGATGAGTGATAAGTAGCTGCTTTTTTTCGGCAGCTCTAAAAATCGGCTCTCTGGCCATAACTGCTCCAATTTCGACTTGCAGTCGTAACTGTTTCACTCCAATCTTGCAAGATTTTCTCGCCAAAACCTTTACCCGTGTGTCACATCCTCCGACTGCCTTCTCCACCAACGATTCAAATTGGCAATTTCAACCATTTAAGTAAACCTTCAAACTTGAGGTGTTTCCTGAATCTTCTGAGAAGCACCGGTTTAAAAAAAGAGACTCGACGACCATGATGGCCAACAAGCAACATAACAGGAGTAAGGCAAACGAAGCACGACTGGGTTTGGTGTGGCAAGCATAGTTGAAGATGAGTCAAAACCGTAATTTTTTGTTCAAATGCGTCCGTTGGTTCGTTGCACCCAAAAGCCCTCCTTGGCAGGACCTACGGGCGTTGAACGGGGAGAACCAGTCGGAAGCCGAGATCGACGCTAGCAAAATCAGGGGCACCTGCAAAGCGGGAAGTCGCCCGTGCTTGCACGGCGCCACCGCCCCAACTGCCACCGCGAACAACGTGATCCGAACCTGATGACGATCCTTCCGGGTTGTTCCGGGGGCTGTTACCATAATAACTGCTGTCATACCAATCCCCACACCATTCCCGAACATTTCCAGACATATCGTACAGGCCAAGGCCGGTTGGTTGCTTCTTGCCAACCGGATTGGTACTGGCACCGCTGTTTCTGGTGTACCAGGCAATTGCTTCGATATCATTGCCGCCGGCATATTTTTCATTTCTGCCACCCGACCTTGCCGCATACTCCCATTCCGCCTCGGTCGGCAACCGGTATTTGCTCCCAGTTTTGCCGTTCAGTGAACGAATAAAACTCTGGACTTCGTTCCAGCTTACTTTTTCCACAGGGTAGTTGTCGCCTTTCTGGAAATTCGAAAGGTTATTGCCGGTGACGGTTCGGTACTGGCCTTGGGTCGCCTCATATTTTCCCATATAGAAAGCATCAATACAGACCTCGTGCACCGGCTTTTCATCCAGATCGCCATCCCCAAAAGTATCGCCCATCAAAAAACACCCGCCCGGTAACAGAACAAATTCCATACCGGTTATTGGTTCGGTGAAGGTCTTGACGAGTGAAGAGTCTCCGACAAATGGCCCCACTGTGCTGGTTATCGATTGGCCCGCAGCCTTGTCCTTCTTAGCCAGATGTTGTTTTTCTGTTTCCTCTGTCTTTATCGTCTCCTCTTGTGCTTTTTTCGTCACCTTCAACGTTGTTCCTTGCACCTCGGGTGCAGCTGCAGGTTTGGCAATGGGTGTACTGCCAATTCCTATTGGCACTGCGGAGGGCGGGCTGTCTGTTAATGGCTTCATCTGCCGGATGGGCTTGTCTGCATCTTTAACCAAACGGAAACCGATATAATTGCTTTTGGTATCGGCCGAAACGCCGATCCGTGAAGTTGTGGTTATCTGTCTTGTCGGTGAATTCCACCCCCCGCCGCGAAGTGTGAAATTGTTGCAATTTCCAGTAAATTTTCGTGGTGATTGGTCACCGGAAGGATTGATATAGTTGTCCACCCAACAGTCTTGGACCCACTCCCAAACGTTACCGGGCATATCATGAAAACCATATTGGTTGGCAGGAAAAGTTCTTGTCGGGACAGTTTGGGTTGCTTCTCCAAGAGAACTGCAGGTTTTACAATTAGCCATGTCCGGTTTAAAGGTATTTCCCCAGGTATAGGCCGTTCCACTCCCAGCCCCTGCTGCCCATTCCCACTCGGATTCAGATGGAAGTCTGTAGGTTGATCCGGTCTGGTTTGACAACCACTTAGCATAGGCTTGCGCATCATGCCAACTGACGTTGATTACCGGTCGATCTTTCCGCCCCCAGCTCGAATCATCGGGAAATACAGCACCTGTCTCAAGACAGAATTTTTCATATTCTTCAAAAGTTACTTCCGTAACCATTAAAAAAAACTGGCGATCGATTTTTACATAATGTGCAGGTTTTTCCGGGAATTTGTCGCTTCCCATCATAAAGGTGCCGGTTGGTACTGGCAATAGCGCTGGGCCCTGTCCGCCAGCAGCAAGATTATCTCTCTCTCCAGGCAAGAATTCCGATCGAAGGTAACCGGAGTCGTTTTTTTTCGGAATTGGCTTTGGAGATTCTTTTTGTGGTTCACCTTCTGCTGAAGGAGCTTTACTAACAATGATTTCCTTTTGAACGATTTGGGGTTCGGATTTTTCTTCTTTGTGCGTCTCCTTTTTACGAACGCTTTGAACCATCTGGCCATAGCGGATTTCTTGTTTAGGTTCTACCTCAATGATTTCGGCAGTGGCGGTATTGGCGGTATATTCGGTAATTTTAATGAGCCCGGTACGAATTTGTTCGACCTCGAGAACTTCACCGGTTTTAGGGTGTTTTATTGCGGCTCCCTCTTTAAAAACAATGAATTCCATGCCTGTTTGCAGACCTGATGTGGCGCCAAGATCAATCAGCACGGTATTGTCATGAACTTTCACTAAATACCCATTCAAAGGAAAATTTTTCACTAGCTTTGAGGTTAGGCTTTCGATGGCCTCTTTGAGGTTGCCGGAGGTTTTGCTGCGGATATTTTCCGCTGCCACTATCGATCCGGTGTTGACGTTGATGATTCGGGCGTTGACCTCGATGGTATCCTCAATCTGTAATACTGAACCAGTAATAATCGTCTTAACTCCTAATATTTTACCAAGCTGAGCAGAGCTGCTTTCATCAATCAAACCGGTCATCCCAAGCTTCTGTTCGTCAATGATTTTTTTGAGCAAGGCACGCTCGACAACTTGGAAACGGCCATCCTGGACCAAGGCGGTGATAAACCATTCGGCTACAATCCCCCCCATACCCTTGGTTTTGAAGGTGTCTCCGCGCAACTCGAAATCAAGGACGGCAATTTTGGTCTTTTTAATTTCAGCGGAACTCGTGTCAAATGGAATAAGAAGGAAGCTGATGAAAAGGCAGATAAAAAAGGAATTTCTAATCACCATGAGCATTTCCTGCCTTTGTGAGAAAGAAACAAACACACCGGTTTGTGCAAATAAAACTTCATATGATCTATATTACAAATCGTTATGGACTTGTCAAACAATGTGAGAACCGCAATATTTTTTTGGAGAAATGGGATTTTGTCGAGTCGAACCGGTTTTTAAGACCTGTTGATGTGCCATATTCAGCCATTCAAGGCATATCCACGTCACGATAATTCCCTCGCGCACACACTCCCCGCCCAATCCATTGATCTGGCCGCACAGGGCACAGGTGATGATGAGGCGCGTACAGTTGCGGTGCTCATCTTGCCTGGCTGTTCACTCATGGAATAGGGGGTTGTTTGGCGATCGCATAGTCGCCCAGCTTGCCTTCGTTGATCGCCTTCTGTGTCGCCTCGGACGGTGGGAAGAAGGCCCTGGACATCATTCCCCACTTGGGATACCAGGAGAGGTTGGGTGGTAGTTGGGAAGAGGGCAGGGAATACCGAGAATCAGACATGGGACTCATCAAGAGCTACTATCGGATTAGCTATATATTACGCTCGAACACAAGGTAATGGTAGCCCACGGCCCCGGAGCTAGTAGCCAGTTGGAGAGCATTACCTCCGGTCAGCGCGCTCCAGTAATCTCCCCCGTGATATCCGAGATACGTGCCAGTGCTTACGAGAATGCTGATTAAAATATCGCGCGGACGACGAAACTCTAGAAACTCTGTCAAATCAAGAACACTGATCAACTTAAACCCAGCGGAGTGAGCTGTCTTACAAGCGCTATCGACTGTGACTAGCGAGCTTATTTTCCAACCTGTGCGAAAATCTTGCAATAACTTCAAATCCTTAGTCGAAGGATTGAGGGATGCTCGCTGTAAAAGAAAATCATCGCAAATGATCAATTTTCCACCGGGTCGGACGACACGAGCAGCCTGAGAGAAATAGCCCTCGGTTTCAGGTGAATGTACGAATGCTTCGATAGAGAAAGCCAGATCAACATCATAAATGTCAGAAGGCAGCGCCAGAAAATTGCCGGACCGGCAGCGCAAAGTATTCACTTGGGCACTCTCGAATAACTCGGCAGCCTGTGAGGCTTGCAGAGGGCTGATTGTAACTCCCTCGCCCACGATTGCTAGTCTCTGTGCAAAGTAGAGTAAGCTTGCACCGACTCCGCAGCCCATATCGAGAACCTTCGGATTCGGCTCAAGGTCTCGGAGTTCTGTCAGAATCAGATCGTCGACGAAATGCACTGCTGCGTTGCGTGTCGTGACACCTGGACCCCAAACGGCGCGATGGATAGAAAGACCGGACTGGCCATGCCGTTGGAAGCTTTTGGTGTTGCGATCGTAGTACTTTTGCACGTCTTGCAATATGTCTGTCATACCCAAGGTCTTATTAATGGATATTTGGACGCATCGAGAAAATCGTCTGACAGTAAATGTTTGTCGCGTTTGCCGATGCCGGTATCAATGCTCTTCACCTTGATTTCAAATGAAATTTCACTATCTTTGGGGTTGTCTGGATCGAAAAAAAGGGATCCGGTAAAATCGGTAAAACGACCGCGGACCTTGGCATAGATGTGATCGACACTGAAATAGAAATTTGTATGTTCCTTGTCAATTTCCCAGGAACGGGCTTCGGCATGCTGGGGGGATCCGAATATACCGACAAGAACAGCGACAACGAGGAGAAACAGCAATTTCCTGTTCATTTGTACCTCCAAATGTTGAATAAGTTTGTCATTCGACCAGGGTTGATCGGAGGGTAGCGAGCGTTGTTTCGTCTAGTCCGGCCTTGGTCAGCAGATAGTTATCGATGCTGCCGTAAGTCGTGTGCAGGTGCTCGAGCATAGCAGCCATGGGTTCCATGGGTGCTTGCAGATAGGGCGCGATTTGCTCCGGCCTAATGCCCAGTTCGGCATATTTGGCGTAGATTGGTTGTAAACGTTCGGCATTGAAGACGTTGGAAAGGTTATGGTCCAGGAAGATATCCTCCTCGTGCACACCCAGTGTCAGGAGCAGTAAGGCGGCAAAGATCCCGGTGCGATCTTTGCCGCCGGTGCAGTGAAAGACCAAGGGCAGGTTCACGGGAGCTGCAATGAGTCGCAAGATTCTGCCCCATACCGAACCAAAATCATCGAGATACTGGCGGTACAGGTCAATAAAGAAATCGAGCGTCAGCCAGTCGCTTTCTCCGGAACGCAGGCGCTCCATGGCCAATGCCGGATCAAAACTTCCGGCTTGCACCGGGAGGAGGATCAGATGAATTGCGCCATCGCGGGGCAGGAGGTCCGGGTGTCGCTGCTGTTCCATGACGGTCCGCAAATCACAGACCACTTTAAAGCGGAGGCGCTGGAGTGTCAGTTGGTCCTCTGGAGTCAACCGGGAGAGATGATCAGAACGGAAGACAAGCCCCCACTTAACGTGACGACCATTCATCGTCCTGTAGCCGCCGAGATCTCGAAAATTGACGGCTCCGGAGAGTGATAATCGTTGCGGGCAAAGTTGGCGAGAAACATTCTCTGGCATAACGAGCTGGGAGTGCAGGTACGATTGTTTTGTCGGCTAATATGACAAGATGACAAGGTTATCGCTTCCTTCGGGCTCCTGGAAAAGGCCCTTTCCACAGAAAAGCCATATGATCCAATGCGTCAAAGCTACCTTTTCCCAACAGCTTTGGCAATTATTTTATGGTCGAATCCAAACACTGACCTTGGACCACCCCCGCCTCGTCCATTTTTATGCAACAACATGGCATTAATGGCGAAGTGTCTATTGGACATATGATTATTGTCCTGTGTTCTGTTAAAAACCCGGCCTTGAAGGCGGGTAGCATTCTGCTGACAGCTGGTTTATAATTATTGGCATGGAATATCGCCAAGACAGTCATCCTGAATTTAAGATTGAGGAGCATTTTGTCTGGGTAACCAAGTATCGTTTTCATGTTTTGCAAGAAGATTTTTCTTTTCGCAAGTAGCTGTTTATGTCTTTACCACATTTCAATTGGAGGTTGGTTATGAAATCAATGAAATGCCCGGATTGTGGGTCACAAAGTTTTTATGTTAAAGACCCGGAAGACCAATACAATATAAGCGAATTCGATGTGATAGATGGAGAAATTGTAGTTACTGCCGTTGAAACTGGATCTGACCCATTAGACGTTAGCGATGATACTGAAACCTTCTGTAATCGATGTGCGTGGCACGACCAATTTAAATCCTTGAAACAGATCAAGTGACACTTCACTAAAACCTAGCAACATAAGAAGATAATGTTGACCTTTTGAAGCTTAGGTTTTCCTGACAGAAAAACTCACAATCCCAGGTTTTTAGTGAAGGAAAAAAAGTAGAAAGGCCAAACAGTTGAAATTTTTATCGCCTCAACCAGGTCCGCCAAAAATCCACACTAACGACTCCTCACCCCAGACAACCTGTTTAAAATAATGTATAATACAAAAAATTGTTGTTGATGAAGTATCTGTTGTAGAGGGTATGAGACTGTTGAGGGCGGGGACTGGTCGTCTACATTCTGCAACTCCAGAACAGTTCCGGGCAGCTTTGATCGGATTAGCTGCGAACTTTGTCGAACTAACAACAGAATGCTCTGAGTGAACAAAATACGTACTCAACATGGATAAAAAACTGAAAATACACAAAAAGAATCATCACTTTTTCTGCTGATAAAAATGGCGCCGATAATGACCGGGTTACTAAACGCGTCAGTAACGTAGAGATTGAGATGGTAAGGAAACCTCTGCCATAAATACTAAATGAGGTAGCTATGCTTAAAATATTGATTCCGGTTGATGGTTCGAGCCATGCCCAGCGGGCGGTGAACCAAGTACTTGAACTATCAAAAAGCGGTGCGGCTCTAGAAATCTCTCTCCTTAACGTGCAGGCGTCTATTGCTTCTGGTCATGCCCGGATGTTTCTTACTCGCGAGGAGATAGCGACCTATCATCAGGAGGAAGGATTGATTGCCTTGGCCGATGCCCGACAGGGTCTTGAGAAGGCAGGGGTGCTCTACACCCATCACATAGATGTTGGTCATGCAGCCGAGACCATTGTTCGCTTTGCCCGGGAACGGAGCTTTGATATAATCGTTATGGGTACCCACGGTCGTGGTGGCCTTTTGGAAATCTTGCTAGGTTCAGTTGCTCATGATGTGCTCAAGCAGTCAACCATCCCGGTTCTATTGGTCAAGTAATATTTAAGTCTTCTTGTTGTAGCGGCAGCACTCAAGAGCCGTCCGCTACAACTATTTTATTACCTGGCACACATTGGTGCCACTTCATCAACTCAATCTCACCCGGACCTCAGGTATGATCGAAAAGGCGTACATCCTCAATGAATTAAGAGGAGGTTACCTGATGCTTTTTCAAGCTAATTGGCTCTGAACTCGTCTGGCCAAGCAGGTTCTCAACAGGTTGAAGTTGGGGAATGCTACAATTATATACGCCTACCGCGCAACGCCGTACCGTGCGTCGCCCGACACCAGCAACGCTCACCGGGGTTAACGGACGCCCGACTACGGCTTCGACAGTCGGTACCAAATCCTGAGCCCCGGGTATATTCAAACGCTCTCCAATCTCAGGTCCGAAAGTCATAATAAAACCAAAAATCAATATGATAGATAATATTTTCAACATATTCATTTTGTCCCTCCTGTCATAAAATGGTCTGGTAATTCATCTGTACCTTTGAGATCCTTCAACTCGACTTTATCAGCCTTGGTTGGGTTCTTGAAGTTAAAATCTGTTGCTGCCACCTTGCTGCCAGTCTCCCAGTTCCTGGTCTGAATGGAGTATTGCGGTCCACCATTAATCAACTTGGAGGTAATGACATATCGAACAGGATAGGGATGATCACCTTGGGCAATCCAGATCTGCCAATCAACGTCTTTTGTTCTAAAAGCAAGGTGATCACATTTAACACCGCCAATCACACCAATGCCAAGGTCCTTTACATCAACGACATCAAGCATCATCTCATCGTAAGAGTTCGACAAAAGCAAATCCGCCGCTGGTAAAGGTCTGTTGTATTTGTCCTTCAATTCGTTGACCAGGTGGTCAATCGTACCAGGCACTTCAAGCTGCGTATAGATATTGAGGTTCTTGCCTAGCAGCGTCAGCGTTTTCCCATCAAAGGACATCTCGAGATCGGCAAACCCGCCGGAGCGTATGGCACGAATCTTATCAGGCCGGTTGAGAATGACAGAGCCAGAACTCGCCAACCCAAGTCTTTGTTCATCGGTGGTGACGACCTCAAGGGTGGCGTCGTATTCAAACGATAGTGCTTTTTGTGACACCATGTAATCGGACATGGCCTTGAGGAGGTTCTTGGCGTCTGCCTCACCAGCTTTCACACCTGTGGGCGTATACAAGCCCAGTAGCAATGTTACTGCCGCAGCGGATATGCCACCCACGAAAACTTTCGCCAGTTTTCGAATTAACTTTTTCATTTGAGTGTACCTCCTTTATGAATTTCGGATTTTTCCATAGTGTCATCGCAGACCCTTACGCCTATGCAATGACACCTGAAACATTTTTTCCTGCTTGACTAACTCACTTTCTGTGCGGATGTTATCCTATCCATCTTATGTCCTTAGAGGATCTTTGGCAATGTTAATTATTATTCAACCTGCCTCAGACAAAAGCCCGGCGTCCGCCAGAGATATACGAGGACGAAACCATGCCGCTGCAATGAAGGGGCCACCCTGCCGGGCCCAGCGCAGTGGTGAAGAAACCTTAGATTCTGAACTGCCCGACCAGGGCCTTGAGCCGATCGGCCACCTGCGCCAGTTCGGTGGCGTTGGTCTGCACCTGCTCGCCACCCTTGCGGATATCGGCCACCACCTGATTGATGCCGACGATTTCCCGCGCCATCTCCTGCGATACCGAGGCGGTCTGAGACACTTGTTCGTTGGCTTCTCGCACCCCATCTGCGGCCTGAGAGATATTTCCCACCACGTCGCGGGTGATGGTCGCCTGCTCCTCGATGGCGGCGGCGATCTCGGCCACCAGGGCTCCCACCTCGCTGATGACTACGGTGATCTTGTCGATGTCGGTCATTGCTCCGCCGGCCGACTGCTGCACCCCGGAAATCCTGCCCTTTATGTCCTCGGTGGCCGCCGCCGTCTGCTTGGCCAGATCCTTGATTTCGCTGGCGACCACCGCGAATCCCTTACCTGCCTCTCCGGCCCTGGCCGCCTCGATGGTGGCATTCAGAGCCAGCAGGTTGGTTTGGGAGGAGATTTCGGTGATGGTTTCGGTCACCTGGCCGATCTCCTGGGCCGCCTGCCCGAACTGCTGCATCAAAGTCGTCAGCTGCTGGGCCTGTTGGCCGGCCTGCTCGCTGATCGTCCGGGCCTTGTCGGCGTTGACCACGATGCGGCCTATGGTGCTGTTCATCTCCTGGGTGGCGTTGGTGACGGTGGCCAGGTTGGTGGTTGCCTCCTCCATGCTCGCCGCCACTGAAAGGGTATTGGCACTGGCCTCTTCGGCTGCGGCCGCTACCGCGCCGGTCTTTACCGACATGGACTCGACCCCCTCGCCCATCTGCCGCGACAGGATTGACAACTGGCTGGAAAAGGTGGCCATGGTACCAGCGCTTCCGGAAAGCTGTTCAACGATGCCACGGATCTTCTCGACAAAGGTGTTGAACCCCTTGGCCAGGGCTCCGACCTCATCCCGGGTGTTCACCAGGATCTGCTTGGTGAGATCGCCCTCGCCCTCGGCAATATCCTGCATCAAGTCGGCGGCATGGCGGATCGGCCGAATGAACCGATGAGTGACCAGGGCGATGAGGACGGTCATGAGGAACCCGCCCACAAAGATAGCCGCCCCGGTGACCAGCATGTCGTTCTTGAGTTGGCTGGCAACCTTGCCCGTGCTGTAGCTGAATTTGAGGCGGGCTTGCACTTCCTTGCCGCCCGGGCTGGTCAAGTCCCTGTTCACGAGGACGGATCGGGGTGTTGCCGGTTTTTCCTCGCTGCTCTTGGTGAGGACGATCCCCTTGGCATCAAGGAAGACCAGCCATTCGACGTCGGGGTCCTTGACGATCTCCTTGACGAGGACATCGAGGGCGGGAAAATCGAAGTTGTTGATATAGGGGATGCCGACCTGCTCAGCCAGGGCGAGGAGTGAATGGACCTTCGCCTCTAGGGCTTGCTCCATCAGGCGACTGCTGCGAAACATCATAAAGGCGCCCAGGCAGAGCAGGAGCACCGCCGTCGCCGAGACCGTTGCCGCCAGTATCTTTCCCCGTAAAGAGTAAAAACCGATTTTCGCCATAACTACCCTCTTGCCTTCGCTGTTTGTCTTGAGACGCAGCCGGCGGCATCGACCACCGCCGGCTGTCCTGGGCCATGCTATTTGACGATGTATTTCTGCCCCTCGCCACTGAGAAAGTCGAGCACCTTCTGCAGGCCGGCGGAAGGCGCCCCCTTGGTGATCAGGGTAATGGGTCGGCCGACTTCGGGTATTGCCGGTCCGTTAACGGCGCTGTCGATCTGGGCCATTGCCGCCAGGGCTAGACCCGCCCGGGGTGGCGATCACCCTGGCCTTGAGGTCTTCGGCGGTGGTGCCCTCCACCGCTCCGGTAGCATAGGGTTCACCGTTGAGAATCTGTTTCTGGAACACGCCCTGAGTGCCGGGAATCTTGCTGCCGAGGATGAGGACCACCGGTTTGTCAGGTCCGCCAACCTCTTTCCAGTTCTTGGTCTTGCCGGTGAAGATGCCCACCAGCTGCTCCTTGGACAGGGTCGAGACGGTGACGTCCTTGTTGGTCATGACTTTGACCACATCCTTGCCGATCACCCGGTTCTTGTAGACGCTCTTGTCAGCAATGGCGTAGCCTTCCTTCTCCATCATCGCCATCCAGTCGGGAAAAGTAACGCCGCCGACCGCCGCCTCAACCGTGCCGGCATCCAGATCCTTGAGCGCCTGCACCGGGCCGCTTGAGGCGACGTTCAGTTTGACCCCGTTGGCCTTCTCCAGCGGATCCTTGATCTTGTTGAAGATGTTTTCGATGGCCGCCGCGCCGGAGCCGATCTTCACCTCTTCCGCCACGACCGTCCCGGCCAGACCGATGACGCAGGCAATCGTTGCGATGGCTCGAAGTATTCCCTTTCCCTTCAGCTGTACCATGATGTCATTACCTCCTATTACCTTTTGAGTTCAAATGAGGGCGGCGATCACCTCGGCCCGCCCGCCCTCAAATCCGGAATAGAATTATGCTGGAACTTATGGCCAGAGGCGGAATGAGGGTCGGTGAAGTTGATTCGGAAAGAATCAGGTGGATCGAAATTCTTTATCGGTGATCAGGAATAATCGCTGGGGGAGACGTCGCCAATCTCCCCTGTACTGTCGCGATGTTCGAAGACTTCTTACAGGCAACCCAACATAATGTTTCGCTTGATTTCTTCTTCATCATCCACTAGCTTAACTCAGCAACGATGGTTGAGACTCTTCACTTAATGAGTTTTGTTATATTAAGCAATTGTTGCTTCCCACTGCCCTCCGGGAATCAACCGGAGCATATTTCACCGGAGATAGAGCTTTGGTACAAAAAAGAGAAAATACAGAGGTGAGACAACAACAGATCATTGACGCAGCCGCGATCTTGATTTTCAAATACGGCAGCGAACACCTGACTGTAAAAAGGATCGCAGCAGAGGTCGGCATTTCTGAAGCTGCCATCTATCGCCACTTCAAGAGCAAAAGGAGCATCATCTCTTTTCTGCTCACCCATATTGAAGAGGTCCTTCTGAGAGGCATCTCATCGGAAACCGTCGCCAACAAACCGGTGACTCTCGAAATCATAGAGAAAGTCATAGGGACTCACTTTTCCATGATCAGCATGCGCAAAGGGATCTCATTTCAGGTCATCGCCGAGATTATCAGCCTTGGTGATAAAAAACTGAACAAGCAAGCCTCCCTGACGATTGACAAATACATCTCCCGGTTGAAGGAACTCCTCACAGAAGGGGTCCGGGATGGTGCTGTTCGTTCGGACATTGATTTGGAGGCCTCCGCGACATTGCTCTTCGCCCTCATCCAAGGGCTTGTGAATATCTGGTCCCTAAGTGACGGCAAATTTCCGCTTATTAAAAAGTACGCCTCCCTCTGGCAGATCTACCGCGAAGCCGTCGCCCGCCGCTAAAATCTTTTGCCGGATTCATCAACGAAAACAATCTGCTTCCTGCAGCATGCGTCACCGGTACCATCCCTACCTGTCCGTCAGAAATTCAATGTTAGGCTGAAGCCATTCGTCAAATAGAACGCATGTTCTTGCTTTACATAAAAATCCAGTTGATTTGTTGGCAAGCACTCACTACTTGACAAGTTAGTAAACGTTTGCTACTAAATGAGTGATCGCTAACTTATTGCTTGTAGTGCATGCGTGAGATAGCTCAACAGAAAGAAGCAGGCAAGAGTGTCAATTGGCATAGTACTGTCGCCATAGCGTTGCTTGCTATCGTGTTCTTCAGACAAAGAGTGGACATGGGCAAGTAAGCCCCGAATATTCAAAAAAAGGAGAGAACTATGTATTATTTCAATTTGTTTGCTTGCCTTGGTGGCGTTGTAGCGGCACTTTCATTTTTAAAGTATTTAGATCTGAGTTTTAGCCTAACTTTAACCCTTGGAATCGCGACGATGTTATTGGGCGTTTTTGGCATCGCCTGGTTTTCGGCCAAAGATTCTGCGGCAGAAGCTGCGAAAAATACGGATTCAGCGGCAATAGCTGCTAAAAAACCGGCGAGAATGCAGGTGGTCTAGGGAGTATGTCAGTTCCGGTCGTTGACAATACAGGAAAGATGACCGGTATCGTATTATTTTCTGCTTTTTCTTGTGTTATAAGCTTCGGTGATCTTTTCCATAAGTTGGGTCAGATCGACCGGTTTGACGAGATAATCAAAGGCGCCCAGTTCCATACCGGTTATCCCGGCATCAAAAGAACCGTGACCGGTAAGGAGGATGACCTCGATGGTCAGATCGATGGCTTTGACCCGGGCCAGCACTTCAAGGCCGGTCATGTCGGGCATCTGCAGGTCGAGGATCAGTACATCGGGCATGAAGATGGAGATTACCTCCAAAGCTTCCGCGCCGGAGAAAACGCTCTCCGCCTCGATTTTGCGTAACTGCAGACGTGCCGCCAAGGTCGAAGCGAACTCAACCTCGTTATCAACCACCAGCACTTTCATTTTTCGTGTCTTACTCAAGAGAGGCCTCTTCCGCCTGAATCAAAAAGAATACTCAACAACGTTACAACCTGTACCATGGTTGCAATGACGGCCGGGATGCAACTCCGACCGCCATTCCGCTCATGCAGTTCCAACTATTTGAGAAAAACCTGCATTCCCATCATCGGCCAGATGAACGCTACAGCCAACCAGACAACGACCATCAGCATAATGCTGGCGGCGATACCGAATTTAAAGAATTCACCGGTGGTAAATTGCTTGGAGTTATAAGCTATGGCATTCGGCGCAGCCCCAATCAACAAAAGAAACGGCATACCTGCGGTCATCAGGGCGGAGAAGAAAATAACCTCACCAGCCGACGCCGAGGTACGGGGCGATAACCAGGGCCACCGGCAGGGAGATGGCGATGGCAGCAACGTTCATGATGAAATTGGTCATGATCATGACAAAGAAAGCCATGCCGAGGATAAAAACAATTCCGGGAGATGACGCGAAGAGCTGCAGCCAGTTGACCGCCATCCACTCGGCCGCCTTGGTCTGCCAGAGGCAGAAACCAATGGACATTGCTCCGCCGAAAAGCAGGATGATGTTCCAGGGGATATCCTCAAGATCCTCAACTGTCAGGATATTAAGGATAAAAAACAACAGGGTTGAACTCAGGAGAATCGCGGTCTTGTCAATGGTCTGTCAGGGCCGGAACCCAGTTTTTCAAGGCGATGAGCAGAATGACCGACAAGGTGATGACCAAGGTCAGCATTTCCTTACGGTTCCAGTTACCCAATTCAATATACATTCGCTTGGCCTTTTCCTTCAGTCCGGGGATAACAGCCTTTTCCGGTTTACAGACCAGCATAATGAAACCCCAGATGAGAAAGACCATCAGCCAGCCGATAGGGGCCATATAATAGGAGAGCTCGAAGAAACTGATCTCCTTGCCGGTCATCTCCTTGAAAAAACCGATGGCCACGGCGCCACGGGCCGCGCCGAGCAGGGTGATGATACTGCCGGCACCGGCGACATAGGCCATACCGATGAATAGGCCCTTGCCGAATTTGGTCGGCTGATCGTTATCCGAATAGAGGGCGTTGATCGCCAGAAGCAGCGGGAACATGGTGGCCGCCACCGCAGTGTGGGCCATCAGATGGGTGAGGGCGGCGGTCATGACGAAACAGCCGAGGTAGATCATGCTGGTCTTTTCACCGACAATCGACAGCATCTTGTAGGCCATCCGCTTGGTCAGGCCGCTCTTGGTGAAGACCAGACCGATGACGATGGAACCGAAGATAAAAAGGACCGAGGGGTCCATGAAATCCTTGAAGGCCACTTCCGGCTTGCGGATGAGAAACATCGCCTGGACCACACCGATGGCGATACCGGTGACGCCGATCGGCAGGACCTCGAAGATCCACCAGGTGGCGGCCAGGGCAAAGACCGCCAGGGCACCCTTGCCCTGTACTGACAAGGCAAAATGATTGCCCGTCGGATCAATGGCATCCGGCCAGGCCGGGGAATAATAGATGATACAAAACAGGGCTACTCCCAGAAAAAGGAAAAACACCCTTTTCCAGTCAAACGGGGCCTTGACCTCCGCTGCTTCGACATATGTTGATGACATGTTATCCATCCTCTTCCTCTATTTGCCATTCATTGCTATGAGTTTATCGCCGAGGGCCCCGAAGACCTCGGAAAGCTTGACGACTCCGACCAACTTGCCGTTTTCCTCAACCGGCAGCACCGTTTCCTTGCAGATGACCATGACCGACATGGCATGGATGAGATCGGTTGTGGCAGGCAGCACCCGGATTCCTTTCTCGATGACCTTGGTCAGGGAGGCGTTGAGATGATTGACGCCCTCCTTCATCATCACCCCGTTGAGCAGGGTGGTCAGGTCGCTGTATTCGGCGGTCTTTCCTTCAAAAGCTTTGATATCAGCGGTATCGAGCAGGGTTGAAAAGAGCACCCGCAGGATGCCCTGCTGGGTGACCCGGCCGATCAAGCCGCCCTTGTCGTCCACCACCATCAACTCGCTGAAGCCGCAGGGGCCGGAACTGCCGATCGGGCAGAACGACCGCAGCTGCTGGATCGCCTCCTGCACCGTGCCGCTCTCCTTCAGACAGGGAAAGGCCGGACAGGGGGAGCATGATGTCGCGTACAGTCTGATTTTCAGTGCTCACAGATATTCTCCTTCTTCAAAAATATTCCAATATCGTTGTGATTCCGCAGAGATCGGCCAGCATGGCCGGGAATCTCTCGATTGGTCGTTGTTACCAGCCTTTGGTATGCAGGATCTTCTCGATCTCCTTGACGCTCTTTGGCTGCAGGACGAGCATTCGCTTGTCCTTGGCCTCGCTGATCTTGTCCATCAGCTCGGAGATATTGACCGGTTTCTGCAGGAAAGTCTTCGGCGCCGAGTTTCATCGCCTCGATGCTGGTCTTGATCGAGCCCTGGCCGGTGAGCATGATGATCTCGGCATCCGGCTGTTTGGCCTTGATCCTCTTCAGGGTCTCCAGACCGTCGATGCCCGGCATCGCCAGATCGAGGACGATGAGATCGAAGCCCTCCTTATCCGTCGTTGGCCACCGCATCCTCGCCGCTGGTGGCGGTACTGACCTTCAGGCCCCGGGTCTCCAGACGTTCGGCCAGTGTTGACAGGAAATCCTCCTCGTCGTCAACCAGCAGCACCTTGGCTTTCAATTCTTCTTCCATTCTGTCTCTCCTCGTATTGTAAAGTTGTACAGACAAGGACCTCTCTGCAGTCCTTGCCATTGCAGGTGACGGCTACCGCTCAGCTGTCTTTATCTGATCAGGTGTATCATCAGGACAATCAGCCGCTTGCATGCAGCATTTTGTACTGCACAATATAGACAACAATTCCGGAGAAATAGCCGAGGGCGGCAAGCCCGCCGATCTTTCTTGCGTACCAGAAGAAGTGGATTTTCTCGAGGCCCATGGCGGCAACACCGGCAGCCGAACCGATGATCAGCATCGAACCGCCGGTTCCGGCACAGTAGGCCATGAACTCCCAGAGAAAGCTGTCGGTCGGATAGGTGGCCATATCGTACATACCCATGGAGGCGGCAACCAGTGGCACGTTATCGACAATGGCGCTCAGTATGCCGATGAGGATAACGATGACATCCTGACGGCCAACCGTCTTATCAAGCCAGTCGGCAAGGGCGGTGAGGATATGGGTATGTTCCAGGGTGGCGACGGCCAGCAGGATGCCGATGAAGAAGACGATACAGCTCATGTCGATGCGTTTAAGTGCGGCAACCAGGGTCAGATGCTCCTTGAATTCATCGAGCTTTGTTGCGGTGCAGCATCTCGCCGACCAGCCAGAGAATACCGAGGCCAAAAAGAATTCCCATGAACGGCGGCAGATGGGTGATTCCTTTGAAGATCGGCACAGCGACCAGGGTGCCGATGCCCATGCAAAACATCAGATTCTGCTCAAAGGGGGTAGTCTTGAATGTCATTTCCGTTGTCTATTGCCTTCGGGGCAACAACTTCTTTGCCGCGCAGGACGAAGGTGAGAAGAGTTAACGGAACTATCAGGCAGGCCATCGAGGCGAGAAAAACTCCCTTCATGATTGCCAGCGTGGTGATCTGCCCACCGATCCACAGCATGGTGGTGGTAACATCGCCGATCGGTGACCAGGCGCCACCGGCATTGGCGGCGATGACGATGATGCCGGCAAAGAACAACCGGTCGTCATGACGATCGAGCAGTTTTTTCATCAGGGAGATCATGACGATGGTGGTGGTCAGATTGTCGAGAATGGAACTGAGAAAAAAAGTGACGAAGCCGACCAGCCAGAGCAGAGAGGTGAGCTTGGTGGTCTTGATGCGCGAAGTGATGACAAAAAAACCGTTATGGGCATCGACCACCTCGACAATGGTCATGGCACCCATCAGGAAGAAGACGATCTGGGCCGTGGTAGCAACCGATTCCTGAAGATTTTCCGAAATCAGATGATGATCTCCGCCATTCAGGGCATAGATCGTCCACAGCAGGCCGGCACCGATAAGCGCCGAGGCCGATTTATTGACCCCAAGCGGATGCTCAAGGGCAATGGAGGCATAAGCAAGAACAAAGATCACAACCAGCGCGGTTAACATGGATACTCCTTTTTTAAAGTTTTATAAAAATAATTCCCATTGTTTTAGAATGTTAATCAACTTCAATACGCCCTGCCTAGCACCGGGACACGGATCTTGCCTCGGCAACCAAGTTGCTATCCGGGTACATGTGAAATATTTTTGTGACCCCAGTCTAATCGGTAGAATAACGAGTCGAGAGTGAACCGGAGGATCTCATAGTGCAAATTTCAACAATCAGTAGTCCCGGGAGTTGTGTTTTAATAGCAAAATTGATGCCATAAGCCAAAAAGAACACTTGCAAGAAAAGTAAGTACGTACTAACGTGAGTTATTTCTTACTTATATAGAAATAATGTTTCAAGAGAAAATGTCGTATATATTCACAAAACCCCTATCCCAAATGGTTTTGTTTCATAAATACTCGATATGTTTCATATCGTTCAGCAATGCCTCTGTGCGAGAGAGATAGGTGGCATACATTCCGGCCATATTTCTCAAGAACGAAAACAAAGGTATGCTGCTAAATTTAAGAGTCTTTCAGGATCTTTAAAATTCAACTCGGGTGGGGAGATTGATAACATAAGTGTAGGCCGGAGAAGTGGCCATTGAGTTGGAACATTTAGAAACATTTGAATAGAGTAACTTTCCACCAGTTTTACGAGCAACATCAGAAAACATGAACTTCGCTTTCAGCCACTTAAATTGAAGTTACTTAGAAGTGGTGACACTGCTGGCTCAGGTCACCATCCATGCAACCGTCAATACCCTCGGCGACATTCTCTTCACTGGCTACGATCCAGATGTGTTGTAAGTGATGATAGTTAAGACATTCTCTGTTATTATTCGATTTTATCGAATAATAGTTCGTAAATTTTCTATTTGTTCAAATTAGTATCTAAAGGTATTCTTTGCAGATAAAGTGAGTTGGATTTCCCGCCCCGCTGGAAAATAAATGAAAACATGGATATTCAAGGTGTAATCCGCCGACTGTTATGCATACACTGTATTTCACAGAAAGATACACAAAGCAGAAAACAGTTCTCCGAGAGAGAATATAATGTGTTATGGGCATCACTGATTTGAATACAAAAACAATAGATCACCTGCTCTTCATGGTTTCAGTGCCGTTCTTGCAATGGCGAAGGGGCCTTGCTTCGTGTCGGCTTCGATGTTCAGACACTAACCCGCATTTCTCATTTAAGGATACGCTATGACATTAGTAGATAGGTACGGTTACCGAAATGTTGTAAAAGCCTTTATTTGCAAGGTTTATGACACACTAGAGTATGGTTTTCATCATCCCTTTTCAACCTTGAAGCAGAAATCTCATCTGTCCACTGTTCACTTTATTGAAAGTAATTGCCCTCGCGCAGTTGCCTGCCGGAGTCCTCGACAGCTTATTGACCTGGCGCTACGAAACCTGACACAACCTGGACTCATATTGGAGTTTGGGGTCTTCAAGGGAGATTCACTGCGCTACATCGCGAAAAAAAATCCTCAGCGCAAAGTGCATGGTTTTGACTCTTTTACAGGCTTACCTGAGGCTTGGGTCAACAACGGCAAGGGCGCTTTTGATGTAGGTGGAAAGATGCCGCAAGTGCCCGACAACGTAAAGCTTTGGAAAGGCCATTTCGAAGAGACCTTGCCAGTATGGGCCCAGACATTTGATATGCCTATTGCCATGATTCATGTGGATTGTGACCTTAATTCATCGACTGATACAATCTTCAAAGTTCTGGCAGATCGCATTCAACCGGGAACCCTTTTAATATTTGATGACTATTTCAATTTTCCAGGTTGGGAACAGGATGGTCACGCAGTCTTTAGCCAATTTGTAGAAAAGTTTGACCGGCAGGTAGATTATCTTGGCTATGCCTACAAAGAACTTGCAGTAACTATTGTTTAGTCATAGGCTGCAAAATCGAAAATGACATCCCTGCCTCCTCATCAATCATTCGGTAGCTGAGCGAAGTCGAAGTTCGTACACGGGTAACCGGGTAATCTAGAAACACATGAGATCGCGATTGTTTTTCATCGCTTCCAAGAAGAAAAAGAGGAAAATGCGCCGGAATACATCGAAAGGTCGAAGGGAAGAAAACAAGTTGGTCTACGGACCGGAGCCACGACCCAAATACTTGACCACCCGGGGATTGATAATCCGCGGGATTATATTTTTGGCGGCAATCTCTGGTATCTGCTACTTGCTTTGGAGGGAGTTTTCGGGCAAATGAATCCTTGAAAAGATCACCGGGTCTTGTGGGAATGAAAATCGGCAACCTGATGGTCGCAACAGGGTTTTGTTGTCCTCGTGCCCGATGTGAAAACGTTGTCAATTGAGATAGGATGCTATTATTGTATCGATTTGTCCGCCAGTAAACATGTCAATAAGAATCGCCTCGATCTCCCTTTTTCGCGGGACGAAGGATGATTTTTGAGATAGTGCGAACTGACCACCGGCACCCAAATCCAACCTATAGCCCGCGACTTGTATTTTTTCAGCATATCCTTTTGTCTTCGCTGCATAAAGCAGCTGGATGTTCCCCCCTATTGCCACATCATATCGGTCGAAAAAAAGCATATTGAATAGTTGATCGACCGAATCCGTTTCCACCTTGGCGATACCTTCGTCCGAGTCGAATGGTTCAAATTGCTTAGTTCCAGCACGCAAGCCGACCTTGAGATGGTACAAGTCCTCGTACTTTTCCAGTACCTTGGTCGAACCTTTTTTCATCACGAAAACTTTCATGGTTTTTTGATACGCCGGTTCAAGGAAAACTGCAAACATGGTTCGTTCTGGCCTTTTTTCAAGTCCGCCGGCTATATCTATGTCTCCACTTTTAAGTAACGAGAGCACTCTTTTAAATGGGTAAGCTTCAAATCGAATCCCCATGCCAAGTCTTTCGGCTACAATAGTCATGATATCGATATTAATGCCCGTTGGGACTCCCTCAACGTTTTTTTCCCAGGGCGGGTAGTCTTCGTCATATCCATAGACAAGCATTGCTTGCGCCCAAGCGAACACAGGAAATACAATCGTTGCCAACAAGAACAGCATGATGTTTTTTTTCATGGTGTCATTAATTTTGGGCGAAGTGGTGAACAGCAAGATCGATCTTTCCCCTCTGGCCGGCGCTTCGCTTGCCGTCATGGATGCAGACAGCAGAACGATGCGCGGCAATCGTCCCTATGCTTTTGCCATTATGAAGACCGGCCAAGGCTTGGACGAGATCATCGACTTTATTGAGCGGGAGGGGGTGCTGGGTGGATAGGAGATTTTTATATTATCCTGCCGTTCTTTTTGCTTCAGATTAAAACTTCTTTTTTGTTCCATACAGCAGTTGGTTGAAACCCAGCCATTTTTTCAGGATATCGATGATAAAACCACCCCAGATCTTTTCATCTTTGTTGGTTTCAGTGGTGGACACGATCTTTTTTTCTTCCTCGTTTTTCATTTTATTCTCCTTTGTTGCGCGGGGGACAAACATGCCTACATTCTTTCGCATACTGTTCCAGGAAATCGGGGAAACTGCAACAATATCTTGCAGTATCGAGTGTCTTTGAGAAGTTATAAATTGTTTATCCGGAGGGTTCCATGACCATATCTATACAACATTTGAAAAAAGTACACCTTGCCGTTCTGGCAGGCAGCGAACCGGGAGACTGCAGTCTGACCGCTTCTCCGATGACTTTTGAGTTTCTTTACGGAATTGGCGCCGAGGGTCTTGAGCCCTTTGAAATGGTGCTCAGCGGTAAATGTCCAGGAGAAAACTTGGAATTGACCGTTACCGCAGAAGAGGCGTCGGTGTTTTTCGGTCGCTTTTTCGGGTCAATCCGCCATCTTCTTGGTCTGCACCTCTTTCCGGCAACGCTTTCTCTGCAGATGACCGTGACGGCGGTGACCGATGCTGATAATCGCGAAGTGGTCAAAGCTCTGGCCAGGTCGGCCGGACATGGCGGCTGCGGCGGTTCCTGCGACTGTGGCTGCGGGTCAGCGTAGCCAAGTAATATCAAGGGCGAGCTGGTTAGGATTCCCGGACTGCCTTCACCATTCCAGTAGCAGCAAACCTGGCACATACCTCAACCGCCAGGGCAAAGACAATATCCAGGGGGAGAAGGTCGCCAATGGCTTTATCGTAAAGAATTTTCGCCTCAGCCGGAAAATCCTCATCCCCGGTCCAATACAGCACCGCAACCGGGATATCCTTGGTGATGGTAAAGGAGAAGGCTGCGTCCGCGAGGGTGAGCGGTGTGCCGCCCAGTTTCCGGCAACTGTTGCAGAAGTCCTGCAGATCATTGCCGAAGCGGTCGCTGATGAGACTGGTCGGAAGAAGATGTGGTCCGCGAAAAAAGGTCGCACCGCCCGGTAAATCTTTTTCCGAGATCCATTCCCTCTGCAGCCGAATATCCTGGCGCAGGAGCAGATAGTAGATGATGAACAGATAAAAATAGGGATGGGGCTGCGGTGAGATCTCGCTGCTTCGAACAATACTGTTGTTCGTCCAGTCGATGATATACTCATGATCCCAGATAGACAGGGTATAGCTTTTGGTGTCCGGATCGTAATGGCAACGATCCTTGCGGCAAATATCGTTAGGGTTGGCTTTGCCCAGTTCCTCAAAATAGTTACGGTCAACGTAGGTTGTCACTGTATTCTTTCCTGTACTGCCTGTTTGGGTGGTGGAGCCGATTATCCTCGGTCCGATTTGCGTGAATCTATTCTGCAGAAACGCCTGCAGGGAACATCACTATAACAAAGTTACCGGGAAATATACACGTGTCTGTTGTTTCTGGTTGTCGAGCCACAAAATTACTGAAGTGGGTAAGGTTAGGAGCCGACGGGCCATTGCATTTTGGTTGCCATGATTTATAACATCTTAATACCAGAAGGAGCAGCTCTCCGAGAAAATAATTGAGGAAGAATGATAAACGTGTCCGGCCTCGGTAGAATCATTGATGTGGGGATTCTCCTGGGGCTTATTTTGCTTGCCGGTTGCAGCAGATTACCGGCTTACAGTCAACCGCGAGTTGAGGCCGGCGATGCTTCTACCGCCTCCCAGGGCATCTCCTACCGAGACCTGACCGTCGCCGATTTTCATGCTGTGGTGCTTCCCGAAGACCTGCGCAGCCATGACCACCATTTGAACGCCCATACCTCTGTTGCCCTTCGCACCCAGCCTGGGGCGAGATATGTTTTTGCTTTTTCTGCGGGCGATGGTCGCCAATTGTCGTGCGGCCGCGCTGAGAACCTCGCCTTCCAGGCACTTATGCTGCCCCAAAGGAGCTGGTGGAGTCGGACCCTGGCAAAGGATAAAGAAACTATATGTGCTGCAGCACGAGCAGGTACATTTTGCTCTGATGGAAGTCGCCGCCCGGCAGCTCAACCGCAGAGCAGCTCAAGAACAAGACCAGCTGACGGTTTGCGCTGCTGATTCAGAAACCGCTCAAGCGAGATTGTCGGCAACTATTGATCGATGGATCGCCGATTCGCAGGATGAAACTCTCAAACTGCATGAGGACTTTGATGAGGCCACCTCACGTCTTTATGCACCCAAAGTTCAACAGTGGTGGTATGACCGGGCAATGATGGAGTTGTCCGCTCTTGCTGAGTGGCAATAATATAAAGCCCATGTCAGTCAAGGATCTGGCTGAGGAACAGCTTTGTCCGGTCATGCTGCGGATGGTTGAAAAACTCCTCGGGGGTATTTTGTTCGAGAATCTCGCCACCGTCCATAAACAGCACCCGGTGCGCGACGCTCTTGGCAAAACCCATTTCGTGGCTGACCACGAGCATGGTCATGCCGTCCTGGGCCAGACTGATCATGACATCGAGAACCTCCTTGACCATCTCCGGATCAAGGGCCGAGGTCGGTTCATCAAAGAGCATGACATTCGGTTTCATGCACAGGCTGCGGGCGATGGCTACCCGCTGCTGCTGGCCGCCGGAGAGCTGGCCGGGAAATTTCTTGGCCTGTTCGGCGATGTGAACCTTTTCCAGATAGTACATGGCTGTTTCTTCAGCTTCCTTTTTCGGGGTCTTGCGCACCCAGATCGGCCCGAGGGTCAGGTTTTCGAGGATCGTCAGATGGGGAAAGAGGTTGAAGTGCTGGAACACCATGCCGACTTCGGCACGGATCTTTTCAATATTTTTCATGTCGTTGGTGAGTTCGGTACCGTCAACGACGATCCGCCCCTTCTGGTGCTCCTCAAGGCGGTTGATGCAGCGGATCAGGGTTGATTTCCCAGACCCGGAAGGGCCGCAGATGACGATACGTTCGCCTCTGTCGACCGTCAGGTTGATATCCTTCAGAACATGGAATTCACCGTACCACTTATGCATGCTTTCGATGGTGATAATCGGCGTCTTATCGATATTTTTCTGTTCTGCTGCTTGCGGATTCATCTTTTCTTTCCCGGTTTCTGATCACAGTTGATCAATTAACAATGAATAATCATTGAAGATTAGTGTCGAGTTCCTTTTCCAGCTTTCGGCTGTAGTTGGACATGGCGTAGCAGCAGACAAAATAGATCAGGGCTACGAAAAGATACGCTTCAGCGGAAAAGCCCATCCATTCCGGGTTGGTGAGCGTGGTCTGGGTTGTTTTCAGCAAATCATAGAGGGCGATGATGACCACCAGCGAGGTGTCCTTGAAGGCCGAGATCAGAATGCTCACCGATGGCGGAATGACGATTTTCAAGGCCTGGGGCAGAATGATCAACCGCATGGTCTGGAAGTAGTTCAGCCCAAGGGATTCGGCCGCCTCATACTGCCCTCGGTTCATGCCCTGCAGGCCGCCGCGGACCACTTCGGCGATATAGGCGGCGGTAAAGAGAATAATGGCAATCTGCGCCCGCAGGATTTTATTGAAGGTCACCCCTTCCGGGAGAAACAGCGGGAAAACCACCGACGACATGAACAGCATGCTGATCAGCGGCACCCCGCGTATCAGCTCGATATAGACCACACAAAAAGATTTGATGATCGGCATCTCCGACTGCCGGCCAAGGGCGAGAATCACCCCGAAAGGATAGGCGGCGGTGAGGCCGAATACCGCCAGCAGCAGGGTGAGCGGCAAGCCGCCCCAGTTGTCGCTTTCCACGGGTGTAAGGCCGAACAGTCCGCCTTTCAGGAGGAGGCCCATGGAAAACAGGCCAAGGAGCCAGGCATAGGCCAGGGATTTATGCCAATAGCGGCGATTTTGGCTGAAAAAGAGCAGGAGAATAAGGAGTACCACCGCCAAAAGCGGGCGCCATTGCAGCTGGTGCGGATAAAAGCCGAAGAGAATGAAGCGAATATTGGCAGTGATGACCGACCAGCAGGCGCCGTCCGCGGCCTTGCATTGCTCGCTGGTGGAAAACCACAGGCTGTCGACAAAGGCCCATTTGACGAAGGAGGGGACCGTCGACCAGAGCAGATACAACACCAGCAGGGTGACCAGGGAGTTGAGCCAGCCGTTGAAGAGATTGGCCCGCATCCAGCCGATAACGCCGATACTGGTAGCCGGGGGGCGCATCATTTCGGCCGGTTTTCCGAGCGTGGTCTTTTCCATGGTTGCCATTATCTTTCCACGATTGCGATTTTCTTGTTGTACCAGTTCATGATCGCCGACGTTGACAGACTGAAGAAGAGATAGACGAGCATGATCAGGGCAACGCCCTCAATGGCCTGTCCGGTCTGATTGATGGTGGTGCCGGCAACGGAGACGAAATCGGGGTAGCCGATGGCCACCGCCAGTGAGCTGTTCTTGGTCAGGTTGAGCATCTGGCTGGTCAGTGGCGGGACAATGACTCGCAGGGCCTGGGGCAGAATGACCAGATTGAGGACGTGTGCCGGTTTCAGGCCGATGGACATGGCCGCTTCACGTTGGCCCTTGCCGACAGATTGGATACCGGCCCGGACGACTTCGGCGACAAAGGCCGAGGTATAGAGTACCAGGCCGAGCAGGAGGGCGGTGAATTCCGGGCTGATGGAGACACCCCCCTTGAAATTGAAACCGGTGAGCTTCGGGACATTCATGGCGGTAGGCGCGCCGGCAAGCCACCAGGCAATCAGCGGAAAACCGATAAAAAGAGCAATCGAGACTCTTACTATTGGAAAGATTTGGCCGGTAGCCGCTTGACGTTTTGCCGCCCATCTGCGGAGAAAGAAGATGAGAACACAGGCAACGCATAAAGCCGCAAAGGCGTATTGGTAGGCGGCATGCCCTTCCGGAATACCGAAGATCAGTCCCCGGTTGCACAGGAAGATTCCCGGTATCGGGTTGAGTGCCTGACGTGGTCCCGGGAGCATTTCATAAAAAAAGGCGTACCAGAAAAACAGTTGCAGCAGAATGGGAATATCTTGAAATATCTCAATATAGATGGCCGAAAGTTTAGCCAGCAGCCAGTTGGTCGAAAGTCGGGCAATGCCGAGAATCGTGCCGAAAAGGATGGTCAGGACGACACCGATAAAGGAGACGATCAAGGTGTTGAGAAAACCAACGAAGAGTGCTCGGCTATAGGAATCGGCGGCGGAATAGCGGATGAGGGCCTCACCGATTTCGAACGCGGCTTCTTTTTCGAAAAAACCGAAGCCGGTCGAGATCGACTGTCTTTCAAGGTTGGCCAGGGTATTGTGGATCAGGTAATAACTGAGCAGGCCGACACCGAGTACGGTGAGGCACTGATAGAGAATAGCCAGCTTGGCCGGGTCCCGCAGAAAGGGAATTTTCTCTGGTGCTGTCGTGTCCATATTCACCTGTGTTAGAAGTCATGCCCGGCGGGAACCGGACATGACTATGGGGTTGTTCTCTACTTGAAAGGGGGTGAATACATGAGACCACCATTATTCCACAGGGCGTTCAGACCGCGTTTGAGCATAAGCGGGGTGTTGATGCCGACGTTTCTCTCAAAGACTTCACCGTAGTTACCGACCTGCTTGACGATATTATAAGCCCATTTCTCGTCAAGACCCAGGGCCTTGCCGTTACCCGGGGTAACACCGAGGAAACGCTGGACAGCTGGGTTGGTGCTGGTCATCATCTCGTCGACGTTCTTGGAGGTTATGCCAAGTTCTTCTGCCTCGATCATTGCCAGGACCGCATAGTTGACGATATCTTTCCATTGGTTGTCGCCATGCCGGACTGCCGGAGCAAGAGGTTCTTTGGAGATGATTTCCGGGAGGATTGTATAGTCGGCAGGATTGGGGGCTACTGCCCGGATGCCGGCCAGCTGCGAGGCATCGGAGGTCAGAGAATCGCAACGACCGGCGAAGAAGGCCTTAGCCAATTCGGCATTGTTCTCGATGACTACGGGATTCATCTTTATCTTATTGACACGGAAATAGTCGGCAACATTTTGCTCGGTGGTGGTGCCGGGGAGGACGCAGACAGAGGCGCCATCCAGTTCCTTGGCACTTTTTATCCCGAGTTTGTTGGGAACCAGGAAGCCCTGGCCGTCGTAGTAGTTAACCTGAACGAAGTCGAGGCCGAGATCGGTGTCACGGGTGAGGGTCTGGGTGGCATTACGGGTAAGGACATCGATCTCGCCGGATTGCAGGGCAGTGAAACGGGTTTTGGTGGTCAGCGGGGTAAATTTTACCTTTTCCGCATCGCCGAAAATGGCGGCGGCAATCGCTCTGGAGGTATCGATATCAAGGCCTTTCCATACGCCTTTTTCATCGGGTTTGCCGAAACCGAAGAGGTCACTGTTGACGCCGGTCTGAACAAAGCCCTTAGTCTTGACAACGTCCAAGGTGCCGGAAATCGCAACGCCTGCGGTTAGACAAAACGCGGCCACCACTGCTGGGACAATTCGTTGAAAATGTACCATAAAAAACGCCTCCTTGTGAAATTTTGTTAAAAGTGTGCCACCGTAGAGCCACTTCGGGCGGCAAGAATTGACACTTCACCATGACCAGGCCCCTCAACGACCACAGAAAGATCATTTGATTGAGCGCACGATCGTTATTGATGGATAATGTTATTCCAATAATCGTAGCCTGTGTCAAGCAGTCTGATCGTTTTGGAATCACTATTTTAATTATTCTGGCAAAGGTCGAGATCGGCAATAATTACATGCTGTCTGGCCAATGGCGGACAAAGCGGTAAAAGTGTTACTGCTCAGTGGTTGTCGTGGGGAAAATTTCTTTCGTTAAGTGATGAATTATTTCGTCCGGGGTGAGGTCGAGAAAACTGAACAGGTAATTTTCAAAATCCACGGTACGGTCAAAATTTACACGGATATATTGTTCCTTCAGGGGATTGCCGTCACCATAACGTTCGAGAATATAATCAAGACGACTGGCGAGGGGCACAACCTGGTCATGACGAACCCGTTTGTCGGCGTAGAACACCATTTCTTTGGCCCCGAACAGACCTTGTTGGTAAAGATCGGCGTTAAAGTGCTTCAATACTACATGCTCGGCGACAATTTCGCCTATTTCCGGGAACCCGAGATCGACGCAGATCTGTCGGCCGATTTCCGCATGATGGCAACCGGTCTTGATGCACAGGGTTTTGGCAATATCGTGGAGCAGGGCGCCGGCAATGGTTTCTTCGCGGTTTGGCAGGGGGGCGGGACATTTTCCTGTTCTCGTCAGGCCATCGACCAGAGCCCCGGCAACCCGGGCGACGAGAATTGAGTGGTCGCGAATATTTTCATACATGGCAAATTGATCAAAATAGCTGCGACACTGATTGGGGGAAGGGATGGAAATGGCCATGAGATTACTATCTTTGGGTGCTGCTGGTTGGAGCCGTTAGCGGCAACTGAGTTCATGGACAGCGTCAACGGCAATTTTCGCCTGTTCCGGTGGAGTGAACTGATGAATGCCGTGGCCGAGATTGAAAATATGCCCATGGGCGTCGCGGGCATCTTCCAGCAGACGGCCGATTTTTGCTCGCAACTGCTTCTTGGGAAGCAGGAGGGCAAAGGGGTCGAGGTTGCCCTGCACCGCTTTCTTACCCACTCGCTTTATGGCATCGCCGATGGGGATGCGCCAGTCAAGGCCGATGACGTCGGCGCCCGAGGTCGCCGAGAGTTCTAGCAGGGTCGCACCGTTATTGGCAAAATAGATGAGGGGAAGGGTGTACGGTTTAAGGGCGGCAAGAATCTTCTGCACATAGGGCAGGGCGAATTCGCTGAAATCATCCGGCGCGAGGATCCCGACCCAGCTGTCGAACAGTTGCAGGGCCTGGGCGCCGGCCCTGGCCTGGGCCTGGAGGTAGAGGATGGTACTGTCGGTAATTTTCGCCATCAGCTTATGAAAAAGCTGCGGTTCCTGGTACATCATCTTCTTGGTCTCCCAGAAGACCTTGGACGATCCGCCCTCAATGAGGTAGGTGGCACAGGTAAAGGGTGCCCCGGCAAAACCGATGAGCGGCACCCGCAGTTCCCGGCGCAGCAGGCGGATGGTTTCCATGACAAAACCGATTTGTTCGTCGGCATCGGGGATGATCAGACGGTCGAGGGCAGCATGGTCGCGGATGGTCGTATGAAAAATCGGGCCCCGGCCTTCGTGGAATTCAAGCGGTGCGCCCATCGCCTCCATGAGAATGAGGATATCGCTGAACAGGATGGCCGCATCCATGCCGAGAAGGTCGACCGGTTGCAGGGTTACCTCGACGCAGAGATCCGGGTTTTTGCAGAGTTCGAGAAAGGAGATCCTGCCTCGGACCTTTTGGTAGTCGGGAAGGTATCGTCCGGCCTGGCGCATCATCCAGATCGGCGTGTAGGCGGTTTTTTCACCGCGGCATGCTCTCAGAAAAGTGTCGTTCATAGATATTCCAGGTTGAGGTCTGGGGGAGCCCGGATCAATTCTTCTTCTGGGCAAGTTGTCGTGGAGTGTAGCTGCAAAATGGCTCCTGGGCGAGATAGTCGCCGGTCATGGCGTAAGCCCTCGCCCGGCATCCGCCGCAGACTCCGACATATTCGCATATTCCACAATTATCCTTATACCCTTTAAAATCACGAAGTTGAAGGAAAAGTTCAGATTCTTCCCAGATTGTTTTAAAAGGGGTCTTGATGATGTTGCCTGCGGATTTGGCAAAATAGCTGCAGGGCAGGACCTCGCCGTCGACATCGATCAGGCAGATGAGCTGTCCCGCCAGACAGCCCTTCGAGCCGCCGGTTGAGAACTGCAGGTTTCGTCTTGTGAATTTTTCTCCCTCTTCCTTGGCCTTTTGCCGGACAATCCGGTAGTAGTGCGGGGCGCAGGTCGGCCGCATAAGCAGCTCGTTTTCCTGTTTCTCAACCTCATAATGCCATTCGAGAATTTCGTCGTAGACACTCTCGGGAATGAGTTCTTCCATGATATCTTCGCCGCGACCGGTGGGAACGATCATAAACATATACCAGGCGGAGGCACCTAAGGATTTGACCAGTCGGTAGATCTCAGGGATTTCCAGGCGGTTGCGCACCGTAAAGGAGGAATTGATGAGAAAAGGGATGGAGTTTTCCTTAAAAAGCCGGATGGCGTTCATGACCCCGTCGAAGGCCCCTTGCTGATTGCGGAAGTTGTCGTGGGTTTCGGCTTTCGCGCCGTCGAGGCTGAGAGACACCATTTTGATCTCCGCCGCCTTGATTTCCCGGCAAATGGCCTCGTTCACCAGGGTGCCGTTGGTAGCCAGGCACATTCGGAAGCCCTTTGAGGTACCGTATCTGGCGATATCGAATACATCGGCACGGAGCAGGGGTTCGCCACCGGAGAGGACCAGCACCGGGTTGGCGTAGGAGGCGATGTCATCGATGATGGCCTTGGCCTGGTCGAGGGAGAAATCGGCATGCCCGGCGACATCCAGTTCGGATGAGGAGCGGCAATGCACGCACTTCAGGTTACAGCGACGGGTGATTTCCCAGGCTATCCATTTAGGTTGAAAGTCCATAGTATCTCCTCCGGACGCGGGTTTCAATGAACGCCGGAATTTTAAGCGTTGTGGCATAGGCAAACTTGCACAATGAATTTGCCAGTTTGTCGGTAACCTGGAAAAAAGTATAATCCGCATGGCTTGTAGATAGTAAGTATTTTCATAAGAGAAATAAAGAGTTCGCATGGCGGATGGAGTTATCGAAAGGTGGCACGGCGATTTTTTACAGGAAAAGAACGGGCAGGAAGTATCGGAGCTTTGTGTGAAATATTGAATTCCCGATGCTTGATCTTTATAATTTATGCTAAATAGCTTATAGTGCAAAGCCTCTTACGGCTTGTTCAATAAGTGTTCTTTTGATTGTGCAAAATGTTCAAAACAACAAAACAAACATTGATTTGTTTGCTCATTGAAGGGGAAAAATGTTGATTTCACCGGTTACTCTGGATAGCCCGGAAGGCGAAGGTCTCGTACACGGCCTGTTGAACCGTTTTCAGGCGGGTGACAACTCCTGCCGAGAGGTAGTCAGGGATATTCTCCAGGCTGTCAGGGAGATGAAGGATGAGGCAGTGGTTGCCTATGGGCGTAAATACGATGCGCCGGAACTGACTGCCCAGCAACTCCAGGTCAGTACCAAGGAACTGCAGGAGGCGTACCATCTGGTTGGCGACGAGTTTTTGGAAAGCCTTGGCCGGGCTATCGAACGTATCCACTCCTTTCATGAGCGGGAGATGGAGGACTCATGGCTGCAGACCCGTGATGACGGAACGATCGTCGGCAGGCTGGTTCGCCCCGTAGATTCGGCCGGACTCTATGTGCCCGGAGGCAAGGGTGGTATGACCCCGCTCGTCTCCTCGGTACTGATGAACGGGATACCTGCCGGGATTGCCGGTGTACCCCAGCGGGTAATGGTAACCCCTCCCGGCAAGGACGGCAAAGTCAACCCGCATCTCCTGGTGGCCGCCCAGGAAATCGGTATTTCGGAAATTTATAAGGCCGGCTCGGCCTGGGCGATCGGCGCTTTGGCCTTCGGTACCGAGACCATTCCCCGTGTCGATGTGATCGTCGGGCCCGGCAACCAGTATGTTGCCGAAGCGAAAAGACAGGTGTCCGGCATGGTGCGTATCGATATGATCGCCGGCCCCTCCGAGGTCCTGATCGTTGCCGACGCTACCGCTTCTGCCGCCAGTGTCGCCGCCGATATGCTGGCCCAGGCGGAGCATGATCCGCTGGCCCTGGCTATCCTGGTAACCACCCATGAACCCTTGACCGGGGCGGTGGTGGTGGAGCTCGAACGTCAGTTGCTTCTGCTTTCCCGCCAGGAAATCGCCCGGAAGGCCCTTGTCGACCGTGGAATAATCCTTGTTGCCAGAGACCTGGAGACGGCCATTGACCTGGCCAACAGCGTCGCCATCGAGCATCTGGAGCTGATGATTGCCGATCCCTGGTCGCAGCTGCCCCATATTCGTCATGCCGGAGCGATTTTTCTCGGTGCCAACACCCCGGAAGCGGCCGGAGACTATATTGCCGGGCCGAATCATGTACTGCCGACCATGGGAACAGCTCGCTTCGCTTCGGCCTTGGGCGTTGAGACCTTTTTGAAAAAAAGCTCGATCATCAGTTATTCAGCCCGGGGACTTGCCGGCGACAGCGAACATATCATGCGTTTAGCGCAACTTGAGGGCCTCACCGCCCATGCCGCATCGATTGCCGTGAGACTTGCGAAATGACCGGAGATTTTTCTGCTCTTCTGAAAAGCGGCCTGAAAAATTTTGACCTGGTGCTTTCATGCGAAGCGATTTTGCGACTGGAACTCTATTTCCACGAACTGCTGAAGTGGAGCAAGAAAGTCAACCTCATTGCTAAAGCCACCGATCCCGAGCAGATTATTGAGAACCATTTCCTTGACTCTCTGACGATTTTGCCGCTGCTTGAAGGTGCCGGCGGTCATCTCCTCGATATCGGCAGCGGCGCCGGCTTTCCTGGATTGGTATGCAAGGCGGCCTGGCCTGAACTGGCCGTCACCCTCGTTGAACCACGGGTCAAGCGAGCAAGTTTTCTTGGCCATATTGTCCGGACACTCGGGCTTTCCGGGGTCACTATCCTGACCTGCCGGATCGAGGACGAGGCACAGTTGCCCTCGGCGCAGGCCTTTACCCATATAACCGGCAGGGCGATAACGGAGATTGGCCCTTTTCTTCGGATGGTTGGCAGGTTCGCCCCAACCGTACCCCGAATGATCTGTATGAAGGGTCCGAAATGGCGCGAAGAACTCGATGCCGCAGGCGAGATCCTCGACAATTCTCCCTTTCAGCTCAAGCAGGTCATTGAACATCAGTTGCCTTTTTCCGGGGCAAGACGCAGTTTGCTCCTTTTTGATAACCACCCAACCGAGAAATATAACGTAACGAAGGTGAACGAATGAAAAATATAGCAGTTCTCGCCGGTGACGGCATTGGCCCCGAAGTGATGAAAGAGGCCATCAAGGTCCTTGATTGTGCGCAGAAGAAATTTGCCTTCGAGCTTTCTTACCAGTACGCCGATGTCGGCGGGATAGCCATTGACAATCACGGTCAGGCCCTGCCGCCGGCAACCCTGGCATTGTGCGAGAAAAGCGACGCCATCCTCTTCGGCTCGGTCGGCGGACCGAAATGGGAAAACCTGCCGCCGGAGCAACAGCCGGAGCGGGCGGCGCTGCTGCCCCTGCGCAAACATTTTGATCTGTTCTGCAACTTTCGGCCGGCCAAGGTGTTCAAATCGCTTATTTCTGCCTGTCCGCTACGCCCGGATATCGTCGGTGACGGCTTTGACGTCCTCTGTGTACGCGAGCTGACCTCCGATATCTATTTCGGCAAACCGAAAGGGCGGGAAGGGCATGGCGACGCGGAACGGGCCTTCGATACCATGGCCTACACCCGGGCGGAAATTGCCCGGATTGCCCGGATGGCCTTTGCCGCCGCCCGTCGGCGCCGCGGCAAGGTGACTTCGGTCGACAAAGCCAACGTCCTGACGACCATGGTTCTCTGGCGCCAGGTGGTGGTGGAGATCTCCAGGGAATTCCCGGATGTGGAACTGAAACATATCTATGTCGACAATGCCACCATGCAGCTGGTTCGCGATCCCCATCAATTCGATGTGCTGCTGTGCGGCAACATGTTCGGCGATATCATCTCCGATGAAGCGGCGATGCTCACCGGTTCCATGGGGCTGCTCGCCTCAGCCTCCCTCAACAAAGACAACTTCGGCCTGTATGAGCCGGCCGGCGGTTCCGCCCCGGATATCGCCGGCAAGGGAATTGCCAACCCCATCGCCGAAATTTTGTCGGCGGCGATGATGCTCCGCTACAGTTTTGGCTTGAATGAAGCAGCGGCGGCCATTGATCAGGCGGTCGAAGCGACCCTCGATAAGGGGATCTTGACCGCCGACCTCACTGCCAATAAGTCGGCTGCGGTCGGTACCGCCGCCATGGGTGATGCCATCGTCAGGGCGTTGCAAGGATAATTTTTTCAAGTGTATCATCCCGTGGGACAGAATTCAATTCTGTCTCCGGCTAAAACAGCATCCCGTGGGACAGAATTCAATTCTGTCCCCGGCTGACTAACGGCTGACTAAAGCGGAGGAACGGTCATGCAGAATAAAGATAATGTCATTCTGGTCGCCAACGAGGCTTCCACCGAACTTGGTCAAAAAGTGGCCGAGCGCTTGTGGATGCCGTTTACCGAGATGATCCGCAAGCGCTTTTCCGACGGCGAACTCTACCACGCCTTTCCAACATCCATCGCCGGCAAGGATCTGGTGATACTCGGCATCACCCACGATGACGCTTCGCACCAGGAACTTCTTGACCTTATCTCCGGCGGAAGCTATTGGAATGCCGCATCGATCAGCGTCATAATACCGTTTCTCGGCTATTCCACCATGGAACGGGCCAAACCCAGATCCCATGAAATTCCCAAGGGAATTACCAGGACCAGACAGATTTTCAAGGCGAGACCCAATTATGTGGCCTTCGTCGATCTCCATTCCGAGGCGGTTCTCCACGCCCATGGCGGAGAAATTCACACCGAACATGTCTGGACCGATGACCTGGTCGTCGATAAAATTAAGAAAAGCGGTTTGACCGATTATGTCCTCGTTTCTCCCGATTACGGATTTTCCAAAAGGGTGGCCAGGTTGGCAAGTTTATTGAACTGTCCGCATACCGCCGCCGACAAGGATCGTTACGATACCGACAAAACCATTGTCGGTCAGGTGTCGAGTGTTGTCAGGGGGAAGACCGCGATTATTTGCGACGATATGATCCGTACCGGCGGCTCGATTCTCCAGACCGCCAGGAGATGTCTGGATGCCGGCGCGAAAGACGTCTTTGCCCATGCCACCCATCTGGTCATGGCCGGGGATTCGCTGGAAAAATTCCACCACGGACCGATATCCAGGATCATCGGTTCCGATTCCTATCCGGGAAGGAAAAGCGATGATCTCCTTGATGTCTATTCGGTAGCACCGTTACTCGCCGAGGTTATAGAACAGCATTTGCAGATTTGATATAGGCAGGACAACAAAAAGGCAGCCGCCACCACTCCAACCTCGGATGGAGCGCAACAGAGCTACTCATGGCCGGTAAGGGAACCAGGTCTGGTGTATGAAAAGAGAAGACATCGTACAGCATCTTCAGCGGTCCCTGCTGTTTAAGGATGCCACTCCCTCGGAAATCGTATCCTATGCAGGGGGAGCACGGGTGCAGATTGTCCCGGAGGGACAGTATGTGTACCGGCAGGGAGATGCCAGCGAGGTTTTCTATATTCTTGCCATGGGCGAGGCGGAGCTGGTGCTCGGCCGTGACAATGGCAGAATGAAAATCGTCGGAAGAATCGGCCCGGGCGGCCATTTCGGCGAGACCGGTATTCTCACCAACAAGCCTCGTTCTCTTTCGGTACGGGCCCTCTGCGATCTGGTGGTCATCTGCTTTGACAAACGTTATTTCAAAATCACCCTCCTTGCCAACAGCAGAGTTCACCGGCAGCTAGACGCAGCTCTCGCCGAGAGGCTACGGGTGGCTTTCCTCGATCAGTTGGAATCGGGCAACGAGAGCAGTTTGCAGGATGGAGAGTCGGGGGCGGATGACGTCATTCTCTTCAAAGATTCGAATATGTCGGCCATCAATCTGCGACGTTTGGCCAGGCGGAAACAAGAAGACATCCGAGAATCGAAAGCGGCCCAGAAAACCCAGACAGTAATCAATCAATTAGCCATGAGCAGTTCGCCCTTCATCCTCACCGGCGAGGCGGGCACTGGCAAACTTATGATCGCCCGGCAGATTCATCTGCAAAGCAAACGCGCCGGTGGACAGTTTTTGGAGGTCGATCTGCGAGATTATGAACCTCTGCAGCTGGAACGCGCCTTGTTAGGCAACGAACAGAGCGCCTATCCCTTTGTACAGGCTCGTCAGGCCGGACTCTTTGAGCAGACCGCCAATGGCACATTGGTCTTCAACCACATTCATCTGATGAAGGAAGCGCTGCAAGAAAAGCTGGTAAAAATTCTCGAGAGCAGCAGCTACAATCACATCGACAGCAATCGCCAGGTGGCGATGCAGTCGCGCTTGGTGTTTATCAGTAGCTATCCCATAGATCATCTGCGGAGTACCGGCAAACTGCTGCCGGAATTGCTTGCCTTGATCCAAGGCCGACACTTTCATGTTCCGCCCCTTCGCAACCACAAGGAGGACCTGCCACGCCTGGTTCTCCATTATCTGGAACGTTTCAGCAAGGAATACGGCAAGAAAATATTTAAGGTTTCGCCGGAAACGCTCGGGATTTTCATGAACTACGATTGGCCTGGCAATCTCACCGAGTTGTCCAGCGTCATTCGTCGGGCGGTGATGCTGGCGCAAAAAGATGAAATTATCGCCGATCAGATTTTATTGGGTCTTCCGAAAACGGAAGGCAAGTGGGAATATAATATCCTGCGTATCGCCTGGATCAGAAAATTTCTCGAAAGCCGAATATTTCCAAGGGTTCCTCAGATCATTATCGGTTCTGTCCTGCTTATTGCCGTTCTCTTCCTCTTCTTTGGGCCATCCGAACCGCAGGCGAATATCGGACTTACCCTGGGCTGGTACATTGGCTGGCCGCTGATGTTCTTTTCGTTCTTTTTTCTCGCCAGAACGTGGTGCAGCGTCTGTTCCCTGGCCATCCCCGGAACTCTGCTGCAAAATATTGTCAAGCCGACCCGTAAGACCCCGGAGAGTATCAAGGAGTATTCCGGCTGGATTATGGCTATACTGTGTATTCTGGTGTTTTGGATCGAGATTGTCTGGGATGCCTACAATAATCCCTATTTGACCGGCGGAATTATCATCATCATTACCTTGGGATCGATCCTTTTCAGCGTCCTCTACTCCAGGCGCAGCTGGTGCCGTTACCTTTGTCCCCTGGGGGCGGTGAATGCGATTTTTGCCATGCCTTCGGTTGTTGAACTGCGGTCGAACAGGCATGTCTGCGTCAATCGTTGCCAAAACCACTCCTGTTTTGTCGGGGAAGGTGATATCTCCGGTTGTCCGATGTTCCGACATCCCTATCTGGTTGATAACAACCGGGACTGTATTATGTGTGCAAAATGCATAAAGAGCTGCGGCAACAGTTCCATTCAGCTCAATCTGCGCCTCGCACCGCAGGAACTGTGGGCTTTAGAGACCCCCCGGCGGGCCGATAGTTTTCTCATCGTCTCCATGGGGGCGATTTTTTTCCCTTTTGCCCTGCAAAGCGAATTTTTCCAGCTCAGCGATTTGTTGGTGGCCTTTGCCGGTAGCTGGGGAGTGGTTCTTTCCAGCCATTTCGTCGGTAGTGTCATATTTTTTACCCTCATCCTGTTTTTCCAGATCGGCTATTACCTGATGGTTTCCATTCAATCCCTGTATGCCAGGATTGACAAGAATCTGCTGCTCCCACTCTTTGGCTACGGAACCATTCCTCTCATACTTGGCGGGTATATGGCTGTTCATTTGGAATTTTTCGTCAGCGGTGCCGGACGAATAGTTCCCAATCTCCAGGAGTTGATGGGCCTGCAGCAGCCAGCCTATGACAATTTGCGGCTGATCAGTGCCGACAGTACCCATGTACTGCAGATCTTAACGGTATTTGGCGCTTTTTTAGCATCACTGTATGTTACCTACCGGATCACCGAGCGGGTTTTGGTTGGTGAAACTTTGACCTCAAAGGCCTTGGCAATTCCCTTTAGTTTTCTTACCATTCTTGCCGGGCTTTTTGTCCTGATGGTGTAGGAATTGAATTATCAGATTGACTATTTCCCGGGGAATTGCCACAATATACAGACCGCCATCTGCAGGCTTGTGAGGTGAGGGCGGATCGCTGGAGAGCTCTCTCTTATTCCGGTAAACGGGATAAGTACCTTCACGATATTTTTCTTAAAAAAATAAGAAATGAATTTCTAAGTTTTACTCAAATTTCATTGTGAGATGTCGAGTCGGTCTCAGTTTTACTCAATATGCCGTCCTTACGCCTATGAAAACTGTCGGTTTCATCTTCTTGCTGTTTATGTTCCTTTGCCAGCCGCTTGCCTACGCTGCCGGAAACGAGCCTTCACCTTCGAATGCCATCCCAAATCTTCTCGATGAAGAGGAAATTGCCGACGAAGCTTATGCTGAAGGACAAGAGGTATCGATTTATGATCCGTTGGAACCGATGAATCGTTTCTTCTTCGACGTTAATGACCGTCTGTATATCTGGGTTGTGAAACCGATTACCAGAGGTTACAGCTGGGTGCTGCCCCCTGACCTGCGGGAAAGCCTTGGCAATTTCTTTTTAAATGTCGGTTTTCCAGTGAATTTTCTTAACTCGTTTTTGCAGGGTGATTTAAACACCATGAGTATTGTTGTGCAACGGTTCGTCATCAATAGTACTCTTGGTGTTTTAGGATTGGTGGATGTAGCGGCAATTGAATTCGATCTTGTTCCTCGACGAGCGGATTTTGGACAAACTCTCGGGCGCTGGGGGATCGGAGAAGGGGTATTTCTCTACTGGCCTTTAGTCGGTCCGTCAAATGTCCGTGACACTCTGGGTTTGACAGCCGACACCTTCTTTAAGCCGCTTCCCTATGTATACGATGATCGCCTGATCGATCTCGCCATCTATTCCACCGAAAGGGTCAATATCCTGTCTCTTCATCCGGATCTCTACGAGGATTTGAAGAGATATTCGCTTGATCCTTACATTGCTGCCCGTCAGGTTTACACTGAATATCGCCGGGGAGTTCTCGTCCGAGAATGAATGACAATGACAGCATGAGACATGGAAAATCGCCTGTCACAATAAGCGCTGATGGTCATCAACGGCCGATTGTCAACGAAGCGTTGGCATCGCCTTGTCGGTGGGGACAAAAAGAAATCGGGCAGAAAATACAAACAGCGTAGATCCTACCCGATTGGGGGGGCTTGGTTATCTCCCTTGGGGGGATTAATAAATAACCTTGCAAGGGTTGTGCCAAAACTAGAGAGTTGTTCGTTTTCGTAAAATCAAAATTACTTTCAATTGTTTACTCCCATAAGTCGGATCCTTGCGAAATCTACAAAGAGAAAACCAGTTACATAGTACCTGTTAGCATTTCCAAAGTGTAATTGAAGATTGTTACAGGTAACTCCTCTTACGCTTTTCTTGGCTTGGCTCACGGTAAGCTGTCTAAAGCAGCCTGTATCTCTTGGTAACTGACCAGGTTGTTTAGCCATCTGGTCGGGATTTTTTCCATTCCATGGCGGGCACCAAGGAGCATTCCCACGACCATGCCGCGCGCGGCGGAATCGCCACCTGCCATAGCCGTTTCAATGAGAGCTTCCTCCAGATTGTCCTCTCGCTGGAGAACCGTGTATATTGCACCCGGCAGAGCTGCATTGATCGAGCACGTTTGTCCGAATTCTTTTATAGCCTGGCGGATGCTGCCATCTGGGAGATCAAGACAGTGACGAAGGCGGAGGTCGAGGTCAATGTCGGCTACACCGTCGGCCAATGCCTGGATAAACGCCTCGCGCGGTGCAAGACCATGGAGAATGGCATAACAGCTGCGAGCCAGAAAGATGGCACCCTCAACTGCGCCCGGGCCGCGATGGGTGAGAGCGGTCTGGGCTTGTACCGCCGTCAACAATCCTGTCGGATTTTCTCTGTAGCAGTATACCAATGGGGCGATTCGTGCCGCCCCGCCGAGATCTGTGGAAGGGGAGCCGCTGGTGTCAGGTGTGTTGCCGCCCTCGAGGTTTTGCAGAGTCACTTTTGTCGCCCGATCTACATAGCCGTTGTAACCGGCAAAGAGGGACTGCCAGTCCCGGGCATATTCGGCAAGAGAAAAGTGCCCGCGATGGTTGTGAAGATGCCTTAAAAGATGCAGGCTCTGGTCGCCGTAATGGGTGAAATCGCCGCGTTTTTTCGTTCTGTGATAACTTCCTTCCGGCGGGGGAAGCAGGTCGATGATCCTGCCGATTTTTCGATCGATTTGTTCGGTATCGTATATCCAGTGGACCCCCAAAGCGAGGGAATCAGCGGCAAAAGATGCAAGGACCATGGCCTGTGCAGGTGATTTCATATGACCTCCCGTGACTTGAGATTTTTCCAGGGTGAGCTCGCTGTAAAAGGTAGAGACGATACAAAGGTCTGTCAAACACCTTTGGGGAATTTCCAATCCGGTGGTGCAACGAGGGAGGCACGGAGTTTTACCTGAGCTGCACCTTCCGCGAGAAATTTCTAGCAAAGAGACAATTGTTGCTAGACTTGTCATGTCTTATTATATTAGAGATTCCTTCAGAATTTCGTAGTGATACGGATTGAACCCGAAGGAATGGCCGCACGTCTTTCCGGTGCTCTACTGCATCGGGAGCCAAGGATATGGCTCAGTCATATCCTTGTACGAGTATTCACCGTTAGGCGGTGCAGAGTTGCAATGTCATGGGGATCAAGGATGAAAAGATTTATTAAATACGGTGTTGTTTCTATTGGGATATTTTTCATTCTCATGATTGTAACCGTCATCCTTATGCCAATGCTCGTGAATATGCAAAAATATGTGCCGGAAATTGAAAGACAGGTCAGTAAGACCACAGGAAGGACTTTTTCCCTCGGTTCGGATCTTGGAGTGTCATTTTTTCCCTGGCTGAGCATATCCTTTTCCGATATGAAAATCGGCAATCCGCCAGGGTTTATGAGTGACGAGTTCATCAAGGTTCGAACCTTTGAGGCAAAGATAAAGGTACTACCTCTGCTGCAGAAAAAAATTGAGATAAGCCGCTTTGTCATGGGAGGCCTGTCGGTCAATCTGGAAAAGAATCCTTCCGGCCAGGTCAACTGGCAGTTTGGGGGGAAGGAAAATGGCAATGCGTCTGCCAACCCGGCAGCATGGTCCCTCGGATTACTTTCGGAAAAAATGTCCTTTGCCCTCATGGCGGTGACTGACGGCCAAGTGAAGTGGCTTGATAGAACGCAAAACGTCCAGTACCACGCCGAAGATATCATGCTGGTGCTCAACGATTTCAAGCCCGGACGGCCTGTTTCCTTGGATTGTAAGGCCACGTTTGATGGCAAACCGATGGCCCTGGAAGGAAAGGTCGGCCCCCTCATCGAGAAAAACCAGGAGAGCGGCTTGCCGGTGGACGTCACCTTTTCTATAGTCAATACCTTGCGGGGACAGCTGCGGGGCAGTATCACTCAGCCGGAAACGTCTCCGAGCTTTGAATTGTTTCTGCGTCTTTTCCCCTTTTCCCCACGCGAATACTATTCGGCCAGCGAACTTCCCTTTCCATTTCCGACAAAAGATTTCGCGACATTCAATGCAGTCGACCTGGAATTTACGGCTCGTGGCGGGCTCGACACAATAGCCATTGAAAAGGGCCTGGCTCATCTTGACGATTCGACACTGAATTTTTCCCTTTCCGCCCGGAACATGAAGGCCCCGCAGATCGATTTCACCCTTGATCTTGACCGTATTGATGTTGATCGATATCTGCCGTCAGCCGAACCGCGGGGTTTGCCCATAGAGAATAATCGACAACCGGAAGAGCAGGCCGCTATCCCGTGGAAGAGCTGGGAAAATATCTCCCTGGCCGGAGTCATACAATTTGGTGAATTAAAAATTCATGGGGGAACCATGACGGAGGTGCAGCTGCCGCTGCAGATCAAGGAGGGTGTTTTCAGTGTCGCACCCGCTACCCTCAAGATCAGTCGGGGACAAGTGGAGGCAGCCTTGACTGTCGATCGCAGCACTGTTGAGCCGTCCATGCGGGCAACCCTCAAGGCCCGGGGAATTGACGCGGAAGCGCTGCTGGGTGATTTTGCCGGCTGGGATTATCTGCAAGGCACCCTTTCCGGCGAGGGAGCTCTGCAGTCGATCGGCGACGACTTCGCGGCGATGCAAAAGGGCCTCATTGGCGAAGCCACTCTCCTGGTGGAGAATGGGGCACTGATAGGAGTGGATATTGTCCGCCTGTTAAGTTCTCCCGAGAGCCCGCACAGCCCTGGCCTCTCCGACCCCTCGGCAGCAAAGCCAAGATCGGATTTTGTGTCGGCGAAAAGCATTGTCACTCTCAATAACGGGCTGGTGCAAAGCCGCGAGACAAACGTGACTGCACCAACCTACAGCCTGCAACTGAGCGGTAACGCCGACATTGTCAGACAGCAGCTGAACCTGCAGATGGAAACCAGTTCCGCTACAACAGTCGTGGGTAAAGGCGGTCTCGAGGAGAAAGTGAACCACTCCGCCGTTTATTTCATCGGCGGAACTTTCTCGGAGCCGGAACTATACCAGCAAACCGGCCTGGCAAGTGGCAGTACTGTCGGCGGAAAGATTCATGCCAAACATCTGGTGGCACGACGGCTTCCCTCACCGCCTGAAGCTGATGTCAAGAATCTGGTAGGGAAGGATCTTGTCGATCCGGCTGTGGTTGCTGAGCGATTTCGACTGCAGCCCGAGTCCTTGCGACGCGGTGAGGTTAAGAAAAAACTTCCGGTTGGAACAGGGAAGATAAAAATCGGAGTCCTGCGGGAAGAAACGACGCTCCGCTGACAGGATGATGTGGATCGTCTCTTGCCACCCCCCGAAAAACGTGACTCCGTTCAGTGGCTTTGGCAGAGACGTATGAATTATGTTCTCAAAAGCAGAAAAATCATGCTTTTCGCTGGTCAAAACAGATGGTGCTGCCCGGCATCGCCTTGGCCATTTTTTTCATTTCCGCACAGGCATCGTTTACTTCGAGATAGGAGGAATAGGGGCGGTAACTGAGATCTATTCCGGCGATACTGATGCTCATAATCGGATAGATCTGCGGCTGGCCGCGCCGGTCGGTGGCTTGTATACAGCGCATATCGATATCCTGCCGGTTGTAAAAGGTGATGATGTCCCGGTCAAAGTTTTTGACGATTTCCTGAGTTACATAGGAACATTGGATAGAGGGCACGATAAGGATGAAATCATCGCCGCCGACATGACCGACAAAGGTGTCGGGGCACCCGGCATCGGTCACCACTTTTTTCAACACCTCCGCCATAAAGCGGATGATCTCATCGCCTCGGGCGAATCCATATTTGTCGTTATAGGCTTTGAAATTGTCGATATCGGTATAAACGACACTGGAACTTTCTCCGTTTGTCATCGTAAGTTCGATATGTCTGGCGATGCTGTTGTTGCCCGGCAGACCGGTTACCGGATTGGCATCAAGGGCCAGTGCGTAAAGACGCTCCAGTTCCCGCATGGCCGTCCGCAATTGCAGGTGATTGTTGATCCTGGCCCTGACGATTGCCGGATTAAAAGGCTTGGCGATATAATCAATGGCGCCCAGCTCCAAACCTTTGGTTTCATCGGCATCGGCACCTTGAATGGAGATAAAAACGAGAGGGGTTTCCTGCCACTTTCGGTCCCCTTTAATGAGCCGACACACTTCAAAGCCATCCATTCCCGGCATAACGATATCGAGAAGGATCAGATCCGGCATGATGCCGGGGAGCATTGCCAACCCCTCTTCACCGCTTTTCGCAAAAAAGACTTCGTGTTGATCGGCCAGCAGGCTGATAAGTATCTTGATGTGTTCGATAGTGTCGTCAATAATGAGAATTTTTCCGGTACATCCATTATGCATGGCTAATTTGTGCCTCTATTTTCGGATAAAGAACTTTGCCATTGGCGGAGAAGGAGGTGCGCTTTGGCAAAATCCAGATCGTTGATATGTTTCTCGATCCGTGAAAAGACGATGTGGTCTTCCTGGTCGAGATCGGCTCGTAGCCGGTGAATCTGTTTCAGGGCCTTAGAACTGTTGTTTTTGAGTGAATCGGACAGGTCGGCAAGCAGGGCATGGTGGTTGTCCGTATCGGTAACTTGTTGTTGTCCGGGACTCTCGATATTCCAATATGAATCCTTGAAATTGTCAAGGTATTGCCTCAGAAAAGTGCAAACTTTCTCATTTTCTCTGTCAATTTCCAACAACAGGGAATTGCATTCCTGCAGCTTCTTCCTCTTGATCGACAGATCGAGTTGACCACAGTGGGAAAAAAGCCTGGTCATGCCGAGATTGCCGCTGACCCCTTTCAGGGTATGGGCCATACGGCGAAGTGTCTCGAAGGAGCGTTTCTTCAGTTCCTCCCGCATAGAGTTCGGGTAGTTGCCGTAGTTGCTGAGAAATGTTTGCAGCAGCTCCATATACAGACGCCTGTCGCCGACTACTCGGGCAAGACCGGCCTGCAGGTCGATACCGGCGTGGCTGCCCAGGAATTCTTCGGGCAGGGCTGCTGTAGTGGGCGGTTGGTCGGCTGTTGTGGAGGGAGCGGGATGCACCATATTTTTGCTCAGGGCGGCAACCAGTGCGTCCGGATTAATCGGCTTGGTGATGTAGTCGGAAATCCCCGCCTTGAGACACTTTTCTCGGTCTTCCTGCATGGCATGGGCGGTAACGGCAATTATCGGCAGAGTACCAACCGGGGGAGGAAGCTGACGAATCGCCCGGGTGGCGGTGTATCCGTCCATAACCGGCATCTGGAGGTCCATCAAAATGAGATCGAAACCCTGGGCTTCGGGCCGACGGAGAATATCCAGGGCCTCAGCTCCGTTCCAGGCGACCACCACCGAAAGTCCGAGAGAATTGAGGAAACCGAGCGCCACCTGTTGATTTATTTCGTTATCTTCGACCAAAAGAACCCTTGTTCCCGCGAGATGGTCGGAGTTTTTCTGCCGAGTCGCCTGACGATCGTTGAACGAGGGGAGTACGTCTCGGTTCTCCAATTCGAGTACGGTGAGGATCGCATGGAGCAGTCGGGCCGGGGTGATCGGTTTGGCGAGAAAGAGGTCGCAGTCGGGCATCGACTTCCTGGAAAAGTGCGTGGCAAGGCGACGCATGCCAGTCATAATCAGGGCCGGTTTGCCGGTCTCCGGGGTTAACAATTTTATTTTTCGAAGCAATTCAGGGAAGCGTTGACCATAGGTCGAACAATCGATGACGACAATGTCATAAGGTGACAATGGGTCCTGGTGTTCCAGGGCGGACAGCACCTCTTCAAAGGACAGGGCCTGAAAAACCGAGAGACCGAAATTGGTCAACTGGCAGGAAAGTTCCGTGGCGGTTTGCGAGATGTCGGACATAACAATGACTCTTTTCCCGGCAACCAACCCATGAGCGGAAAAAAAATGGTTGGCATTGTCGTCCTGGTATTCGAGGGGCAAGGAGAAGCTAAAGGTGCTGCCGGCACCTTCACTTTTTTCCAGTCGGATTTCGCCGTTCATCATCTCAACCAGACGCTTGCAGATGGCCAGCCCCAGCCCGGTTCCACCAAACCGCCGAGTGATTGAGGTGTCGGCCTGGTTGAAGGGCTGAAAGAGATTTTTTGCCTCCCGCTCGGAAATACCGCGCCCGGTATCCTGGACGGCAAAGGACAATCGCACGTGGATGCCGTCAGGGGTATTCAGCTCGGACGGCAACCCGATATGAAGAGCGATGAAACCGCTCTTGGTAAACTTGAAGGCATTGGTGATGAGATTGGTAAGCACCTGGCCGATACGCAGGGCGTCACCTGTTAAGGCGTACGGGGTTTCCGGTTCTATATGAAAGTAGAATTCGAGACCCGATTCCTCACACCTGAGGCTGATCAGGGTTGACAGGTTTTCCAGCAGCTCCCGCAGATCAAAAGGAACGTTTTCGATGGTGAATTTGCCGGCTTCAATTTTTGAATAATCGAGAACGGCGTTAATGATGCCCAGCAGGGAGTAGGATGCGTTGTTGATTTTCCCAAGATAGTCGAGGTGGTCCTCAGGCCGGTTGGTCTTCAGAGCGAGATCGGAGAAACCGAGAATGGCGTTCATCGGGGTTCGTATCTCATGGCTCATATGGGCGAGAAACTCGGCCTTGGTGATCGCCGATTTTTCAGCAATTTCTTTTGCTTTATGCATTTCGTCGGAAAAATAGTTCACCGATCTGGCGATTTCACTGATTTCGTCACTTCCTTCAACCGCTATGACCGGTTTCTCCCCGGCGACCATCGCCAGTACCGTACGATTGAGCCGGAGGAGGCGGTCAATCAACACCTGTCGAAAATAAACAAAGAAAGCGCTCGACAAGAACAGGGAGGCGATAAAAAGGGCCGTGAGAATGCGGATCAAACTCTCAACCCTGTCTGATAATAACAGAGTCGTGGCGTCGACGGAAGATGTCAGGTTTAAGTAATCGGCTTGAGTGGATTGCTCTTTTTCCTGCAACAATTGCTGAGCAGAGGAGTTGCGGGCATCGCATTCATTGTCGATCGCTTGGTACCTTCGGATAAGTGGCAGAATCCCTTGTTCTCCAGGAATTTCTGAAATGCTGGTGATGACCTGCTCGATAATCGTGTCAATGGCGACGGTATCCCTCTCGCCGCTGAGTTCTGTTAAAGTTTTGCCTGTCAAGGGAACCGATTGACCGCGAGAACGAATGTCGGAGAGAGCTGTTATAACCTCCTGCCGGACATCTATTCGTTGAAGGACGAGATCGTTTAGCTCGAAGAGGATTTTGCTGAGATTGTCGAGTTTCGGATCTTGTTCGAACCTGTCTTCGTCCGAAAGGGTTGTCGAAAGCTTTGAAAGTGTTGCAAATTTCTGTTGGATGCCCGCATAGGCGACGCTTCGTTCGGGATGAGCAGTGGCAGCATGCAGAGAGCCGGTTTGCTGGAGAAGCTGATTGACCAGGATGGCTGCCTGGGCCTTATTGGTTGCCCTGGCAAACGTCCGGTTGGACAGCTCGGACAAGACTTCCTGAAAACCAACGAAGCCAATGAGTGAGATGATGGAAATCGCGGCAAAGAGCGCACCGATGAGAAACAGTCCGCCGGTCACGGTGGCGGCGATCGACCGGGAACGGCGAAAGGCCGGATATGAGAAGAATCGCAAGTTCAACGTGACAGTGACCGAAGGGCTATTTCTCTCACCTCAGCATGGCGATAACAGTCGACGACGTGGTCATTCACCATACCGACGGCCTGCATGAAGGCGTAGCATATGGTCGTGCCGACGAAGTTGAAGCCGCGTCGCTTGAGATCCTTGCTCATCGCGTCGGACTGTACGCTTCGTGCCGGGATATCGGTATGGAACGCCTCTCGTTCTGCAGTGGCACGCCATCCACATACCGCCAGAGAAAGGTCTCCAGTGATCCGAATTCCCCTTGTATCACCAGGACACCGCGGGCGTTTTTAATCGCCGAGGCTATTTTGAGACGGTTGCGGACAATGCCCGAATCGGCGAGCAGTCGCCCGACGTCATCATCCGAATAGGCGGCGATTTTTTCGGGATCGAAGCAATCAAAGGCTTTGCGGTAGTTCTCCCGTTTCTTAAGGATCGTCAACCAGCTGAGCCCGGCCTGAGCACCCTCTAAGAGCAGCATCTCAAAGAGATGCCGCTCATCGTGGGCGGGAACGCCCCATTCGTTATCGTGATAGGCAACGTAAAGGGGATCGTTGCCACACCAGGTACATCGGCATTTCATAATCTCACCTGACCAGCGCTTTGGCAAGCGCGGACCCTCTCCCGCGGATTTCCCATTAAACCACATGTAACCCAAAAATACCAAGACCGGCAACAGAACTATAACAAAGAAGGTGACGATTTGATACCGGAAGGTTTTCGAAAACGGTGGAAAAGGCTCATGTGTCACGGATACTGATGAAGAAAGGTTGTCACAGAACAAAACCATGGTCGAATGATGGTATATCGCAATTATACAAAATTTACATCTGCGGTGTGATGCGGTTTTTCATTGAGGAGAATACATTTGTGTTTCCGGTAGTCATGAGGCCGAACGGCGTAAAAGAGTCCTTGACATAACCGAGGAAATCAGCAACCAGTATGCGGAGAAAAATGGAGCGGGTATGTTGTGGAAGATGGCAAATGAGATGTATGATTTGTGGTGGGACTGTGCGACGGTTTCGGATGGTTCGGTTACAGTAAAATAATGTTGCCACATAATTGACTGTATTTTCGGTAAATTGGTCTATTGTCTTTACTTAAAACACTCTTTTATGCTGGTTTCACTAGAAACAAGTGACCCCCTGGTTTGGGCATCGTATCCGTCCCGCTATCGGGAGAAATAAATGAACGTAAACCCAACAACGATAACGAAACTTTTTGAGCCTACGCATCGCTACGTTGTGCCGATGTTTCAACGTCACTATGTTTGGTCGAGAGGGGAGCAGTGGGGACCACTCTGGGATGATATTGGCGAAAAGCTTGCTGCCCGAGGGGCCGGAAAACATACTTCTCCACATTTTCTCGGTGCCGTCATTCTCGACTCGGCCCGTCGTACCAGCACAGGACATGAAGTAACTCGATTCATCGTGATCGACGGTCAGCAACGGCTAACCACTTTCCAAGTTCTTCTTGCTGCCTTACGTGATGCCGCCCGAAGCCGAGACCTTGCACCTGTTGCACGAGTAGCGGAACGATACCTGCTTAACCCCGATGTTGAACTTATGGAGAGGCCCGATGAGGAGAAATACAAGCTATGGCCAACCTTGGTAAATCGAACCGCGTTTTGTCAGATCATCTCTGCCGGGTCTCCCCAGAAAGTTCGAGAATTATTTCCCGTCGTCCGTTTGCCTAGAAAGAGAAAGCCCGAGCCCCGCGAGAAATTGGCGGAAGCCTATGAGTTCTTTTTCGAAAAGATTGAAGGAATTTGTTCCACATGTGAGACCCTCGATGCCGCAAACAAGCTGTTAATCACATTTCTTGATGTTCTCCGCCACGACTTTACCATCGTTGAGATAATCTTGGGAGGCAATGACGATTCCCAGGAGATTTTCAATTCTTTGAACGCTCGCGGGAAGCCTCTGAGCCAGTCCGATCTACTCCGCAGCTACATATTCATGAGGGCCGAAAAGGTTGAGATCGACAGAGATCGCTTGTATAACAAATACTGGTCTCGCTTCGAAAGTGCATGGTGGGATGAAGAAACGCGAAGAGGCAATCAAACTTCCTCCAGGCTTGACACACTTACTCGCACGTTGCTGTCGTCGAAATTGGGTTCTGCTATCGATGTCAGAAGAGTCCATTCGGCGTATACGGAATGGATAGATACCAACGCACCTTACTCAAGCCTTGAAGATGAGTTGGGCGAATTTGTGTCGTATGGCGCCTATTTCGAACAACTCAACGGAAAGTCCGATGGGCCTCTCGCTGCATTCGGTCGTCGAATGAACACATGGGAAACAACGACGGTATTTCCATTGGCAATCTATCTGGCTGCCGAAGGTTCGTTGTCAGCGCAAGAGTTATCCCAGGCTCTTACTCATATCGAAAGTTTTGTTGTGCGTCGTGCTATCTGTGGGTTACAGAGCAAGGAGTACAACAAATTCTTCATTGAGGTCATTGCTCGTTTGAGAAAGTCTAGCGCGACGGGGATCGCCCTTAAGGAAATCCTCTCGGCAGGGGAAGGCGAGACGAGGCGCTTCCCTGCCGATCAAGAGTTCGCTTTGGCTTGGAAGGCAAAGCCTTTCTACACTCGACTGACATCTGGCCAGCTCATTTTGATGTTCCGGCAACTGGAAGCGGAAATCCGGTCTGATCGGGCCGAAGCGATACCAATTCCATACGTTTCTGTTGAACACATCATGCCACAGCAATGGACAGACAACTATCCTCTCGCAGGCGAGTATGTTCCCAAAGAAATGAATAACGAATGGTTCTTCGGACGCACTGATGAGGAAAAGGAAATGTATGAACGTCTGCGGCCACTTATTCACCAACGCCGTAGCCTGATTCACTCCGTCGGCAACTTGACAGCCGTAACCCAAACGCTCAATGCCGCTATGCGGAATGCCGGGTTTGCGGAGAAGAAGCAATATCTTCGGGAATCGGTACTCGCATTGAATCGGTACTTTGACCAGGCGACAGATTGGAACGAACGCGCAATCGAAGACCGTGCGGATAGCTTGCTCCGTCATGCCCGTAATTTGTGGAGTGGGCCATCGGCTTCATAGCTGCCACTATGCCCAACACCTCATTCCACCGGACGCTACGCGATGAAGTCGCGCAGGTCGTTGAATTCAAAAGTTATTCGAGTGAATGATGAAAAGAATCATAGAATTGATCTCAGAGATAAGGAGTAGGTATCCCAAAGATGATTTCTTCGCGAACTTTGAGTCTTCATGCAAGATATCACAAGCGAAGAAAGCTTATTATCGGTCTTACAACAGAGCACTAATGACACTGGACGTTGAGTCCTGGAACATTCTCAAAACCAAGGCATTACAGCACTACATGGACCATCGCGAAGGACAAAGGAAGCAGGGTTTCTTTAACCAATTAAACGAAGCTTTTGCCTATCGGTATCTGGTCGGCACAGGGCTTTCCGATGTTCGATTTATTCATGAAGGCAATGAATCTAGGCCTGATATTGGATATACTCACAACTTGGTTCAGATGTACTGTGAAGTCAAAAGCTTAGGTGTCTCCAATGACGAGATAGTCCGTCGGAACGGGGGCATTGTCTATGATGGTACCGTTCATGCCAGGTTAGATGATGGGTTTATCAATAAGTTCTGCGACGCAGTTAAACAAGCAAGGCAGCAAATAGAAGCGCTTGGTTCAGACGGCCTCGTCTATCTCATCGTAAAATTTGATGACATCTCTATGGATTATTACCGGACTTACAGAAGGCAATTAATCGATACATCTAGAATGAATGCTTTCGATAATTTGTTCATCAAGATAGGTCTGCTTGGAAACAAAAGGATACGCATAATCCGTCGCTGCACCGGATCGCTACGTTTCCAGTGAGCTTTTCGTTGAGTAGCGTTTCAGCCTATACCCCATAAGAGGAAAATTGAGAGCATCCCTTTTTTTCGAAATTCGCATTGAGGAACACTTTTTGAAAAGTTCCATACAAATAGCAATTCTGATCATTTCGGTTTCTCTCTCTTCCTGCTTTCGCTCTGCCACACCCGATGACGATCTGGTCAGCGGAATAATACTCGGTGATATTGCCGCGGTTCAACAGGCACTGGCGAAGTTCCGGGGACAGTATATTTAAATGAAAATCATTAAGAAGTTGCCCTGCCTGCTCACACAGCTTTGCGGGTCACGGTTTGATTTTTTCCTTTTGCCATTCAGCAGGAAGAATGTTAAACTAAGTTGAACGAACTAAGTTTACCTGGAGGAGTCATGCAGACAATCAACATCCATGAAGCAAAAACCAACCTTTCGCGCCTGATTGAGAAGGCCGTCAAAGGGGAGCCATTTATTATTGCTAAGGCAGGCAAGCCCCTTGTGAAGGTGTCTCGGCTTGATGCTATTGAAGTGCCCCCCGTAAAACGGTTGGGCTTCTTGACTGGCCAGATCACGGTGCCTGACGATTTCGACCGCATGGGCAGCGAGGAGATCGAACGACTGTTTGAGGGTAAGGAGTGAAGCTGCTGCTTGATACCCATCTGCTCTTATGGGCCGCCGGTGATCCTGACCGTCTCTCGCATGCTGCTCGTGCTCTGATCGAAGACCCTGAAAACGAACTGATTTTCAGCGCCGCAAGCCTTTGGGAGATTGCCATCAAACGTGGCCTCGGCAGGGCTGATTTTCATGTCGATTCCCGGGTATTGCGCCGGTGTCTGCAAGACAATGGATACGGCGAATTGCCAATCACCAGTGAACATGCTGTTGCTATTGACTCTTTGCCGCTAATCCACAAAGATCCTTTCGACCGGATTCTCATCGCCCAAGCGATCGTTGAGGGAATCACCCTGTTAACGACAGATTCGTTGGTTGCCAAGTACTCTGGGCCAATCCGTCTGGTTTGAACATGGAATTCAGGTGACACGTTACCTATTTCCAACAATAAAATACACCAGGCAAGCTGGTGATTTTGCCGTTCATTGGTGTTTCAATCTATAATCAAAAAAAGAAACATCTGGGGTATCCCTTATATTCAGAAATCGCATCGAGGAATACTTTTTGAAAAACTCCATACAAATAGCAATCCTAATCATTTCGGTTTGTATCACTTCCTGCTTTCGCCCTGCCACGCCCGATGACGATCTGGTCAGCGGAATAGTACTCGGTGATATTGCCGCGGTTCAACAGGCACTGGATCGCGGAGCGAAGGTTACCAGGGTATATAAAAACGGTATGACACCCCTGATGTACGCATGCAAAGAGTTGAAGAATTACCATGGTGAAGCTGGTGCGAGTGTGACTGTTGCGGTAAAAGCAGATCTTAAAAACTCGCAAACCAGCGTGAACGTCCAGGCTGGTGATGCCCATGCTTCTCACTCTTCGCAATCGGTGAAAGGCAATCGGCAGATTGTCGAACTCCTCATTTCAAGAGGAGCGGATGTGCATGCCAAGGATAAAGAGGGTCAGACGGCTCTTTCGCTGGCGATCAGGAATAATTTAGGTGGGATAGCTGAAATTCTCCGGGAAGCGGGGGCGAAGGAATAAATGGTGAAGAGCCTTCTCCTGGACGGGATAATGCATTTCGTGACCTGGGGGGAACCCAAAATGGCAAGAGAAAACACGGCAAACACCATCGATGAATACATCGCTGGCTTTCCCGAAGACGTGCAGGACATCCTGAGAAAGATACGTGACACCATCAAAGAAGCCGCTCCCGACTCTCTGGAATCAATCAAATACCAAATTCCGACGTTTGTGTTGCATGGCAACCTCGTACATTTTGCCGCCTTCAAAAAACACATAGGGTTCTACCCGGCTCCCTCCGGTATTGAAACGTTCAAGAAGGAACTGTCGTCCTACAAAAGCGCCAAGGGCTCCGTGCAGTTTCCCCTCGACGTACCAATCCCGTTCGATTTGATCAGAAAAATCGTAACCTTCCGTGCGCAGGAAACCCGCGAGAAGGCAGCGGCCACGTCGCGCAAGAAATAGCCACATCCTGCACCGGGTCGGCAAGCCTCGCAGGACAAGTGCATATTCACGGTGCTTTGAATGTCCGGGTGTACCGAGCAGGAAATTGTCGAGGTAGCAATGCAAAGGCTTGGTCATCTGCCGACGACCGGCGGAACTCCTCGGCGGTGCGATCTGCCCTGAAAGTGAATGGGGCAAGGGCAGCACCTTTACGGTTATGCTGCCGGTGAAAAGTCCAAGCTGGCAAAAAAAGTCAACAGGAAAAACAAGTAATAACTAGCGGTTATTCTCCAGAACCCCGTCGCGCAGCGTGAAGCAGTGATCCATCCTTTCGGCGAGAACCGTATTGTGGGTAACCATGATGGTGCTGAGCTTTCTCTCCCGGCAGAGGGTATGGAGCAGCTCAAAGACCAGGTTGCCGGCCCGCGAATCGAGGTTGCCGGTCGGTTCGTCGGCAAACAGCAGGTCCGGCTGCATGATCAGCGCCCGGGCCAGGGCGGCCCGTTGCTGTTCCCCGCCGGACAGTTCGAGAACCTTATGGTTGATGCGATGGCCAAGCTCGACCTGTTCGAGCAGGTCTTGGGCCGGACCTATCATCTCCTGCCTTTTTTTACCGGCGATAAGGCCGGGGATCATGACATTTTCGAGAGCGGTGAAGTCGGGCAGCAGGTGGTGGAATTGAAAGATAAAGCCGATCGCCGCGTTGCGGAATTTTGCCAGATCCCTGGCCGACTTGACGAGCAGTGGCTGATCACGATAGAAAATCTCCCCGCCGGTCGGCAGATCAAGGGTGCCGAGGATCTGCAGCAGGGTGGTCTTGCCGGAACCCGAAGCGCCGATGACCCCGGTCATCTCGCCCGGTTCGACGGCAAGGGAAACACCCTTCAGTACGGTGACGATGTTGTCGCCCATGCCATAGGTTTTGGTGACGTTTTGCGCGGAAAAAAGAGCCATTAGGAGAGCACCTCGGCCGGCTGGACGGCGGACGCCTTCCACGATGGATACAGCGTCGCCAGCAGGGTGATGACTATGGAGCTGACGGCGATGATGGTGACATCGAGCGGCAGCACCTTGATGGGCAGGGTGGTCATCGGATAAACGTTCGAGGGCAGCTCGATGAATTTATAACGCGACAACAGCTCGCAAAGTCCGAGGCCACCGGCGACACCGAGCGTTGTACCGGCAACGGCGATAACCAAACCCTGCAGGAAAAAGATCCGCATGATGGCCTGCGAGGTCGCCCCCATCGATTTGAGAATGGCGATATCCTTGCTCTTTTCCATCACTACCATCACCAGGGCGCTGATAATATTGAGGGCCGCCACCAGGATGATCAGGGCTACGGCGATAAACATGCCGATCTTTTCCAGTTTGAAGGCGGCGTACAGGTTGCGATTCATCATCATCCAGTCCTTGGCGATAAAGCCCGGGCCGATCTTCTCGGGGATCAGTGCGGCGATCTTATCGGCGCGGTTGAGTTCCGATCTTTTCACCGCCACTTCGATACCATGAACAATATCTTCAGTGCCGAGAAAGCTTTGGACTTCGGCAATGGACATATAGACTAAGGAGGCATCGTATTCGGCCATGCCGGTTTCAAAAATCCCGGATATCCGGCAGGTTTTAATCTTCGGGATGACACCCATGGGAGTGAGCGGGCCGGAGGGGGAGATCAGCTTTACCTTGTCATCGATCCGCACCCGGAGGTCGTTGGCCAGGTTTTTGCCGAGAATGATATTGGGGATGGTGCTGACGTCCGGGATGTTTTCGAGATCATCGGTTGAGCCGCTGATCATCTGTGTGGGCAGACTGATGACATTTTTTGCCGTTGCCGGATCAATTCCCCGGAGCACCACGCCGTTGCCGCCGCTGGCACTGCTGAGCAGGGTCTGGGCATACAGGTAGGGAGTGGCCCCGACCACGCCATCGACGGTGAGCAACCGGTCCCGGACCAGGTCATAATCTTTGATCGAGCCTCCCAACCGCTGGACGATGATATGCGAATTGACCCCGAGGATCTGATCGCGCAAGCCGTCGGTAAAGCCGGAAAATACCGCCAGGACAACAATGAGGGCAATGACCCCGACGGTGATCCCACCCACGGAAATGAGGGAGATCAGGGAAATGAAACCATGGCGGTGTTTGGCCCGGAGATAGCGCAGGCCGATAAACCATTCGAACTTCATCAAGCTGCGCCTGTCGTTGGGGTTTCGCCTGCCGCATCTTTTTCCGTCTGCAGGCCCGCCTCGGGTTTCAGATGGGGAAAGAGAATGACATCGCGGATGGACGGGGCATCGGTGAGCAGCATCACCAGGCGATCGATACCGATGCCTTCTCCGGCGGCCGAGGGCATACCGTATTCCAGGGCGCGGATATAGTCGGCATCGAGCTCGGGATGGATTTCCTCGTCGTCGCCGCGGTCGGCGATCTGTTTCTCAAAGCGGGCCAGCTGATCGCGGGGATCGTTCAGTTCGCTGAAGCCATTGGCCAATTCTCGGCTGGTGATGAACAGTTCGAAGCGATCGGTAACCGTCGGATCTTCTTCATTGCGGCGGGCCAGGGGTGAGACCTCGGTCGGATAGGAAGTGATGAAGGTCGGATTGATGAGCTTTTCTTCAACCAGCAGTTCAAAGAGTTCGGTTTTGGCCTTGCCGGGACCGGCAGTGTTATCCAGTTTGATGCCTTTTTCTCTGGCAAGGGCCAGTACTCCCGCGTCGTCGGCGAGGATTGCCGGGTCTATTCCGGCCACCTGGATCAGGGCCTCGTCCATGGTCAGTTTGGTCCATGGCGGGGTGAGATCGACCTCCGTGCCCTGGTAAGTGATCTGCATTGTACCGTTGACCTTCAGGCAGATGTCGGAAATCATCTCCTCGGTGAGGGCGATAAGGTCTTCGTAGGTGGCATAAGCCTGATAGAATTCGAGCATGGTGAACTCGGGGTTATGCCGGGTTGACAAGCCTTCGTTGCGGAAATTGCGATTGATCTCAAAGACCCGTTCGAAGCCGCCGACCAGCAGCCTCTTCAGGTACAGTTCCGGGGCGATGCGCAGGAAGAGATCCATATTCAGGGCGTTGTGGTGGGTCTTGAACGGCTTGGCCGTCGCCCCGCCGGGGATCGGCTGCATCATCGGCGTCTCGACTTCCATGAAGTTACGGGCGTTGAGGTGTTCGCGGACCAGGCGGATGATTTCGACCCGTTTCCGGAAGGTCCCTCTTGCCTCCGGGGTGACGATGAGATCGACATAGCGTTGCCGGTAACGGGTCTCGACATCGGTCAGGCCATGCCATTTGTCCGGCAGGGGGCGAAGGGATTTGGAGATCATGACGATTTTCGCCGCCTGGATCGACAACTCTCCAACCTTGGTCTTAAACAGGGAACCTTCGATCCCGACGATATCACCGATATCCCATTTCTTGAAGGTTTCGAAAACTTCGTCTCCCAAAATGTCCAGCTTGACATAAACCTGGATCTGGCCGCTACCGTCGGCGACGGTGCAGAAGGCCGCCTTGCCGAATTTACGCATGGCCATGACCCGTCCAGCCACGCTGTAGACCGTTCCACCCGGTTCGGCTTGTTGGGCCACGAGTTCTGCGCCTTTCGGCAGGAGTTCTTCTACCGCATTGGCCGGTTTGAAGTTGTTAATATAGAGTTTGACCCCAAGTTCTGCCAGGGAGTCGGCTTTTTCTTTACGTTGGACGAGGGTTTGATTTTCTTCACTCATGATGAACACTCTTTACGGGATATGAACTAGCGATGCGGCTGAGGATAAAAAAAGCGGCAGAATTCTGCCGCTTGGATAAAGTCTTTAGGAATTACCGGGAAACGACAGATCTGTCAATTTATTTCCGGAAATGTCGTTAACAGAGGTTGCCCTGAATCGCCGGGTTGGGGCACACTTTGCCGATAATCCGGCCATTTTCGCCGGCATAACCGGTTTCTTCGAGTAACTCCCTGAGTCCGGCTGCCAGAGGGTCCTCCCCGTCGTTTACTGCGCCTCCGGGAATTTCCAACTCCATCCGGTCGGTGCCGAAGCGGTACTGGCGAATCAACACCAGGTGGCCTGTCTTGGTGGTGGCAACGACGTTGACCCAGCGGGGGAAAGCAAACTTGTAGAAATAGGTATAATGAGTTAAATTAAGTAAAACTGAATAAATGAACTAATAATTCATTTATAATACTATTTTGTTTGCGCATTACATGCATTTCGAATAAACATTCAATATGGACAGACAATAGATAACAACAAGAATTTCAGGAGGTGCTTATGTCAATGAAAAAACATAAACTTCGAATACTTGGCATTCTTCGTGAAAATTTGCGGCAAACTCCGCCGCAACTGGTGCCCTCCACCTCAATTGCCGGACAGATGAACATGAATCTTCCGGAATTGCAGCAAGTGCTGAAAAGTATGGAGGGGATGGGAGTTATCGAGACCGATCCGGATCAGCAGTATAACCTTATTACCCGTGAAGGCCTGCTGTGGTATATGCAGCAGCTTCCGCAAGCATAAGATCATCTGATTCCAGTCTATTGCCTTTAAGCCCCCTGCTGAATTTTGTCGATCGAAAGAACAGCTGTGGTGGCAACTGGCAAAGTACGTCGTTAATTGCATATTAATAAATATCAGAAAATACATCATGGAAAAGTCGAATCAACACACCTATGACCATTATATCAAGGCGTTGATGGACATCAGCCAGGCAATTACCTCGGAACTCTTCCTGGAAGATCTGTTTAAACTCATAGTCATGGTGACGGCCAGGGTGACCGGAGTTGAAATTTGTTCCCTGTGGCTGGTGGACGAAAACGAAAATCCGCCCCTGGTGAGACTCAAGGCTACCCAATCGATCGATCCCGATTATGTCAAGGACCGAGCCCTTAGATTGCATGAGGGCGTTGTCGGTTATGTGGTTTCTACCCAGAGACCGTTGGTAATCGATAATGTCCTGGAAAACGACAGATTTAAGGAAAAGGATATGGCTCGAAAGCTTGGCTTGGTTTCCATGGTCGGGGTGCCGCTGCAGGGTAAGGAAGATAAGGTTGTTGGGGTGCTCAACTGTTTCACCATGAAACCCCATGTTTTTTCCGAAACCGACATCAATATGTTGACCGCCGTTGCCAGTCAGGCGGCAGTGGCCATCCACAATACCGAACTGATCATCAAGACCCGGGTTATCGAGCAGGAGTTAAAAACGAGGAAAGTCATTGAACGGGCGAAAGAAATTCTTATGCACCGCCGGAATATGAACGGGGAAGACGCCTATCGCTGGATCCGTAAGAGAAGTATGGATACCCGGAAGTCGATGATTGATATAGCTGAAGCCATCGTTCTCTCCGACGAACTCTAGATTTTTTTCTTGACAATAATATTAAGTACAGCTACATAAAACTATAATAAATAACTGCAGGAACCACAATGGCGTGGAGCCCGCAGCTTTCAAGACAAAGGCGTCTGTTTCCTCGCAATGGGGCAGATGCTTTTTTTTTGCTTATCCACAGGCCCAAGCAGATAAAGCTCTGTCCATAGATAACTTTTGGAAATGAATGGAGGTTGCTGCATGCGTTTTGACAAAATCAATGATGTTTTAGGAACTGCCAACAGAGGAAATCCAGCCGAATCGGGACTCTGCACCCTGTGCCGCGCCGATTGCACCGGCAAATGCGAAACCTGGAAGTCGAGCCTGGTGGGCAGAAAGCTTCTCTATCCCCGCGACTTCGGTCTGGTGACCGCCGGCGCCAACAACACCACCCATGTTGGTGTTTCCTACAATTCCCTGCGCATCCAGGGCTATGCCTATGGTTCGGTTGGCCTGCACGAGGGGCATGACCAATAACCCCGACGACTGTATCTTTCCCAATGTCGATTTGAACACCGAATTTGGTGGAAAAATCAAGACCAAGACCCGCCTGCCGCTGATGACCGGCGCCCTCGGATCAACGTTTATTGCCGCCAAGTACTGGGATTCCTTTGCCGTCGGTTGTGCCCTGATCGGTATTCCCATTGTCATCGGCGAGAACGTCGTCGGCGTCGACCGGGAATCGACGATCACCGGCGGACGAATCAAGAAGTCGCCGGAACTGGATCGGCGCATCGACATCTATCTGCGTTATTTTGACGGCTACGGCGCTATCATTGTCCAGATGAACGTCGAGGATACCCGCAACGGTGTGGCCGAATACGTCGCCGAAAAATACGGCAACAAGTGCATTATCGAACTCAAATGGGGGCAGGGGGCGAAAAATATCGGTGGCGAAATCCAGGTCACCAGCCTCGATTACGCCCTCTTCCTGAAAGAGCGCGGCTATATCGTCGATCCCAATCCGGCGCTGCCCGAGGTTCAGGAGGCATTCGCCAAAGGTGCCATTAAGTCGTTTGCCCGGCACAGCCGACTGGGCGGCACCAATCTCGACACGGTGGCCTTGGTCAGGGAAGATTTCATGAAGATCCGTCGACTATCTGCGCAGTCTCGGATTCAATCGCATCTCCCTGAAAACCGGCTCCTACGGCATGGAAGAGCTGGCCATGGCCATCAAGTTCGCTTCCGATGCCAACCTCGATCTGCTGACCATCGACGGTTCCGGCGGCGGCACCGGCATGAGCCCCTGGAACATGATGCAGAGCTGGGGCGTGCCGTCCATCAATCTCCATGCCAAGGCCTATGAGTATGCCAGCATCCTGGCCGCCAAGGGCAAGAAAGTGGTGGATCTGTCCTTTGCCGGCGGCTTTGCCCTGGAAGACAGTATTTTCAAAGGCCTTGGCCCTGGGCGCACCCTATGTCAAAATGATCTGCATGGGCCGGGCAATGATGATTCCCGGATTTCTCGGCGCCAACATCGAAGGCGTGCTGCACCCCGAGCGGAGGGAGAAGGTCTATCGGCAATTGGGATTCCCTGCCCAAATCGGTGACCGATATCGGCAGTTCGCCGGAGAGATCTTTCGCCTCATACTTTGATGTGCAGAAAAAGGTCGGCAAGGAAGAGATGAAGAATATTCCCTACGGGGCAATTGCCATCTGGACGATGGCCGACAAACTGGCCTGCGGTGTTGCAACAGTTGCTGGCCGGGGCGCGCAAGTTCAAAGTGGCCCAGATAAGCCGCAACGATATCTATGCCGCCAACCGGGAAACGGCGCAGGAGACGGGGATTACCTATATCACCGATGCCAAGAACGAAAGCGCCAAGAATATTCTCTTAGGATAATTCGTTCGTCATATCATAACGATGTTTCAATAAAAACTGCTTGTCGGTTTGATTTTGGTCGAATCGGCAAGCAGTCCCCTCGGTTTATCCCTTCACCTTGAACCACAGCAATTCGGCAACGGTCTCGGCGGTATTGCGCCACTGGCCGGGGGTATCTTTCGCCAGGAACAGCGTATCGCCGGCGTTGACCTGGTAGATATGGTTGTCGATGGTCATTTCCAGGCGACCGGTGAGGAGATATCCCAGTTCCTCACCCTTATGGGCAAAAAAATGGCCGGTCAGTTTCTTGCCCGGTTGTATCCTGATGATGACCGCTTCGATCCGGCTTTCGATATCCGGCGGCAGCAGCCAGAGGGCCTCGGCGTCCTCCCTGGTAAAGTTGTCGAGGACCGCCGTGGAGCGCTGCTCGGCGGGATAAACGAAGAGATTTTTGTCCGGACCGAGATCCTTGAAGAAGGCCCCGACCTCGATGGACAGGCTTTCGGCGATGCGGAAGAGGGCCGGAAGAGAAGGGTAGATAAGGTTTTTTTCAACCTGGGAAATGGTGCTGGGCGTTACCCCGGTCAGATCGGCCAGATGCTTCTGTGAGAGGCCGCGCATCAGGCGGATGCTCTTGATCTTCGCCCCCAGATCGAATTTTCCTTTCACCTGCCTTTGGCCTTCAAAAACAATATCCGTTTCCTCGCAGAGATATTCGTGCTGCTCGTTGAGAAATTTCGAATTGCGTTTTTCCGCCTTGACGATCTTCAGCGTCGATTTGCCGCGCCGCACCGAGAGATCGATGGCCACCTGGGCGATTTTATTAATATTTGCCTTGAGACGATTGGAATGCGCGCCTTTCTCGATCAGCCAGTAGGCGATGGTCTCCAGCTCGTAGAGGCGGGGACAGGTTTTCGCGTAAAACTGCAGCACCTGCTCTTCGCCGCCCCACAGGGCCTGCATGCCGGTCAGGCTGTCAAGAATGAAATGGACATCCCCGGACAGATTGCTGTGCAAGCCGTAGATGGCTTCGCCGACAAAGGCCGGATTGGTGGGGTCGTTGACCTTGATGACCTGATAGGGCCAAAGGGCGCCGTCCTTTTCATAGAACTTATTGAAGACCTCGGAGCGGTCGCCCTTGCCGTTGGTAAAACAGTCAAGGATGGTCAGGTTCTGGCTTTCCGCCAGCGTCCCGAGAAAGGACACGACGTTTTTCGGGGAGCGGTCGAAGGTGACATAGATCAAAGGTTTTTTTCGCGCCAGCGATTCCCTGATGAAATGGAGGCAGAAAACCGCCGAAAAGCTGCCGGCGTCTTCGTACCACAGGACATTGTCGCCGATAAAAAGATCGCCGAGAAGCCGGTCGAGCTCGGCGATACCCGAAGAAACCCGCTTTTTTTTCACACTCTCTGTTGCTTTAGCTGTTGGCATAATCTCAGTATTATCCTGTCCCAAATTATCATCAGTTGAGACTCATCGCTTTCTCAGGGCAGATCTCCTGGCAGCAGAAACAGGCAATGCATGTTTCGGCATCGACCACTGGCTGGTCCTCCTGCATGGTCAGCGCAGCTACCGGACAATGTTCTATACAGGCACCACAAGCCGTGCAGAGTTGCGGATCGGCTTTGGGTTTGACATGGGCTTTGGCATTGAGGATCTGCTGGACCGCCGGGTTGTTGGCAATGGCCTCGCCACCCAATGGCGGCAGTTTGAAGTTCGGCAGTATCGTCAACTCTCCATCTATTTCTATTGCTTCTAGATCGAAATCGCCAAGACCGAAGGATTTTGCCTTCTGTAAAAACCGGAGCCGGGCAGGGTCGATTCCCATCATTGTCGCGACCACCGCATCCATGGCCACCCCGTTGTCGGCAGCGAGGATCAGGCCAATTTCTCGTAACAGAGGTGAGGCTGGACCATTACCCTCCATGCCGACAACCGCGTCCATGATGAATAAGTCGGGAACACGCAAGCGAAAAACCTCGACAATGACCTCATGAAACCTCTGCGGGGTACCGGCGAGTTGGTGCAGTCGTGCTTTTTGCGCACCGGGAAGGATGCCATAGCTATTTTTGATCGCTCCGGTCATGACGGTCAGGCCATGCGTTTTGAATTTGGGGAGACTGATAAAAATATCGGCTTCGAGAATTTCTTTTGAAACCCCAACCTCGGACATGAAATCAGGGTTAAAGGCAAGGTGTTGCGGGCTGTCACCGAGGTTTTTGTAGTACCCTTTGGCCGCAGCCATCAAACCGGTTTTTACAAAGCTGTTCTCATTGTCGCCGTAATTAAACAAACAAGGATTATAGCCGACGATAATCTCCCGTGGAGCCATCTCCTCGACTTTATCGATTACGGCCCGCAAGAGGGCGGGGTTCGTGACAATGTGCTCTTCAGCTGTCGATGTCCGCAGGACGTTAGGCTTGATTACTACCTTTTTCCCGGCAATATCCAGGGGGAAAAGGGCAAATGCCCGATTAACGGCTATTCGGCAGTTTTCATAGCTTGCCGGATGGATCATGACCCGATGCATATTTTCTCCTTCCCTTGTCTTTGCCACTAGGTACCGATTCGAGCTTCATCATACCGGACTCGGCCTGGTACACCTTATTCATAAAAGGCCATGGGCTGCCCGGCCTTGATTGTCAGAACAAGAGTCGATATCTCCGCGAGTTTCACACCAGGCCATGTAAAGGAAACCCCCTGTTCATCATTGACGAGAATGTCCCAGGTCTCAGCCTTTTCTCGGCGCGAGAGGTTGATTTTCATCTTCTCCTTGTTGGGAATGGTGTCGACCGTCAACACCTCATCGCCCCAGACGTCCCGGGAGGCAGGGCTGAAGTACAGGTCGATAATCTCGAAACCGGTTTTGTTGATCAGGGTGAAAGTGTATTCACTCGCCACGGCAAAACCGGTTAGATGGAGGAAGAAAAGAAGCGTTAATGCTATTGTTTTCATTGGTGATATATCTCCTTGGTATGAATTGTGAAGTATGATTGTCTGAAAAGAGTCTGAAGGGCCAGCCGGAGCAAGGTCAGTCGTTTTGAGGAACGGTAAATTACCGCGCATTATTACTCGATTCTTTAATAATTGTCGAACATGTACCGCCCCGGGAACAAACAAAATAACCATGCCTGAAATGCGGCCGGGATATGGTAATGTCCGCTCCTGAACCGTTGATTGACTTGTTGACGTTATGACACTATGACGTTATAATGTTTTGCATCAATCAGGGAGGTGATACCATGGAGTCCATACAAAAACGTGCCACAATCTATCTTGACCCTATGCTTCATAAAGCGTTGAAGCTTAAATCGATGGAAATTTCGAAATCAATCTCCGCTCTGGTCAATCAAGCGATCCGGGATTCGTTTGCCGAGGATGCCGATGACATTGCTGCCTTTGAGGAACGGATGAACGAGCCGACCATAGATTATACGGAAATGGTCAAAAGACTGAGGAAAGATGGCAAGATATAAGATCCTTTTCAAGGAATCCGTTTACAAGGATATAAGAAACATCCCCAAGGCTGAATTGAAGAGAATCCTGTTGAAAATCGAACAGCTGGCAGAGGAGCCGCGACCGATTGGCAGTCAGAAACTCACAGGTTTTGAGTTATTGAGGGCACGACAGGGTGCTTTCAGAATTGTGTACTCGATCAGAGATAACGAGCTCATTATTTGCGTGATCAAGATCGGACACAGGAAAGACGTTTATCGTTAATGTCCCGGGCAACTTTGCATTCCTCCATTACCTGCGCAGCACAAGCCCTCGATGCGAGGCGGTGAAACCGAAGTTTTTCAGGTCTTGAAGGTATCCCGAGCGGGAGGGTGGCGTGGCGTTGATGGAGTCGACGGTGATCGCTTTCAGGGGGTTGAAGTCGCGGCTCAGCAGCACCTTGCAGATCTCCAGGTAGGAGGCGAGAAGGCGATGGCCGGGAGGAACGAAAAATTCCAGTTCCCGACCGTTCTTTTGCAGGATGATTGTGAGTTTTTGCCCGTGGTAAACGAGATAGGTGGTCGGCAGCCTTTTCGGCAGATTCTTCCGCAGCCCCTCCGGGCCGATGCCGCAGAGCGAGGCCGGGTCGCCGGCATTCAGCCAGAAGATGGCATCTTCGTCCAAACCCTGTTGCAGCCGCCGAAACGTTTCCGGGGTAATGAACTGTGGACCAGCCAGCCCCTCGAAAAAATAGCCGGAGAGGATTTCCCCGGACAATTCCATCAGCCGCAGGGTCCTGTAAATGTTGCGCCACTGGAGGAGGGCGGGTTCTTTAGCCGTTACCTCGCGAAAAAGCAGGCCATAGCGGAGCAGGAGCTGGCGCACCCGGTCCTTGTTCAACTCATGGGTTTTCAGCGGATCGAGTCGTTGATCATTTTCAGGCGCAGCGAGAAGGGAGTAGCTGCCGGCCAAGGGTCTCGACGACTCCCAGCGGGACAGGCCGGTTCGACGGCCGCGACCGATTCTGGTGTCGCTTATTTGAACCGGGGTGAAATCGTTTTCGATACCCTTACGCAACAGATTGTAGCTATCGCTGGTGATGCGGCCCCGCCACAGCAGCTCCCAAAGCCGGGCGGTCAGCGTCGCGCTGTCGAGGCCCAGAGCGGTTCTGAAGGTCGAAAAAACTGTATCGCCCCATTCTTTCAGGAAAAAATCTGTTGATTTCATCTCTCTCCGGCTCTTCACCTCCTTCTTCGGTAAATAGCTCCAGATCCTCGGCAAAGGCAAAGGAGGTTTTCCTTGAGCCGCAACCGTACCAGCTGAGGCCGGTGTCATGAAGCAGGCTGTCGAGGTGGCTTTTTCGGTAGGCGGCAACCCGCGCCGGCAAGAGGTATTCCTCCCAGGCGGCGCAGGGGGCGGGATAGCCGAACAGGCTGTCGAGGCTTTGCTGCAGCGCTTCCGGGCCTTCGCCGGCGGCCGTCAGGCCTTGGTGGGTGGCGAGAAAGAGCGGCAGAGCCTCGGTGTTTAAAGGTCGGAACACCGGCTGCCTGGCTCGTCGTTGCATGCGCAGGAGGATTTCCAGATTGGCCGCGTCGCAAACCTCCGCCGCCTCTGTCTCGACGGCAAACCTGTCGACCACCACCTGCCGGGACTCGACCAGTTCGGCGATTGCCGCCTGTATCGCTTGGTACTTCAGGCCAAGGAGTGATACCAGCCTGTCAAGCCGGACCGGACCACGACCGGCCAGCCAAGCGGCAAGAAAGGATGCCACTCCGGGAATTTCGTCGTCCGGCCTTTGCCGGTATTGGCGAAAGGCGAGGTCGATTGTCGCCTGCAACTCCGGCCTGGCCTCCCCATTGAGTGGAGCAAGAGCGAGGTCATCCGCGGCAAGGCCCAGGGTCTCTGCGATAAAGGGAATTTTGACAATGGCGCAGTAACATCGCCCCGCCGGTCCGGGGAGCTGCACAGCCACCAGCCGTAAGCGGCAATCCTCCAGCAACGCCTTTTCGTCAAGACCGCTGTCGCAAGCGCTTGCGGCCAGCAATTCCCGCCATTCTTCCTCGGAGAGGAGCAGGCGTTCCTCCATCGCCTCAACCAGATCCGCCGCCTGCAACGGGGCATATCCCGGGGCGGTTCTGCCGATCTTGCCATGAAAGAGGGCGAGAATCTCCGGCTGTATCTTCGGCCGGAGGCCGGCGGAAAAGACCAGCTCACGGAGCAGGGAATCGGCCAGTGACGACCTGGTTTTCTCCCCGCCTTTCGGGGTATCGTCGTCATACATGAATGTGTTGGTCTGGCGCCAGATCAGGCCGTCAGCGAAGGGAGTGGGCCGGTGGGTGACGATTTCACTGACGGCGATTCGTCCCGCCTCCAACTCGTCGAGGAGCATTTTCAGATTCGCCAGATCGAAACGGTCGTTCAGACATTCCCGCCAGGTCTCAAGGAGGATCGGAAAATCTTGATAGCCAAGGGTTGCCTCCAGCAGCTTTTTAGCGCGCAGTCGGTTGAGCCAGAGCGGCATTCGTCTCTTCAGCGAGCTCTTCGGCAGGAGCAGTGCCCGCCCGCAGTTCTCCCGGAACAGGGCGCCGAAAAGACCCGATTCTTCAAGATGCCGGCGGAGCAGTCCTTCGATATTGTTCGAATTGACGAGAGACAGGAGGTCGGCGATGGCGAAGGCGTGGGGCAGCATCAGGAGAATGCAGTCGTTGTCGGCAAAGACCGTCAGGGGATAAGCATGCTTTTCCTGCCAGGCCGCGGCCAGAGCCAGGGCGAAGGGGTGGTTGATCCGCCCGCCCCACAGGGTGTGGAGGATGACCTGCTTACTGTCGCTGTTGTTCTCCAGGTCCTCGAAATGTTCGACCAGCAGGTGGTGGCGATGCGGTAGATGGGTGCCCGATGTTTCGCTTTGCAACCTCAGGTAGGAGTGGAGGTAGGCGGCAGCGTTTTCCTCCATGCCGCAGTCTGCCCGGAAACGGTCGATAAGCCTGTCGGTTTCGGCCGGGTCGGTCAGGGATTTATCGCATTCTTCCAGAAAGGTGCCGATTTTCTCCGCCAGATGCCAGTCACGGTTCCGGCCCTCGCCTTTCCAGAAAGGGATGATATTGTGGGCCGCGGCAACCGGAATCACTTCGACATCGTTGTGGGTGATCGCCTGAATCCGCCACACCTGGGCGCCGAGGGCAAAGGTCTCGCCGAGGCGCCGTTCCCAGACAAACTCCTCATCCAGTTCGCCGAGTGGCGACTTGTTTTCTTGATGGCGCATGAGGAAGGCGCCCCGGTCGGGGATGGTGCCGCCCGAGGTGTACAAGAGGTAGGCAACACCATCTTTCGCCTCGATCGTTCCGGCCAGTCGGTCGAGGCGGACCCGGCTGCGCAACTCGCGGATCTTCGAGTCGGCGTATCGACCGGCAAGCATCTCCAAAACCGCTTCGAAGGCGATCCGCGACAGGTTGCGGTAGGGATAGGAACCACGCAGATGGTCGAACAGTTCGTCGATGTGCCATCTCTCGGCGACGGCCATGGCGAGAATTATCTGGGCCAAGACGTCAAGAGGACAATCGACCGGCCGGACCGCTTCGATATCTTTGTCCCGCACCGCCCGGGCCAGTACCGCAGCAGTGATGAAGTCCTTGCCGTGCAGGGGAAAGAGCAGGCCGGAGCTCGCCTCGCCGACCCGGTGACCGGCCCGGCCGATACGCTGGATCGCCTGGGCGACGGAAGGTGGCGACTGGACCAGCACCACCCGATCAAGGTCGCCGATGTCGATGCCCAGTTCCAGGGAATTGGTGGCGACGATGGCCTGCAATTCGCCGTTTTTCAGCTTTTGTTCAACCGCCAGACGGAGTTCCCGGGCCAGCGAACCGTGGTGCGGATAGGCCAGCTCCTCGGCTTCGTCCTCGTTCAGCAGCCGGGTGATCTTTTCGGCATGGCGGCGGGAATTGGTGAAGAACAGGGTTGAGCGACCATCAACGATAATCTTTTTAAAGGCCTGGATCATCGCCGGCCACCGGCTGCTGTCCTGGACGGTCGTTTCGGCGTCGGGCGGCAGGGTGACGGTGACCGTCATCTCCTTGGCGATGGCTGAGCGGATGATCGTTACCGGCCGTTTTTCATAATTGCCGCCCGGCCGGAGGATGGAGCCGCCGACGAAATCGGCGACTATCGCCAGCGGCCGGACGGTAGCCGACAGGGCGATGCGCTGGAACTCTCCGGACAGGCGCACCAGCCGGTCAACGGCGCAAATGAGATGGGTGCCGCGTTTCTCCGGCAGCACGAGCGTGGATCTCGTCGAGGATGACCGCGACAACCCCGCCGAGCATGGCCCGGCCGGCCTTCGAGGTAACGAGGAGGTTCAGGCTCTCCGGGGTGGTGACGAGGATCTCCGGCGGTTTGCGATACATTCGTTGCCGTTCAGTCCCGGGGGTGTCGCCGCTGCGGCTCTGTACCCGGATGGTCGGCAAGGAGATGCCCGCCGCTCGGAAGCGCTCGCCGATCTCGAACAGCGGCCCTTCGAGGTTGCGACGGACGTCATTGTTCAGTGCCTTCATCGGCGAAACATAGAGCACCCGGACCGCGCCGCCGGTCCAGGACCCGGTCGCCAGCTGGTTGATCGCCCATAAAAAAGCGGCAAGGGTCTTGCCGCTGCCGGTCGGAGCGGTGAGCAGAACGTGCCGTCGCTCACCAATCGCCCGCCAGCTGTCCTCCTGGACGTCGGTGGGCGTACCAAACCGTTCGCCGAACCAGGCGCGGATCAGGGGGTGAAAAAGGGCAAGGGCTGAGGGTTGCATGGCATCAGCTATAAGGAAGGTGGGATAAGGCGGATGCAGAGCAGCACGCCGCCATGAAATTGCACTGTCGCTGCCGGTTCGTTCAGCACGTTGCTGATTCCCCGGGTAGTCCCGAAGGGCAGGGTCGCATTGTGCAGCGGATATGCGAAGCCATGCAGGGTAAGACCATGCACATCACCCCGCAGTGGCAGGAGGGATACGGTCTGACCGACTGAGCCACTGAGGGTAAAGGGTTCGCCGGGATGGAGGATGTGCAGAAGGCAGGCCGGTCCCGGTATGGTGAAACTGAGATGTTTTATATTTCTCCCGGGCCGCCAGCAATACATTGGCAAGGCTCATATCCCATCTGCCGCCGAGTCCGCCGAACAGCCAGACCTCCCTGGCCCCTTGGGCCATGGCGAAATCGAGGGCCAACTCCAGGTCCGTGGCATCTTTACGAGGGGGATGGCGATGGATGGCAACCGCCTTTACCTGAAAGTCTTTGAGAATAGCCGGGTCGATGGAGTCGAGATCCCCGATAAGAACATCGGGAATGATCCCTAAACATCGGCAGCTGTTGGCCCCGCCATCTGCGGCAATAATAAGGTCGGCTCTGGCCAAAAGGTCGGGCAATTCGGGAGGTTCGGTCAGGTCGCCGTTGGCGAAGATAAGCGTCAGCATGGGCAATATTTCTGTTTTTCCAGCAGATAACGGCTGAGAAAGGCATCCATCATCAAGTGCAAAACTACCGTTTGACCTGGTTTTTTGCACCGATTCCGCATAATTTAGCAGCGACTATACTGAGAGTGAAAGAGTTAATCAAGGCAGCTTTCTGTTCCGTCGACTGGAGCCGATATGGAAATGTCGAACAACAAATCGAACATTTTGATATCTCAGAAAAAAAATAATTGAGAAGCGTATATTGATATGCTAGGCTGGGCGGCGGTGTTTTATTGGCCTTTTCCCGGAAGAAGCTGGGATGATCTGCTGATAGTCAGTTGTAGCATATGAACAAGGTATTTGATAACGGCTCCAAAAGGTCCGTGAGAGAGGAATTTCAATGACTAAAGAAACTGCCCAATTAATCATCGACGGCACTACCTATACCCTGCCGATCGTCGAAAGCACTACCGGAGAAAAGGCTCTGGATATACGATCGCTGCTGCGGCAAACCGGCTACATCACCCTTGACAGCGGGTATATGAATACCGGTTCCTGTGAGTCACAGATAACCTATCTTGACGGCGATAAAGGCATCCTCAGGTATCGCGGCTACGACATCGCCGATCTGGCGGCAAACTGCGTATTTATTGAGGTCGCCTATCTGCTTCTGACCGGGGAGCTGCCAACCGCCAAAGAGCTTGAACGCTTCAAGTACGACATGACCCGCTACGCTTTGATTCACGAGGATATGATCCACTTTTTCGATCATTTTCCACCAAATTCGTCACCGATGTCGATACTCTCAACGATGGTTGGTTCTTTACACGATTTTTATCCGGAAATGGACATGGAGGAGGATCCCTACGGCGGAATCACGACGACAACCGCTCGTCTCCTGTCTAAGCTTCGGACGATAGCCGCTTTTTCCTACAAAAAGAATATCGGCCATCCTCTCGTTTACCCGCGTGCCGATTTGAGCTATTGCGCCAATTTTCTCAATATGATGTTCGATCGCCCGAACATGCCGTACAAGGTAGAACCAATCTCGGTTATCGCCCTCAACAAGCTGCTGATTCTCCATGCCGATCACGAGCAGAACTGTTCAACCTCAACGGTACGGTTGGTGGGGAGTGCCGGTGTGAAATTGTACCCCTGCATCTCGGCGGGTATCAGTGCCCTCTGGGGTCCGGCGCACGGCGGGGCTAATGTTGCCGTCATGCGGATGCTGGAAAATATTTACCGGGATGGCGGGGATTTCGACAAATACCTTGCCAAGGCCAAAGACCCCAATGATCCTTACCGGCTCACCGGCTTCGGTCACCGTGTTTATAAAACCTATGACCCGCGGGCGACGCTTGTCAAGGAAATCTGCAAGGCGGTCCTCAGCACACTCAAGGTGTCCGATCCGTTACTGGATATCGCTCAAGAACTGGAAAATCGGGTCAGTCGGGATGACTATTTTGTTTCACGCAACCTGTATCCGAATGTCGATTTCTATTCCGGCATCATCTATCGGGCCATAGGCATACCGACCAATATGTTTACCGTTATGTTCGCCTTGGGCAGGCTCCCCGGTTGGATTGCCCATTGGCAGGAGATGAATTCCGACAAGGAGAGCAGTCGGATCGGTCGACCGCGACAGGTGTACAAAGGCATCACCAGATCGGCCGTTTGTAAAAATAGAAGATCGGGGATAATGATGTATGTTGGAAATTGCCGCTGCGCCGAAAACTCGAATAATCAACTACTCTGTCGTCAAATGGTCGATATTCTGCATTTTGATTTTCACCTACATCCTCGTCTATTTCCACCGCATGGCACCGGCGGTAGTCTCTGAATACCTTATGGCCGAATTCAAGACCACCGGCACCAAACTCGGTACCCTGTCGGCTCTCTATTTTTTTGTTTACGCCTTTATGCAGATCCCCTCCGGGGTTGTCGCCGACACCCTGGGGACACGGATTTCCATAATCGCCGGCAATCTTATTGCCGGGCTCGGATCAATTGCCTTCGGCATGGCCGCCAGCTTCGAGATAGCCTGTATCGGTCGCTTTTTCGTCGGTCTTGGGGTTTCGGTGGTTTTCGTCAGTATCATGAAGAGCAATTCGGTATGGTTCTCGGAAAAGGTTTTCGGCCTGATGAGCGGCCTCACTCTCTTTATCGGCAATCTCGGATCAGTACTTGCCGCCGGGCCACTTTCGGCCCTTCTCGCTATTTTTGACTGGCGCAATATTTTCATCGGAATCGGCCTTCTTTCCATCATGCTCAGCCTGGCTGCCTTCCTTATTGTCAAAAATCGGCCTGAAGATCTCGGGCTTACGCCTCCGAACAGCTACGATAAAAGTTGTACCGTCCAGAGCAGCCATTGGTTGAAGAACCTCCGCGGGGTAGTTTCGGTGTTGTATATCTGGCCTGGATTTTGGGTGCAATTCGGCATGATCGGTGGTCTTTATTCTTTCATGGGACTCTGGGGCATCCCCTATCTGCGGGATGTCCATAGCCTTGATCGGGCGGTTGCAGCCAGCTATTTGACCACCATGCTGCTCTGTTTCGCCTTTGGTTCGCTTTTTTTTGGTTGGTTTTCCGACCGTCTCGGCCGACGCAAACCCTTGCTGATGGGTTGTGTCCTTGGTTATACCCTGATCTGGGTTCTCTTGATATTCACTCCTTGGTCGCCAGGTTTTTTCGCCTTTTTGCTGTTCGGGGCCATGGGTGTTGCTGGTTCCGGCTTTGTCCTGACCTTTGCCGCCGCCAAAGAAGTCATCCATCCCCATCTCTCCGGGATGGCCGTTAGTGTGGTCAATACCGGTTGCTTTATCGGCACCGCACTGATGCAGCCACTCTTTGGCTATGTCGCCGATCTGTCCTGGGATGGCACGGTGGTAAACGGCATTCGGGTCTATTCGTCGATAGATTATCGGCACGGTTTTTTCCTCATGCTGGTTTTTGCCGTTATCGCCGTTCTCGGCTCTTTCCGCCTTCGCGAAACTTTCTGCCGAAACCAGTATGGCATCGGCAAGTCGTAATGTGATAGGAAAAGAGTTGAGGAAAAAGGGCAAAAAGGGACACTGCCCGGATTAACCAAGCTTTAAATATGCCAGGAATACTTCCCCGCGATCCCGAAACCAAAGAACAGAGTGCATATCATCGGCATCGGGAAAGAAGGGGAAAATTACAGCGGCAAGCGGTAATCCTTGCCGGCGAACTGGATTTTATCGGCGGTCGGCGACATGGGTGCGACCGCATGGACTCCGCCACATTGCGGGCACTGGCCCAGGTAGGTTTCAAGTAAGAACGGGGTATTGCAAGCCCTGGCAGGTTGTCACCAGCGACCAATGCAATATTTTGAAGAGCGATGGGTCTCTAGAATGCGGGGAGTGTCCTAGAGTTTTCCTTTCCGTTTTCAGTAATTACAAGAACAGCACGGTTTCAGAGAGACATTGAAACGCAGCTCTTCGGAAATGTAATGTGTCAGCTGCTTTTATGTATTTTTGTTAACGCTAACGGGTAAGGTCGGTAAGACTTTCAAGCGCCGTACCGCACAGCTGCAATGCTGGCAGACTCGGTAGCACAGAGGCAGTCATTGTTCATGAGATTATCAGTGGACGCATCCCGATAGGAGGAGCGAACGTATGTGGTTACCTGGAATATCAGTGCAAGAGAACGCATATCAATACCATGCGCACCATTGTGTGCATCAATCCGACAAAGTGTTGTATCATATACTTCGTAATATATATCAACGAAGCCTACGCAAAGATGTTCTTCCAGGATTTGCTGACGCATCATATTGCCATGGTGTTTGCGGAATATGGGGAGTTGTTTTGGTTGGCAATAAATTTTGCAGCTGATCGTATAAACATCACCTGCTGCAATATTAAATACCTGATAGCTTGTCATTACTAAAATTTAGATCAATAACGTAGTTCGTATCCAGTAAATTGCTATTAACTGTCAGTATTGTCGTTTGAACCTCCGTTAGTCCCCGATCCAAACATGTTGATTTGTGTCAATGAAAATATCCCCAGAAGTATAGCCCTCCTGCCCATTACTTAAAGTTGTAACCACCAACCATGGAGAGGAATTTACCAGTCTTGAAAAAATCCTTCCAAATCCCATACCTGGTTTCCAACCATGCCAAGTTCAACTTCTTGGTCTTCATTTCCAACGCCTGAACCAGTCGTCCAAGATCCAATCTCCTGCTCACCATCAGGTATGGTAATATTTCCAGCTGATGCAGTGCCCGTAAAAAAAGAAGTAGAAAAAATGAGACATGGCTGCGGCCATGTATTGCTTCATGATGGAATACTCCATGGAATACATTGTATAAAATAAAAAAACATATCCTATTATTATCTCCAGTTTATAAGCAATAATCGCGCCATACGTTAAATATTTATAATATAGCAATAATTCCCTTAGGTAAACCCCCGGCTTTGCCGGGGGACTCACAAAGTTTGACAGTTCCGGGAGTTATATTGTTTACCACCAAAAATTGTTTTTCCATTATGCACCGGCAGGTAACAATCGCTAGCCCCTCCTACCCGGATGAGTGGGATTCAGCAAGGAGAACCTTTGTTATCGCCAAACTGAACAATTGTTGGAAATCAATGAGATGTCTAATTGCCCGCAGGGCCAGGCGGCTTTGAGCCGCTAAAATATTTCAAGCCATCGGCTTTGCCGGCGGTATATGACTTTAGATGGTTTTGGAAAAACACAGAGAGATTCACTAAAGAGAATATGGGCATGTGGAAAGAAATCCCGGAAAAAATTGTTCCGAAAAAGCGGAATTCAGCAATAAGGGGACACTGCCCGGATTAACCAAACTTTAAATATGCTAAGAATACTTCCCCGCGATCCCGAAACCGAAGAACAGAGTGCATATCATCGGCATCGGGAAAGAAGGGGAAAATTACAGCGGCAAGCGGTAATCCTTGCCGGCGAACTGGATTTTATCGGCGGTCGGCGACATGGGGGCGACCGCATGGACTCCGCCGCATTGCGGGCACTGGCCCAGGTATGTTTCAAGTGAGAACGGGGTATTGCAGCCCTGGCAGATTGTCGCCAGCGGCCCCTGCAGTATCTTTTGCTCTCTGACTGAACCGCCATGGGCATGAAAGACAAAGTCCACCAGATCTCGGCCCTTCGAGAAGGGTCCACCGCCGCTGCTGTTACATCCGCATCCACATCCTGACATTTTTGCCACCTTTTTTCTTTGGGTTGGGGGTATCTGGTGCCGGCCGGCACCATGGTCTCTTGCCAGCATTTCTACAAGAAAATGGTTCTGCCTGCCTTGATATAGGTCAAAATCTTTCAGCCGTTTTCAGTCGACGATATTTTAATCAATCAGGATAAAGGCCGCTGGATTGACGGCCAGCTGTATGGGGTTTCCAACCTCGGGCGGCGGCGGGTCGATAGGCAGGTCGAAGGTGAGAGTATCCGTGCCGCATTGCAGCGTTAGCCGGAAACTGCCACCCTGGAACAGTCGGTTGATGACAATGCCGGACAGAACTGTGCAGGCCGGGTCGGGGACCGCCGGTGGGACGATCATTTTTGACCCTTCCGGGCGGATGAGCAGGGTGATTTTTGATCTTGGCTGGTTCGCCGTTCCGGGAAGAGGCAGGCAGCCGAGTGAGCTATGGTAAATCCCTGCCTCATCCAGGCTGCCGGGAACAAGGTTGGTAAAACCCAGGAAGGAGGCGACGGTGGCGTTGTGCGGCCGGCGGTAAAGGTCTTCCGGTGTGCCGAACTGCTGGAGGATGCCGTTATGGAGAACGGCGACTTTATCGGCGACGCTGAAGGCCTCGGCCTGGTCGTGGGTGACGAAGATCGCGGTAACCGCCAGTTTTTTAAGGATGGTGCGGATCTCGCCGGTCAACCGGTCACGGAGAGTTCGGTCAAGCGAGCCAAGTGGTTCATCGAGGAGCAGCAGCTGTGGCTCCGGGGCGAGACTCCTGGCCAGAGCCACCCGTTGCCGCTCGCCGCCCGACAACTCGTCAATCCGCCGGTGGCCGAGTCCCTGCAAACCCACCAATTCGAGCATGGACTCGACACGGTGGAGGCGTTCGGCGGGCGGGCATTGCTGCATCTCCAGACCAAAGGCGATATTCTGCCGGACATTTTTATGGGGAAAGAGGGCATATTCCTGGAACATCATGCCGAAATGACGCTTGTGCGGCGGAATTTCCCTGACATCCCGGCCGCGAAAGGCAATGCTGCCGGAGTCTTCCTTTTCAAGCCCGGCTATCAGGCGCAGCAGGGTAGTCTTACCCGAGCCGGAAGGGCCGAGAAGGCAGAGGATCTCGCCCTGTTGCAGAGAAAAGCTGATATCCTGAAGGAGCGGTTTCTCCTCATAGCTATTGCAGAGGTTTTTAACCAGAAGGATGGGGTCGGCGCTTGTGCTCATGGACTTCCTTTACCGATGATATTCGCCGGTGAGCTGCGCCAGGCCTCAAGTACTGCGAGCAACCAGAATGCGGAACAGGTTACCAGCATCAGGAGGGTGCTCATGGCCATGGCCTGACCGTAGTTCATCTCACCCGGCTGGCCGAGAAAGCGGAAGATGGCCACCGGCATGGTAAAGGTATGCGGTCTGGTGACGAAGGCCGAGGCGCCGAATTCCCCCATGCTGATAGAGAACGCGAATACCGCGCCGATGAGAATGGCCGGAGCGATGATCGGCAACTCCACTCGCCGAAAGACCTGGGCCGGCGAGGCGCCGAGCAGGGTGGCCGCTTCCCCGAGGGACCTGGGGATTTGCCTGAGGCTCGGCAGGATGCAACGGACCACGAAGGGAAAAGCTACCAGGGTATGGGCAATAACCACCAGAACGAGGGAATCGCGGAGGTTGATGGGTGGTCTGTTGAGGCTGATAATGTAACCAAAACCGAGGGTCACCGCTGAGGTGGCGAGTGGCAGCATGATAACGGCGTCCCAGAAGGAGGCCAATCTGCCCCGGCATGAGGCGAGAAAGGTGGCGGCGACGAGCCCGAGAAGCACGGCCGCCGCCATGGCCGCCAGAGCGAAGCTCATGCTGTTGACGACCGCTCGAATAGGTTCGACAGAAAACAGCGAATCGGTATCGCTGCTGAATAGGGCTTGGTAATAGGCGAGGGTAAGGCCGTCTTCACCGCTTACCGAGCTCACCGCCAGAGCCAGCAGCGGCGTGACCAGAAGGAGGCAGATACCGAGGAGATTGACGCCAACCAGCAGCTTTTGCCAAGGAGTTGCCGCTCTACTCGCTGTCCCGCCAGGCGTCTCGGCGTAAAAGGCCACCCGTGACTTGCGGCTTAGCCTGGCATGCAGCCACATGAGCAGGAAATTGACGGCGATCTGGATGAGGGAAAGTGCCGCAGCCATTGGCAAATTGAAGAGCTGCACCGCCTGGCGGTAGATCTCCACTTCGATCGTCGCATAACCGGGACCACCGAGGATGAGGACCACGCCAAAACTGGTGAAGCAGAAGATAAAAACCAGAAGTGCCGCCGAGCCGATGGCCGGCATCAGCAGCGGCAGGGTTATGCGGCGAAAGGTCTGGCCGGGCGAGGCGCCGAGCATGGTCGCCGCCGCCCGCAGATCGGGTTGCAGCCCGGCCCAGTAGCCGCCGACAATGCGCAGCACCAGGGAATAATTGTAAAACACATGGGCCAGGAGAAAAAAGGCCAGGGTCTGATCGATGCGGATCGGCGGCCCGGCAAGGTCAAAGCCATGCATCAGCCAGGTATTAATGAGACCGTTCGGCCCGAGCAGGGCACGAAACGCCGCGGCGGTGACGACGGTGGGCAGGACGAAGGGCAGGGTCAACAGGGCCTGGAACAGGTTCTTGCCGAAAAAACGGTAGCGGGCAAAGACATAGGCCCCGGGCAGGGCGAGCAGCAGGGTGAGGATGGTCGACAGCGCCGCCTGCCAGGTAGTGAACCAGAGAATGCGCCAATAGGTCGGTGAACTGAAGAGATTGTCGAGCTTCTCCGGGCTCCACACCCCGTCCGGCAGAAAGCTTTGCAGGACGATTCTCTGTAGCGGATAAAAATAGAAAAGGAGCAAAAATAGCAGCGGCAGGGAGAACAGCAGGGCTCTGGTTTTCATATGCCGTTCTCCCTTAGGTTGAAGACTGGCCAGATGTTCAGCGGAGAACCGCATTTGTCCAGGCCTCAAGCCACTTGTCGCGGTTGGCCTCGATCTCCGCCGGTGCGACCTCTGAAGGTTTTGCCGGTACGACCGCATGTTTCATGAAGACCTCGGGCAGCCGGGCCCCGGAGTTGGCCGGGAAGACGAACATCTGCAAGGGGATATCCTCCTGGACCGGCACGCTCAGCATGAAATCGATCAGTTTTTTCGCCAGTTCCGGCTCCTTGCTGCCCTTTAAGATGCCGATGAATTCAATCTGCCGAAAGGCGGTGCGGTCGCCGATCACCGCGGCGGTCGGGGCCTCGGTAAGCGGGGTTTTCGAATAGTGGACAGTCGCCGCCGGGCTGGAGGCATAGCTGACGACGATCGGCCGGTCACCCTTCGATGCGGCGGTAAAATGGCCGTAGTAGGCGTCTTTCCAGCCACTTGCCACCAGCACGTCGTTGGCGCGGAGTTTTTTCCAGAAATCCATATAGCCGTCGCTGCCGAATCTGCCGACAGTCGCCAGCAAAAAGGCCATGCCCGGCGAGGAGGTCGCTGGATTCTCAACGACCGTCAGTCCCTTGTATTCCGGCAGCAGCAGGTCGGAGAGGTCGACGGGTGGATTCAGGTTTTTCTTTTTGAACCATTCCTTATCGTAGTTGAGGCAGACGTCGCCATAGGAAACGGGCAGCAGCCGGTTTTCCCGGTCGAGCCGCAGGTGGTCAGGAATGGCGGCGAGCAGGGGCGACTGGTAAGCAGTAAAAATTCCGGCGGCAATCGCCCGCGACAGGAAGGTGTTGTCGACGCCGAAAAAGACATCGGCAAGGGGGCTGTCTTTGGCGAGAATGGCCTGGACCAGAGCCGCTCCGGCGTCGCCACTCTTCAGGAAGCGGAGTTTCACATCGTTTACCTTTTCGAAGGTCGCTACCAGATCTTTACTGATGTTGAAACTGTCGTGGGTCATCAGGGTGAGGGTCTTCTCAGCCCGGGCGGCGGTAATGGTGGTGAGCAACAGGCAAAGGCCTGCGGTGACATGCAGTAACAATTTTTTCGGCATACATACCTCGTAACAGTTAAGGGAGGGGATCTGCCGGCGGCGGAGGCGGGAAAAAAGAAGCCGCCTCCGGGTAAGGAGACGGCTGTAAAGTCACACTGGTCCCTCCGCCGGCATTATCCGGATCAGGTTAAACGGTCGGGTTATCGAAGAAACCCCTCTCAGCCCGGTTATACCGAGCTCCCGTATTCCAGTTGGCATGATAGGGTATCCTGCCGATCTTTGCAACAGGCAAATGGCCCAAGGGGGGTGGGCCAGTGGTTCAGCTATTCCCGGCAGCATCCCTCGGTCAGTGGCTCGTGGTGGGCGTGGCGGCGTTTCAGCTTTTCACCGAGTCCGATAAGCAGCTCGGCCAGGGCCAGGAAGAACTTGTCGGTTTTCCTGGGATACCGGGCGTTATAGAGGTTGACAAGGTGTCGGCGATTCGCTTCCTCAAGCATCTGCCGGCGTCGTTCCTTCAGTTCGAATTCTTGGAGATACGGATTCATGTCCTTTTACCATCCATACTTTGTGAGGGAGAACCAATGGCCTCTTATTGGTAACTGCCAAGACCGCTCAGCCCCGAGTCTCCGGGCGGGCGGCTGATGAATTCTTCCACGGCGCTGGCCAGCAGTTCGATGCCTTCCTTGATCTCCGCCTCATCCGACCAGGCATAGCTGATCCGGCAGCAGTTGACGAAGCGCTGGTCGATATCGAAGAGCGGGCCGGGCAAAAACGACACCCCCTTGTCGATGGCAAAGAGAAACAAGGCGACGCTGGAATAGCCGCGCGGCAATTCCAGGAGCAGGGAGAAGCCGCCATCCGGCCTGGTCCAGCTGACTTCGCGCGGCATATGACGATCGAGGGCACGGAGCATGGCATCCCGCCGCTGCTGATACATTGCCGCCATCTTGGCGGTGTGCGAATCGAACCTGCCCGACCGGAAAATGGTCAGTGCCAGCCCCTGGATCAGGGCAGGGGCGGAATGATCGTTGAGCCGTTTCAACTGCGCCAGCTGCTGGATGCGACCCGGCGAGCTGATAATCCAGCCTAGCCGCAGGCCGGTCATGATCGATTTCGACAGCGAACTGACGACAATGGTTTGCTCCGCCCCCAGATCCCGCATGAGGCTCGGCGGATTGTTGTCGGCCCAGGAAAGGTCCTTGAACAGTTCGTCGGCAACGATCGTGCTGCCGGTCTTTTTTGCCCACTCGACCAGCAGCGCAGAGCGTTCCGGACTGAGATGGGTGCCCATGGGATTGTGGGCATACGGGCAGAGGTAGAGGAGATAGGGGCTGCCGTTCGGTAAAGCGTTCAACAGTTCCGGCATCGGCCCTTCGCTGTCGCGGGTGATCGTCTCCACCCAATGGCCCATGGCCGCAAAGGTGTCGGTAATACCTTTGAAGCAGGGCGTCTCGCAGATGACTCGCCGGCCAATTTCGCGATTTTCCTGGGCAACAAGGGTTACTCCCTGGATCGAACCGTTGGTGATCAGTACCTGTTCCGGGCTCACCGGCGTTCCTTCACCACTGAAGCGCCGGGCAATTTCCGCCCGCAGTTCGTAACGGCCGAGCGGGTCAGTGGCCTCCAGGAAGTTGGCGGTCTTATCCGCCAGGGTCTCCCGGCAAAGCTCCTGGAGGAAATTTTCCGGCAGGAAGGTGGGGTCGGGGACACCCTTGGTGAGATGGATAATGCCCGGTTTATCGGCCAGCGACATGATATCCCGCAGGGCTTTGCCGACGCCCATGCGCAACCGCCGTGCCGCATATTCCAGCGGGTTATGGGCGGCCGAAGGGCTGGTCGCACTGGCAAGTGGCTGGGGTCTGCGGCTGTCACGGAATTCGCCCTGACTGGTCTCGGCGCTGCCTGGGTTCTGGATAAAAGTACCCCGTCCGACATGGCAGCAGGCCTGACCGGCGTCACTCAAATCCTGAAGCGCCCGGCGCACGGTGGCCTGGGTTACTCCGATCTCTTTTGCCAGGCTGGAAACCGACGGCAACCTGTCGCCGGGTTGCAACTCGCCCTGACGGATAGCCTCTTGAATGACGTCGCGGATCTGAATGTACAGAGGGGTGTCGGATTCTTTGTCGATGGTGTAATTGACCATATGCGCTCCTTGCTGTAAATTGATACAGTATTGATACAGTAATGATTTGCGAAGGTCAAGGAGAAAAATTGTCAGGATGCAATTTTTCTCGCGAATTTTCCTACGCTATTGGTGAAGAGCGGTTGGAGATTAAAGGCGTAAAATCAAGAAGCTTCTTGAAATAAGAACTGTTATTTTTCGAGAAGAACGACGGTTTCGATGTGGTGGGTCTGGGGAAACATATCGATCGGCTGGATTTTTCGGATGGAAAAACCGTGTTCAAGCAGAGCAGCAAGATCCCGACAGAGAGTCGCCGGGTCGCAGGAGATGTAGACCAATCGTTGGTCGGTCAATGCCGCCAATTGCCCGGCAAGATCCGGGGCGCCCTGACGGGGTGGATCGATGACCAGGCAGTCGAAACGGGTCCCTTTTGCCAGGAGTTCGGCGCAGGCGGATATGGATCGGTCTTTGCTGAAAATGCGCATGGACAAGGCCGGCCGCCTGAGCATTGTTCTTGGCGCTGCGGATCGCCGAGCCCTGGCCTTCGATGCCGAGCACCTCCGCGCCGAGGAGGGCCAAGGGGATGGCAAAATTGCCCATGCCGCAATACAGATCGAGAACCCTCTGACCTTTTGCCACCCGGCAGAAATCCAGGACTGTTTCAATAAGGATGCGGTTTTGCCGCAGATTGACCTGGCAAAAACCATTAGCCTCCCAGCTCAGCTGAAGGTCCACTGGCAGGCCGGCAAAAGCAGGGTAACTTACGCCAAGTACCTTGCCCGCCGCCATGCCCTGCTCTTCGCCAAAAGGTCCCATAAGAGCAAACTGTTCTCCAACAAAAAACACCTTTTCCACCGATGCATTGACTCGGGCGAACCGTTCAGCTGCGAGGATTTCGACCGGACGGGGTTTTTTTCGTGACCATCGAAAAATGACGACGGTTTTCCCGGTGCCGGGATTTTTCTGCAGTTCCACCTCGGACGACATGGAGGTCAATTTGCGACCATCGGCATCGCTTCTCAAGGCAGCGAGGGACAGGTTAAGGGTCGAACCGGCGAGCAGGCAGGCCTTTATGGGGATAAGTGTATGGGACTGAAAGCGATGAAAACCGAGAACGCCATTGTCAACCTGGAGACGCAGGCGCTGCCGGTAGCCGAATTCTTCGGGGGCGGGGATCGGTTCCGCCAGGAGCGCCAGGCCATCGCGCAGTTCTCTCAGGCTGCTTCGTAGAAGAAGGTCAGACACTATCCCGCCTTTAATCAACAACTGGCTTTCATATAGGGCGTGTTGCAGGTTGCAGCCCCCGCATTCGCCTGAATAGGGGCAGGGGGGTGTGCGTCTCGCCGGATGGGGGACGACGATTTGCCGGAGGTTCGCCAACAGGTAGTTTTTTTTCTCTTCGTCAATGGTTACAATGACAGATTCGCCGGGCAGGACATGACGAACGAGGACGACCTGCCCGGAAACAAGATGGGCGAAACCGTATCCGCCGTTGATTATTTTTTCAATGTCGATTGTTTCCAGTTGCATCTTTCATCCTGAAGCGATTAGTAGCTTTAAGAATGCATTTAAAGGTCAGCTTTTTCATAATATAACATCCGTGTTCTGTCGAATCATATTCCTCTTGCTGCTGTTTCTCCACTTTCTGCCCGGGGCGGTATCGGCCTCGGTGCAAATTGAGGTGACGGTCACCGGAGTCGAAGATCCTCTTTATACAAATGTCCTGTCCCGCCTGACTATTGTGCTGCAAAAGGATAACGAGCGACTCCAGGCAAATGGTGTTCGCCGCCTCCATCGTCAGGCGGAGGAGGATATTCGCTCCGCCTTGGCTCCGTACGGTTATTACAATCCGGTCATCAAGGGCAGCCTCAGCAAAAAAGATGAGGTGTGGCATGCCGAGTATGTTATTGACCAGGGCCCGCCAATCATCATCGAGAAGATCGATCTTCGGGTGATCGGCGCCGGAGCCGATAATGCACCCCTCCTCGCCGCGCTTGGTGAATTTCCTCTGAAAAGTGGTGACGTTCTTGATCAGGAGCAGTATGAGCAGGGTAAAAAAAAGCTGGCAAATCTGGCCTTCGGCCAAGGATTCCTTGACTCCTCCTTTAGCGGACGGTCCCTGCGAGTAAACCCGGAAACCAATAGCGCCGACCTTCATTTAGTACTGGACACCGGCCGCCAGTATCTGTTCGGGGCGACCAACAGTACCCAGGAGATCTTGAAGCAAGACCTGCTCAACCGCTATCTTCCTTACAAGGCCGGTGATCCTTATAACCCGGCAAAAATATTCGAACTGCAGTCAATCCTTTATCAGACCAACTATTTCAGCAAGGTTGCCGTTCGGGGGCAGCTGGACAAGGCCCGGGATCTCGCCATTCCGGTCGAGATAGATCTTGCCGCCCCAGAACATCTCAATAAATACAGCTTTGGTCTGGGATATGCTACCGATACCGGTGCACGTGGGAAAATTGACTGGAATAACCGACTGTTCAATTCGCGTGGCGATACGGTCAATGCCTCGCTCCAGCTCGGGGAAAGGGAAAGCACCATAGCTCTGCATTACCGGATGCTGGTTGATGATGATCCGCGGTTCCATTCGCTGACCAATAGCCTTGCCTATCAAAGCAAGGAATGGGAAAACACCACGACCCAGCTGTTCACCGCCGCCATAGCCAGGGAATATGCCGGGCCGCGATTCAAGTTCAGCACCGGCCTCGAATTGCGCGACGAGATTTACGATGTCGGCGATACCAGCGGCGAATCGACACTGCTCCTGCCTTCTTTGAACCTGGGCGTGGTTTTTGCCGACGACATTCTCAACACCAAAAATGGTTTGCAGGCGACCGCGGGTTTTCTCGGTGGGGTGGAAGGAATAGTTTCCGATGCCACTTTTTTGCAGGCCACGGTTGGCGGCAAGGCCATCATCTCGCCGTTTCAGGACTGGCGACTCATCGGTCGCGGTTCCGTGGGGGCAACCGTCGTCGACAGCATCGATTCCCTGCCGCCGTCGCTCAGGTACTATACCGGCGGCGACAACACCCTGCGTGGCTACGGATACAAATCCATCGGCACCAGGGATGCCTCCGGGGAGAACATCGGCGGCAGGTATCTCGTGGTCGGCAGCGTCGAGGTCGAGCGGATTATCTACAACCAGTGGAGCCTCGCCTCCTTTTGGGATGGTGGTACGGCAACCGACGACCTGAAACTGAATTTTTTTCAGAGCGTCGGGTGTGGGGTGCGTTTTCGCCTGCCCTTCGGCCAGATCCGCTTCGATGTCGCTTCGGCCATCACCGAAGACGGCACTCCCCTGCGTGTCCATTTGACGGTCGGAGGTGATCTGTGAAAAAGACCATCACCCGGATGGCGTTTGCCCTGGTGCTTCTCGTTGTTCTGCTCGCCGCGGTTCTGTTAGGCAGCGGGCCAGGTTTGCAGCTGGTGCAGAAAAGCCTCCGGTTGCTCAGTGGCGGCAGTGTAACGGTCGAGGAGGTGGCGGGGAGGTTGTCCGGACAATTTATCCTCACCAAAATACACCTTAAGACTCCCGGCGCCGAAATAAAGATTGATAAAATTGCCTGGAACTGGTCGCCATGGCAGCTTTTTTCGGGTGAGCTGCGTATCGCCGATCTCGATATTTCCGGGGTGATCATCGGCCTGCGCGACAGCGGAATGACGTCGTCCGCCGGAGGACCGCTGGTGCTGCCGCGGCGTATTTTCCCTCTGGCTTTGGCGATCGACAGAGCGGCGTTGACTTCCCTGCAGGTGCAGGACACTGACGGCAGCGAACTGATCGCCTTTGATAGCATCGAAGTCCGGATGGAGAGCAAAGGTGACCATCTGAGTATCGGCAACCTTTCACTGCAGGGTCCGGAAATTGGCCTGGCCGTGCACGGCACCGTCGAGCTGGACGGCAACCGGCAGGTGGAACTGCTCGGCAACTGGCGTCTGATCAACTATGGCTTCCACCAGCTGGAGGGGACATTGTCGGCTAGCGGCCCTCTTGCCTCCCCCCACGCTACCTTTGCGGTCAACAGCCCCGCCGACATTCGGGTGGAGGGGGATGTCGTAAACCTCCTGGAAAAGCCGGAGTGGACGGCGACCCTGGAGGCGCGAAACGTCGATCTGGAGGCGCTTATCAAACATTGCCCGAAGATCGATCTGGCCACGGTGAGCGGGAAGTTGTCAGGCAATACCGACGGCTACCGCGGCCTGGTGCAGGCGATCGGCATCTGGGGAAAGTTCGACAAGATGCAGCTGCAGACCAACATCACCGCCGGCTTGTGGGGCATTGACTTCGACACCCTGCGCATCGACCAAGGTGATGGTTGGGCCGTCGCCGAGAATGCGCAAATCAACTGGAAACGGCTCTTCGACTGGCAGGGACTTTTTCATTTTAAGAACTTTGATCCTTCGGCTTTTTTCGACTGGCTGCCGGGCAAACTGAATGCCGATCTGACCAGCGTTGGGACGGTCAGGGACGATTTAGGCGTCGATGTTGCTTTTGAGGTTTTTCGGCTTGACGGTGTACTTCGAGACCGGCCGATTTCCGCTGCCGGCAATGTTGCCCTCACCGAAAACGATGTACGGACCGATGGTCTGACGGTCCGAAGCGGCGAGGTGGAGGGGAGTGCCCGCGTTGAAAAAGGCATGCTCTCCTGGGCCGAAGGGCTCAGTTGGTCGTGGGAGATTCGTTTGGATAACTTCGATCCGGCGGGAATCTACCCGGATTTTCCGGGACAAGTCAGCGGTTTTTTTGCAGGAGAGGGCTTCCTTGGCCCTGCTGGGGCCGAAGGCTATCTAAAAATAAGCGATATTGCAGGGAATTTACGTGGTAATGCCCTGGCCGGCAGCGGAGAAATCAACCTCTCCGGCGAAACCATCCAGACAACAGGCCTGTTTCTGCAGAGCGGCGACTCGCAGCTGGTGGTACAGGGCCAGGCCGGGGAGGCCTTTGCCCTCGATTTTCAGCTTTCTTCACCGGATATCGGGGCAATTATGCCGGGGTCGAGCGGCGCCATGCAACTCCTTGGCAAGTTGCGTGGCAGTTTGAAAATACCGCTCTTTGATGTTGAGCTTGGAGGCACAGGACTTGCCTTTGGTGACAGCAAATTCTCTCGACTGGAGGCCACGATTCATTCGCAGCTGGGGCAGGATGACCGGTTGAAAGGTACGATCCTCGCGGAAAAGGCGACCTTGGCCGGGTTGCCGATTAACCAGGGGCAAATCGATTTTTCCGGAAATTTCCAGGAACAGGATATTGTCGTGCAAGCAGCCGGTGAGTTCGGCAGATTGCAGCTTCGCGCAGAAACCACTCACCGGGACGAGTGGATGGGGGAAATTTCCGGTGTTCATCTTACCTCTTCCGCCTACGGGAACTGGCGGCAGCAGGATATTGCCGGTTTTAGTGCCGGCAAGGGCGGCGTAGTTCTCGAAGATTTTTGCCTGACCGAGGGTGAAGGCACGGCCTGTGTCGGCGGATATGTGCAGCTGGCCGAAGACCTTGTTTGGCGAGTCAAGAGTCGGTTTTCGGCGCTCTCCTTGAACTGGTTGAACCGTTTGCAGTTCCTTGACGTGCCGGTGAACGGGCTCTTTGCCGGCGAGATTGTCGCTTCCGGCGAAAACAGCCGACTGTTTTCCGCTCAGGGAGAGATCAGGTTGCCCGAGACCACTTTCCAATTGGACGTTGAAGATGAGGAATTCAACTCCCTCCGTTTCGAAGACGCCGTGTTCAGCCTGGCATATGCCGATGCGCTCTTGCAAACAAGCTTTGTCACCCGCATGAAAAACGGCAGCCGTCTGAATTTAACAGCTGACACCCGCGGGAGCGACCTGTTCACCGTGCCCAGCAGCTCGCTGCCTCTTTCGGGAAGCCTCGAATTGACAAATTTCGACCTGGCGATACTTTCAGCCCTCACCGACTATGGTGTCGATCCAACCGGTCGGGCGAACGGTTCCTTCACGCTCGGGGGGACGGTCGGACGACCGGAACTGATCGGTGAGGGACGCATTGAGGGTGGTGGCATTACCCTGCCGTACCAGGGTATTACCCTGGAAAAGGTGAGGTTGACGGCGGTCGCTGCGGAAGACGGGGCGAAAATCCTTGTCCGTGCCATCTCCGGGCCGGGGGAAATGAGTGCCGAGGGCCTGCTCCGTTACGGCGAGGAGGGTTTGGAATGCGATCTGCATGTTCGGGGTAATAATTTTCTGTTGGTCAACCTGCCGGAATATGCTATCCGGGCAAACCCTGACGTGCGGTTTCTTTTCGCCCAAAAAAAGGCAGCAATCAAGGGTTCTGTGCAGATCCCATACGCTTTGATCACACCTGAGGAAATGAAAAATTCGTTACAGGTATCCAAGGACGTCATCCTGGTCAACGGTCGACAGGAGGTCAAGGCGTCCGGATGGCCCTTCTCCCTTGATCTTGATGTCCTCTTCGGTGAAAATGTGCGCATAGATGGCTACGGCCTGAAAGGCAGGCTGGCTGGACAACTCCAGGTAAAAACCATTACGGATGGATTTCCAACCGCCCAGGGGGAGCTCGATCTTATTGACGGGGTTTTTTCCATTTACGGCCGAACCTTTGATATCGAGCGGGGCCGGGTGCTATTTACCGGTGGACCTATCGACAATCCCGGGGTGGATGTTCGCGCCCAGAAAAAATTCAGCGACGAAGAGGCGAAAAATCGGGGTTATACGGTCGGTGTAGATATCAGTGGACTAGCCCAGGATCTCACCTATCGTCTCTTTTCCGACCCGTATATGGATGATACGGAAATTCTCTCGCAGATGATTGTCGGCCATTCCCTGGCCTTTTCCAGCAAGGAGGAGAGCAGTCTCCTTGAGGAGGCGGCAACAAGCCTCGGGTTTGAAGGGCGGCGCCGACCTCTTCCAAGGGATTGGCAACATTCTCCAGCTTGACGATGTGCATCTTGAAGGCAGCAGCAAGAAGGAGAACGTCTCGCTGGTGGTCGGTAAACGGGTAACGAAAGAGCTGTATATCGGTTATGACATGAACATGTTCAGTCAACTCGGGCAGTTCCGGGTGCGTTATGATCTCACTCGGGGCTTTGCCGTTGAGACGAGAAGCTCTTCCCAGTCAACCGGTGCCGATCTGCTCTATTCTTTTGAAAAATAGGCATCGAAAATAACAGCGGCTTACAGTGCTCTTTCATAGGAACCGAGGATTTTAACCCGACTGATTTTACCGATCTCCTCAAGGGCATTGATGACCCGGATATCGTTTTGGCTGCCGGCCAGACCGATAAAAAAATGGTATTTGCCGAACTGTTCCTTGGTCGGTCGCGAGGTAATTGCCAGGAGATTGATGTGCTGTTTGGAAAAAGCGGAAAGGATTTTTTCCAACAGTCCGGGGTGGTCGTCATCGTTGATGATGATCAGCGAGGTCTTGCAACCGGGCGAGGTGCAGTCCGGGGTGTTGGTATTTTCACCGGCCAGGACAAAGAAGCGAGTCTGGTTGTTGGGATAGTCATTGATATTTGTAATAACCAGAGGAAAATCGCCGGGACCGACAAAATGGCTAGGCACAATCGCCGCACTTTTTCCTGGATCGCCGGTCATACGGGTGAGGGCCAGGGTGTTGGAGTCGGTGGTGACGATTTCGACATGTTCACCCAGGCTCTCGATAAATTCCGAACACTGCCCGCGACTGACGAACTGGACGAAGAGTTTCTCGATATCCCGAGTATCGGCAAGAGAGGAGATACAGGAAAAATTGATCGGGATGATTCTTTCCCCGATGATTCTCAGCCGGGAGGTGACGAGGAGATCAAGAACCAGGGGAATGAAGCCCTCTGACAGGTTTTCAATGGGTACTATGCCGTAATCGCAGCCGTCCGATACCGCCTGAAATACCTTTTTTATCGAGTTGCAGTAGTTGATGGCAATATCACCCCGGAGGGATCTGCGAAATTCCTTGGCAACCTGGTCGGAAAATGTTCCGGCCGGCCCCAGTGTAGCGATGGTGGTCATGGGCGGTAATTATATGTTATTAATTATTCATGGGGTAGGCGTTTTCCGAGGCTGATAACATCATCCACCTGGAAGCCGATATTCCGGTAAAAATCCACGGCCGGGGTATTTCCCGAGCGCACCTGGAGGTTGATCTTCGGACAGCCGAGGAGCTGCAGCCGCTGCTCGGCTGCGGCGACGATTTGCCGGCCAAATCCCTGCCTGCGGCAGCCGGGTGCTACGGCCAGATAGTTGAGCCATCCGCGATGGCCTTCATAGCCGGCCATGACGCTGGCAACGATTCGCCCTTCCAGTGTCCCAACCAGGAGGAGATCGGGCTGTATTGCACGTTTTAACTGAATATCCCGGTACGGATCGTTAGAGTCACGGGTAAGCCGGCAATCTTTCCATAATTGCACCAGTGCATCAGCGTCACCGTTCTGAAAAGAACGCACCTCAAACATCCTCGCCAAGCTCCTCAAATTTGTGCAAAGCGAGGTTTTTTCTGACGTTGCCCGCGGTGAAGATCCGCCCATTCATGGCGATATAAACGCCCGGCGGGAGGACCTGCACCGCTCCAATGGCACAGCCGATATTAAAGACCGCATCGCTGGTCTTGAACAGGGCCGGTTCGAGCGCCCCGGTGAGAACGATGGTCTTGCCGGCGATTTCTTTCAGCGCTTGAGCGGTCTCAACCATGGTGTCGGTACCGTGGGTGATAAGGATGCGGGGGCAGGGGTCGGCGGCCACTGCGCAGGCGATGGAACTGCGGTCGTCGTTTGTCAAGTCGAGGCTGTCCTTGCGCATCAGGGAATTGACAGCGTAGGTGATCGACAGATTGAGCTCGGCCAAAACCTTCTCGATATTCGGTGGTCCGACTTCATATTCGCTTTTCGCATCGAAATAGACTTTGTCGATGGTGCCGCCGACGCTGATGATGGAAAGGGTGTGCATGCTGCATATCTCCGCAGGATTGGCTGTTCAGTTTTGTGTTATTGTCCGGCAAGCAGGTCAATGCCGATGGATCAGGCCTGCGATGAAATCGCAAGTTTTTGCCTTGCATTTCGGCGACGATGGTAACATATATTGAAGGTTTAGAGAAATAGTATCGACAGTATCGTTAAGACAGCCAACGATGATGATGTCGAAATGAATCATGGGGTGAGAACAAAGTGACGGGAAAAAAGGGACCGATAACCATCCTGGTGGTCGATGACGATCAGGTGCATCGTTTTACGCTCTGCTCGCTCATCAAAGAGTGGGGCTGGCGCTGTGTCGAGGCCGATGATGGGGTGACGGCGGTTGCCGCTGTCGCGGAACACCCCTACGACGCGGTGCTGATGGACGTGCGAATGGCCAAAATGGATGGTCGCGAGGCCTTTACCCGGATCCAGGCCCTGCAACCTGCCCTGCCGGTGATCATCATGACCGCCTATTCCTCCGTTGACGATGCGGTGGAAGCGATTCAACAGGGGGCCCACGATTACCTGACCAAGCCCCTCGATTTTGACCGGTTGCGTCTCGCCCTCATGCGCGCCGTCGATCACCAGCAGGTGGTGAGCCGCAAACAGCAGCCGGCGGCGGAACGGGGGACGTTGGAAACTTCGATTATCGGCTCGTCCCCGCCGATGCAGGAACTGCTGGAGATGGTCGGCTATGTGGCGCCTACCGAGGCAACGGTGCTCATCTACGGAGAATCGGGTACCGGCAAGGAGCTGGTCGCCGAGGCCCTGCACCGCAACAGCGAACGGCGCAACCAACCGTTTATCAAGGTCAACTGTGCCGCTCTGGCCGAGGGGCTGCTTGAGTCCGAGCTGTTTGGCCACGAAAAAGGAGCCTTTACCGGGGCGGAAAAGCGACGGGAAGGCAAGTTCGTCCAGGCCGATGGCGGCACCCTCTTTCTCGACGAGATCGGCGAAACCTCCCAGGCCATGCAGGTGAAACTCCTGCGGGTGCTGCAGGAACAAGAACTGCAGCGGGTCGGTGGCGAGGAGACGATCAAGGTCGATGTGCGGATAATCGCCGCCACCAACCGCAACCTCGAAGAGGAGGTGAAGGGCAATGCTTTTCGTGAAGACCTTTATTACCGGCTGAATGTGGTCATGATCACCGTGCCGCCGCTGCGGGCTCGGGATGCCGATATTCCTCAGCTCGTCGGCCATTTCGCCCGAAAATTTGCCGAGAAAAACCGCCGCGTCCTCGACCGGGTCACCTCCGAATGTATGGAATTGTTGACTGCCTACTCCTGGCCAGGCAATGTTCGTGAACTGGAAAACGCCATAGAACGAGGGATCATTCTCATGCGCGGCACAGAATTGACTGAGAAAAGCCTGCCGCTGGCGATTCAGAAGCAGACGGCTAAGCAGTCGGAAAAACAGGCGACAATCGTCGACGATATCGAAACGGGCTCCCTTTTCGCTGCTGAAAAGCAGCTTATCCTGAAGACCCTGGAAGAAACCGCTGGCAACAAAAGCGAGGCAGCGCGAAGATTGGGAATCACCCGCAAAACCTTGTTGAACAAATTGAACCGATACCAAGTCGAATAAAGACCGAAGCTCGCAGAAGGGCCCTCCACATCCTCTCCCGATCAATTCCCCGCTGTCGTTTGCATTGAATTTATTATCTTTTTGATTCCTGCCATGGCCGTGAATATTGACTTTCGGCTACTTGACAAGAAAAAATCGGCTACTTATTGTTCGCACAAGTTTGGATTTTGCCGCTCCGTGCTTATCCCGGAGCAGGAAAGAAAAAATGTACTTTTATTATAAGGGGAGAACGAGGTGAGCGAGGAGAAATTAAACGAAGGGCTTCAGGATACAACTGAAGTTGCAGTTGAGGTTGGCAGCAACTCCGAAGCCCCCGAGGAAGTATCCGATATGATGGACCAGGCAGAGCCGGAAGCGAACGATCCGGAGAAGGAGCTTCGCGATGCCCGTGAGGAGATTGTCGGTCTTCGTGACAGGATGCTGCGGATGGCCGCGGACAATGAGAACTTTAAGAAACGGGTGGAACGGGAACGGTTGGCCGGCTTGAAATATGCCGGAGAGACCATTTTTCGGGAGATTCTTCCGGTCGTCGACAACCTGGAAAGGGCCATAGGCCAGGGTGTCATCGATGGAGCCGATGCGGAAAAAAATCTTGCCGCGTTGCTTGCCGGTGTCCAGCTGACCTTGAAAAGCCTTCTTACCACCCTGGAAAAATTTGAGGTAAAGGCGGTGGAAAGTGTCGGCAAACCCTTCGACCCGCAGCAGCAGGAGGCCTTGACCATGGATGCCAGCGATACCATCCCGGCCAATCATGTCCTTTTAGAGTTTGAAAAGGGCTATTATTACAAGGATCGGTTGCTGCGAGCTGCCAAGGTCGTGGTTTCCTCCGGCCCGAAAGGTTGAGATGAGTGGCACCTCTTGCTTGCGAAAAGATCTGCAAATCCCTTGACAAACAGGGGAAAATGACAACTTTACAGTAGGTTGCCGCTACCACGGGTAGAGCAATCGACAAATAATTGAATAATGCTGGACGGATAAATAATCCGCTGAGAAAGATTTAAGGAGAGAGAAGATGGGTAAAATTATCGGAATAGATCTGGGGACCACCAACTCATGTGTGGCGATTATGGACGGGGGCGAACCCAAGGTAATTGCCAATGCCGAGGGCAATAGAACCACTCCGTCGGTAGTTGCCTTTACGGATAGCGATGAACGGTTAGTAGGGCAGATAGCAAAACGTCAGGCGGTTACCAACCCGACCCGGACACTTTATGCCATAAAGCGCCTCATCGGCCGGAAGTTCACCGATCAGGAGGTCAAGAAGTCCATTGAAATCAGTCCCTTTAAGATCGTTGAAGGGTCCCATGGCAGTGTCTCGGTCGATGTGAACAGCAAGACCTATCGGCCGGCGGAGATTTCGGCGATGGTCTTAGCCAAAATGAAGCAGACCGCCGAGGAATACCTGGGTGAAGAAGTCACCGACGCGGTGGTTACCGTGCCCGCCTATTTCAACGATTCGCAGCGTCAGGCCACCAAGGATGCCGGGAAGATCGCCGGTCTCAATGTCCTGCGCATCATCAACGAGCCGACCGCGGCCTCGTTGGCCTATGGCCTCGACAAGAAAGCGGAAGAGAAAATCGCCGTGTATGATCTGGGCGGCGGCACCTTCGACGTTTCCATTCTGGAAATCGGCGACGGGGTTTTCGAGGTCAAATCGACCAATGGCGATACCTTCCTTGGTGGCGAAGACTTCGATATGCGGGTCGTCAACTGGCTGGCCGACGAATTCAAGCGCGAGCAGGGCATCGACCTGCGAAAAGACAAGATGGCTCTGCAGCGTCTGAAGGAAGAGGCAGAGAAGGCCAAGATGGAGCTTTCCACCACCAAGGAAACCGACATCAATCTGCCGTTTATCACCGCTGATGCCTCCGGCCCGAAACATCTGAATCTCAAACTGAGCCGCGCCAAGCTTGAGAGTCTCGTCGAAGATCTCGTTGAAAGGACTGTCGGTCCTTGCCGCACCGCCTTGAAAGATGCCGGTCTGAACGCCTCGGAAATCGACGAAGTCATTCTCGTCGGTGGTATGACCCGTATGCCGATGGTCCAGGCCAAGGTCAAAGAAATCTTCGGCAAGGAACCGCATAAAGGTGTCAATCCCGACGAGGTCGTGGCCATCGGTGCGGCCATCCAGGGCGGTGTACTGCAGGGCGATGTCAAAGACGTCCTGCTGCTTGACGTTACCCCGCTTTCCCTCGGCATTGAGACCCTCGGTGGAGTAACGACCAAGCTCATTGAGAAAAATACCACCGTGCCGACCAAGAAAAGCCAGATCTTCTCGACGGCTGCCGACAACCAGCCGGCCGTTTCCATCCACGTTCTTCAGGGTGAGCGGGAGATGGCCGCCGACAACAAGACGATCGGCCGTTTCGAGCTCTCCGATATCCCCATGGCCCCGCGTGGCGTGCCGCAGATCGAGGTTACCTTTGACCTCGATGCCAACGGCATCCTCAGCGTTTCCGCCAAGGATCTGGGCACCGGCAAGGAGCAGTCCATTCGTATCACCGCCTCCTCCGGTCTGACCAAAGACGAGATCGAGCGGATGACCAAGGATGCCGAACTGCATGCCGAGGAAGACAAACGCCGCAAGGAACTGGTTGAGACCCGGAACTCGGCAGACGCCATGGTCCATGCCACTGAGAAGAGCCTGAAGGACCTCGGCGACAAGGTCGATGCTGCCACCAAGGCCAGCGTCGAGAAAGAAATCGCCAACGTCAAAAAGGTCAAGGACAGTGACGATGTTGCGGCAATTAAGACGGCGGTCGAGGCTTTGACCCAGGCTTCCCATAAACTGGCGGAGCTCATGTATCAGCAGGCCTCTAAAGAAAATCCCGATGGCGGCGGTGATGCCGGTCCGGGTGCCGGTGCCGGGGCCAAGGGCAAGAAAAAGGATGACGATGATGTGGTTGACGCCGACTTTGAAGAGGTCAAATAGTATCGTCGACGGCTGAGAGGTCATTTATAAAAGGGGAGTAGGGAACATCGTTTCTCTACTCCCCTTTTTTTTGTTTTTACAGTATGGTATCGGATCGAAAAATCGCCAACTGTCTCTTTCCATACACAACCCCTCACAAGGGGTAAGTACCTTCACGAAATTCATTTCTGAAACAAGAAATGAATTCTAAGATACTAACAACTGCAGGAAACTTATGAAAATCTTATCAGGTATCCAACCTTCCGGCCAACTCCACATCGGCAACTACTTCGGCATGATGCAGACCATGATTGCCCATATGGAAAGCGATGAACTGTACGTCTTTATCGTCGATCTGCATGCCCTTACCTCCGTCCGCGAACGGGACCGGCTGGCCGGTGGCACCCTCGAAGCGGCCGCCGATTTTTTGGCGCTCGGCCTTGATCCCGACAAGTGTATCTTTTGGGTGCAGTCGGATGTGCCCGAGGTGTGCGAGCTGACGTGGATTCTTTCGACCATTGCCCCGATGGGCTTGATCGAGCGCTGCCATTCCTATAAGGACAAAGTGGCCAAGGGTATCTCCGCCAGCCACGGCTTGTTCTCCTATCCGGTGCTGATGGCCGCCGATATCCTTCTCTACCAGGCGGAACAGGTGCCGGTCGGCAAGGATCAGAAACAGCATCTTGAGGTAGCTCGCGATCTGGCCATCAAATTCAACAATGAATACGGCGACACCTTCGTTGTGCCCGAGCCGGCGATCAACGAATCGACGGCTATCGTTCCCGGCCTGGACGGACAGAAGATGTCCAAGTCGTACGGCAACACCATTCCCATCTTTCTGGAGGGAAAAGAGCTGAAGAAACGGGTCATGGCCATCGCCACCGACGCGACTCCGGTTGAAGAACCGAAGAATCCCGATACCTGCAGCCTCTATAAAATCATGAAGCTTTTCGCCACTCCTGCCCGGATGGCGGAAATCCATAATCTTTACGTGGCTGGCGGGGCTGCTTATGGTTACCTCAAACTGGAACTGCTCGATCTGTTGAACGATACCTTTGGCGCGGCGAGGCAAAAAAAGGCCGAACTGCTGGCCGATCCGGCGATGCTCCGGGCGATTCTCGAAAAAGGCCGGGACAAGGCCCGGGCGAAGGCGGTGGTGACTCTTGATCTGGTCCGCGACCGCGTCGGTTTAAAATATTAAGGAGACGGACATGACCTACGGCATAACCCGGAACGAGGCCCTGGAGCTGGTTCGCGCAACGCTCAAGGCAGAGCATCTTGTCAACCACTCTCTCGCCTCAGAGGCGGTTCTCCGGGCAGCGGCCGAGCGGCTCGGGGCTGACCGGGAGCAATGGGCATTGGCCGGCCTGCTGCACGATCTTGATTCGGAGAGTCAGCCTGATCTTGCCACCCATACTTTGGATACAGTGGCGATTCTCAAGGCAAAAGGAGTTGATCCGGAGATTGTCGAAGCAATCCGTCTGCATAATCTCACCGCCTGGCCGGGCGAGCAGCGCCGGACTCCATTCCATCACGCCCTTGCCGCCGGTGAAACCATCACCGGCCTGATCGTTGCCGCCGCCCTGGTTATCCCGGAAAAGAAGTTGGCACTGGTGAAGAGCAAATCGGTACAGAAGCGCTATAAAGAAAAGGCCTTTGCCCGCGGCGCCGACCGCGAGATCATCGCCGAGTGCGAACTTGCCGGAATCCCCCTGGCTGAATTCTGTCAGCTGAGTCTGGCGGCGATGCAGGGGATTGCCGGGGACATCGGCATGTAGTATTTTTTCGTACCACTGGTAACCACACACTCACCAACCGCTCTAACAGGTATGAATGCGAAGACCACAATGTCCTTTCTGAAAAAGGTTGTACTTGCCGCACTTGTTTGTATCGCCCTTGCCGCCTGCGCCAAACCATCGGACGAGATGGCCGAGGCCTACCACCATCTGGTGATTCTCGGCGATCCTCATCTGCCCGGTCGTGATTTCCAGAACAAAGAGAAGGTATTGACGACGATCAATTCCTGGGAAGACGTTGAAATGGTCATAGCCGTAGGTGATATTTGTGCCGATTTGGGAACCGATGACGAATATCAGGTGGCCAAAACATTTTTCAGCAAGGTGCAGGCACCTTTCTTTGCCATCGCCGGCAATCACGATTATTTCTATGCCGATGCGCCAGGTCAGCTCCTTGCCGGTACTCCGGCATCACAGCAGGCAAAACTCAGAAAGTTCAGGGAAACCTTCGAGTTAGAAAAATATTATTACAGCAAGTATGTCGGGGATTATCTGCTGATATTTCTTTCAGCCGATCATGGTAGCTTTCTTTCCGGAATGTCCGAACAGCAATTGGCGTGGCTGCGTACCGAGCTTGCCAACAACCAGATGACGCCGACCATCATCGTCTTTCATGGCCCCCTGCAGGGCACCCTGCGGAATTACCGGAAATGGATCAATACCCCCAGTTTTATCGCCCAGCCGGTGGATGAGGTCCATAAGATCCTGGAGGAGAACGAACAGGTCTTCCTCTGGGTGTCCGGCCACACCCACACCTCGCCCCTGGAGGAAAGCTATGCCTCGCCGATCAATCTTTACGACGGTCGCGTCACCAATATCCATAACAAGGATATGAACCGCGGCACTATCTGGACCAACTCGCTTTTCCTGTACTCCGACAAGGTCGTCGTCAAAACCTACAACCATCAGGAAAATATCTGGCTGCCGGAACTTGAGCGGGTCGTCGACACCCCGGATCTGTAGGCTTCCATCGAACTTGACGGAATCATTGTGACGACATAGCCGGTTCCGGGGCGTCTTATCTGTTCGATGATTTCAAGGCTTACCGCCGGTTGAAAATCTGCCGTCTTCTCTGCAAAAACAGGCCAAAGCGAGCGAAGGCGGTAAGAAGGACGGCAAAACTCGGCCAATCCCAGACAGCTTCGTGTGGCCGTACCGGTGCACCGGTCAGTGCAGTGGAGAATTCAAACAGTCTGGCCGCCTGCCGAAATTCTTCTATATTGCCAACAGGTGAAGTGCTGAGAGACGCCAACAGAGAAGGCATGGAACACGCCGGAAGTTCATGACGTTTCCAGCCACCCGGAAGTTTCATGAAAAAGTGAACCCCATTGCGTTGCACCCTGTTTCCCATAACTACTCTCTGCGGAACCGCTGTCGTGTCGATCTGGGGCCGTGAGAAATCAACTATGGTTGCTGCTTCCGGAATTCGCCGGTGCAGGTGACACTCCATAAAGTCCTTGCCCCTGGGAAGAAGATTGATGACATAATCCACCTCAGCCAGTTGACGGTCCGCTTCCTTTTCATCCGTCAACCGGACATCCCCGCTTCTGGTGTATCTGACATCGACCATTGCCATTCGGTAGCCATCGTTGCCAAGATGCTGTACCAACTGTTCACCGAGTTCTCCTCCGCCAAGAATGGCGACTGACACCTCCCAGGGGTTTCTCCTGGCAGTCGATACCATATGGCTGACCGCCTTCTGAATACTGAAAATGTTGCCATAAGTACTGCTGTAAAAAGGCGGCACCATGGGGATACCGTGGCGTTTTTCGAAAATCGGACCCAGTTGTCCGGCAAGGCCAATGGCTCGGGCTCCGGAAAGCTTTTGGATCCAAAGCATTCGCCTGATAATCGCCTCGACCGTCGGACGGTTTTTCCCTCGCATCAATTCCAAGGCCGGATTGGGAATCACGAGGTATATTCCCATTGGTCGCCATCCATCCATGATCAGACCGGCTGGTGTGGGTCGACCTGAAAAGAAATCCCTCAACCATTTAATGTCAGGGGAGAAATCAAGACATTCCGATCTGTCTGTAGGGTATATGAGAAACAGGGTTTTCAGCATTCCGGTGCGACCAACAATCCAGATGAGCAGCCAAATCGGCCATCGCAGTATCAGGGCATACACCAGAAAAATCAATTGGCGCAGGTATTTTTCCATTTTTTCCTCCTTTGGGTGATTGTCTAGGTATATTTTGCTGAACAGTATGGGTAGAAGTACCTATATAAACCAATTTATCGGCAAATCCGGTAGTATTGATTAAGTTTATTTAAAAAAATTGTTGCACAACGATCGACACATTGTCGCAGTCTGTCTTACCGGAAAAGCGATGCGAACAAAAAAGGCCGCATTATCAAGAGATAACGCGGCCTGCACACACTAAACGGAAAATTTTATTTACATCTAACCGGTAAGCTCCTTATGGATTGTAAAGGCTATCTTTTCGAGAGTGTACGGTTTCTTAAGATAGCTACGAACTCCAAGTTCCATGGCATTTTTTATCCTTTCGGTCTCGGAATAGCCGCTGACAATAATTACCTTCTGGCTTGGCCGGATCTCAAGAATACTCTGATAGGTGTCCAAACCATCCATTCCCGGCTCCATGATCATATCGAGAAGAACAAGATCCGCAGAGCTGCCTTTAAGAAAATCGACGGCTTCCTCACCGCTGGCAACTGTTTCTACCTTGTATCCTAGCGTAGTCAGAATGTTATTCCCGAGTAATCGCTGCTCCAAATCATCATCGACCAGTAATATTGTTTCCCCTTCTCCTTGCATGAAAGCCTGCAGCCCGGCGGATTCCACCCGTGGTGATTTGTTATCTTCATGGGCAGGAAGAAATACGGTAATAGTGGTACCCTTTCCCGGAGAACTCTTCACATCCAGGTATCCACCGTGATCCTTTATCGTGCCCCATACCACAGTCATACCCAGACCCGTACCGCTGCGCCCCATGGTCTTGCTGGAATAAAACGGTTCAAAAATCATATCAAGTTGTTCCGAGGGGATACCCATACCACTGTCACTGACTATCAACACCACATATTTTCCGGGAATGGTGGTGTCATAACCTTGAATGATATTATCGACATAGCGGTTTTCGGTGGTCACTACAACCCTTCCTGCTTTTTCTATTGCCTCAAAACTATTCAACACAAGGTTCATAACGGCCTTTTCCAGATGCACTGGAGATCCGGAAATGTGCTGCAGATCGGGAGCAAGGTGAGCCTCGACGGTCACCTCGGGATATTTTTTCTGCAGAATAATAAATTCAGGACTTTGTAAATGGGCCAAGATAACATCGTTCAGTTGGGTGCTCTCCCTGAGAGATATCCCTCGACGAGCAAGTGTCAACAGGTCCTGGACAATTGCTGCTGCCCGTTTTCCTGCCCTGCGTATGTTTTGCAAGGGACCGCGCATTTCACTTTCCGGCGACAAGGTGTGCAGCAGCAGGTCGGGGTAACTGACGATACCGGACAACACGTTGTTCAGGTCATGGGCCACGCCACCGGCAAGCCGGCCCAGCAGCTCCATTTTCTCCGCTCTGAGCAGCTCTGATTCCAGACGTAATCTTTCCTGCTGCGCCAACTTCCGCTCCTCCATTTCAACCCGGAGTTGTGTGTTGGCCGTCTCCAATTCCTCAGTCCTCTCGGTGACTCTCAGCTCAAGCTGATTCCTGGCCTCTTCCAGTTCCGTCTCTTTCTCACGCAGCTCGATGAATGGTTCCGGCCAGGAGGCGCTGTTTATCGAGCATGGCATCCCGGGTATCGGCACGGCAGTTTTCTACAAGAAAGGCTAAAATACAGACGGAAAGGTAAGAAGGGATGAAACGGATGGCGAAGTCTTTGGTGTAGACATTTATGCTGTCGGATACTAAGTCAACAATAAGAAAGCCCGCACAAAAGCAGAAAAGACAGCAGGTGATCCATATACCTTGCCGCAAACCAAGCAGATACAGTGCGAACAAGAGGAAAGGTGTAGAGCCACATAAATGCTGTGGTGTGGACACCTGCGACGAACAAAGAGATAACAGAAGAAGAGGAATGTACATGCCTACACCGACACGAGAAGTTGTCGGTTCATCACCGGTTTTGTGAAGATAGAAAAGAATCGTGAAAAAAAGGAGAGCGAGGATAAAGTCGGCAAGGGCAAGAAACAGGGCCTGCTGTACCAGAGCAATAACTCCCATAAGCAGGAGAATAATAAAACCGAGAGCGAGGAAGATATTTAACATAATAACTTTCCTCAAGGTTTCACTGTCGTGACACTCGCGGATTCCGTTATATATGTAAGAAAGCATGAGTATTCCCCGAAAATATCCGAATAGTGTCAACCACAAGTCTCTCTCGTCGGACATACACTATTTAAAATCGACGAATCCCGCAAGCAAGAACCGCTTATCTGCTGCCCCATGCTGCAAATATCCCTAGCTTTATCGCTCGGCTGGTGATAGAGACATCATAAAACTTGGAGGATAACAGTGAAAAAAACGTTTCAATTAATCGATGCAAAAATCAGAAAGGACAGACTGGTAGAAGCCGTAAGGCACGAGGTCAAAAAGTACATAAAAAGAGAACGAGGCAAAAAATTGCCGGAGGGGGTCGACTTTTGGGATTTTGACTGTAAATTCGGCCAAGATTCTGAAACAGCAAAAGAAATTCACTTGTCTGAAATTTCCAAATGTATCGATCAAGCCGAACAGCAGCAGTTAGAGTCGTTTTATCTGGAGATTATGGCCAAGCCTGGTCACAGAATGAAAAAGCCGATACCAGGTAAATGATCGATTTGCGAAGCGGAGAGGGTAATTCTGATTGAAAGATCAAATAATTATCCTGCGCACTATGATGTTGCCAACCGAATAGCCAGCACCAAATGAACAGATTACTCCAAGATCATGTTCCTTTAAATCTTCATGGTTTTTATGAAAGCATATAACTGATCCGGCTGATGCCGTGTTGGCATAGGTATCAAGAATGGTCGGGGTAACAGCATCGGTGATCTCCGTTCCGAGCAATTTTTTACAGATAAGCTGGTTCATGTTGAGATTTGCCTGATGGAGCCAGACTCTCTTTAAGTCGGTCGGTGCAATGTTATACTCTGCCAGATGATTACGGATCACTTCCGTAGCAAGGGGAACCACCTCTTTAAAAACCTTTCTGCCTTCCTGGATGAAAAGCATATCCTTTTCAGGGCCCTGTCCTGGTCTGGTCCGATTGAGAAAACCAAAACCATTATAGATATTGGTGGAATATTTGGTTGCCAGTTTTGTTCCGATAATCTCAAAGACATCTTTTTTGCAGCAATACTCCTCCTTTTCGATAATTACTGCAGTGCACACATCGCCAAAGATAAAGTGACTGTCACGATCACGAAAGTTCAAATGACCTGAACAGATCTCGGGATTCACCATGAGGATCGCCCTGGCATTACCCCTGAAAATAGAATCGACTGCGGTTTGAATGCCAAACGTGGCGGAAGAACAGGCGATATTCATGTCAAAGGCAAAACCGGCAATGCCTAAAGCGTCCTGCACTTCGACGGCGATCGCCGGATATGGACGTTCCATGTTCGAGCAGGACACGATAACCGCATCTATATCCTCCGGATTTTTTCCAGCTCTGTGCATTGCTTCACTGGCAGCGGCAACGCTTATTTCGCACTGGATCGATCTTTCTTCGGCGGATCGTTTTGGCAATCGCGGGCACATTATCTCTGGATCAAGAACTCCCTGACGATCGATGACAAACCTGCTCTTTATACCGGAAGCCCTTTCAATGAACTCGGCACTGGACTCAGCTAACGCCTGACAGGACCCATTGGCAATTTCATCCCCATGCACGCTGTTGAAATTTTTCACGAAAGTATTGAACGAGAGGACAAGTTCTTCGTTGGAAATTGAAAATGGCGGTGTGAACACCCCGGTACCACTGATGACGATTCTGGCCATATCTCTCCCGACTTTGTTCTGCAGTTATGACAAAGGTGATAAAACAGCTACTTTTGAAAACCCTGAACATCTGGCGTCGATAAGCTACTCTTCTCTACCTGGTTTTGCAATTATTTTGGCAACAAGGTGTTGGTGATGAACTAGGCCGCGCTCATCCCCTTAACCTGCCTGTCGATTTCCTCGATTTCCTTGTCTCGACCTTCCTGGCGAAGCTGTTCACGGAGCCGGTCGAGTTCTTCGCGCAGTTGCGGGAGCAGCTCCTGCCGTATCCGTTCACGGACATTCTGATGCGCTTTGCTAAACGCTTCGGCAAACTGCTTGACCGACTGCTCCAGCTGCTGTATTTCCTGTTTTTCCGGCAACTTTCTCACTTCCATGCTGAACGTATGAAGCCGTCGGGAAAGCTCATCAAGGGCGGCTGCCATCTCCTTATCGAGTTTTTGGGAGGTCAGATTGAGAGATTTTTCCATCTCCTGAACAGCCTCCACCAGTCCGGATTGCGCAGCAGTGGCGGTGCGTTTGATGCTGCTCAACATGTCATCCAAAAATCCTGCTCTCACGGAACCTTGAACTATCTCACCTTTGGTCAGGACTCTTCCTCCGGGCCTTTCCTGGACAATGGTTACGGCCTTGCTTTGAGGGGTCTTGGCATCGTTATCAATGACAAACCGCGAATCGACCGTGGCGGCATTTTTAAAATCCGGAGCAATGTTCAACTCAACCAGGTAATCACCTTGTTGCGTGTAGGAGACTTTTTGCACTTTGCCGATTGCACTTTCTTTGAAATATATGGGGTCGTTTTGCTTCAGCCCTAGCACTTCGGCATATCGCACCTGAATGGTGAGCGAGCTGTCAAAACATCCCCAAAGGAACAAAAATACAGGGAAAATGATCATGCCAACGAGGTGTTTACTCTTCATGCCGTATCTCCTTTGATAATTGTCGGTTCGTCAAAGTATATTAATAACGCTGCCGTAACGTCCAGAGCAAAAACTGGGCATAAACCCGCCAGACCTCATCGCCGTAGCCGCCGGCCATCAGGAAAACGGCCGGTATATTGCGCTCGTGCAGCCAGTTATAGACCAGTCGGTCGCGTTCGAACATCTGCTCCAGGGAGAGTTTGAGGGGGGCCGTCGAGGGCAATTCATCTTTTTCATACGGATCGGCCCCGCAGACGACGATGGCCAGATCGGCCTTGTCTCCCTCCGCAAGCTTCCCAAGACCAGCGCCCAGCCTCTGCAAATAATAGGCCTCTTCGCCGCTTGCGATGGGGATATCTATATCGCTTGGAATGAAGGAAGGATTGGCTCTGCCGTCGGCAAGTACTGCCGGACCATCGAGCGGCCAGCCGCCGGCCATATGGATGCTCAGGGTCCGGATGGAATCATCGCCGGCGGTGAGCGCGGCGGTGCCATCCCCTTTGTGGGCATCGACATCGATAATCCAGACCCGGCGAACCAGCTTTTCAAACTGCAGTTTGCGGGGGGCGATGACGACATCGTTGATCAGGCAGAAACCATTACCGAAATCATGCTGGGCGTGGTGGGCGCCACCGGTGAAGGAAAAGCAGAAGCCATGCTGCAGGGCAAGTCTCGCGGCTTGGATAGTGCCGGCGTTTTTAATCAGGATGCGCTCAAAAAGATCGGTGAGCGGTCGCGTCGCTGTTTCCGGGGTATATCGATAGTATTTGCCTGCGGCATCGATCAACTCGAAGGTGGCAATAAGCTCCTGTTCTAGAGCCGCCGAGTACAATCGTTCCACATACCCCGCTGAATGGACCCGCAACAGATCCTCCCGGGTGATCGTTTCGACGATGCGATCCTGATGCCAGTGTCTTTGCAGGGGTTTCAGTTTGCGATCATCGAGGAGTGCCTGCAATGTCCTGGTAGAACGGCTGTCCCTCAGGGGAATCTGAATGCCGAACTCGATAAGGCTCGCCGGGATACGGGGGTCGTAAAGAATCATGATAGGTATATTGTTGAATATGAAGAGTTTATATATTATGGATGATGTCAGGCCTTGAACATGTGCCATCCGGGTTAATGTCTGCCTCTCCACAGACTTTTACGGATTGGCAGGGTGTCGATCAAAGATAAGATTAGAATAATGCAGGATTGCGACCGATGCGATGATGTTTTGATTAAGTGAGGTGATAAATGAGTGATGAAAGCGATCGGCGGTTTCACGCTGTCTTTGATCAGTCCTACGAGTTCCTCGGTTTGTTATCCATTGACGGCAAATTGCTGAAAGCAAACAGAACTGCTTTGGCAATTGGTGACGTCGAAGAGAACGATGTCGCCGGCAAACCCTTTTGGGAAACTCCCTGATGGGCACATTCCCCGGAATTGCAGGAAAAAGTCCGTGTTGGCGTACAGAAAGCTGCCAATGGTGAGCTCATACGATTTGAAGCCTCCCATATTGCTCCCGATGGAAACCTCCACTATGTTGATTTCTCGATCAAACCGGTAAAAAACGAGGCCGGCAAGGTGATCATGTTGATGCCCGAAGGCCGGGATATCACCGAGCGCAGGATTGCAGAGCAGAAACATCTGGCGCATCTTCGCTTCCTTGAATGCATGGACCAGGTTAATCGCGCCATTCAGGGGGCGAATGAACTTGAGCAGATGATGAGCAATGTTCTCACAGCCTTGCTGTCAATCTTCGACTGTGACCGTGCCTGGCTTTTCTATCCCTGCGACCCGGATGCGCCGATGTTTCGGGTGCCCATGGAAATCACCAAGGCTGAATATCCCGGTGCCAAGGTCCTGAATGTGGACGTTCCGATGTCAGAAGACATAGCCCGGGATCTGCGGGAAGCTCTCGCCTCTGATGAGCCGCTGTTTTACATTGCGGGGACAGAGAAACCGATCAACAAAGTGACTGCCGAGGTGTTTGGCGTCCAATCGCAGATGTTTGTTGCTGTTTATCCCAGATTGGGCAAGCCCTGGGTATTTGGCATGCACCAGTGCTCCTTTCCCCGCGGCTGGACAAAGGAAGAGAAGAGGTTATTTCAAGAAATCGGCCGGCGACTGAGCGATGCGCTCACCAGCTTGTTGATGCTCCATGACCTTAAGGAAAGCGAAGATAAATATCGTACCTTGGTCCAAAAGATCCATGCAGCCATTATCGTTCATGGTGCGGATACACGGATTTTGACATGCAATCCGACAGCGGAAAAATTGCTGGGACTAACAGAAGCTCAGTTGCTAGGAAAAACAGCCTTTGATCTGGATTGGCATTGCTTTCGAGAGGATGGGACAGCCATGCCCTTTGCAGAGTACCCGGTAAACCAGGTTCTTGCAAAACGCCGGCCGTTGAGAAACCTTATTGTCGGGATACTCCGCCCCGGCGAGGGGAAGGATCATCATTTATGGATTTTGGCGG